>NZ_NEIZ01000028.1:0-47242 GCF_002113645.1 Pseudomonas sp. B35(2017) | reverse complement strand
GCACCGGGCGGGTGGGCAGCGACGGCCGCCTGCAACTGACCGGCGGCGGCGACATGGACATCCGCATCGGCGGCGCGCTCAACCCGTCGTTCGCCGCACGGGCAGGGCAGAGCGGCACCGCCGCCCCGCAGCATGACCTGCAGGGCGCGCTGATCAACCTGCGCGGCGCCGCGCAACTGAGCGGCGGCGCGGTGGGCGGGATCAACCTGCAGTACGGTTCCGCGCCGTTCCAGCAGGATCCGCGCGAGACCCGTCCGTTCGATCTGTTCACCTCGACCCTGGGCAGCGCGTCCGGCGGCCTGGTGCTGATCCCCGGCGACTCCGGCATGCGCATCAACACCCGCGGCGACCTGGTGCTCGGCGGCGCGGCCGATCCGGGCCGGGTGCGCCTGCAGAACTCCACGCCGTTCACCACGGCGGACGGCACCGTGCACGCCGGCGGCGGCCTGAGCGGGTTCTCGCTGTGGACAGACCACACCGCCATCGACCTGTTCTCGGCCGGCGGCAACCTGACGCCGAGCACGCAAATGGCGGAGATCGTCGCCAGCTCGTCGCTGCCGGTGGAGGGCAGCAACAGCTCGCCGACCGACGGGCGCTTCGTGTATCCGTCGGTTCTGCGGGCGGTGGCCGGGCAGGGCTCGATCTACGCAGGTCCCTCGGCGGCCTACGGTGCGGTGGGCGGGGTGTATCCGCTCAAGGGCTATTCGCTGCTGCTGGCGCCTTCGAACGCCGGGCAACTGGAGCTGTTGGCGGGGGATTCGATCTACGCCGGCGGTTATGCGATCAACCGCTCCGGCGCCAGCCTGTCGTCCGTCGCCACGCCGTTCGCCCCGGCGTTCAACGGCTTCGGCGACAACGTCAGCGGCACGCCGGTGATGACCAACCGGGGCAGCGACGGCGTGGCCGCGAACAAGAACCTGCGTTACCCGCTGTTCGCATTCGGCGCCGACACCTATGCGGCTACCGGCGCGGTGCAGGCCCCGGCGCGCTTCTATGCGCTGACCGGGGATCTTGTGGGCGTGCGCAGCGGCGAGACCCTGAGCTTCGACCTGTCCAGGCGCACCTGGTATGAGGCTGCGGGGCCGGTGTGGATGCTGGCGGGCCGCGACATCGTGGCGTCCGGCACCAACCTCGGCCAGCCGACCGCCGTGCCGAGCGATGGCCTGGGACGCGGCACCGAAAGCATCACGTCCACCGGCAACCTGTTCATCCACGGCGATGCGCGGGACGTGTCGCGGGTCTCGGCCGGGCGCGACATTCTCTACAGCAGCTTCGACATCGCCGGCCCAGGCACCCTGGAGGTCAACGCCGGGCGCAACATCCTGATGGAAGACCGCGCCGCGATCACCAGCCTCGGGCCGGTGGCGGTCGGCGACAACCGTCCGGGCGCCAGCGTGGTGCTGCAGGCCGGGGCCGGGGCGCAGGGGCCGGACTACGCGCGGTTCGTCGCCCGCTACCTGGACCGGCAGAACCTGGCCGACCCGAACGTGCCGCTCAGCGCGCAGCCGGGCAAGGTGGCCAAGACGTACCTGGGCGAACTGAACAGCTGGCTCAGCCTGCGTTACGGCTTCAGCGGCGGCGAAGCCCAGGCCCAGGCCTTCTTCGCGGCGTTGCCGGCGGCCGAGCAGTCGATCTTCGCCCGCCAGGTGTACTTCGCCGAACTGCGGGCGGGGGGACGTGAGTACAACGACGCCGACGGCCCGCGCAAGGGCAGTTACCTGCGCGGCCGCAACGCCATCGCGGCGCTGTTCCCGAGCACCGACGTGGCCGGCAACCCGATCCGCTACGACGGCGACATCACCTTGTTCGGCGGCGCCGGGGTCAAGACCCTGTTCGGCGGCGGCATCCAGATGCTCACGCCGGGCGGCGGCCAGGTGTTCGGCATCGAAGGCGCGGCGCCGCCGTCCACCGCCGGCATCGTCACCCAGGGCCAGGGCGACATCCAGCTCTACGCCAAAGGCAGCATCCTGCTCGGCCAGAGCCGGATCATGACCACCTTCGGCGGCTCCATCGTCGGCTGGTCGGCCGAAGGCGACATCAACGCCGGCCGGGGCTCGAAGACCACCGTGGTCTACACGCCGCCCAAGCGGGTCTACGACACGTGGGGCAACGTCAGCCTGTCGCCGTCGGTGCCGAGCACCGGCGCAGGGATCGCGACCCTCAACCCCATCGCCGAGGTGGCGCCGGGGGACATCGACCTGATCGCGCCGCTGGGCACCATCGATGCCGGCGAGGCGGGGATCCGGGTGTCGGGCAACGTCAACATCGCCGCCCTGACCGTGGTCAACGCCGCCAACATCGCGGTGCAGGGCAAGGCCAGCGGCGTGCCGGTGGTGGCGTCGGTCAACACCGGGGCGATCACCTCGGCCAGTTCGGCGGCCTCGTCGGCGACCCAAGCGGCCGAAGACGTGGCGCGCCAGCAGCAGGCCGCGGCGCGGCAGAACCAGGCGTCGGTGTTCACCGTGCAGGTGCTGGGCTTCGGCTCCGAGCAATTGGCGCCGACCCGGGAAGGCGCCAGCCGCGCGCCGGCGCCGGGCTACAACCCGGACAGCCCGGTGCAGGTGCTGGGCGCCGGAGTGCTCGACGACCACGCCCGGCAGCAATTGACCGAAGAAGAGCAGCGCCAGCTGACGCTCTAGGACTCTCGTGGCAACACGCTTCGGGCGGCCGTTTGGCCGCCCTTTTTTTTACGCCGGCGCAGGCTCGGGTTCGGCCAGTTGCGCCAGCAGCCACTCGGTGAAGCTGCGGGACAGGGGATAGCTTTCGCTGTCGCGGTGGGTGAGCAGGGCCCAGTTCGGTCCGCGGATGGTGTCCTCCACCAAGGGCTGCAACAGCCCGTTGGCCTGGGCCTGGCGGCTGAGCAGACGGCTGACCAGGGCGATGCCGAGGCCGCCGCACGCGGCGTCCAGCAGCAGGCCGGGATCGGAGAAGTTCAGCCCCTGGGCCTGCTGGCCGACGTCGATGCCGGACTCCACCGCCCAGTGGCTCCAGTCCATCTCCCGCTCGCCGTGCAGGGTGGTGCGCTGCGCCGGCGGCACGTCCAAAAGGCTCGGGTGGCAGGCCGGGAACAGGCGGTCGGCGTGCAGCACCCGGAAGCTGCACTCGGCCTGGGCGCTGATGTCGTCGCGCACCGCCAGGTCGATGGTCTGAGTGGTCATGTCCGGCACTTCGTCGGTGCTGAAGATCCACAGGTCCACCTGCGGATGGCGCCGGCGGAAATCCCCCAGGCGCGGCAGCAGCCAGTGCCGGGCGAAGGCCGGCGTGGTGTTGAGCACCAGTTGGTTGGGCTTCTGGTACTGCCCCAGACGGCGGATGCCCATCGCCAGTTGCTGGAGCATCGCCTGGGTGGTGCTGAGCAGGTCGTGGCCGGCGTCGGTCAGGCTGACGCTGCGCCCGGCGCGGAAGAACAGTGGCTGCTCCAGGTACGCCTCCAGGCTGCGGATCTGCTGGCTGATGGCCGACTGGGTGAGGCTCAGCTCGTCGGCCGCCTTGTGGAAACTGCCCAGCCGGGCGGCCGCTTCGAAGCCACGCAGAGCGCTGAGCGGTGGCCAGTGTTTGAGCATGATCGATAAGTTCCTCTAATCAGTTGTCCGCTAAATCCATCGTTTGTTTGCCCTTAAAGGCGCCATTAGCATTCACGCCATCACCGCCAAGGCTGTTTTTCACTGAACACAATGGCTTAACACAAAGGGCTTTTTACCATGCAACTGAACAAACACAACAACAGCGGTTGGACGATGCCGGCGGAGTGGGTGCCCCACGCGGCGACGTGGATGGTCTGGCCGCACAACCAGGCGCTGTGGGAGTCGGGCTGGCGCGTGACGCTGGCCCAGGTGCAGGAGGATTTCGCCGGGGTGGCCAACGCCATCGCCCGCTTCGAGCCGGTGAAGATGGTGGTCGACCCATCCGCAGTCGCCAGCGCTCAGGCCCTGTGCGGGCCGAACATCGAACTGATCCCGCTGGCGGTCAACGACAGCTGGTGCCGCGACTCCGGCCCGAGCTTCGTCTGCCACCCGCAGCACGGGTTGGCCGGGGTGAGCTGGCGGTTCAACGCCTGGGGCGGCAAGTCGGCCCACGACCTGGACGAAAGCCTGGCCCGGCGCGTGCTCAACCATCTGGGCGGCGAGTGCTTCGGCACGCCGCTGAGCAACGAGGGCGGCGCGATCCATGTGGACGGCGAGGGCACGTTGATCACCACCGAGTCGGTGCTGCTCAACCCCAACCGCAACCCCGGCGTGAGCAAGGCCGAGATGGAAGAGATCTTCGCCCGTCTGCTGGGCGTGACCAAAACCATCTGGCTGCCGGGGGATCCGGACTACGTGACCGGCGACATGACCGACGGCCACGTCGACGGCGTGTGCGCATTCGCCCGTCCCGGCGTGCTGCTGGTGGACGCTACCCATGACCACAGCTCGGTCTACGCCGAAGTGGCGCGGGAGAACCGCCGTGCGCTGGAGCTGGCCACCGACGCGAAGGGCCGCAAGTTCGAGCTGATCGAACTGTTCGAAGCCAGCGAAGCCGTGGATCCCGAGGCCGAAGTGTTCTGCGCTTCGTACACCAACTTCTACCTCGCCAACGGCGCGGTGATCATGCCGGCCTACGGCATCGCGGCCGACGATGTGGCGGCGCAGACCCTGGCCCGGGCGTTCCCCGGCCGCGAAGTGGTGCCGGTGCGCATCAACCGTCTGGCCCACGGCGGCGGCGGGGTGCACTGCATCACCCAGCAGCAGCCGGCCTGGCCGTTGGAGGGTTGAGCCATGACGACGCTGACGATCGCCGCCACGCAAATGCCGTGCAGCTGGAACCTCGCCGCCAACCTTGACCGCGCCGAACGCCTGGTGCGCGAGGCGGCGGCCCAGGGGGCGCAGGTCATCCTGCTGCAAGAGCTGTTCGCCACGCCGTACTTCTGCATCGAACAGCGCCATGAGCATATGGCGCTGGCCGAGGAATACCGCGACAGCCGCGTCCTTGCGCGGTTCGCCGCCCTGGCCCGGGAGCTGGGCGTGGTGCTGCCGCTGAGCTGGTACGAGAAGGCCGGCAACGCGTACTTCAATTCCCTGAGCGTGGCCGATGCCGACGGGCGCTTGCTGGGCGTGTACCGCAAGACCCACATCCCCAACGCCATCGGCTATCAGGAGAAGGAATACTTCAGCCCCGGCGACACCGGTTTCCGGGTCTGGGACACCGCGTTCGGCCGCCTCGGCGTGGGCATCTGCTGGGACCAGTGGTTCCCGGAGACCGCCCGTAGCCTGGCTCTGATGGGGGCCGAGGTGCTGCTGTTCCCGACCGCCATCGGCTCGGAGCCCGGCTGCGCGGACCTGGATTCGCGCGACCACTGGCAGATGACCATGCGCGGCCACGCCGCCGCCAACCTGCTGCCGGTGGTGGCCTCCAACCGGGTGGGCCGGGAAACCGCGACCACCGATGCGGACCTGCAAATGAGCTTTTACGGCTCGTCGTTCATCAGCGACCACAAGGGCAAGCTGCTGGCCGAGGCCGACCGCGACAGCACCGGCGTGCTGGTGCAGACGCTGGACCTTGCGGCCATGCGCGAAGAGCGCTTGAGCTGGGGGATCTACCGCGACCGCCGTCCGGAGATGTACGGCGCGTTGCTCAGCCAGGACGGCCGTCACCTTCACGCACGCTGGAATCCTCAAGGAGTCTGATATGCCTGCACTCACCCAATGGTTGCCCGCCGCGCTGTGCCTGACGTTGGCCTGCGCGCTGCCGGCGGCCCACGCCGAAGACAAGACCCTGCGCCTGTACAACTGGGCCGACTATTTCGCCGAAGACACCCTGAGCCGGTTCACCGCCGAGACCGGGATCAAGGTGATCTACGATGTGATGGACGGCAGCGAAACCCTGGAGGCCAAGATGCTGGCCGGCGGCAGCGGCTACGACCTGATCTTCCCCGGCGACACCGTGGCCGAGCGCCTGATGCGCGCCGGCAGCCTGCTGCCGCTGGATCCGTCGAAAATCACCGCGATGGGGGACGTCGAGCCGGGCCTGCAGAAACTGCGCAGCCGCTACGAGCACTCGAACAAGGCCACCGTGCCCTACACCTGGGGCACCATCGGCCTGACCTACAACGAGCAGCAGATCCGGCAGCGCATGCCCGATGCGCCGGTCAACAGCCTGGACATGCTGTTCAAGCCGGAGCTGGCCGGCAAGTTCGCCGACTGCGGGATCTCGATGATCGACTCGCCCGACGAGGTGCTGGCGGTGGTGCTCAACTACCTGGGCCGCGATCCGCGCAGCGCCAAGCGCGAAGACCTGGCGGCGGCCAGCGACCTGTTGCTCAAGCTGCGGCCGCACATCCGCAAGTTCCAGTCGCAGCCGGTGACCGACCTGGTCAACGGCAACCTGTGCCTGTCGCTGGGCTACAGCGGCGACATGACCCAGGCCCAGCGCACCGCCGACACCGCCGGCAAGGCCAACACCTTCCAGTACCGCGTGCCCCGCGAAGGCACCACGGTGTGGATGGACACCATGGCCATCCCGGTGGACGCCAAGCACCCGGAGTACGCCTACGCATTCATCAATTTCGTGATGCGTCCGGAGAACATGGCCGCCATCAGCAATTTCACCGGCTACCCGACTTCCAACGCCAAGGCTCGGCCCAGTGTGGACGCGGCGATGCGCAACAACCCGGACATCTACCTCGACGACGCGACCTACGCCCGTCTGATCCCGGGCAAGGACATCCCCCAGGCCGACATGCGCGCCCGCATGCGTACCTGGACCAAATTCAAGACCGCCACCGCTCCGTAACTCCATTCATCAGGAACAGCCCCATGCCGACTCGTCGCGAGTTCATCAAACAGGTTTCCGTCGTCGCCGGTGCCGGCGTCGCCTTGGCCGGTCTCGGCCTGCCGTCCTCCGTTGTGCTGGCCGCCGCCGAGGGCCGCTGGTTCATGCCCGACGAAGGCGAGCGGCACGAACGGGCCTTCATCGCCTTCGGCGCCCAGGACGCGATCTGGGAAGACTTCACCGAGGACGTGCAAGAGGCCCTCGGCCGCATCGCCCGCACCATCGCCCGCTACGAACCGCTGACGGTCTATTGCCGCCCGGGCGAACGCAGCCTGGCCGAGGAGTTCTGCGGCACCTCCAACGTCACCTACGTGACGGCGGCCCTGGACGACATCTGGATGCGCGACATCAGCGCCAACTTCGTCGTCGACGACAAGAACGGACTGGGCGCCGTGGACTTCAACTTCAGCGGCTGGGGCAACAAGCAGCAGCACGCCAAGGACGCGAAGATCGCCCGGCGGGTCGCCGACGAGGCCCAGGCGACCTACATCCGCAGCGAACTGGTGGGCGAGGGCGGCGGTATCGAGGTGGACGGCCACGGCACCGCGATCATGACGGAGAGCTGCTGGGTCAACGCCAACCGCAACCCCGGCTGGAGCCGCGCCGAGGTCGAGGCGGAACTGAAGGCGCGCCTGGGGCTGCGCAAGATCATCTGGCTGCCGGGCATCAAGGGCAAGGACATCACCGATGCCCACGTCGATTTCTATGCGCGCTTCGTCAAGCCCGGCGTGGTGATCGCCAACCTCGACACCGACCCGCAGTCGTACGACCACAAGGTCACCCTGGCGCACCTGGAGATCCTCAAGAAGGCCACCGATGCCGACGGCCGGCCGCTGCAGATCCACACCATGTCGCCGCCGCTCAACCCGCGCAGCAGCAAGTTCAATAAGGGCAACCCGGACTTCGCCGCCGGTTACATCAACTATTTCGTGATCAACGGCGCGGTCATCGCCCCGGAGTTCGGCGACAAGGCGGCCGACAAGAAGGCCCTGGACCTGCTCAGGCAGCTGTATCCGGAGCGCGAGGTGGTGCAGCTCAACATCGACGCCATCGCCGCCGGGGGCGGCGGCATCCACTGCGTGACCAGTCACCAGCCGGCCTGACCCGCGTCAGCGAAAGCGCGGGGGTATCGCCTCGGCGAACGGATAGAAGTCGAACCATGGTTTGGCTTCTTCCAGCACCTGGCGCACGGAGGGGCGCTGCACCAGCCGCTCGAAGTAGTCGCCGAGCCGGCGGTGCTGCGCAGGGAACGCCACCAGCGTGCTGGCATAGAACAGCGCCGGCGCGGCGGCGCAATCGGCCAGGCTGAAGTCCGGGCCGGCGACCCAGGCGCCGGGCGCCAGTTGCCGTTCGAGCATGCCGTATGCCGTGTTCAGCAGGCTGCGCTGGGCGCTCAGGTCGCCGTTGCGGTTCTGTATACGGTCGCCGACGATCTGCTGCACGGGCGTCTGCACGTACTGATCAAAGAAGCGGTCCCACAGGCGCACCTCAAGGGCCGCCTCCCAGCCGTCGGGAATCAGGCGCGGCCCTGTGCGGTGAACGTGATCCAGGTACTCGATGATCACGCTCGACTCCGGCACGTCGCGCTGGCGGTCGTGGTCGCGGATCACCGGGAACTTGGTCAGCGGCCACAGCGCTTGCAGCTCGGCCCGATCCGCCGGGTCGGACAGGTCGATGATGCGCCTTTCGAACGCGGTGCCGTGCTCGTAGAGCGCGATCAGCACCTTGTGGCAGTACGACGACAACGGATGGTAGTAGAGGGTCAGGGGCATGGTCGGACTCCTTGGGGCAACGCGCCGGTCTTGCCGTACGGCGGCTCAGAACCGCCAGGTCGCGCCGCCGCCGATGATGTGCAGGGCGCTGTCCTTGAAGGTGCCGGACAGGGTCGTGCCGGAACGCCGCTTGGTCTGTTCGTCGTCCATGTCGCCGAGCCAGACCAGGGTGTAGGCCAGGTGCACGTCCAGGCCTTCGTCGACCTGATAGTTCACCCCGGTCGCCAGCCGCCAAGTGTCGCCCATCGGGTTGTCGACGGTGCGGTCCTTGTCGTCCACGGCCGAGCTGTCGTAGCCCAGGCCCATGTTCCAGCGCCATTGGCGGGTGGCCTGGTACTGCGCGCCGACGGAGGCGTGCCAGGTGTCCTTGTAGTGCCTGTCCACGGTGCGGTCGACGCCGCCGGCGTCGCTGTCGACCTCCACGCCGATGTTGCCGAAGTCGCTCCAGTCCTGCCAGCCGAGGCTGCCCAGCAGTTTCCATTGCGGGGTCAGGTCATGGGCCACGCTCAGCAGCACGGTCTGCGGCACGTTCATGTCCAGTTCCAGGTCGTCGACATCCAGGCGGCGCAGGGCAGCGTTGATGATCGGGTTGCTGACGTTGCGCACATGGGGCTTGTCCTTGAACTCCAGCCGCACCTTGCTGGTGTAGGCCAGGCCGATCCGGGTGCGCTCGTCGAGCGTGTAGAGCAGGCCCAGGTTGACCCCCGTGCCGACGTCGGTGTCCTTGTATTCCAGTTGGCCGTCGGGCCGGTCCGCCAGGCCGAGCAGGTTGTTGTCGATGGCCATTTCGGTGCGGTAGTAGCCGTACACGATGCGCGGGCCGATGCCCACTGAGAGCCGGTCGGTGAAACGGTGGGCGACGGTGGGCTGGAACGACACGCCGATCACCGCCGCTTCCTGGGTGAAATAGCGCCCGGCCCAGTCATCGTCGTAGTCCAGGGCCAGGCCGAAGTTGCCGTACATGCCGAAGCCGATGGCCGAGCGGTCGTCGAGCTGGTGGCTGACGAAGAAGCTCGCGCCCGGCAGCCATTGCAGCGCATTGCCGCCTTCGTTGCCGTCGAAGCCGTTGCGGCTGTCGCGGGAGAAGGACAGGTCGCCGAGTATCACCTGGGCGTTGGCGCTGATCTGGGTGCCGGCAAGCTCAGTGATCCCGGCGGGGTTGCTCATCAGCACGCTCGGGTCGCTGGCCAGCGCGGCGGCCCCGGCGTTGGCCAGGCCGTTGCCTTCCTGGCCGGCTTCGTAGATCAGGATGCCGCCGGCGACGGCGTCCGTGGCCAGGAGGCCGAACAGCCAGGGCAGGGCACAGAGGCAGGACGCCGGAGCACCGCACACTCGGGTTCCATGCATGCATCGTTCCTCGTGGCGCCGGTGCGCCATCGGTGGCGTTCAAACGGTCAGGTAAAGGTAGACCCTGCGGCCGGGTTGTCGAGCCGCGCCGTCGGCGGCGTGCCCGTCTGACAACCCCGGAGCCCTGGACTACGCTGCGATCTGTATGGGTTTCCTCACCCGGTGAACGAAGGAATCGACGCATGCGCAGGCCGGCGCGGCGGGCTCAGCGGCCGTGGGCAGCGTCGGCGAGCTGCCCGGTGTCCACCCGCACGAACACCGAATCGCCGACGGCGGTCAGGGTGTCGCCGGCGTAGACCTCGCAGATGACACGGGTCTTGCGCCCGACGTCGCCTTCCACCCGGGCCTTGAGCGTCAGCGGCACGCCCATCGGCGTCGGCTTGATGAACTTGAGGCCCAGGTTGCCGGTGACGCAATCGATGCGCGGCAGGCTGCCGGGGTCGCGCCGCTCGTTGCGGTAATGGTAGGCCATGGCCGTCCAGTTGGAGTGGCAGTCCACCAGCATCGCGAGCAGCCCGCCGTACACCAGTTCCGGCCAGCCGCAGTACTTGGCCTCGGGCAGGTGCTCGGCCATGACGTGCACGCCGTCTTCGTGCCAGAAACTCTTGACGTGCAGCCCGTGGGGGTTGCGGCCGCCGCAGCCGTAGCAGACGCCTTCCGGTGCCGCGGTGTCTTGCAGGGAAATGCCGGGGGTGGACATGCCTCGATCTTCCTTAACGTGAGTGTCGAACCGGGCGATTCTAACCCTGATCCGCGCACAAGGACGATCCGCCGTCGCACAGGCTGCGACGGCAGGCAAAAAAAAGCCGCCAGGTCGGCAGCGAAGTGAAGAGCACGCGAGGTGTGGGTTCAGTATGGCGGCCTGAAAATGACAGCGTCATGACAGACGTTGCCCGACCGGCAGCCTGCCCGCGTCATCAGGCTGTCATCGATTCCGGGGCACACTGCGCGCAAACCGGTTTGCGCATCCCGCGCCGGGCACCCTGAAGGATCCCTCCATGAAAGAAGACGCCTCCCTGTTCGCCGCCATCGACCTGGGTTCGAATGCGTTTCGCATGATGATCGGGCAGTCGCTCCGGCACAGCCGGGGATTCGTCATTCAGGAGGTCAAGACCCTGCGCGAGCCGGTGCGCCTGGCCGAGGGGTTCGACGGCGGCGCGCTGGACGAGATGGCCCTGGACCGCGGTTGGCAGGCCTTGGCCCGGTTCGGCAAGAAACTGCGCGGCTTCGAGGCCGGCCGGGTGCGGGCGGTGGCCACCAGCGCCGTGCGCGAGGCGGACAACGCGCCGCTGTTCCTGGCCAGCGCCGAGCGTCACCTGGGGTTCCCGATCGATGTCATTTCCGGGCACGAAGAGGCCCGGCTGGTGTATGCCGGCGTCGCGCACGCCATCCCTTGCGCCGAGGACATGCGCCTGGTGGTGGACATCGGTGGCGGCTCCACCGAACTGATCCTGGGGCAGGGCACCCGGCCCTTGCTCACCGAAAGCATCGCGGTCGGCAGCGGCACCCTGGGCGCCCGTTACTTCAGCGGGGGCGAGCTGTCTGCGGCGGCGCTGCTGGAGGCCGAGCGGGTGGCGATCCTGCAGTTCGAGAAGGTCGCCCGGCGCTACCGGGCCCAGGGTTGGCAGCAGACCATCGGCTCGTCGGGCACCGCGCGCATGCTGGCCAAGGTGCTCAAGGCCAACCGGCTCAACGACGACGGTTTGGGCGGCATCACCTACGGCGGTTTGCTGCGGCTGTCGCTGCGCCTGCTGGAGGTCAAGAACGTGCGCCAACTGAAGCTGGCCGGGCTGCAGCCCCATCGGCACGGCATCCTGCCCGGCGGGCTGGCGGTGATGTTGGCCGCCTTCAAGGTGTTCGGCATCGCGCGGATGATGCCGTCGGAACCCGGCCTGCGCCTGGGCGTGCTGCACGGCCTGATGTCCCGCCACTGACCGCGCAGGCGGCAATGGCCGGATCGGCGCAACGGCTCCATACTCCATCGGCTGTTGATCTTTCCGACATCACGCGGGTGAAGAGAGGAGCACGACCATGGGCAACAAACCGACGATCATTCTGGTGCACGGGTTCTGGGGCGGCGCTGCGCACTGGGGCAAGGTCATCATCGAGCTCGCACGCAAGGGCTACACGGACCTTCACGCGGTGGAGATGCCGCTGACCTCGCTGGCCGACGACGCCGAGCGCACCCGCAAGATGATCGCGCAGCAGAGCGGGCCGGTGCTGCTGGTCGGCCACTCCTACGGCGGCGCGGTGATCACCGAGGCGGGCAACCGGCCGAATGTCGTCGGCCTGGTCTACATCGCCGCGTTCGCGCCGGATGCCGGCGAGAGCCCCGGCGGCCTGACCCAGCAGCACCTGCCCGCCGCTGCGCCGAACCTGGCGCCGGACAGCGACGGCTACCTGTGGCTCAAGGCCGACAAGTTCCACGAGAGCTTCTGCCAGGATCTGAGCGCCGAGGAAGGGCTGGTCATGGCCGTCACCCAGAAGGCGCCGGTGGCCAGCACCTTCGGCGATGCGATCAGCGTGCCGGCGTGGCGCAGCAAGCCGTCCTGGTATCAGATTTCCAGCCAGGACCGCATGATCCATCCGGACAATCAGGCGTTCATGTCGTCCCGGCTCGGGGCCAGGAAGGTCATCACGCTGGACGCCAGCCATGCTTCGCTGGCGTCGCGGGCCGCCGAGGTGGCCGCCCTGATCGACGAGGCGGCCAGCGCGGGCTGAGTGCCGGCGGCAAAAGGCCCTCGGGCGGTCAGCCGGCCTCGGGGTCTTCGGCGACGGCCGGCGGCGCGAGGGGCGTCGCCTGGTAGACCAGCAGTTGCCACTGCTCTCCGGTCTTTTGCCATGCCGTGAGCGTGCGGTTGTGCAGGTGCTTCCTGACGCCGCACGAGGTGACCGTGGCGTCCAGTTCGCCGAACGCGATGGCAAGTTCGCCGACCCGGGTCACCTTGTCGATCTGGTGGGTGAGGGCGTGATAGACGAATTGCTTGGCGCGGCATTTCCCCAGATAGCTCTTGAGGTCGTCGACGGCGCCGCTGGCGTGGATGTACGTCAGGTCGGGGTGGAACAGGTGGCTGAAAATGTCCAGATGGCCGCCGAGCATGGCGGCGCTGCGCTGGGCGTCGCAGGTGCGGATCACCAGGTCGATCTGATCGTTATGCGCCATCGCCTGATCTCCGTGCCGCCGTCACGATGATTTCAATGAGCAGTTTGCCGCCCAGGTCCACGCCGTAGCAGGCCCGCTGTGGCCAGTGCTGCGGATCCTCGCCGAGCCAGCGGGCCCAGAGTCCGTCGACGAGGGGCTTGTCGCGCATGTCCGCCAGCAGCACCTGGGCCGACAGCATCCGCGAAGGGTGCGATCCGAGTTGTTCGAGGTTGGCGCTCAGGGCCGCCAGTGCCTGTTCGGTCTGGCCGGCAATGTCCAGGGCGGTGTCCGGCGAGGTCGCCACGGTCCAGACGAGGTCGGCGTATGCGCTGGAACGGCTACGCCCTGCGTGGCCGCTTGGGACGCGTTCAATGTTGTGCATGGGAGCTTCATCCAGGTTGAAGGGGGCGGAAGCCGGCGTCGGCCGGCCTCCGTGGAGCGCGGTCAGACCGGTTGGGTGGCCTCTTCGGCGGCGATGGCGGCCTGCACGCTCGGGCGTGCTTCGATCCGGTTCATGAACGACGCCAGTTCCGTCCAGTTCTTGATGTCGATGTTGAAGAACGGCAGCCACTTGAGCACGGTGAACAGGTAGGCGTCGGCCAGGCCGAAGGCGCCCAGCAGGTAGTCCTTGTTCACCAGTCCGCGGTTGAGGTAGTCCAGGCGCTTGAACAGCTTCTGGCGGAAGATTTCCTTGACCGGTTCCGGCAGGTCGCCGTTGAACAGCGGGGCGCTGCCGCCGTGGATTTCCGAGGTGATGAAGTTCAGCAGTTCCTGCAGGCGGGTGCGCGCCCAGGTGCCGTTGGCCGGCGCCAGCGTGTTGCCGGGCACCAGGTCCGCCAGGTACTGGACGATCGCCGGGCCTTCGGTCAGCACTTCGCCGTTGTCCAGCACCAGGGCCGCGACGTAGCCCTTGGGGTTGATGTCACGGAAATCGCGGCCGTCGGCGGTGTCCTTGGTCTTGTTGTTGACCCGGATCAGCTCGAACGGCAGGCCCAGTTCGCGCAGCACGATGTGAGGCGACAGGGAGCAAGTCATCGGGGCAAAGTACAGTTTCATGGTCTCTCCTCATAGGCGGGCAACGGTTGCCCGGGCGTGTGGCCGTTCCGGCTCCGGAACGGCTGTGAACCTTGTTCCAGACATAGTGGTGGCATGTCATCGTTCGGTAAAATTACGATCCTATGCACCCATCATTAGGTGCCCTTATGGTCGTTCAGGCGACTTTCGCTTCCGTACTGCGAACCGTCATCGGGATGTTGCTGGCCAGGGTCGACTTGCGGATCTCGTTGAGGAACGCCTGGGCCGAAGGGGTGCGTTCGCCGGACGGCGAGCAGACCAGGCCGAACTCGCGGTAGATCGGCTTGCTCAGTTCGAAGACCCGCATGCCGCGGCGGTCCACCGGCAGGGTCGAGGCCGGCACGATGGAAATGCCCATGCCTTCGCTGATCAGCGCGAACGCCGTGGTCCAGTCGCGCACGCTGATCTTGATGTCCTTGAGCTTCAGGCCCTCGCGCTCGACCAGCGACTGGCCGTTGAGGTGGCAGCCGCCGGTCGCGAGGATGAAGGGTTCGTCCACCAGGTCCTTGAGCGCCACGGTGCTGGCCGAGGACCGGCGGGCCAGGTCGTGGGTCGCCGGCACGGCCGCCACCCAGGAGTCGCGGCCCAGCAGCACCGCGCCGCGCGAAGGGCAGGGGTTCATCACCACGCCCAGGTCGACGCTGCTGTTGGCCAGCCACTGCTCGACCTCTTCGTCCGTGCCTTCCAGCGACACGATCTCGATGCCCGGGTGCAGCCGGCTGAAGCTCTGCAGCAACGGCGGCAGCAGGTTGGCGAACACGGAAGGGAAACTGGCCAGCTTGATCCGCCCCAGATGGCAACCGCGCGAAGCGTCCACCAGGTTCTGGATCGACTCGAACTCGGCCAGCATGCGCCGGGCGCGGTCGATGATTTGCTGACCGATGGCGGTGGCGCTGGTCTGTCGGCGGTCACGCACGAACACTTTGACCCCCAGGGCCTCTTCCATTTGGGTCAGGGCCTGGCTGGCCCCGGACTGGGTGATGCCGTACCGCTCGGCGGCGCGGGAAACGTTCTCGGCGTCGGCCACGGCGACCAGCAGGCGCCAATGCATCAGGTTCATCATTTCAGTAGCTCCTCTTATGTTCGGGTAATCGATTTCTAATTTTACGAAGGGTCTGCGCAGCCTCAGGATCGGTTCCCGAATACACAGTGAGGTGTCGCAAAGTGCACAAAACCCGGTCAATGGAAGTGACGGTCGGCCCCGCCTCGGCAGTCCCGGTGCTGGTGAGCGTGGCCTTGAGTTCGTTCATGGTTGCGTTGGATGTCACCGCGCTCAACGTGGCGCTGCCGAGCATCGGCCGTGACCTGGCGGCGGGCATGGATCGCCTGCAATGGATCGCCGGGGCCTACACCCTGGTGTTCGCCAGCCTGCTGCTGTCCGCCGGTGCGCTGAGCGACCGGCTGGGGGCCTGGCGCGTGTTCATGTCGGCGTTGCTGGTGTTCACCTTGTCGTCGGTGGCCTGCGGCCTGGCGCAAGGGGTGGCGGCGCTGATCGCCGCCCGGGCCGTGCAGGGCATCGGCGCGGCGTTGATGCTGCCCAGCTCCATGGCCTTGCTGGTCGAGGCCTACCCGGATACGGGACGGCGCGCCAAGGCAGTGGCGTTGTGGGGCGGGATCTCGGCCACCGCGCTGGTCGCCGGGCCCTTGTTGGGCGGCGCGCTGGTGGAGCTGTTCGACTGGCGTTCGATCTTCTTTCTGAACGTGCCGTTCTGCCTGATTGCGCTGGCGGGCTGCGCGATGCGCCCCAGCCGCCTGAGCGTGCAGCCGCGTTCGCTCGACTGGCCGGGGCAACTGCTGTCGGCGCTGGCGCTGGTGTCGCTGGTGTTCGCCCTGATCGAAGGGCCGGTGCTGGGCTGGGGCACCCGTTGGGTGGCCGGTGCGCTGCTGGCGGCGCTCGTGTCGGCCGTCGCCTTCATCGTGTCGCAGCAGCGCCGGCCGGAACCGATGTTGCCGCTCAACCTGTTCGCGTCCCGGACGTTCTCCGCCGCCATCGGCGCCGGCTTCCTGCAGACCCTGGCCTACTACGGCAGCCTGTTCGCGCTGCCGTTCGCGTTGCAGGCCCAGGGCCGCACGCCGGTGGAGGTCGGTGTGGCGATGATCCCGATGACCGTCGCGACCGGCGTGATGGCCAGCCTGTCCGGGCGCCTGTCCAATGCCTTCGGCGCGCGCAGCGTCGGGGCGGCGGGGATGCTCTGCGGATCGCTCGGGGCGGCGTCTCTGGCGCTGTACGGAATGGACCGGATCGGCCTGGCGCTCGGCGGGCTGTTGATCGGCCTCGGCGGCGCGACCTTGCCGGTGATCGTCGGCGCGTGCCTGGCCAGTGTGCCCAGCGGCAAGGTCGGGGTCGGCTCCGGGGTGCTCAACGCCGCGCGCCAGTGCGGCGGAGTGACCGGCATCGCCCTGCTCGGGGCCACCCTGGACGGGCCGGGCCGGGCGGGTGCGGCGTTGTCGATCATCGCCCTGGCGTTTCTGGCGGCGGGGCTGTTGACGGTGTTGCGCTTGTACACCGTGGAAGTCGACACGGTGAGTGAATGCTGACCGGCGAGCCGAGGCGCGCCGGAGGGTATTGCAATGAAACAACGTCGCGCCGCCTGCCCCGAAGGTTTCAGGCAGGCGACGGCAACGTTGCGGTTAACGGGTCAGATTGTGAAAGAGCGTTCGGCACAGGCGACGCCGGGGATCAACCCCAGCGCCGCACCGTGCCGCTGTCCAGGCCAAGCAGATCGAGCATCCGGCCCACCGTGTGGTCCACCATCTCATCGATGGACTGCGGACGGGCATAGAAGGCCGGCACCGGCGGCATCAGCACGCCGCCCATTTCGCAGACCTGGGCCATGCTGCGCAGGTGGCCCAAGTGCAGCGGCGTTTCGCGCACCATCAGAATCAACGGGCGGCGTTCCTTGAGGGTCACGTCGGCGGCGCGGCTGAGCAGGCTGCCGGTGATGCCGCTGGCGATCTCCGACAGGCTCTTGACCGAGCAGGGCGTCACCACCATGCCCAGGGTCTTGAACGAGCCGCTGGAAATCGACGCGCCGATGTCCGCCGGGTCGTGCACGAAGCTGGCCAGGGCCTTGACGTCCGCCACTTTCAGGTCGGTCTCGTGGGCCAGGGTGACCTGGGCCGAACGGGTCATGATCAGGTGGGTCTCGATTCCGAGCTCGCGCAGCAGCGTCAGCGTGCGTACACCATAGACCACGCCGCTGGCGCCGCTGATGCCCACCACGATGCGCCGTTGCCCGTTACTCATGGGCGTCCACCGTCGTATCGAAGGCCGTGATCGCCGGAACCTCGCCCGGCAGGCCGAGCTCACTCCAGCGTTCGCGCACGCGCTCGTAGACCGACGGGCGCAGCAGCGTGCGGGTCGGGAAGTTGCGGATGTCGCGGTAGTCCTTGCAGGCGTTGATCAACGCCTTGGAGCCGAAGAAACGCTTGGACGGCGGGTTCTGCGCCGGATCCAGCGGCGAGCCGCGGGTGTTGCGCAGGATGTCGATGTCGTCGCTGGGCGTGGCCCGGGTGGCCATGGCCCACAGCACCTGGTTCATGTCGGTGGGGTCGACGTCTTCGTCCACG
The DNA here is from genome assembly GCF_002113645.1 of Pseudomonas sp. B35(2017). Lineage (NCBI taxonomy): Bacteria > Pseudomonadati > Pseudomonadota > Gammaproteobacteria > Pseudomonadales > Pseudomonadaceae > Pseudomonas > Pseudomonas sp. B35(2017). Next base: position 29,527 of record NZ_NEIZ01000028.1, on the reverse strand, counting down.
GCCACGATCCATTTGGTGATGTAGGCGCCGCCCGGCACCTGGCCGGCCAGCGCCAGCGCCTGGGCGGCGTGCCCGGCGTATTTCTGCTCTAGGCTGATGACGATCATGCCGAAGGCCCCGGCGGCGGCCGGAGGGCAGTACACGCCCTTGATCCCCTGGATGCCCAGCTTGTCCAGGTCGTTCCAGATCTTGGCCGAGCGGATCGTGGAGAAGAACGCGCTTTGCTCGTTCGAGGGGAAGTCGGCCATCAGTGCGTTGGTCAGGATCGGCCGGGTGCGGTAATGCAGGGCGGTCACCTCGATCAGCGGGCAGTCGATGTCCTTGTAGCCGTAGTAGCCGGTGAACTCGCCGAAAGGGCCCTCCTCACGGGTGGAGCCGGGGCGGATGACGCCTTCGATGACGATCTCCGCCGCGGCGGGAATCAGCAGGTCCGAGTGTCTGGCCTTCACCACTTCGATGGGCTTGCCCTTGATGCCGCCGGCGAAGTCGTACTCGGACATGCCCGGCGGCAGCGACTGCGAACCGACCACCATCATCAGCGGGTCGATGCCCCAGGCGGCTGCGACGGGCAGCGCCTGGCCCTTGGCCCAAGCCTGGTGGATGTGGCGCAACGCGTCCTTGCCCGGCGCCAGCGACAGGCCGACTTCACGCGGGCCCTGGATCATCATCCGGTAGGTGCCGACGTTCAGGTAGCCCGACTCCAGGTCGCGGGTGAACACCGCGTCGGCGGTGCCGGCGTAGGCGCCGCCGTCCCTGGGCCAATGCTTGGGGATGGGCAGGCGGGTCAGGTCGATGTCGTTGCCGGTGAGGGTGTTCTGGTAGATCGGCGCCTGTTCCTCCGACACCTCCAGCGGGGCGATGCTGTGCCGCAGCTTGTCCTTGGTGCGCCGGATCAGTTCCATGGTCGGCGTGTGCGGCGGCTCTTCCAGGGTGATGGCAGTGCGCGCGACGCTGGGGCCGAAGATGTTCCACAGGTGACGCAGGCCCAGGGGCGAGTCGGGCTGGTCGAACAGCACGGCGGGGGAGGCGGGTTGGCGGGCGACCAGGTAGGTGATGGCGCTCATTTCTTCGAGGGGGTCGACGGCTTGCGAGACGGTCTGCAGTTCGTCGATCCGCTCGGCGCGGGCCAGCCAGTCTCGAAGGTCGGCAACCGGTTCAATCAATTCTTTCATCATCAATGTCCGCAGGAACGGAAAAAAAACGGCGGGCGGATCGCTCCGCCCGCCGCACCGGGATCAACGCTTGTCGATCGAGTACTTTCCAGGCCCCAGCAGGCAAAGGAAAAGGAAGCCGCCGGCGATGCTCACGTTCTTGAAGAAGTGCACGAAGAGCGTGTGGTGCGCCGTAGGGTCGGTGGCGTTCCAGAAGGCATGGCCGATGATCCCGGTGCCGATGGTGTAGACCACGAAGATCGCGGCGATCGGCCGGGTCCAGAAGCCGAACAGCAACGCCAGGCCGCCGAAGAATTCGACGATGGTGGCCACGATGGCGGTGGTCTCCGGGATCGGCGCGTCCACCGACTTGAGGTAAGTCACGAAGCTGCCGTGGTCGGTGACGTAGGTGAAACCGAAATAGCCGTAGAGGATCAGGATCATGATCCGGGCGATCAGGATCATGGCGTCGCGTTGGTCATCGAACAGCTGATAGCGTAAGTACATTCCATTGCTCACAAGTCAGATTGGGTAAGGGATGGTTTCGGCGGGGGCGCGCACGCCCTGCGGCGTGCTCCGGTCGATCACCTGCGGGTTCACCGCGTTCGCGGCGTTCGGCGCATCGTCGAACACGTCCAGCACATTGCCGGCCGCCAGTTTCGCCATGCGGCTGACCGCCTCGCGGGAGACCCCGGCCAGGTGCGGCGAACAGATCACGTTGGCAAGGCCCGGCAGGCCGCTGAGGTGGGCCGGCGGTTCGGGCAGGAACACGTCCAGGGCCGCCCCGGCGATGCGCTTCTCGGCCAGCAGGCCGTACAGCGCCTGTTCGTCGACGATGCCGCCGCGGGCGGTGTTGATCAGGTACGCGTGCGGCTTCATCAGGGCCAGGCGCTGCGCCGACAGGAGACCGACCGTTTCGTCGGTCTTCGGGCAGTGCAGGCTGACGTAGTCGGCGCTGGCCAGTCCCGCCTCCAGCACCGGCACGGGCTCGGCCCCCACCGGCAGGGACTGCGGCGCCAGGTACGGGTCATAGACCTTGACCCGCATGCCCAGCGCCAGGCACAGCGCGGCGACCCGCGCACCGATCCGGCCGCAACCGATCAGCAACACCTCACGGCCTTCCAGCTCGGTGGGCAGGTAGTCGTAGCGCTGGTGCCAGTCGCCGCTGCGCACCAGGCCGGTGAGCGCCTCGGTGCGCTTGGCCAGCGCCAGCATGAACCCCAGCGTGTGTTCGGCCACGGCGCGGTGGTTGGCGTTGGCGCAGACCATCACCGGCACGCCGGCGGCGGTCATGGCCGGCACGTCCACCGCGTCGAACCCGACGCCGATCCGCGAGACCACCTGCAGCCCCCGCGCCCGCTCCAGTTCGGCGGCGCCGAACTTGGTCAGGCCCAGGATCACGCCATGCACGGCATCGAAGCTTTCGAGCAGGGCCTGGAAGCGGCCCTGCTCGATGATGTTGTGGAATTCCACCACTTCGATGTCGTCGCGCTCGCGCAGCATGCGCTTGCCTTCGTCCCCCAGGATGTGGGCGACCAGTACGCGCTTCTTGCTCATGCGACGTGCTCCTTTCCGGCGTCACGGGCGAAGAACTCGCCGTCGTTGACGCCGATGCGGTACATCACCCGCTCGGCCTCCCGCGGCAGCTCCGTGGCGCAGTGCCACACCGAGCGGTTGTCCCAGATCAGCAGGTCGTTGGGTTCCCACCGGTAATGGAAGATCCGTTCCGGCGTCAGGGCAAACGCGGTCAGCTCGTCGAGCAGCGCGCGGCTTTGCTCCTGCGCATAGCCGCTGATGCGCGTGGTGTAGCCGGGGTTGACGTACAGGCTTTCGCGGCCGGTGCGCGGGTGCACCGCGACGGTCGGGTGGGTGCTGGCCGGGAAGTGTTGCTCCAGGCGGCTGAAGATCTCCTGGATCGACTCGCCGACATCGTCTTCCTTGACCTTGTAGGTCCAGCGCACGTCATGCACGGCCTGACGGTTGCGCACCCGTTCGTACAGCTCACGCGGCAGGTCGTCGTAGACCGATTGCATGTCGACGAACAGGGTGTCGCCGCCGGTCTCGGGCAGTTGCCGGGCGTGCAGCATGGTCAACGGCAACGGCTCGGCCAGGTAGCTGGAGTCGCTGTGCCACATGTTGCCCAGCTTGCGCGCGCCGACGGCGCCCGCGCCGTTGCGGTTGTTGATCACCAGGATGTTCGGGTAGGCCGGGTCGTGGTAACTCTTGAGCTTGAACTGTTCGAGCTCACCGAAACACGCCGCGAACTGCTGGTAGCCCTCACGGGTCAGCGTCTGGTTCTTCACCGCGACCACTTTGCGTTCATAGACCAGTTCCTGAAGGGCGCGAATCTCGCCCAGGGAGGCCGTGTTGATATCGAAGTCCGTCACTGCCGTGACGAAACTGTCTGCCAGATCCGTTCGCTTCACGTTGGTTTCTCCTGCGGCGACGTCGGTCAAACGGCCAGGGCGGCCGGTTGCCGGCCGGCGGCTGCGGTGTCCGTGTTCGATTCGCTGCTCTTGAGCATCAGGCTCAGGTCGAGGATGTCGGACGGGTTGTGCGCCGAGGTGACCGACATGCGCAGCGCCGCCTGACCGCGCGGAACGGTCGGGAAGAACACCACGGAGGTGTAGTGGCCCTGTTGCAGCAGGTACTCGCCCTTGGCGATGGCTTCCTGTTCGTTGCCGATGCGCACGATCCGGATCGGCAGTTCGCTGCCGCTGGTTTCGGTCGGGATCAGGTGGTCGAACAGCTTCATGTTGTTGCGCAGCGCATGCTGCAGCTTGTGCAGTTCCGGCGTGGCGTGGATCTCGGCCGATGCCAGCGCGGCGCCCACCGCCGCCATGTTCGGCGCGCAGGAGAAGCCGTAGGTCGGCGCGTAGCGGCGGATCGAGTTTTCGATGTCACGTGTGCCCAGCATCAGCAGGCCGCCCGCCGCGCCGTAGCCTTTGCCCAGGGAGGCGGCGACGATGGTGTTGCCGTCCAGGCCGTCCAACTGCGAACGCACGAAACCTTCACCGTGGTGGCCGACCACCGAGATCCCGTGGGCGTCGTCCAGGTAGACGAACAGGCCGTACTTGTCCTGCAGGGCGCGCAGTTCGCGCACCGGCGCCGCGCCGCCCATCGAGTAGGCGCCGTCACCGACGTAGGCCACCTTGCGGCCGCTCTGGCACAGGCGCTCCAGGTGTTCGAGGTCGTTGTGTTCGATGACGATCACGTCGGTTTCCTCGCGCAGCACCGGAATGTGGTACTGCAGGGTCACGTGGGCGAAGCGGTCGAAGGCGATCAGCGGTTTCTCGCCGCCGGTGAACAGGCCGGCGGCCAGCAGGGGCAGGGCGCCCATGTTGGCGGCGGCCACGGTCGGGAAGACCACCACGCCGTTGACGTCGAACAGCTTGGCCAGCGTGTGCTCCAGGCGCGCCAGCGGCTCGGCGGAGAGACGGGTGCGGGCCACGGAGAAGTGCACCGAAGGCACTTCGTCCATCGACGCCTTGGCGGCGGCGAGCACTTTGGGGTGGGCGTCCAGGTTGAGGTAGCCGCAGCGGGTGTAGTCGATCACTTCCTTGCCGCTGGTGGCGATTTCGATGCGGCGGTTGTCAAGCACGCGGCAGGAAACCCCCATCAGGCCTTTTTCGTACGCGGCGTCGAAATGTGGGCGGCTGATTTCGGCCATTCGGGAGGCATTGCGCGCTTTCAGTTGTGGAGCTTTTTCGTCCGGGCTGTTGTTGATTTCAACTGTCTTGTTCACGGCGATCTCATCCTATGAGTGGGCGTTTTCAGGCCGTTGTGGCCTGAAAGCGACGCTAGGATCCTCGACCGCCGAAACATTTTGCAAAGGACTTCTTGGGTGCTACCTTATGACAAAATCTCATGAGCATTAACAAAGCTAATGGTCGCCAGAATTCCCTCCCTCAATGGATTGAGAGCGTTCGAGTCTGCCGCTCGCCATATGAGTTTCACCAAGGCCGCCGAGGAACTGAACGTCACTCAGACGGCCATCAGCCATCAGATCCGCCGGCTGGAGGACGAACTGGGCATCCGCCTGTTCCTGCGCCTCAAGGACGGCCTGGCACTGACCACCGAAGGCCACGCCTATCTGCCCGGCATCCGCTCGGCCTTCCATGAACTGCGCTATTCCACCGAAATGCTGCGTGAGTCCTGCAACAACAGCGCGTTGACCATCAGCACGCTGGTCTCGCTGGCGTCCAAATGGTTGTTGCCGCGCCTGGCGTCCTTCCAGGATGCGTTCCCCAATATCGATGTGCGCGTCACCGCTTCCACCGAACTGGTGGACTTTCGCAAGGGCGGCATCGACGCGGCGATCCGCTACGGGTTCGGTGACTGGAAAGGCCTGCGGGCCGACTGGCTCATGTCGGACGAGATCTTTCCGGTGTGCAGCCCCAAGCTGCTGACCGGGCCCAAGGCCCTGAAAAGCCCCGTCGACCTGGCCAACCACACCTTGCTGCAAGTCAGCGGCATGACCAGCAACGACTGGAACATGTGGCTGAGCGCGGCAGGGCAGCCGAAGAAGCTGGCCGAGGGTACGCGGCTCACCTTCGACCTGGCCATGATGGCGGTGCAGGCCGCCATCGACGGGCTGGGCGTGTGCATCGGCCGCTCCACCTACGTGGACGACGACCTGAAGGCCGGCAAGCTGGTGGCGCCGTTCAACCTCAAGCTCAAGTCCGACCTGGGCTTCTACCTGGTGACGCCGCTGGAGATCGCCGACTCGAAAAAGGTCGTGGCGTTCCGCACCTGGCTGATCGACCTGGTGCAGAGCGGCGAACAGCCCGTCGTGGCGCCGCTCTGAGACGGACTTTGTATGCGCCTGTATCCAGGGCGCCGATCGATACATTGGCTTGACGAACAGCCATTGCCCGACACATCGGCAATACATGGCCGGTTCAAGGTAGGAGGGGTCAACCACTGCTTTGAAGAGGACACACCATGCGACGTCATCTGAATACGCTTTCTGCTGTTGCACTGGCCTGCGTGGCCGGTCTGGCGCAAGCCGCGCAACCGGCACCCGCCCCGCAGAACTGGCAGCAAGGCCTGAGCCGCACGGACCTGGTGCGCCAGGACCTGGGCACCGCCGACCGCGAAGTCATCCAGGCCCGGGTGGATTTTGCGCCGGGCATCACCTCGCCCCGGCACGCGCACCCCGGCGTCGAAGTGGCCTACGTGATCAGCGGCACGTTCGAGTACCGACTCGAAGGCCGGGATCCGGTCACGCTCAAGGCCGGCGATTCGCTGTTCATCCCTGCCGGGGTGGCGCACATCGCCAAGAACATCGGCACCGACAAGGGCTCGGAACTGGCGACCTATATCGTCAAGAAGGGCGAGCCGCTGCTGATCCTCAAAGAGTGAGCCCCGGCGCCTGAAACACGAAAAGGCCTGCCATGGCGGCAGGCCTTTTCATGGTCGCTCGGGTCAGACCAGATTGATCGTGACCGCGATGTTGCCCCGGGTCGCCTTGGAGTACGGGCAGGTCTGGTGGGCGGTGTCCACCACGGCGCGGGCCACCGCCGGATCCAGCCCCGGCAGGCTCACGTTCAGGCGGGCCTGCAGGAAGAAGGCGTTTTCCTCCTTGCAAAGGTCGATTTCGGTGTCGACCGCCACATCGGCCGGCAGACGAACCTTCAGCGCTGCCGCAGCCTTGCCCATTGCCCCGATGAAGCAGGCCGACCAGCCGGCCGCCAGCAACTGCTCGGGGTTGGTGCCGGCGCCGCCGGAACCCGGAGGCGAGAGCTTGATGTCGAGGTTGCCGTCGCTGCTGCGCGCGGCGCCGTCACGGCCGCCGGTGGTGCGGGTCTTGCCGGTGTACAGCACGGTGTCGTTGGAATGGGTCATGGGATGTTCGCCTCTGTGTGAGTCGAAGCCGGTCGGCTTCGATGGGGCACACTCTGGCAGCGGCATGTATTGGGGATGTGTCGCGCAGGGGGGGGTTGTGTATCGTTGTGTAGATCGCGTGAGGGCGGCCGGCCACAGCAGACGCGGCCGGCCCCCTACAGCCTCCGGATGCGAGGGTTCAGACTAGATCCGGTGGATCTGGGTGATGTGCGGCTTGCCGTTGATCGGCGCGTAGATCTCCACGATCGCTTGCCAGCTGCCTGGCGAGCCAGGCAGCGTGGCTTTCGACAGATAACGGTAGTTGGTGCCGTTGACGACCTGGGTCGAAACCTCTTCGGGCGCGTAGTTCACGCCGACGAATCCGGCCAGGGCTTCCTTGAACACTTCCTGATCCTTCGGCGTCAGTTTGTGGTACGGAGTCCATCCACCAACGAGATGTGCTTGAGCTGTCATGAATTAAATCTCCATATTTAAGTTCCTACTCGTCTGGCTTTTCGGAGTTCGCCCCGTCTATTCAATGGTTTCCGGCATCCATGTCCTGAAGGTTTTCCGTGCGCCCCTGCATGTGGTGGAACGGGGCATCCGGGAAAACACGGATATGACCCTACGGTCAGTGTGGGGGAGTGTAGGTCAGGGGCGGGAAGGATCAAGGCAAAGGCACAGAAACAGTGAGAACGCGCCGACCTGTCGCCTCGCCCATGACAGGCACGGCTTGCGGATCGGCTTTAGGAAATTTCCTACAAATCGCCGAGATAAATCCTTCGCTGCCGGTTAAACGCACTTGCGAGAATTTTCACCTCAAGTCATTGCGAGTAGTTGACGAGATGTGTGTACCCAGCGTTTTGGTTTTGGAGGGTCAATCGTTTCAGCGTGGCACGTTGGTGAAGGCTCTCCAGTATCTGGGCGTCAACGACATTCTGCAGGCGAGCGACAGCGAACAGGCGATGGTGCAGATCAGCCGGGTGGGGGGCGTCGACATCGTGCTGTGCGACCTGAGCCATTCGGCCATCAACGGTCTGGAGTTCTTGACCCGGGTCGGCGAAGGCGGATTGGCGCGGGCGGTGGCGCTGTGCAGCGACCTGCGGCCGGAGCTGCGCCGTGCGGTCGAGCAGATGACCTGCCTGTCGGGGATGCAGATGCTGGGCGTCCTGAGCAAGCCCACGCAACTGTACGCGTTGCAGGAAATCCTCAATCGCTACACCCGTCGGTGGCTGGCCGCCGAAGCCGAGCCGGTGCCGCCCGCCAGGCTGCCGAGCGAAGAGGACGTGCGCCGGGGTCTGGCCCAGGGTGAGTTCAAGGCCTGGTTCCAGCCCAAGTTCGATCTGAAGACCGCCGAGCTGGCCGGGGCGGAGGCCCTGGTGCGCTGGCAGCATCCCGACAAGGGGCTGCTGTTGCCCAAGGACTTCCTGGCCGCCGTGCTGGCCTACGACCTGATCGATGAAATGCTCCGCCAACTGCTGGAGCAAGGCATGGCGCTGTTGCATGCCTTGCACGACGCCGGCCTGCGCCTGGAACTGGCGTTCAATCTCCATGCCTCGCAATTGGCGCGCAACGACCTGATCGATCACATCGATCGGCTGCTGGGCGTCCATGGTTTCCCGGGGGCGACGTTATTGTTCGAAGTGGCCGAAAACGGCTTGCTGGATGTTCCGCGAACCACCCGGGAAAACCTGATCCGCCTGCGCATGATGGGCTGCGGCCTGTCGATCGATGATTTCGGCATGGGCTTTTCGTCGTTGACGCTGCTCTGCCAGCTGCCGTTCAACCAGCTCAAGCTCGACGGCCAGCTTGTGCGCTCCATCGACGATCCGCGCACCCATGCGATGGTCAGCAGCACCGTGGCCTTGGCGCGTGCGCTGAACATGAGCCTGGTGATCGAAGGCGTCGGCAGCCGCGCCATCCGCGACGGCCTGGTGGCGATGGGGTGTTCGTTCGGCCAGGGTTTCCACTTGGCGCGCCCTATGGAGGCCGGGCGGCTGCTGCGGTGGCTGCAAGCGCCGGAGTCACCCGCCTGAGCGTGGCAGCCCCGCTTCATGAATTGTCCGATTCAACTGCCTGATGACTGAATCAAGCAGGCAGCATTAGCCAGTGATTTGTTCCATACTTTTGTGATGCATGGCCCATTCGTCACTGGTATTTCCTGTGCGTACCGCAGTGAGGTTCAAATGCATAAAGCGTTGGTTGTAGACGATCATCCGTTCATCCGGGCGACAGTGAAGGTGCTGCTTGAACGCGAGCAGTTCGAAGTCGTCGCCGAGGCCGACAACGGCGCCGATGCCGTGCAGATGGCGCGCAGGCACCAGCCGGAGCTGATCCTGCTGGACATCGCCATGCCCAGCCTCGACGGCCTGGAAGTCATCAACCGGATCAGTGCGCTGAAACTGTCGAGCAAGATCCTGGTGCTGACCTCTCAGTCGGCGGCGTTCTACGCCATGCGCTGCATGAAGGCGGGCGCGGCGGGCTACATCTCGAAAACCGATGAACTGAGCGAACTGAGCAAGGCCATCAAGGCATTGATGGCCGGCTATACCTTTTTTCCCAACCTTGCCGGAAACTCCGTACGCCGCAGCGACATCGACTCCACTGAGCTTGAGATGATCCGCGGCCTGTCGGACCGGGAGCTGGTCATTCTGCAGCAGCTCGCCCGGGGCCTGAGCAACAAGGAGATCGGTGACGCCATGCTGTTGAGCAACAAGACGGTCAGCACCTACAAGACCCGCCTCATCGAAAAGCTCAATGTGAAGTCGGTGGTGTACCTGGCCGACTTCGCCAAGCGCAACAACCTCATCTAGATGAAGACTCTTCTGCGTTGCTGCGCACTGGCTGTCTGTCTGCTCGGCCAGTGGGGGAGCGTTTCGCCGGCGCAGGCGGCGGTGCAGGCCCTGAACCTGTTCGGCCGCTCGACCGGCGAACTGCCGGCGGTCGTGCTGGAGGAGGCGGACTGGCGCTGGCTGCGCAACAAGGGCTCGCTGCGCCTGGGGGCTGCGCTGCCGGACAATGCGCCCTTCGGCATGATCACCGGGGGCCAGGACTACGAGGGCATCACGGCCGACTATGCCGCGCTGCTGGCCGGCATGCTGCACATCAGGATCGATGTGTTTCGTTACGATTCCCGGAACGAAGCGATGCAGGCGCTCAGGGACGGCGAGGTGGACCTGGTGGGCGCCGTCAACAGTTTCGACGGCACCGACCCTGAGCTTGCGCTCACCACGGCCTATGTGCAGGCCCCGTCGGTGCTGGTGACGCGCAGCGGCGCCAGCAAGGCGCTGGCGCCGGACCTGGCCGGCGAACGGCTCGCTATCGTCGATCACCTCCAGCCGACGGATGCGGTCGTCGCGAACTACCCCAAATCGGTGCTTCAGTTCCACACGTCGGCCCAGAACGCCATCGGCGCCGTGGCGTTCAATCAGGCGGACGCTTACCTGGGCGATGCCGTCAGCACCCATTATCTGGTGGGCAAGTACTTCCTCAACGATGTCTACCTGACGACGTTGTCGGGTGTGCTCAGCACGCATTTCTCCTTCGCCCTGAACCAGCGCAACAGTCAGCTGCTGCACATTCTCAATGCCGCGCTGGAGGTGATCCCGATCAGCGACCGGATGGCGATCCTGCGTCGCTGGGGGGCGGGGGATCTCAATGTCGCCGGCCTGGATCCGCTCCCGTTCACCGCCGCCGAACAGCGCTGGATGCAAAGCCATCCGCGCCTGACCGTGGCCGTCAACGACGGCCTTCCGCCGGTCTCCTTCTTTGACGGGCAGGGCGAGTTCCGGGGCATCGGCGCCGAGGTGCTGGCCAAGGTCAGCCAGCGCACGGGGCTGAAGTTCGATGTGGTGCGCAGCAGTTCGATGGAAAAGCTGATCGAGCAGATTCGGGCCGGCAAGGCGGACCTGATCGCGGCCTTCACCCCCAGCACGGCCCGAGAAGGCGAGCTGCGCTTCACCCGGCCGTACCTGACCAGCCCGTTCGTGCTGATCACTCGGGACCTGCCGGACAGGGCGCAATCGCTGCAAGGCATGGTCGGCAAACGGCTGGCGATGCGCCGCGGCAATGCGCTGCAAGACTACCTCCGCGAGTCCTTTCCGGGCATCCAGCTCATCGAGACCACGACGTCGGCCGAGGCCTTGGCGCTGGTGGACAAGGGCGACGCGGACGGTGCGCTCAATTCGCTGATCAACGGACGCTACATGATCCTGCGCCAGTACCGCGACCGCCTGCGGGTGGCCGCAGTCGTCGGCCCGCTGTCGGCGCCGACCGGGTTCGCCACCGACCGCGGGGCTTTGGAGCTGTACTCGATCCTGGACAAGGCCCTGCAAAGCATTCCCCCGGAAGAGCTGGACGAACTGATGAGCCGCTGGCGCCACGACGTGGTGATCGATAACGACAGCTGGCTGCACCACCGTTCGGCGGTCATTCAGGGGTTTGTCATCTTTGCGCTGTTGCTGATGCTGGCGGCGGTCTGGATCATTCATCTGCGCAAACTGGTGTCCACCCGGGAAAAGGCCGAGCGGGCGCTCAACGACCAGATGGAATTCATGCGCGCCTTGATCGACGGCACGCCCCACGCGATCTACGTGCGCGACCGCGAGGGCCGGCTGATCAGCTGCAACTCGGCCTACCTCGACGCCTTGGGCTTGCCGCGCGAAGCCGTGATGGGCAAGCGGCTGACCGACAGCTCGGTGGTCGGGCATTCCGACGCCCAGACCTTCCAGGCCGAATACATCAAGGTCATGGAGAGCGGCACGCGTTGGATCCAGGACCGCACCTACATCCACAGCGACGGCGTGGTGCACACGGTGTATCACTGGATGCTGCCGTACCACACCAGCGAAGGCGTGGTGATGGGCATCATCGCCGGCTGGATCGACATCAGCGACCGTCAGCGCCTGATGGACCAGCTGCAGAGCGCCAAGAAAAGCGCGGATGACGCCAACCGGGCGAAAACCACCTTCCTGGCGACCATGAGCCACGAGATCCGCACGCCGATGAATGCCGTGATCGGCATGCTCGAACTGGCGATGAAGAAGGCTGACCAAGGCGTCATGGACCGCTTCGCCATCGAGGTCGCCTCGGGGGCGGCGAGGGGCTTGCTGGACCTGATCGGCGACATCCTCGACATCGCGCGGATCGAGTCCGGCCGGCTGTCCCTGACCCCGCAACGGGCCAGCCTGCGCGAGCTGGTCGAGTCGGTGGTGCGCATGTTCGAAGGCGTGGCCCGGCAGAAGGGCTTGAGGCTGCTGCTGGACTTCGACCTCAAGGCCAGTCGCGACGTGCTGATCGACCCCCTGCGCTTCAAGCAGATCCTGTCCAACCTGCTGAGCAACGCCATCAAGTTCACCGACGAAGGCGAAGTGCGCCTGAGCGTTCAGGCGGTGCTGGGCGCGTGCGGCGAACGCCTGAGGATCCACGTTCAGGTGAAGGACTCCGGCATCGGCATTTCGCCCGAAGACCAGGCGCTGCTTTTCAACCCGTTCGGCCAGGCCCGCAACAATCATCAGTCGGCGCGGGGCGGTTCGGGCCTGGGCCTGGTCATCAGCCGCACCCTGTGCGAAATGATGGACGGGGAGCTGCACCTGACCAGTGCCCCCGGCAAGGGCACGCAGATCGACATCTGCCTCGATCTTTTGATCCTGCAACCGGTGCCGGCCACCGAGCTGCCGGCGGCCGAGCTCACGGACCAGGCAAGCGTGCTGAACATCCTGGTGATCGACGACTACCCGGCCAACCGCTTGCTGCTTTCCCAGCAGCTGTCCTACCTGGGCCACAGCGTCAGCGACGCCGAGGACGGCGCCCATGGCCTGCGCGCCTGGCGCAACGGCCGTTTCGATGTGGTGATCACCGACTGCAACATGCCGGTGATGAACGGCTATGAATTGACGCGGGCCATCCGCGACGAAGAGCGATCCACGGGGGCCGGGCCCTGCTTGATCCTCGGACTGACCGCCAATGCCCAGCCGGAGGAAAAAGACCGCTGCCTGGCGGAGGGGATGGACGACTGCCTCTTCAAACCGATCAGCCTGGGTGACCTGAGCACCCGGCTGGCGTCGGTGCAGTCCGCGGCGCAGTCACCCGCGCAGGGTGCCGTGAGCCCTGCGGCGGAAGGCGACATCAACCTGAACAGCCTGCAGCAGTTGACCCGGGGCGATCAGGGCGCCGTCAGGAAACTGTTGGGGGATCTGGCCAGCAGCAACGAAGAGGACATGTTGCGGCTCATCAAGCTGTTCGGCGAACACGACCTGTCGGGGCTTTCCGACCTAGCCCACCGGGTCAAGGGCGGGGCGCGGATCATCAAGGCGGGCGGCCTGATTCAATGCTGCGAGCAGTTGGAGGCCATCTGCATGGGGGCCGATGCGGCCGCCCTGACCGAGGCGGTGGATGCGTTGCAGCAGGCGATGGAGCGCCTGGCGCACACGCTGGAGCACCGGATCGGCGATCCGGGCACGGTGGAGTCTTGAGTCCTCTGTCGTGAGCAGTTTGGATGCCCTATCGGTTTTCGGAAATTTCCTACATTCAAAAGGACGTTTCCTAGAGATACCGGTGGATCAACGCCGGACAATGGGCCCATTCCTTCCAGAGTGAGCTGCTTCCATGCCCATGCTCCCACTTCGCGTCTTGGTTATCGGCGACAACGCTTCCCGCACGTTGAGGGTGGCCAACAGGCTGCGCCAGGGCGGATGTCGGGAGATCCTGGTGGTCGCGGATGACCGTCAGGCGTTCGCGGACCTCGAACAGTTCGGCCCGGTGGACGTGACGCTGTGCGTGCTGAGCCAGGGGCGGCCGGATGTTCCGGGTCTGTTGCAGACCCTGGGACGTTTCGGGCAGGGAGGGGCGATCATCATCAGCGATGGCCTGGCGGCCGAGGCGGGCAGTGTGGCGGGGCAACTGATTTCGCTGCTGGGCATGGCGCTGCAGGAGGATGCCGGCAAGCTGTCGCAACCGCAGGCGTTGCAGCTGCTGCTGGCCAGGCACCTGAGCGACCTCGACAACGAAGCGGATGCGCTGCCTGTCGTGCCGGCCTCCGAGGAAGAGGTTCGCCAGGCGCTCGCCGACCATCAGTTGCACACCTACTTTCAGCCCAAGTTCAATTTGCAGACCGGTGACGTGTGCAGCATCGAAGCGCTGGCCCGCTGGCACCATCCTTTCAAAGGCGTCTTGCCGCCCTCGGTGTTCATGCCGGTCATCGAGCGTTGCGGGCTGCTGGACGAATTGCTGTTCCTGCAACTGGAACAGGGGCTGAGGCTCCAGCGCCAGGCCCTCGATCAGGGCGTCGCCCTGAATGTCGCGTTCAACCTGCACGCCGGGCAACTGGTCAATCCGGTGCTGACCGGCCGGATTCAGGCGATGTTGGCGGCGCACGGTTTGCCCGGTTCCGGGCTGACTTTCGAACTGACCGAAACAGGCCTGCTCGAAGCCCCGGCGATCAGCCTGGAAAGCCTGGTGCGCCTGCGGATGATGGGCTGCAGTCTGTCCATCGACGACTTCGGCGCGGGGTTCTCTTCGCTGCAGCGGCTGTGTCAGTTGCCGTTCAACGAAATCAAACTGGACGGCGAGTTCGTGCGCGGGCTCAGGCATGAGCCGCGTCGCCGGGCCGTGATCAGCAGCACCCTCGCGTTGGGTGAGGCATTGGGCATGTCGGTGGTGGTCGAAGGGATCGAAACCGAAGAGCAACGCAGCGTGCTGCTGGAACTGGGGTGTACCCAAGGGCAGGGTTATTTGTGCGCGCGGCCGATGTCGGCCGCCAGTCTGTTGAACTGGCTGGACCTTCAGCGGGGGATTGAGGCCAGTGGTTGAATGTATGTGTAAATTCATTTGCAAGTGCAAAACGCCAAAGACAGTTATTCATGTTCTTTGGCGTTTTTTTATGGGCGTTTAAATGAGTTTGTTGATGTTTGTTACTTGGGAAATTTCCTACAAACAGCAGGAAATTTCCTAACTGAATCCGCGGGGCGAGTCGAGACAATACATTCACTTGATTCCATTGTGATGCCTGTTCGCTATGTCAAACGAAGTTTGAATTCCCGTCGGCCAATGACGAGATTCGATGTTTGTCGGCAAAGCTCCGTATCCGCAATCGAGTTGAAGGCGGAAGTCATCACGCCATGGATGACGCGGGTTTCGGAGGCTGGCTTGAGGCCAGTTCAGTGATGAACAGAATATTTTCGGTGGTCTGGAATACCTCGTTGCGCTGCTGGGTAGTGGCGTCGGAACTGGCTGACAAGAAGACACGAAGCGGTCCGGCACCTCAGCGAGCGACAATGGCCGCTGTGGTGGTCGCATTGTCGTCGGGCACCCTCAGCCCTGGCGTAATGGCCGCCGCCAACCTGGGTGGCGGTTCCAGCGCAGCCGACAACTCCATTGCGATCAGCGGGGGATCGATCACCACCGCCAGTAACATCAGTATCGCGATAGGCGATGCCGCCAAGGCAACGGGAAGCAACTCCATCGCGCTTGGACGACAAATCAACGTCACGGGCAACAACGCCACCGGTATCGGTTGGGGCGTTGGCGTGTCTGCCACGGACGCGACGGCCTTGGGTGTGAATGCATCGATAACATCGGCGGGCACAGCCGGCCTGGCGCTGGGTTCCGCTGCCTCGGTGACTTCCGCCAACGGCGTGGCGTTGGGCTCCAACTCGTCCGCCACGGGCTCGACACTGACGAATGCGGCTTACGGTGTCGGCGGCACGGCGACGGGCGGTGAGGTGAACATCAACAACGGATCCAACGGCCGCCGCATCACCGGCCTGGCCGCCGGCTCCAGCGGAACGGATGCCGTCAACGTCAACCAACTGAACAAGGTCGGCCAGGATACGGCGACGGCCCTGGGCGGCGGCGCCGCACTCAACGCGACCACCGGTGCATGGACGGCGCCGAGCTACTCGACCAACAGCATCAGCGCCACGGGCGCCAATACCGGCCCATTGGTCAGCACCAACGTCGGCGCAGCGTTGACCAACCTCAACACCAGCGTGACCAACACCGCCGCCGTGGCGGTGAAGTACGACGATGTCGCGACCAAGACCCAGGTGACCTTCAACCCGGCGGGTGCGGCGGTCAAGTTGACCAACATCGCTATCGGTGCACTGAACGCCACCAGCACCGATGCGGTGAACGGTTCGCAGTTGTTTGCCAACAGCCAGAACACAGCGTCGGCCCTGGGCGGTGGTGCGGCGGTCAACGCGGCAACTGGTGCCTGGACGGCGCCAAGCTATTCCACCAACAGCATCAGTGCCACGGGTGCCAACACCGGCCCATTGGTCAGCACCAACGTCGGCGCAGCCCTGACCAACCTCAACACCAGCGTGACCAACACCGCCGCCGTGGCCGTGAAGTACGACGATGCCGTGACCAAGACTCAGGTGACCTTCAACCCGGCGGGCACCTCTGTGAGGTTGACCAACGTCGCGGCCGGCGCCTTGAACGGCACCAGCACCGACGCCGTGAACGGCTCGCAGTTGTTCGCCAACAGCCAGAACACGGCGTCTGCCTTGGGCGGCGGCGCGGCGGTCAATGCGGCAACCGGTGCGTGGACGGCGCCGAGCTATTCCACCAACAGCATCAGCACCACAGGGGCCAACACCGGCCCGCTGGTCAGCACCAACGTCGGCGCAGCGCTGACCAACCTCAACACCAGCGTGACCAACACCGCCGCCGTGGCCGTGAAGTACGACGATCCCGTGACCAAGACTCAGGTGACCTTCAACCCGGCGGGCACCTCTGTGAAGTTGACCAACGTCGCGGCCGGCGCCTTGAACGGCACCAGCACCGACGCCGTGAACGGCTCGCAGTTGTTCGCCAACAGCCAGAACACGGCGTCTGCCTTGGGCGGCGGCGCGGCGGTCAATGCGGCAACCGGTGCGTGGACGGCGCCGAGCTATTCCACCAACAGCATCAGCACCACAGGGGCCAACACCGGCCCGCTGGTCAGCACCAACGTCGGCGCAGCGCTGACCAACCTCAACACCAGCGTGACCAACACCGCCGCCGTGGCCGTGAAGTACGACGATCCCGTGACCAAGACTCAGGTGACCTTCAACCCGGCGGGCACCTCTGTGAAGTTGACCAACGTCGCGGCCGGCGCCTTGAACGGCACCAGCACCGACGCCGTGAACGGCTCGCAGTTGTTCGCCAACAGCCAGAACACGGCGTCTGCCTTGGGCGGCGGGGCGGCGGTCAACGCGACCACCGGCGCGTGGACGGCGCCTAGCTATTCCACCAACAGCATCAGCGTGACGGGGGCCAACACCGGGCCGCTGGTCAGCAGTGATGTTGGCGCCGCGCTGAGCAACCTCAACACCAGCGTGACCAACACCGCCGCCGTGGCGGTGAAGTACGACGATGCCGCGACCAAGACCCAGGTGACCTTCAACCCGGCCGGAACTGCGGTGAAGCTGACCAACGTCGCAGCCGGCGCGCTGAACGCCACCAGCACCGATGCGGTGAACGGTTCGCAGCTGTTCGCGACCAACCAGACCGTCGACAACCTCGTCAACAACGGCGCGGGCATCAAGTACTTCCACAGCAACTCGACTCTGGCTGACAGCAGCGCGACCGGCCAGGACAGCGTCGCTATCGGGCCGCTGGCGAGCGCGACCCTTGCCAATGGTGTGGCGCTG
Source organism: Pseudomonas sp. B35(2017) (assembly GCF_002113645.1). Taxonomy (NCBI): domain Bacteria; kingdom Pseudomonadati; phylum Pseudomonadota; class Gammaproteobacteria; order Pseudomonadales; family Pseudomonadaceae; genus Pseudomonas; species Pseudomonas sp. B35(2017). The sequence continues at coordinate 11,916 of NZ_NEIZ01000028.1, read as the reverse complement.
GGCTCCAACTCGTCCGCCACGGGCGCGACGTTGGGCAACGCGGCTTATGGCGTCGGTGGGACGGCAACGGCGGGCGGCGAAGTGAACATCGCCAATGGCGCCGACGGCCGTCGCATCACCGGCCTCGCCGCCGGCTCCAGCGCAACCGATGCTGTCAACGTCAGCCAACTGAACAAGGTAGGGCAGGACACCGCGACCGCGTTGGGCGGCGGCGCAACGCTGGATGCGAATACCGGAACCTGGACAGCGCCGAGCTACTCGACCAACAGCATCAGCGCCACGGGCGCCAACACCGGCCCGTTGCTCAGCAACAACGTCGGCGCAGCGCTGACCAACCTCAACACCAGCGTGACCAACACCGCCGCCGTGGCCGTGAAGTACGACGATCCCGTGACCAAGACCCAAGTGACCTTCAACCCGGCCGGCACAGCGGTGAAGCTGACCAACGTCGCAGCCGGCGCCCTGAACGCCACCAGCACCGATGCGGTGAACGGTTCGCAGTTGTTCGCCGACAGCCAGAACACGGCGTCGGCCTTGGGCGGTGGCGCGGCGGTCAACGCGACTACCGGTGCGTGGACAGCGCCGAGCTATTCCACCAACAGCATCAGCGTGACGGGCGCCAATACCGGCCCGCTGACCAGCAGTGACGTGGGCGCCGCGCTGAGCAACCTCAACACCAGCGTGACCAACACCGCCGCCGTGGCGGTGAAATACGACGATGCCGCAACCAAGACCCAAGTGACCTTCAACCCGGCCGGCACAGCGGTGAAGCTGACCAACGTCGCAGCTGGCGCCCTGAACGCCACCAGCACCGACGCCGTGAACGGCTCGCAACTGTTCGCGACCAACCAGACCGTCGACAACCTCGTCAACAACGGCGCGGGCATCAAATACTTCCACAGCAACTCGACCCTCGCTGACAGCAGCGCGACCGGCCAGGACAGCGTGGCTATCGGGCCGCTGGCGAGTGCGACCCTTGCCAACGGTGTGGCACTGGGCTCCAACTCGTCCGCCACGGGCGCGACATTGGGCAACGCCGCTTATGGCGTCGGCGGGACGGCAACGGCGGGCGGCGAAGTGAACATCGCCAATGGCGCCGACGGCCGCCGCATCACCGGCCTCGCCGCCGGCTCCAGCGCAACCGATGCTATCAACGTCAGCCAACTGAACAAGGCAGGGCAGGACACCGCGACCGCACTGGGCGGCGGCGCAGCGTTGGATGCGAACACCGGTGCATGGACGGCACCGAGCTACTCCACCAACAGCATCAGCGCCACAGGCACCAACACCGGCCCGCTGGTCAGCACCAACGTCGGCGCAGCGCTGACCAACCTCAACACCAGCGTAACCAACACCGCCGCTGTGGCCGTGAAGTACGACGATGCCGCGACCAAGACCCAAGTGACCTTCAACCCGGCCGGCACGGCGGTGAAATTGACCAACGTCGCAGCCGGCGCCCTGAACGCCACCAGCACCGATGCGGTGAACGGCTCGCAGCTGTTCGCAACCAACCAAACCGTCGACAACCTGGTCAACAACGGCGCCGGCATCAAATACTTCCACAGCAACTCGACCCTGGCCGACGCGCAAGCCAACGGCCAGGACAGCGTGGCGATGGGCCCGGGCGCCATCTCCGGCGGCATCAACAGCATTGCGTTAGGCAATGGCGCCACCGCCAGCTTCGCCAACAGCATCGCCTTGGGCGCAGGCTCGTCGGCGACAGGTTCCACGCTGGGCAACGCCGCCTATGGCGTCGGCGGGACGGCGACGGCGGGCGGCGAAGTGAACATCGCCAACGGTGCCGATGGCCGTCGCCTCACCGGCCTTGCCGCCGGCTCCAGCGCCACCGATGCCGTCAACGTCAGCCAACTGAACAAGGCAGGGCAGGACACCGCGACCGCACTGGGCGGCGGCGCAGCGTTGGATGCGAACACCGGTGCATGGACGGCACCGAGCTACTCCACCAACAGCATCAGCACCACGGGCGCCAACACTGGCCCATTGGTCAGCAACAACGTTGGCGCAGCGCTGACCAACCTCAACACCAGCGTGACCAACACGGCCGCCGTAGCGGTTAAGTACGACGATGCCGCGACCAAGACCCAGGTGACCTTCAACCCGGCCGGCACGGCGGTGAAGCTGACCAACGTCGCAGCCGGCGCCCTGAACGCCACCAGCACCGACGCGGTGAACGGCTCGCAACTGTTCGCGACCAACCAGACCGTCGACAACCTGGTGAACAACGGCGCCGGCATCAAGTACTTCCACAGCAACTCGACCCTGGCCGACGCGCAAGCCAACGGTCAGGACAGCATCGCGATCGGGCCGCAATCCATCGCCGCCGGCGTCAATTCATTCGCGGCCGGTTCCGGCGCCAGCGCGAGCGCGGACGGTGCTCTCGCGCTGGGCCGTCTGAGCCAGGCGCAGGTGGCGGGCGGTATCGCGCTGGGCGAAGGTTCGGTCGCCGACCGGGTCCTGGCACCGACCACCGGCTCGATTGCCGCCGGCGCCGGGACGATCATCTACGACACCTCGGATGCCACCTTGCTGGGCTCGGTGTCGGTGGGCAAGGCCGGCAGCTACCGGCAGATCACCAACGTGGCGGACGCCACCGAAGACCACGACGCCGTGACCCTGCGCCAGCTGACCGGCGCGATGGGCTCGCTGAGTTCGACCGGTACGCTGTACTTCCACGCCAATTCGACCAACCCCACGGACTCGCTCGCCAGCGGCGCGGAATCGGTCGCCGTCGGTCCCGGCACCGTGGTCAACGGTGACAACGGCATCGGGCTCGGCAACCAGGCCAATGTCAGTCAGGCCGCCGCCGGCGGCATCGCCATCGGCCGTAACACGCAGGTGCTGCTGGCGTCCGGCATTGCGGTGGGCAGCGCGGCTCAGGCGGCGGCGGAGCAGGCGGTGGCGCTGGGCGCCGGCGCCAATGCCAGCCATGCCATGAGCGTGGCGTTGGGTTCGAGCTCGCTCACCACGGTCGGTGCCGAGACGGGCTACAGCGCCTATCGGCTGGCCGGCCCGCAGACATCGGTCGGCGAGGTCGGCATCGGCACGGCCCTGGGCAGCCGCAAGATCACCGGGCTGGCGGCCGGCACGCAGGACAACGACGCGGTCAACGTGGCCCAACTCAAAGCGGTCGGCGACCAGGTCGACCAGAACACCACGGACATCACGAACCTGGGCGGACGAGTCGGCGGGCTTGAAACCCTGATCGGCGCGGGAGGCGGCATCAAGTACCTGCACGTCAACTCGACCCGGGCAGACTCCAGCGCCACGGGCACCGACGCCATGGCGTTGGGCGCCCAGGCCCAGGCGTCGGGCACCGGCTCGGTGGCGGCGGGCAGCGGCGCCACGGCGACCGCCGCCGGCAGCGTTGCCCTCGGCAGCGGCGCCAGCGATGGCGGACGCGGTGCCGAAACCTACAGCGGTCAGTATTCCGGGGCGAACAACGTGACGTCGGGCACCGTATCGGTGGGCAATGCCGCGACCGGCGAGACCCGCACGGTCAGCAACGTCGCCGACGGCAAGAACGCCAACGATGCGGTCAACGTGCGCCAACTCGACGGCGCGGTGGCCGAAGCCAAGCAATACACCGACGACTCCATCGCCAACCTGGGGGCCAACGCCGGTCAGCAGGACGGCCGCATCACCTCGGTGGAGGGGGATGTCGCCAACATCAAGAACGGCACCGACGGCATGTTCCAGGTGAGCAACGGCAGTGCGGCAGCCAAACCCAAAGCCACCGGCGCCGATTCTCTCGCCGGGGGCGCGGGGGCGGTGGCGTCCGGCAAGAACAGCGCGGCGGTCGGCACGCGGTCCCAAGCCAGCGGGGAGAACTCGGTGGCACTGGGCAACGGCGCCAAAGCGTCGGCCAGAAATGCCACGGCGCTGGGCGCCAACTCGGTGGCGGACCGCGACAACAGCGTTTCGCTCGGCAGCAGCGGCAACGAGCGCCAGCTCACCAACCTCGCGGCGGGCACCCGCGGCACGGATGCGGTGAACCTCGACCAGCTCAACAGCAGCGTGGCGGACATCACCGCCAATGCCAATGCCTACACCGACTCGCGCTACATGGAACTGAAGAACGACCTCAAGCAGCAGGACGAAATCCTCAGCGCGGGCATCGCCGGTGCGATGGCGATGGCCAGCCTGCCGCAGTCGTATTCGCCGGGTTCCAGCATGACGGTGGCCGCTGCGGGCACTTATCGCGGCCAGTCGTCGCTGGCCTTCGGCGTATCGCATATGTCCGCCAACGGCCGCTGGGTGACGAAGCTGCAGGGCAGCACCGACACCCAGCGCAAGGTCGGGGTGGCGGTGGGCATCGGTTATCAGTGGTGACCCGCAGATGGGTCTTGTGCAGGTCATGATCAAACTCTTGAGGCAACAACCATGAACATGAAATCCGTTTTCGTCGCCATTCTGATCCTGCTCGTGGCCCTGGCCGGCTACGACAAGTTCCTCAGCGGCAAGCCGGCCGACGCGCCGCGCATCTGGTTGCGCACGCCGGCGCTGCCGGTGATCCAGGAGGCGGTCTTCCAGCTGTCGCCCAGGTTCGACGAGCCGCGCCAAACCCTGATGATGGAGCAGCTTTGCGGGCTGGCGCGCGGCGAGGCGAAACAGGAACAGGTCAACGCGTTCCTCACGCAGCAGGGGATCGACGCGCAGACGTTGCCCCGGCAGGGCAGCCCGCTCTCGTTGCTGATCAACGGCGACCGGGCCGGACAGGCCTCGGCTTGCGCGGCGTACCTGGCGACGACGGTGCTGTCGACCGTCAACGTGGCCGAGTTCATGCGCCCCGTCACCGTGCCGGCCGCCAACGGCCAGCCTGAGAAGTCGTCGCTGCAGATAGACAACGCGCTGCTGACCTCGACGCTGGCGGTGAAACTGGCAGTGGCGCGGGCCAATGCCGATGTCTTCGCCTTGATCGCCGTGGAGCTGCAGCGCAGCCCTGGCCTGACGATCCCGCAGTACCGCGAACAGGCCGGGCAGCTGTTTGTCCGCCTGGCCCCGACGTACCTGCAACGCATCAAGGAACAGCTGCCGCCGGCGAACACCCAGTACAAACTGCTGCAGATGGACGACAACCGCTTTGTGTTCAGCAGCTCGGTGGGCAGTGTCTTCGAGTTCGGCCGCAACGGCCTGATCCTGAGTCAGGGCGGCATCGTCTGGTACGGCAAGGGGCGGTTGATGGGGCAGGAATATCCGTTGCAGGTGGAGTGCTTTTCGGCCGCCGTCAAAGGGCTGCTGGCATCGCCCGCGGCACCGCTGACCACCTCGATCCAGTGAGGGAAACATGACCCAGATCAACGATCCAAAGGCAGGTTTTGCGGAGGTGGCGGGTGGCTGAGACAGTCGACAGATTCGTGCTGCGGTTGCCCGAAGGCCTGCGCCAGACGCTGAAACGCATCGCGAAGCAGAACCAGCGGAGCCTGAACGCCGAAATCGTCTCCCGCATGGAACGCTCCCTGGCGGGGCCGCGCGGCTACGATTCCGATGACGAAAAGAGACAGGCTTTGCTTCGTGCATTCTTTGATCACACGGACGAGGTCAATTAGGGAGCAGGGCAGGGACGGGCCCGCTCAAAGCGAGGCCTGATCCAGAAACCTGCTGATCTCGCGCGAGTAGGCGCCGGGGTGCGAGAACCTGAACATGTGGCCGCTGCGCGGCAGGATGACTTCCTGCGAGCCCTGTATGCCCTTGAGCAGGATCCCGGCGGCTTCCTCGCCGATCAGCTTGTCTTCCTCGGGCGTCAGGATCAGCGTGGGCACGTCGATGTTCTTCAGTTTGGCCGTGTAGTTCACCTGTTCGATGGAGCGTATGCGGTTGACGTAAGCCTTGTGGGGGGTCTCCTTGAGGAAGAACGCGCGGCTCTTTCGGGCCGACCAGGGAATCTCCCCCTCCTTGTCGAACGACGACGCCAGTTGGGCGGCGTGAATCCGCAGGGTCGTCTGCCGGTAAAAGGGCCCGGGGAAGAACGGCGCCAACGCCGCCAGCGCCTTGAGCAGGGGCGAGGTGATCGGGCTCTTGGCAAATCCGCCCGACAGCACCAGGCCCTTGAGGCCTTTCGGGCGGCGCGTCGCCACCGCAATCGATGAGACCGCGCCGTAGGAATCGCCCACCAGCACGTAACTCTTGAGGTCCTTCACCTGGTCGATGATGAAGTCGGCCAGTGTCTCCAGTTCGCGCACGTCGTCCGGCAACCGAAGGGTGCGCATGGGGCGATCCTGCAAGCCGCTCAACTGGTCCAGTTGCCACGGAGCTCCGGCGAAACAAGGGATCATGACCAGGGTGGGCGCGGTGTTCATGGGGCACTCCAGGCGGTTGAATGAACGGCAACCGGACTCTAGGAGAACCGAGGCCTGCGATCCAATGGCATCGGCGCAGCAACTCGATGCACGGGATGCATCACGCCGGCGAGGCTCAACCGGCGGTCAGCATCTCGGTCAGCCACTCGATGGCCGGCTCGTTGGCGCGCCCTTGCGCCCGAATGACGAACACCTCCCAAGCGGGCAGCGTCACAGGCAACTCGAACAGGCTCAGTTGCGCCGCCTCCTGCATCTGCAAGGCGACCTGCTCGGCCACCACGGCAATCGACTGCGAAGCACCGACCAAGAACGGCACCGCCAAAAAGTTCGGGCAGGTGACGCTCACCTGGCGGGTGTGGCCCAGAAGCTCCAACGCCTCGTCGACCGCGCCGCGCGCATCGCCCCGTGGCGAGACCAGGATGTGCGGCAGGCGGACAAAGTCCTCCAGTTCCATCCGCAGCGTCTTGCCGCGCTTGACCAGCGCAGGGTGCCCCTGGCGCGCGATGCCGACGAAGCGCTCCTGACGGACCCGCCGGCAATCGAAGCGCTGCGGACGCTGGGCAAAGGAGCCCGAGCCCAGCACGATGTCGGCCTCGCCGGCGTCCAGCAGGCGCAGGGCGGATTCGGCGTCCGCCGGCCGAAGCTTCAGCACGAGGTGCGGCGCCGCAGCCTGAATCCTCTCCAGGGCCGGGGCGATGACGGTCACGACCGCGTGATCGGTCGCCGCCACGGACAGGGTCGCCTGCAAACGGCCGGGATCGAACGGCCCCCGTGGGCTGGCCACCAGCCTGATCGATTCAAGCACCGCCAGCACCCTCGGCATCAGCTCGATGGTCAGCGGCGTCGGCGCCATGCCGCGGGGGTTGCGGATGAACAGCTGATCGTCAAACGCGCCGCGCAACCTCGACAAGGCGTGGCTGGTGGCGGACTGGGACAGGTTCAACCGTTCGGCGGCGCGGCCCACATGCCTTTCGGCCCACAGCGCCTCCAGCACGACCAGCAGGTTGAGATCGAAACGCGTCAGGTCCAAGGGCTTCATGCAGGGCGTCAACCTCTTCGTTATGGCGTCACACGGACGGAGCGGCGACAGGCGCGTGCCGGGCCATCAGCTCGACGGCCCAGTCGATGAACACGCGCAGCTTGGTGCTCACGTGCCGGTTCGGCGGGAACGCCAGGTACAGCGGCATGGGGTCGAGTGTCCAGTCGGTGAACAGTTGGACCAATTCGCCGCGTGCGTGATGGGCCTGGGACATGTAGTGCGGCAACCACAGCACGCCCATGCCGGCCAGCCCCGCCGCCAGATAGGCATTGCCGTCGTCGACCGCCAGCGCGTAGTGGCCGTGCACCTCGACGGACTCGTCGCCACGGCGCAGCGCGTAGGGCACGACCTTGCCCTTGCGGGCCCAGATGAACCCCACGATGCGGTGGCGAGCGTCTTCCAGCTCAAGCGGATGCCCCGGCACGCCGACGCGCTCCAGATAGCCCGGTGCCGCGAACACCCCCAACTGCAGGTCGCCGACCCGCCGGGCAATCAGCGATTGATCGGTGAGTTCGCCGCCGCGTATCACGCAGTCCACGTTTTCATCGATCAGGTCGACGATCCGGTCGCTGACGCCCAAGTCGATCTGGATATCGGGGTACTGCGCGTGGAACTGCGGAAGCGCAGGCACCAGGATCATGCGGGCCAGGGGGCTGGGGACGTCGATCCGCAGCCGGCCCCTGGGCGATGCGGAGGCGGTGGACAGGCTGGTTTCGGCGTCGTCCAGGTCGGCCAGCAACCGCACCGCGCGCTCGTAGTAGGCGGCGCCGTCGGCGGTCACGTTGAGCTTGCGCGTGGTGCGGTTGATCAGCCGGACGCGCAGCCGCGCCTCCAACTGCTGAACCAACTGCGTCACGCTGGTCCTGCTCATGTGCAGCGTTTCCGCAGCCTTGGTGAAGCTGCCGGTGTCCACCACGCGCACGAACGCTTGCATCGCATCAAAACGGTCCATGGGGGCTCCGGTGGATTGTTTGGAATCTGAAAACAGTGATGGCCTAGATTGCCCGTTTATCCGCCGAAGGCGCCACCGTAACGTTGCCCCATCGTTGAAACCGGGGTCGCACCGGCCCCTTGATGGAGAAAGTCGATGGCAACACGCAATGTAGTTTTCCCCGCCGGCCGCCAGGCGCTGTACGAGCGCAACCGCTACTCGCCGGCGATCCGCAGCAATGGCTTGCTGTTCGTCTCGGGGCAGGTGGGCAGCCGCGAGGACGGCACGCCCGAGCCTGACCTGCAAGCCCAGGTCCACCGCGCGTTCGCCAACCTGAATGCGATTCTAGCAGCGGCGGGTTGCACCTTCGACGATGTGATCGACGTGACCGTCTTCATCGTCGACCCCGAACACAAGTTCGAAGCCATCTGGGAAGTCGTGCCCGAGTACTGGGGCCAGGCACCCCATCCGACGCTGACGGCGGTGGGGGTGACATGGCTGTATGGGTTTGATTTTGAGATCAAGGTGATCGCGAAGTTGCCGGAGGCTTCGACATCGGCGTGAGGAAGGCGCTACAGTTCGCTCTTTCATAGGGAGTGAAACATGCGAATTCTGTTAGGAGTAGTGGGCGCGCTGTTGTTGACCGGTTGTTCGACGATGGAAGAAAAGCGAGCAGAAGGGCCGGCGCGCAGTTTCACGAGCAACAAGGACGCAGCGACCGTCGCCGAATGCTCGCTTTTCGCCTGGCAGAGCCAGAAGTGGGCGGGGGTGATTCATGAAGTCACTATCCAGCCGCTTCAGGGTGGCGGTAAAACGATTGTCAGTGTCGGACAACCAGAGTTCGCTGATTTCATCCCGACGGCTTCGGGCTCCGAGGTTAAGGTTTACTTCGTGGCGAACGTCTTCGAAACGCGGCGCGACCGTAGGGCTGAGGCGATTCGAGGGTGTTTGTGAGGGGGGCTGAGGAGGGTGACGAACTGTAGGTTTGCAGATTTGGCTAGGTGAGAGGTTTTCAGCGTGCCAGACAATACAAAGCCCTGAGTGATCAGGGCTTTGTTGTATTGAGGAGGATGGAGGCGAGGGGAGGCGGACTTGTGGGGGGGGGCGGTCTTGGGTCGATCTTGACTGGTAGCAAACGGCCAAAAGCGGTCAATCTTGTGTTTTATAAAGAGAGACAGTCGGTCATCAACGACCTGTAGCACCCTAGGAAATTGCGTTTTCTGCATACGTTCGAGTCGAGTTTTTCTGTTTGATTTTAGGCAGATTTTTTTGACAACCTGCAATTTAAGTCCACTCTTGATATACGAACGAAGCGATGGTTGCTTCACTCGTACAGGAGAGTCTAATGCCATCGTGCATCAGGTGATGTCCGTGGAACAATATATTGAGTACATAATTTACGGTGTCTCGCCCGAAAAGGATTGGACTGATTATGCGGCGACGGTAATTGCCTTAGCGGCGGTTTGCTTTACGATCTACCAAGTTATGCAGCAGCGAAGGCACAATAGATTGATGGTGACTCCAAATCTTGATGGGGTTACTCATGAGGATGTACAACAAAATTCCTATGTGTACACGATAACCAATAATGGCGTGGGGCCGGCGATACTTAAATCGGTTGAGTTGTATTTTGATGATGTTTTGATGGCCCCTGAAAAGTTGATTTCTGACATGGTTGTTGAGATTTTTCCCAGTCTTCCTCGTGGTAATTTTGGTCATCACGTAGTCGCAGTTGGGTCATTTATACCTGTTGGAGCTGTGATAAAAATTGTAACGATAAGCTGTATGGGGGACTTAACACCAGATGAGGTGAAAAAGACGCTGTCGAAGCGCACTAGGCTTGTGCTTCAGTATGAGTCGATCTACAAGGACGTTTTTTATTTTGACTCTAGTGTCGACTGATCTCGTAGTTTGAGTGCGTTTGGTTTTGACTTTAGGCCGACGGATGGATGCTCTAATCTGTAAAGGATGAGGGGGACGGATTTATTTTCTTCACTCCAAACGTCCGTTTCTAGCCGAAAGATGCCATTCACCCCTTACCAACAAACCCCCGAACCGCCCCAACCACCACTCCAGGCGCTTCCTCCATCAACCAATGCCCCGCCCCAGGAACCACCAGTTCCTTCACATCGACAGCGGCATTGCGCATCACAATCGCCTCATTGGCCCCAAACGATTTCTCCCCACCGATGGCCAACACCGGCATCGTCAGTTTCGCCTTCATCACCGGTTCGTTATCGACCGCATCCTGGCGGATGGCGCGGAACTGGGCGAAGGCAGCGTGCATGGTGCCGGGGCGGGCGTACAGTTTGGCGTAGTGCTGGCGAATGCCTTCATCGACCTTGGCCGGGTCGCCGGCGAATTCGTTCCAGAAGCGGTCGAGGTAGATGCGTTCGCGGCCGGCCACCAGGCGCTCGATGTCCGGGCCGCCGAAGTCGAAGTGCCACAACATGGGCGAGCGCACGATGTCGTTCCACGGCGCGATGCCGGGGACGGGGGCGTCCATGACCACCAGTTTGTCGGTCAGTTGCGGGTAACGCGCGGCATAGGCGAAAGCGACCATGGTGCCGATGTCGTGGCCGATGATCACGGCGTTCTTGATGCCGAGCGCGGTCAACACGGCATGCACGTCGCCCGCCTGGGTTTTCTTGTCGTAGCCGCTCTCCGGCATCGACGACAAGCCCAGCCCGCGCAGGTCAGGCACGACGACGGTGTGATCCTTGGCCAGGTCGGCGGCCAGCGGCGCCCACATGTCGCCGGTGTCGCCGAACCCGTGCAGCAGCACAACGGCGGGGCCCTTGCCACCCACACGCACATGGATTTTGGCGCCTTCGACCGCGATGTCCTGCGTCTTGAACGACGCCGGAAACGGCGTCACGTCGGCAAGCGCTGGGAGACTGACGACAGACAGCAGGGATGCGATCAGCAGGGCTCGGATCATCGCGGGTGCTCCAGGTTGGAATGGGAGGAGCGTAGTCCTGTTTACGATAAATGCATGGGTGAGGGGAGTCGTTCGTCAACTGCGGACGAATTGCAGGGCGAGTACGCGGGGTTATGAATTCTGTGTGGATCGCCAGTGCACGAAAGGAGTTCGCGAAGCGATTGCCGATTCGGAGGGCGAATAAAAAGGGCCAGCCTGTTCAGGCCGGCCCTTTCGGTGCGCTAAGGCAGCAGATCAGCGATCGTTCTTGGAGGACGAATCCGCCGCGTTGTCCAGGCCCTTGGTATTGTGGGTTCCCGGTGTGGTATCGGAGATCGCCGTTGCCTTGGAGAGGCCACGGGTATCCTTCGAATGAGCTACGGACGCAGTCGTCGCGCCATGCCCTTTGCTGTCGTTCCTGGCAGTGCCGCTGTGCTTGCCGCTCACGCCGTGGTCGCGGGTGGCCTTGCCAGCATGGTCGATACCTTCGACCTTGCCATTGCGCTTCGCACCACGGATGCCGGAGGTACCGTCGGACGGGGCACTCGTATGGCCAAGAGCGCCTTTGCCCTTGCCGTTGCCGTGACCATTGCCATCGCCGTCACCGCCGCCATTGTCGCCGCTGTGGCCGGCGCTGTTGCCGCCGCCATGACCACTGCCATTGCCGCCACCACCGTGGCCACCACCATTACCGCCACCGCCACCGCCA
>NZ_NEIZ01000027.1:0-52853 GCF_002113645.1 Pseudomonas sp. B35(2017) | reverse complement strand
GCAGGAACTCACCGACTACAGCGGCGAGATCATGTGGTCGGCCAAGTACCGCGCCTACGGCAACCTCGCCGCCCTCGACGTGGCCGAAATCGACAACCCCCTGCGCTTCCAGGGCCAGTACTTCGACGCGGAGACAGGCCTACACTACAACCGCCATCGCTACTACAATCCGGGGACTGGACGGTTCCTGACGCCGGACCCGATCAAGCTGGCGGGTGGGTTGAATAACTACCAGTACGTGCCTAACCCTACGGGATGGGTGGATCCACTAGGATTGGACAACTGCCCTGGAGCAGATTGTAAACCCCCGAACAATACCGCAAATGCGACCAAGCCTGATCGCATCCCGATGACGCAATCTAAATATGATGAGATTATTAATTTAGAACGAGGCAATCGGCCTGGGAGTGCGCGTGAGTACTTGCCGGAGCAGTATGTAGACCTTCACGAAGAGGCTTTTAGACAACAAGGTGGCTCATTTGTTGTTATTGATCAGTGGATTGAGCGATCCTCCTATCCGACGTTCCCCCCTAGAAAATTTGTAGGCCTACCGTCCGAAATGGACAGTGTAGTTGCAAAATACAAAGCAAGTGGTGGAGACTGGGAGGTTCTAAACCGAGAGCTAAATCTGGGTTCGAACGACCTTTCGTCAGCTAAAATTTATCTAGTAAAAATTAAACCTGATGACCCACGATTCAAATACGAAATACCTAACGGGAACGAAGCCGGTGCTTACCCTAAAGAATGGGTTCCTGGTGGCGAGACCAAGAGCGGCACCAAAGAGGCAGCGCTCATCGGCTCCGAGAAAATCGATCACGGTGCCGACATGAAGAAACTTCTAAGCCAATTTGATGATTGGGAACAACTCCAATGACAACCAATTTTGAAACAGCCTTAAATAAAAATGAGTTTCCCGATTATTTTAGAGGGAATGGCGAATACTTCACACGAGACCCTGACTGGGGAACCCAGTTGCATATCATAAATTGGCAGGGGCTATGTGGTTATTTGAAAACATTGGATAACTCAACAGAGATATTGAAGGGGGCGTTTAGCGCCTACTTAAACTCGGTCGAGCTTACTAAAAATGACGCTAATGATCTGCTTGAGAACATTGGATGCTACTATTACCTGCGAAATAAGCATCCTTTTTTGTCGAAGCATGGATTCGACCTTGTGCGAAATGCCGCTGATAGTGAAAAACAGAAAATCTCGCTCGTCATGGCATTCCTAAGAAAGACTGTCGTAACCGACAATAACCCACAAGACATAGAGCTTTATAATCGTCGTATGAGCAAACTCATTGACGACGGTGGCCCAGCCAACATCGATAATCTTTAATTTATCTTTGACGACGGAGCCCATCAGCTTATTCCGCATTGATGGGCGCGTCACCTCCCGTGAACAAGGTGCACGTGGTGCGCATTTGCTGAGCCTCCGAAACCAGTCAATCCGACTTCATCTACGTGCAAGATGTCACTTTTATCCGGAGAAATGGCTGTGCTAACCGATCTGCAGGCCCGTACGGCGCTCAAAGAATTAATTGAGAAATATCTCAAGGGCAAATATCTCGACTTCGACCGCCTAATCGAAATTGTTCAGAATCCTTCGCGACAAGTACCGATCAAAGGGGTGTTGGAAGATATTCGCCGCCACAACAAAATTGAGTACACGCCAGAAGAGGTTCAACTGTTCGACAACCTTCTATATATGTATGGGTAATTTGCTTGCTGCTAATAACCGGAGACCCAAAAAAGAAGACGCCATGAATACCCCCCTAAGCTTGACGACAAGCCAATATCGCGGCATGAAATGCATAGTCAGAGACAGACCTCGCAGCAATGATCGCTTGATGCTCGATGGTGTGCTTTGGGTGCTCTGCTCAGGCGAGATATGCCTGAGCGAAACAATAACTTTACTACCACCAGGAACGACTCCATGAGATTCACCTCAGAAAACGAAACAGTTAATCAACATCACATTGGATGCCGAAGCCTTGGCTTCGGCGAACCAACAGACCTAAAAACGAAACAATACGAACTAATTATCGACTTTAACAAACTGCCAAGCAGCTTCATAGAACACGCCAACACATTCATCCAACAATGCAGGCTTGACGATACTGAACAAGGCTTCCCTGACATCCAGGAACTACAAACTTTGCAGTATCCCGAGTTTTACGAGCTAACGAAAAAATCTCCAACCCTATCCGCATCCTTAATAAAGGACTACCTTTACTTCGACCTGCTTTTTGCACTATTCCCGCAAACTGAAAACCTAAAGCTTGTGATAAGCAATATAACGAGCATCCAAGCAAGTGATACCAGATTAAAAATAACAGGCGAAACCTTTCCTTTCAAAATAAACACCAGCACTAAAAACATTTACCAGCCATAGTAAAACCCACCACGCTCGACTACCGCCACCTGCCCGGCAGCCAGCTCAGCGGCATCGACCTCAACGGCTCCCGCCTGACCAGCCACCAGTTCAGCGCCGGCCGCGAACAGCAACGCCAGCAAGGCCTGCTGCTCAGCCAATACCAGTACGACGAACAAGGGCGGCTGCAGGCCCACAGCGTCAGCCAGCGCGACAAGAACCTGTTCCAGCGCCGCTACGCCTACGACGCCAACGGCAACCTCGCCGGCATCGACGACAGCCGCAAGGGCAACCGCAGCTTCCACTACGACCCGCTCGACCGCCTCATCAGCGTGCGCGGCGCCACCCCGGAAAGCTTCGCCCACGACCCCGCCGGCAACCTCCTCGGCCAGAACGACCTGCCCGTCGCCAACCTGGCCAACGTCAAGGGCAACCGCCTGCTGATGCAGGGCGACCGCCACTACGACTACGACGCCCACGGCAACCTGATCCGCGAACGCCGCGGCGCCGGCCAGAAGCTCGTCACCGAGTACCGCTACGACACCCAGCACCGCCTGGTCGGCGTCACCCTGCCCGGCGGGGGCAGCGCCAGCTACAAATACGACGCCTTCGGCCGCCGCATCGAGAAGACCGTTGACGGCCACACCACCGAGTTCCTCTGGCAAGGCGAACGTCTGATCGCCGAAAGCGCCGACAACCGCTACCGCAGCTACATCTACGAACCCGGCACCTTCCGCCCGCTCGCGATGCTGGACGGCGAAGGCCCGCGCCGGGCCACGCCGTTCTACTACCAGCTCGACCACCTCGGCACCCCGCAGGAGCTCACCGACTACAGCGGCGAGATCATGTGGTCGGCCAAGTACCGCGCCTACGGCAACCTCGCCGCCCTCGACGTGGCCGAAATCGACAACCCGCTGCGCTTCCAGGGCCAGTACTTCGACGCGGAGACGGGCCTACACTACAACCGCCATCGCTACTACAATCCGGGGACTGGACGGTTTTTGACGCCGGATCCGATCAAGCTGGCGGGTGGGTTGAACAACTACCAATATGTAACCAACCCCACAGGCTGGGTGGATCCTCTGGGACTAAACCAATGTCCTGGGGCATCCCGCAAATTTTTAGACAAACCGGCAGATGCTGATGGATCACTCAACATTGGGGCAGGAACAAACCCAATTGAAGGCTACTACAACATTGATATTGACCCTAAAGCACCTGGTGTCCACGCTGGAGATGCAACCGACTTATCAGGCATAAAGTCTGGATCGCAAAGCCACATCAACATGGATAACCCATACGGATTTGATCCTTTAAACTCAGAAATATTAAGAGTACTGTCTGAAAATGGACAAATAACCATCACTGGCAGCGCATATGCAAATAAATACATAAAAAAATCCCTGAGAAACATCGAAGAGCTAGGACTTAAAATCGTCTCGCACACAAAAGTTGATCCAAAAGGGTTCAAAACTGTCAGCGGCGAACAAATAGGATCAAAAACACTCGATCAATTTGTAATCGAGAGGGCAAAATGATTTTTTCAATTGATATTACAGAAGCTTTTGGCGCGCTCGATTTCGACAACGCCGGTGGAATTGTATCCTACATAGACATCCTGCCAACCGAAAACTTAAGCAAACAACTGAGTCTTACCCTATCAAATTTCGTTCTCAATCTGATCGACGAGCCCGTTACAAATTCGATAAATAGGCAAGATCCAGATTTCACTAAGCACATGACCGAAGATGGTTTCCTTATAATAAACAATGCAATCATCAACTTCAAAGAAACAAAAGGATACGAAAAACTACTGCGACTATCAAATCAAGATCATGGATATCTGATTCACGAGCGCCATGGTCAAACATTCAACTCCGGAGATAGAATCTACGACATCGGAGGAAGATCCTGCTCGACCCCCGAGCTACTAATCAACTTCGCCATCATTTCACCAAAATCTATATCACTTGAGTTCGACTCATCGAGCCACACATATATAGAAAACTACACCAAACTCAATGAATCCCTTATAACAATAAATTCAAGAGCAAAACCAGCCCAACCACCACTCACTGGACTGTTCGACACATCATTCAGCAACATACATACCCGCAGCAACTTCGAAGCAGGCTACCGAACCTATATAAAATAAATAGCGAAGATGGCGATGCCACTATGTGAAATTTTCACGTGAACACTTTCCCTCGTCCAACGAACAAGACGATGGCTCCCTGCAGGTCAACCCGGACGGGAGCACCGCCAGCTACAGGTACGACGCCTTCGGCCGCCGCATTGAGAAGACCGTCGACGGCCACACCACCGAGTTCCTCTGGCAAGGCGAACGCCTGATCGCCGAAAGCGCCGACAACCGCTACCGCAGCTACATCTACGAACCGGGCAGCTTCCGCCCGCTGGCGATGCTCGACGGCGAAGGCCCGCGCCGGGCCACGCCGTTCTACTACCAGCTCGACCACCTCGGCACCCCGCAGGAACTCACCGACTACAGCGGCGAGATCATGTGGTCGGCCAGATACCGCGCCTACGGCAACCTCGCCGCCCTCGACGTGGCCGAAATCGACAACCCGCTGCGCTTCCAGGGCCAGTACTTCGACGCGAAGACAGGCCTACACTACAACCGCCATCGCTACTACAATCCGGGGACTGGACGGTTCCTGACGCCGGATCCGATCAAGCTGGCGGGTGGGTTGAACAACTACCAGTACGTGCCTAACCCTACTGGCTGGGTGGATCCACTGGGCCAAAGTAAGTGCCTTGGAGGGAAGAACAACGCTTCTGCGTCATCGAGGCCTGAAGAGAAAGCCAAAGCTAAGGATGGAACTCCACCGCCCCGGTTGCTGACAAAAAAATCAAGCCAGGAGAAGACGTACGTCACTTTGAAAAGCATGGTGAGGAAATAAAACAAACACTAGGCGAAGACAACTATACACTTGAACAGTATGTAGCTGACGCAAATTCAGTAACTCGCAATGGGACATTTGCTCCCGAGCTGAATGCTTATGTCGCAATTCCAGGAGGAGCAGGCAGTGCTAAGGGCTTACTTGTTGGCATCGATAGAGCCACAGGAGAAATCACCACACCGCACCTAAAACCAATTTCATTTTTTTTGAAAACAAGGCTCCAAGTTTAGGTTGGAAAGCTCAGCCAAAATCAGCCAAAACAGATACAATTGGATCTAACCCGCAGCTGGATGGAAGTCCCCATATAAAAACAAGCCGAGTGATAAAAATGATAATTAAGAATATCAAGTGGATTTCGGAAAGCGCTGAGGAAGCAGAGGTTGAAATTAGCGATGGAGAGTTCACCTGCGTTGCTTTCTCGCAGCCATGCGATAGAACTATTGGAGAGACAATAGATGAACCCTTGCACGTTTTTTCCATGAGGGATGCGATGATCTGCGAGAACGAACCTACTGTGGGAATTTGGAATATAGAAAACTCCGGACTTTCCAGAAGAGTTGTTGCCAAAGTAACAGACACCACCCAACAACTTATTGCCGTCGGAAAAATCAATCTAGTCATTGAAGATCACCTGCCCGGAGGATTAGAGAAAGATGACTTAATTGAGTTTAATTGTGGACGAATTGATCTCTGGCAGACAACCTCGCAAGGTTTTCCAATGACAGTCTAGACATGCACCAACACTAAAAATACAGCCTCAAGCAATTCTGAAGAATCTCTAGGAACATTTAGAACAAAAGACACTGCTGAGTTCATCAGCAAAATTGAGTCCTTTATGTTGTCATCGCTACTACAATCCGGGGACTGGACGGTTTTTGACGCCGGATCCGATCAAGCGAGCGGGTGAACTGGTGCAACGGTTACAAAGACCGCACTAAAAAAAGGCGACAATTCGCACACTTACTTTAATAAAAAAGAACATGAAAACACTCTATGCCTGCGAACCTGGAATTAAGCTTTGGGAGCAGCCCTCAAGCCTTGCAACACCTGACTTTGTAACATTCTCACTTATTGATTCTTCTATTGCAGAGATTTGGGAGACATGGTTAAAGTTTGCAACTGCACTAGCTTCCGAATGGCCAACACTAATGAAATGGCGGACCGCAGGCTATTCTATAGCATCAGAGAAAGTTCAAGAGCTACGCTTACGCAAAGAGATTGAAAAAACGCTGAAAAAAGCAGATCTATTGGAAAAGAATGACACCACAAAAATATACTCATACATCCAATTCAACAAAACGCAGAGCATCAGCTTCAACCCAAACGAACTTACACAACACCGAAACACCATAATAATTCTTACAAAAGAAAATGTAGACATCCGTTCCATATGGAGAAAACTATGCAAAAATGACAACGGCATAACCTCACAAGGCTTACTGGATTTCCTAATAGAGCAGCATGAAACACTCATAGCTCGCTTCATTGAAAGCGACATTCATTCGGCAGCACAAATTATCACACCCTCGCCCTACAGCAACAAAATAGACGACACACTTAACAACCTAAGACTAAAGAAAATTGATTCGATCAGAATCCCCGAGGCAATTCAAAGTCTCTAACGCTTTATACCTTCACGCAAAAACACGCACTTAAGAACTGTCGACTCCATTACACATAGTTCTCCTACACCTCATCACTGGTTAAAAAGCACATGAAGAACAAAACAACATGAGCACCCGTCTAGAGCATGAGCTCCAGCCACTTCGAGTCCCAAGCGGTTGGACAATCACAATCAATAATCTATTTGAAGTTGAGCTTACCCCTAACACTGCCGAATGGTTTAGCAGCTCCGTTTTACTAGGTGGAGTCCGACGCTCAACTGGACATTGCTTCGACTCCCGAGTTGAACCTGAGGGTGATCCCAACGGGGAGTTTGTAATCGACTTCCTGACAATCAGGTACGATAATAAAGGAAACCCTCTAAAAAATTCTGAAGGATTTCTAGGGGAGTTTAGAACAAAAGACAAGGCTGAATTCATCAGCAAAATCGAGTCCTTTATGTTAGACACTCAATCTATAAACTTAAAATAAGCAGAAGTGAAAATAGAGGAAGAGTATGCAAAATTTATCAAAGAGGTTATAACCAAAACCCCTCCCACCGAGATTGAGCCTGAGCTAAAAAGTTTACTCCTTAAAGCTGAATCAAATTAAGAAATAAGAACAACAGCCAGAACAAAGAATACACGTTATCGAAACAGCTCTAACTTATCGAGAAACCCTCACCCACCACACCAATGATACATTCTGCAACACCGCCACCAACTATAGCGATAAAAAATTGGCCGATTAGACGTTCTATTGGCGAGCATCTTAAAGTACCGAATGCTAGCTGAATAGAACTTCCGCCGTACCTTAATACCTTTTACACAAACCAGTCTACACTACAACCACCTATCGCTTAGATTATTCTGGAGCCCCCCATCTTGGGACAGCAGAAATGAACAGTATAAAGAAAATACCGAGAAATATTTGGTGGGGACTGGAGGCAAAATCCTATACCGAAATAGCTCAGAAACTTCCTACCGCAGATGAAAAGCTGAGACGATGGGTTGCGATCTACGCTGTATACCACATTGATTTTGACAATAGATTCCCAGGAGAGCGCTACTATAGCTTCCTAGAAAACGCAAAGGGTTCAAGGTACGTAATTGTAGATTTCACCCTACCTATTCACATTCTAGAAACAAGAGATAGCATCGGAGCAAGCGACACAATAATAACCAATTGTAAAAAACTTGACACTGAAGAAGAAATCGATATCTTCCTACAAAACAACAACATCGATCCTGAACTATTTACTCCCCCTTGGACATGCGAGTATCCATTAGATTAATAGAGCCCCCCCCCCTGCATACAGTTCCGCACGAGTTCAAGGATAAAGTTGACGATTAGGGCTGACTTTTGACCCATAGCGTAAGCTAGTGCTACAAGAACCACCTGTTTCAGCGCTACTACACCTACGACGCCCACAGCAACCTGATTCAACTATGCCGCACCTTAAACTACATCCAAAATCGAGTTCCACCAGGTACAAAACAGATGAAAATCACAATTACACGTATAGTAGAATTCCATCTCGACATAGCCCATGTAGAGTTCTCTACCTCTTATGGTGAAGGTCTCTCCAATTTTATTGGCCCGAAGCCGGTAGAAAACCAAGCGCATGATGTAGAAATCGACATCGAAGATGAGTTTACCTGGAATGTAAATATTTTCTTTTCTGACAAACAGTCACCTTCAATTTACTCAAGCGCCGAGTTCCTCCACATTACAGGAGAGCTAATGGACATAACAGCTGATGGATGTGGCGTGCTAAGAATTGGCAACTCACTGGCTTTGATTTCGTTAAATCCCATTCACATTGAAAAAACAACCCCGTTTTTCGTTGAAATCAAAGCAAAAAAAACATTTTTATACCCGACTAACATCTGATCAACACTAGAAACGTTCCCCTTCGGACTAAACCTTAAATAGAAAACTGTCAGCATCGACCTCGATAGTTCGCACTCGACCAGACCTTGACCCAGCACGTGCTGTTCGACCAGTACCAAACGCAAGCCCACGACATCAGATAACGCGACAAGAGCCTGTTCGCCGCTATGCCTACGACGCCAACGGCAACCTCGCCGCCCTCGACGTGGCCGAAATCGACAACCCGCTGCGCTTCCAGCGCCAATACTTCGACGCAGAAACGCGCCTACACTACGACCGCCTTCGCTACTACAATCCGGGGACTGGACGGTTCCTGACGCCGGATCCGATTTAACTGACGGGAAGCTACTACATTATTGACGGACATCAACGAGCGGCAGCAGAAAGGCGAACGCATACGCCCGTTAGCATTAGACTGATCACCGACTTGAAAGAATACGGCAACAAAAACTACGCAGCTATGGACGACATATTAGAATCAGCCAGAAATGCTGGAAATGCTGGAAATGCTGGAAATGCTGGAAATGATAGATTAGAGCGACCAAGAAGATGACAGACAAAGACTTCAGCTCATTAATTGCTAGCTTTCTAGAAAGCGTAGAGTCTTCCCTAAAACTCCTTGAAGATAAATTTGGCTCACGCGAGCTTCATAAACTATGGCGACAAAACAAAATAGCTCAACGAGGAGAGATCACCGACACAATCAGCTACCAGCTACATGGAAATGGATGCATGGTAGAACATCAAGACCACTGTATCGATTTTGACTTCGCCCCAGATGAAAGAACCGATGGCTTTGATGCATGGCGCCTATATAATTACGCATGCGAATTCCCGGAGAAATACGCCTCCTATACAAACCTCAAAACAATCGAAACCATACTGAAAGAATACGAAAAACAAAAAAAGATTCAAAAAATTGAAAACTCAACTTCAAACCTATACTTTTTACAATCAAACAACGCCGTTACAACCACAGCACCCACGTCAACCTGATCCGCGAACGCCGCGGTGCCGGCCAGAAGCTCGTCACCGGGAATCGCTACGACGCTCAGCCCCCCTGGACTGCCCGCACACGCAAGATACGATAGAAATCAAAGACCTATCGCCAAAATAGAGCAGCCTGTTGCAGGTCGAGCGACAAGCCAAACAGAAGAGATACTCAAAATATTAACAGCGTAGAAATAAAACTCGAAAAATCTGACACAAATCGACCGCTCACCGCACTCCTCATCAATTAATGTTAACCACCTCAAAAACTACCATGCTTAGAGTTCCGTTTACAGACCTACCCTACAAACCAACTGTTGATTCCTTGTTAGCAGGACTCGACACAGAGTACAAAGATGACAGCTTCAAATCAAAACTACTAAAACTCAACCCAAACAACAAAGCCGATAGAGAAACCATAATCAAGAATTACATAATAAAAGACCAGGAGCACCTATCATACAAACATAAATACCTATTGATAAAAGAGCTAGAAAAAGCCATAACTGACAAGAACTATGACTTTTCAACATCCTTTGAGTATGATTACGAAACTGACGAACCTTCAGCATCTCCATGGCCCGCAGACGAGATCGACACTCCACGTGGTTTTTTGAGGACATTTACCAAATCGCTAAGAAAACCTGGGAAGCAGATCTTTCAAAGGCTGAATCTGAAGATCCTACAACGTGGTAATTCCACAACAAAAAACCACCAACATCAAAAAACTCGAGCCACCAACAACACAGCTAAAGAAAATCTTACACAATTAAAGATATTAAACTTACAGCTCCTCTCCCCAACAAATAGGGCTATGACGACCGTGAGATCAACCGACCGGTAGCCAACTGCGCACCGCTACGACACTCACTTCTGCAGTTCAACGCCCACGAACACGACCTCAACGGCCCACTGCTGAAGAAAGCAACCATTATGTATTTTGAGCAACCTGAAATGTGGACATCATCAATATCAAACAAAAGAATGTGGACTTCTACCTTTGGAGAAGACTACTCATCTGCCAGCATGCATATTTCGTATGCAATGCTAGACGGAAACTCCATATGCTTAAAACTGCACAACAAAATAGAACCAACTTCCGCACCAACGAAATGACTAGAAAAATACAACGAATACGAATTCAACCTATACATAGTCAGCATAGAAGACTTTAAGGTAGAAAATTTCAACTTCAGCGGCCCCATTACCTTAACAATTACACAAACCGATTCAAGCCACAAGGTCAAACTCGAGTTTGCAAACTCATGCATAGCCATGTGTAACGCAGAAAACATTACCATAGCAAATATCAAGGCATACCATAACGACGGTGCAACATAATTTAAAGCTCACGCCAATGACAGACAAGTAAGCCATAGCAAATAAATTTGCTTTCAGGACAGACTTAAATAAAATGAAAATCTATGGATTTGACAAAATAGAGAAGCTAGGTGGAACAATCACCTTTGACGACATATCGAAACTCAACAAAACCATTGACATATCACTCATCACCGATGATTTGAAAGAGGACCTATTTCAAGCATCCTTCCCGCTCGGCATGACAATTGATATCGGATGGTATCCCGAGTTTAGTGAGTACGGATCGTTCAGAATCACCCTCATTGAAAATTCCAACTGGGAGATTCCTATCTACAGCAAGAGAGCAAAAAACTGGGAAGCGCTTGATAAAGCCATTACTGCGGCACTAGAAAAAATCAAGTAAAAAGGGACTTCAAATGAAAAGAATCAATCGCATTGAAGCCATTGAAAAAATCACATCAGACGAAATAACACGACTAACCAACGAGGATCGCGAGTCGTATATTTTAGATTGGTGGGGCATAGATGAGAGCAACGAGCACTTCAACAGCCTACCCCAAAAGCTAAAGCAGTTAATCATAGACAATGATGACCACCCAGGGGACATAGAGAATAGCTTATATGACCATCTAATCCTCATAGCTCTAAAATCCAGATACAGGGGCACCACCAATGAATATCTCTCAAAAAGATTAAATGATTTAAAAATCGAGAACTACACTATTCATGGAGAAACTGAGCAACTGGAAGCCTGCCCTTGCTGTGGGTTTCGCACACTTTCCTCAATTGCAGAATATGAGATTTGCGCTTTGTGTAACTGGGAAGACAGCGGAGTAACCGATCCGAACACCTACAGCACCCCGAACCACATGACTCTCCAAGACGCAAGAGATGCATTCAGGAGTAACCTCAATACACTTCCGCTAAACAAGTGGATAAAATCTGACCCGTGCTAGACCAGCATCAAATGTAGTTAACCTGTGCGCTGTATGAATGTAAACCAGTGGAGCCTGCTGAGTAGCAGTCACTGCATATAAACGACTACTCCCAGAACCATCAGGTATTCATCATCCACTCTTTCGCCTCAGAGGGCTGGAGACTTCATAACGATTACAAAAACTTTGATGATTGGTTTAAGTATGCTATAGATACGCATCCCGCCTGGGATTCAGAAAAGCAAAACAACTAACCTTCACATTCCCTCTATAAATTTTTCTGGTGCAGCACCAACAACGCACCGCCGCTACTACAATCCGGAAAGCTAATACCTAACAACTCATACCCAACTAAGATACCCAGAATAGCAAAGTGAATGAATTTTCCGCCATCGATGGCACGATAAAGAAAATAACAAGCACACCGAGAAAAATCACCGTAGAATTTCTTGATTGGAAAGAGCAGCTTTGGATGCTCACTTTTGAGAATGTAGTTAGTTTTCAGAGCTCTAGCGCAGAAGGAGAAGAAATCTCCGAAATAACAATAAACATCTTAGAAACCCTTAAAACAACCACAACAAACGAATCCACGGCTAATTTACAAATATACACATTTCTTTGTGCATGGCACCAAATCCCAGTACTCACAGTAATTGCGAGTGGTTTCCACCAAACAAAAATTACACCTGACAGAGACACGCTTTCCAACGCACCTATACTAAGGCAATGAAATCAATGGCATGCAAATTATTTTTCTGAAAACCAATTGATCGAAGTATCAATAGCTGTCTTTTCCGAACTGGGCTGGAGCGAAGAAAAATTGAAAAAACGACACGCCAGAACAATACAAAAACCATAGATTCCCTGACGGACGACACGAAATGAAGACCATATCAGTACCACTTTCCATAGAAGCAATGCACCGACTCGATCTTGATGAGTGTTTGCCCGGAGACCTCGAAGAACTCCTCATCTCTGACGAAACACTTTACGAACTTTTTCGATCCGGAGTGTTTGACACAATAAACATTACCCTTGAAAAATCCATTGACGATTATGAAGACGAGTGCATTTCAGGACAGCGCGACCTTATGACCACCTTGCAAATACTGGATAGCGTTTCCCAAAACACAGAATCCGAAGCCATAGAAAAATTAAAGAAACTTACAGCGCTAGCAATAGAAATGGATACCGGCATATTTTTCCACTTCTGAAACTCATGTCGCCAGGTCACTCAAACACCTCCCCCTCCACCAAATACTTCACCACCACCCGATTCCGATAAAGCCGCTCCCTCTCCACCAACGCCCCCACCTGCCCCTTCTCCCGCACCTCCCGCCAGATCTCGTTCTCACGAAACACCCGCCCCCCCTCACGCACAAACCGATGCCCACGCTCAAACACGTGATACCGGAACGCCCGTTCCCGGTCGCACAGCAACTCCCCTTCCAATTGCTGTTCCCCCACGTTCAGCTTCAGCTGAAAGTGCCGGTCCGTGGGGTTGTGCAGCACCAGGTCGATGTAGTTGTAGAAGATGGCGGCGCCGGAGCCGAAGGGCAGGATGCGGCCGTCGTCCGGGAAGGGGTCGAAGCTGTGGTTGGCGCGTTCGGTGACCACCAGGGGGGAATGGATGGCCATCCAGTGGATCAGGTTGCTGAGTTGGCAGATGCCGCCGCCGACGCCTTGGCGGGCTTCGCCGAAGGACAGTTCCATGCCTTCGACGTAGCCGCGCCGGCGGGTCGGGCGGCCGACCAGGCGGCAGAAGGAGAAGTGTTCGCCGGGGGCGATGACGATGCCGTCGATGGACGCGACCGCCAATCTCAGGTTGATGACTTTGTTGTGTTGCAGGGCCAGGTCCGAATCACCGAGTTTGCGGATCAGTTTCGAGGTGTGCTTGAGGTAGCGAAACGGCAGGCGTTCAGCGGTGCGCCGCTGCGCATAGCGGCAGCTGGAGCAGTGCCAGGCGATGTGGCGGAACAGCCGTTTTTGCCACACCCGCAGCCAGTAGAGGACGGGGTGGTAGAGGGACAGTGGTTTCATCCGTGACGCAACGGCGTGGGCCGTTTTCTTCCTTGAGTTGAAATGGGGCGGCGCATCTTAACGCACCGCCCTGCCCGGCCGCCAAACGCCGTAACATCTGCGGCGCCCGCCGGCGCCGCAAAATTAAGTTTGAACTAAGGTTGCCCCGCTACCTTGCGCTCCAGAAAGCGGCGCCCATGTACGAATCGGCCGTCGCCCACCCTGCCATTGCCTTTCAAATGGGTCGTCATGATGAGCGCGTTGGATTTGCCCGCCGGACAGCATTCGGATTTCAGCCTTGTACTGGTGAACTACAAGACCCGGGACATCACCCGGATGTGCCTGGAGCTTCTGCGCCAGCATGTCGTTGAACATCGAATTCCGGTGTGGGTGGTCGATAACGACTCCGCGGACGAAAGCCTCGATTACTTGCGTTCGCTCGACTGGATCAACTTGATCGAACGCCCTGCCGTGCCGTCGGAGCCAGGCCATATCGCCCATGGCAAGGCACTTGATCTCGCCTTGGCGCAAGTGCAGACCGACTATCTGTTCCTGTTGCACACCGACACTTTTGTCTATGACCCCGCCATCTTCCCGTTGATGATGCGCGAGTGCACCAAGTTGCCGGAGATGGCGGCAGTCGGTTGCGTCGAGCAGATCGACCGCGGTGCGCTCAGGGATGCGTGGCGTTTATCGTCGCGTTACTTCAAGCATTACTTCCGCCGGGCCAAACAACGCATCGGTTTGCCTTCCCGAGAACCCAAGCCCTACCGGGAAACGCACTTGAAGAGTTTCTGCACCTTGTGGAATGCGCGTTTGATCAAAGCCAACGCTTTGCACTTCTCGATGGATGACCGGGTGCCCGGATATACCCTGCAAGACCGCATGGTCGGCTTGGGATACGGGGTGAAGTTTCTGTCGCCGCGCACGGTCTTCCGCTATCTGGATCATATCCAGGCCGGCACGGTGGCGGCTTCGGGCCGCTACGGCAACGGCCACCGGCGCACCAGGATGTATCACAGCGCGCTCAATCGGTTTGAGTTGCGACAAGGCTTGAGGACAGCCAAAAGTTGAGGCCAATAAAAAGGGCGACTGTACAGTCGCCCTTTTTTGTATACAAAATTCCTGACGGTCAATGCCGGTCGAGGTGTTCGCCCAGTGTAATGGCCTGGCAATCCTTGCACCGGTAAAGAGCCCTGACACTGGGCGAACGGGAAGGATTTTAATGGAATTTGGCGGATATGTCGTGCTGATTGAACATGAATTTTATGTACGAAAAAGTTAACGGAGTTCAATCGTCGATATTTACCGGCAAACTTGCTTAACTCACCGGTTGGAACATTTTCATATGACTGTTCTCATACCATTACTTGTACAAGAACAGTCATCTTGTAGAGTCAATACTCAACTTTCATGTTCGGTGGTCACTTTTAATACATCGGTGTAAGTGACCACGACGCTTTGCCCGACTTTGAGGTTTTTAAGTTTGGCCCGGATCTCAGGCTTTTCGACACTGAGGGTTTTCGACTGGCCGGACGGGTTTTCCAGGGTGACCTGATTTTTCGCCAAATCAATTTTGGTGATTTTCAGTTCCACCTGCACCTGCCGGAACGCCTCGCCGCCGGGGTTGGGGGTGCCCGGGGCGTTGCGCAGTTCGCCGGTGCGCTCGGTGGCGCCAGGCAGACCTTTATCCACGTCGGTGTCCAGATAAGCGGCGACGGAATGGGTGACTTCGAGCTTCACCTGATCGCCGACCTTGAGGTTGCCGAGGTTTTTCGCGTTGTCGCTGAGCTGGATGTGGACCTCGCGGCCTTCGGCGCCTTCCAGGACCACCTGATGCTTGGCCGCATCGACCGCCAGCACTTTGGTGGTGACCTGATCGTCTTCGACCGTGGCGGACAGCGGAATGTCGGCGGCGTGCACCGTCAGACCAGCGGTGGACAGGACGGCAGCGAGGGCCATGGCTTGGGTGAGTGCGCGGAGCTTCATAGGCGGTACGTTCCCTGTGATGGATGGCAGCGCCCGGCGTCGGGCGTGGGGTTGAGCATAGACGCTGTCCCTGCCGACGCCATCGCCAGCAGGCGGGCTCCCACAGGTTGCGGGGCGCTCACAGAGGTTGTGTTTAACTCGGACACTGTGGGCGTCGACTTGCCCGCTCTCACATCGCATCAGTACCCGGTCATTTCGAGATAGCCTTGCCCGCCGTGGCTGCCGCTCAGGCGCACCGGGCCTTCCCAGTACGGGATGCGCAGGTTCATCCAGGCGTTGGGGTTGAGGGCGTCGAGGGTGAGGTCGAAGCGCTTGTCGGGTATGGCCACCGTCCAACGCACCGGCATCGCCCGGCCGGCGACCTTCGCCGTGTCTTTGGGGGTCAGGACGATCTGCGCGGCGGACAGCGTCTGCGGCTGGCCGTCGGCGCCGATCCACGTTCCGGTGAGGTACGGCGCGCCGTCCTTCTGGCGCATGCGGTACAGCATCACCTGCTCGCCGCTGTCCAGGTGCAGGGAGAACCAGTCCCAGCCGGTCTGGTCGGCGGTCAGGGGCTGGCTGCTCCATTCGCGGTCGAGCCAGGCCGGGCCGCTGACGGTGTAGCGCTGGCCGTCGATCTGCAGCGTGCCTTCGGCCCGGAAGAACGGCTGGCTGTAGTAGTACGACGCCTGGCCTTGCTCAGACTTGCGGCTATAACCGTGATCGCCCTGCAACACCAACGGACGATCCGTGGTGAGGTGCAACCGGTAGCTGAAGGATTGGTCCTGGGCGCTGAGCTGCAGGTCGTTCAACGCCTCCCCCGCTTGCTCGGCGAAACGCCACTCGTCGATCCACGCTTCGAACGGCGCCAGGCGCACCCCGGCCTGCCCGGTGCCGCCGCGGGCGTAGCGCTCGGCGGCATGGTGGACGTTGGCGGACGTCACCGCCGCATGGCCGAGCCAGATGGTCTGGTTGGCCCAACCCGGCTGCGGCGCAGCGGCGTTCAGGGCGCTGCGGAACAAGGTCCATTGCACGCCGAATTCGTTGCCCTGGCCGTCCTTGAGGTTGGCGGTGACGTACCACCATTCGATGCGAAACCCTTCGTGGGGGCCATGGTCCGCCGGGAAGCTGAACACTCGCCCCGGCACCACCGGCGTGAATGCCTGCGCCTGGTTGCCCAGGCCAGCGAAGCCCTTTTGCTCCGGCGCGGGCTCGCCGCAGCCGGCGAGCAGCGACACCACGAACAGCAGAACCGCCACCTCAATCCTCATGGGCAAAGGTCCTCAGCAGGTCCGCCGGCTGCGTGCGGTACAACGCGTACAACGGCCACGCCGATGCCAAGAGCGTCGCTAGTAGCGCCAGCCCCGTCAGTTGCAGCAACTGCAGCGGAAACACCCGCAGCGGCAGGCGCCAGCCGAACGCCTGCACGTTGATCACCGCGTCCAGGCACCACGCCAGCCCGATGCCCAGCGGCAACGCCACCAGCAGCGTCAACACCGCCAGCAGCCAGGTCTGGCCGAGGTTGAGCAGCATCAGCCCGCGCCGCGTCACGCCCAGCGCCCACAGCGGTGCGAGCTGGCCGAGGCGGCTCTGGCTCTGGGTCAGCAGGCTGATGAACAGCGCCACCCCGGCCACCGCCAGCGTCAAGCTGTTGAGCGCCGCCGTCGCGGCGAAGGTGCGCTCAAAGACCTGCACCGACCAACCTTTCAGCCGCGCCTGATCGACGATGCGGGAATCGTCGAGCCGGAACCGCGCCTGCAAGGCGTCGAGCAACGCCGGAATCTTCGCCGGATCGATCCGCAGGTTGAAGCGGTTCGGCGTCAGTTGCGGCCAGTTGCGCAGCAGGTGAGCACTGTTGACCAGCACATGGCCCTTGGGGTTGCCGTAGTCGGCATAGATGCCCACCACCCTCGGCGACCACGGCCCGCCCGGCGTCGGGATCGTCAGGCGATCCCCCGGGCGCACCTTCAGCCGGCGGCCCAGCTGTTCGCTGAGCATCACCGCGTCGTCCGCCGCCAGCGATGCCCAGGGATCGTCGCCCCTGGCCTCCAGCAACGGCCAATGCTGGCGGTAGTGCGGATGGTCGATCACGCCGAACACCTCCGTCGGCCAGCCTTGCAGCGTCACCGCCACCTGCCAGTTGGGCAGCACCGCCGTCACCTCCGCTCGCTGGCGCAGCCAACTGTAGAGTTCCCGGGACTGGGCCGGGTTGGCGGGGTTCAGGTACAGCTCGGCGGTCAGGCGCTGTTCGAGCCAGTCGTTGAACGTTTGGCGGAACCCGGCCGTCATGCTGCCGGCGCCGATGTTCGCGGCCATGGCCAACAGCAAGGCCATGAGGGCCAGGCTCAGCGCCGGCAACTGCTGCCGGCAATCGGCGACGAACCATTGGCCCAGCACCGAACGGCTGCGCGCGGACAAACCGTTGAGCAGCGCACTGAGCAACACCGGCAGCGCCAACGCGGCACCGAGCAGCAGACCGGCCAGCACCGCGAAGCCGCTGGCCAGGCTGTCGCCCCACAGCAATGCGCCGAGCGCCACCGCCCCCAGCACGAACGCCACCCGGCCCTGACGCCGCAACCAGCGCGCATGCTGCTGATGCCAGGCCTGGGGATCGGCCACCGCCAGCAACGGCAGGCGCGCCGCCCGCAGCAGGCTGCTGGCCCCGGCCAACAGCGCGCCGAGCAGGCTCAGGCCGATCCCGCTGAGCCACCACCAGGGGCTGAGCCGCAACTGCCCGGCCACTTCCGCCCCGTACAATCCGCGCAGGCTGGCCGCCACATCCGGCAGCAACACACTCGCCAGCCAATAGCCGCTGACCACGCCCAACACCCCGCCCGCCAGCGCCAACGCGCCCAGTTCGATGACCAGGCCGGCGATCAGCAGCCGCGCGCTGACCCCGCAGGCACGCAGGGTGCGCAGCAGCCCACGGCGCTGCTCCAACGCCAGGCCGATGGCGGCATGCACGATGAACAGGCCGACGACGAACGACAGGAACCCCAACGCGTCGAGGTTCAGGTGAAAGCTGTCGGTGAGCCGCGCCAGGTTGTTTTCTTCGCCGCTGCCCTTGAGCTGCAGCAGGCCCTTGAAGCCGGCCGGCAGATCGCCCTGGAAACCGGCGGGCAACCACAGGCGCGTCAGTTGCTCGGGCTGGTCGAGGACGGTTTGCGCGACGCCGATGTCCACCAGCAGCACGCCGGGGGCCATGTCCGACTGGGCTTGCAGCGGCGGCAAGGCCCGACCGTTCTCGGCCTGGGGCGTGTCGCCTTCTTGCAGGTTCAGCGCGTGCAGGGTTTCAGGCGCGATCCAGGTGCTTCCCGGCGGGCTGAAGAATCCGACGATGCGCTCGATCGGCATCGCCTGCCCCGCCACGGCGCTGTCCGCCGGCAACGACACCGGCTCGATGCCCATCAATTGCAGGCGCTGGCTGTCGTGGCCCTTGAGGATCAGTCGGCCTTGCAGCACCGGCGACACCGGCCAGCCCTGGCGGCGCAGGTCGACGAACCATTGCTGCGGGAACGGCGCGCCGTTCGGCGAGACAAGGCTGGCCTGGGGTTCGCCGCCGATCAGTCGGCTGGCGCGGGCGTAGCTGTCGCGGGCCTGGCTGTTGAGCGCTTCGACGCCGGTCAGCAGCCCGGTGGCCAGCCACAGGCCGGTCAACACACTGAAGAACTGCACCGGGTGGCGCCGCCAATGGCTGAGCAGCGCGGCCAGCGTGTACCGCAGCACCGTCACGTCAAGCGACCGTTGGACAGCACCGCCCGTTCGGCCAGCCGGGCCGCCACGCGTGAGCTGTGGGTGACCATCAGCAAGGTGGTGGGGGTGTCGTCGAGCAGTTCCAGCAGCAGGCGCAGCACCTCGTCGCTGGTGGTTTCGTCGAGGCTGCCGGTGGGCTCGTCGGCCAGCAGCAGGGTCGGCTGCGCCGCCAGCGCCCGGCCCAACGCCACCCGCTGCTGTTGGCCGCCGGACAGTTGCTCCGGATAGCGCTGCAGCAGCCCGCCCAGGCCCAGGCGCTGCACCAGGTGGTTCTGCCAGCGCGGATCATGCCGCCCGGCGAGCCGCGCCTGGAACGCCAGGTTGTCTTCGATCCGCAGGCTGCCGATCAGGTTGTACTGCTGAAACACCAGGCCGATTTCCGTGCGCCGCCAGCGGGCCAGCTGTGCCTCGTTCATCTCGTCGAGCCGGTGGCCGCCGCTGCGGATGCGGCCGCGATCGACCTTGTCGAGCCCGGCGATCAGGTGCAGCAACGTGCTTTTGCCGCTGCCGGACTCGCCCATCAGCGCCAGGCTGGTGCCGGGCCTGAGCGACAGGTCGACGCCTTGCAGCACGGGCAACAGGCCCTGGGGCGTGGGATAACTTTTGAAGACGTCTTGAACTTCGAGCATGCCGGCATCCGGGCGGTCCGTGTGGGGCAAGGATAGCGGATCTGCATCCGGCGGCGACCGGGCCGGCCTCATCGCCAGCAGGCTGGCTCCCACAAGGGTTGCGGTTGCCCACCGCTTTTGTGAGCGTCACTGAATCCTGTGGGAGCCAGCCTGCTGGCGATAGGGCCGACACAGCCCCAAAGGCCCTACTGCCCCGCCGCCACGCTGGTGCCCGCCTCCCCCGGCGTCACGATGCTGCCCAGATCGATGTGCTTCCACTCGGGCTTGGCCCCCAGCCGCGCGTTGAAGCGGTAATTGAAGGTGAAGTCATCCGCTGTCGGCACGCTCAGCGGCTTGCCGTAAACCGCTTCGATGCCCGCCAGGTCGTAGCCCATCAACTGCAGCAGCGTCGGGAAAATGTTGTAGTGGCTGGAACGGTCCTTGTTCGCCGCCAGTTGGGCCGGCCAGTCAAGGGTCTGCAGGCGCTCGCCCTGGATCACCACCAGCGGCACCAACCCTTCTTCCTCCACCGGGTCGCCGCCGCAATGGGTGTTGAGGCCGGGGTTGCCGCGCTCGTGCAGGTCCTGGCCGTGGTCGGAGGTGTAGATCAGCACCGCGTTGTTCAGGTCGGCCTGGGCGAACACCCGCGAAAAGAACTCGCCGACATTCCACAGCACGGTGTTCTTGTAGGCGTTGCGGTACAGCGCCCAGTCGTCCGGCTGGCCGTTGAAGCCGTCGCGTTTGCCGGTGTCGGCGATGTCGGTGAACTGGCCCCGCGGCAACGCCGGACGGTAGGCCATGAACGCATCGGGGTATTTGTCGTGCACCGGGAAGTGCGCGCCGACCTTGTTGATCACCACCAGTTGCGGCGTGCCGTCGTTGAGCAGTTCGACCAGTTTGGCGGCCGCCGCCATGTCGCGGTCGCGCACGCTGGTCTGGTCGAACTGGACGAATTCGTCGATGTCCTTTTTCTCGGCGCCGTCCATCAGGTTCTGCAGGTTGCCGCCGGTGCGCTGGGCGTCGATGTACACCGTGCGCAGCCCCGCGCCTTTGGCGTACTGCCAGATCGACGGCAGGGTGCTGTTGATCCGCCGGTAGTCGGCGCGGGTGCCGCCGTAGCGCAGGGTGACGTTGGTGTCGGCGCTGCAGTTGGCGATGGACGCGGCGTAGCCGTAGTTGAAGACCGCGACGCCGGGATGCGCCTCCTTGAGGTTGCTGTGCACGCCGAACGGCGCGTTGATGTCCAGGTAGTTGCCGGAAATGCTCTCGTCGATGATCAGCACGATGTCGTGGCCGACCGCCGCCCCATTGCGCGCCAAAGACACCGGCTCCCGCGGCCCGACCGTGTTGTGCAGCGCCTCGTAGGCGAACAGGTTGAGGTAGGCCAACGGCGTGTACATCACCGGCAGCCCTCGGGCGCCCTCCCCGGCACGCACGAACAGCACGGCGCTGAGCAGCATCACCCCGCACAGCGGCGCCGCCACCCGCAACGCATTCGGCAGCGGGAACGGACGCCGTGGCTTGAGGCCGATGCCGAGCAACAGCGGCACGCCGTTCAGCAGGCCGTGCACGATCGCATCCCGGTACTGGTACGCCGCTTCCTGGATGAAGCCGCCGGAGTACACCAGCGACACGAAACCGCTGTAGGTCAGGTAGTCGGCGGTCACCCGCATGTACACATCGAAGAACACCGCCGAGATGAACATCGCCAATGCGAACAAATGGCGAATGAAAGACTGACGTATATAGGCCGTAAGTAGTAATGCGAAAGTAAGCGCCAAAAACATAACGCCAAAAAGAACTACCGCAAAACCGACCCCGATAGCATTTAACCGATCCAGGTAATAATCGGAATAAAGCAGCAGATAGATAATTAAAAGCAGTTCTTTCAAATATCTGAACATGGCATTTCCGGGGGATATCGGCGGGCACCGGTCAATAGTTTGTCGGTCAATTTCTGACACTAGCAGCAGGCCATCAAAGCGCAAGAAGTGCCGGACTTTTGCTCAAAGCGTCAAAAAAACATTGACTCAAAACTGACACACCCAAGTCGTTACAGGCCTTGAATTTTGTGGCCTACGACCGTTTATCGTTTTCTTTGAAATGTGAAAAACATGTCAAGGACGGGACAAACCCAGATACAGCAAGTACTTGATGGCCTTTAGCCCCCAAAACTGGGGGTGTTATACACGTGCAACATGTCATTTTGCTGACATGCTTTTCCAACGCTGCGCTATACCCCTTTTGACAGTTCCAATTCGATCTTCCCCAGCGTCTTGCGAGGCACGCCAATATGGACGTGAGCGTATTCGGTACGGGCTATGTCGGCCTGATTCAAGCAGCGGCATTGGCCGATGTCGGACATCGAGTTTTGTGCATCGATATTGACCCGAACAAAATTAAACAACTTCAACAGGCGGTGCCGCCCATCAGCGAACCGGGCCTGTCGGCGACCCTGGAAGAGAACATCAAGGGCGGTCGCCTGTTGTTCAGCACCCAGGCCAGCGATGCGGTGGAACATGCCGAACTGATCTTCATCGCCGTCGGCACCCCGGCCGACGAAGACGGCTCCGCCGACCTCAGCCATGTGCTCAATGTGGCACGGCAGATCGCCGGTGTGATGGAGGCCGACCGCACGCTGATCATCAAGTCCACGGTGCCGGTCGGCACGGCGGACCAGGTGGCGGCCACCGCCGCCGAAGAGCTGCAGCGGCGCGGCAAGGGCAGCCTCAAGGTGCGGATGGTGTCCAACCCTGAGTTCCTCAAGGAAGGCAGCGCCCTGGCCGACTGCATGCGCCCGGACCGGATCATCATCGGCACCCGCGACGCCCAGGCCCGCGAGCAGATGAGCGAGCTGTACGCGCCGTTCTGCCGCAACCACGAAAAACTGATGTTCATGGACAACCGCAGCGCCGAGCTGACCAAGTACGCGGCCAACGCGATGCTCGCCACCCGCATCAGCTTCATGAACGAACTCGCCAACCTCACCGAACGGCTGGGCGCCGACATCGAAGCGGTGCGCAAGGGCATCGGCTCCGACCCGCGCATCGGCTACCACTTCATCTACCCCGGCTGCGGCTTCGGCGGCTCGTGCTTTCCCAAGGACCTGCGCGCCCTGCTGCACACCGCCGAGCACAACGGCATGCCGCTCAAACTGCTGCGCAGCGTCACCGACGTCAACGACCGCCAGCGGCACATCCTGTTCAGCAAGCTCAAGGCGCAGTTCCCCGAAGGCCTGGCCGGCAAGTCCGTCGCCATCTGGGGCCTGGCGTTCAAGCCCAACACCGACGACATGCGCGAAGCGCCCAGCCGCTACCTGATGGAAGCGCTGTGGGCCGAAGGCGCCAGCGTGCAGGCCTACGACCCGGAAGCCATGGCCGAGTGCCGGCGCATTTACGGTTTCCGCGACGACCTGCACCTGTGCGCCACCCGCGACGACACCCTGGAAGACGCCGATGCCCTGGTGATCTGCACCGAGTGGAAAAACTTTCGCGTGGTGGACTTCGACCTGCTGGCCGAAAAGCTGCGGGCGAAAGTCATCGTCGACGGCCGCAACCTCTACAACCCCGAACACGTGGCGGCGGCCGGCCTGCACTACAGCGGCATCGGCCTGCGCCACATCGCCCCCGAAGGGTTGCAGCCATGAAGGTCCTGGTCACCGGCGCGGCCGGTTTCATCGGAGCCCACTGCGTGCTGCGGCTGATCCGCGACGGGCACGACGTGCTCGGCCTGGACAACTTCAACGGCTACTACGACCCGCAGCTCAAGCACGACCGCGTGCGTTGGGTGCGCCACGAGGCCGGGGATTTTCCGCTGGTGACGACCGACCTGGCCGACGCTGCGGCCATCGAAGCGCTGTTCGCCCGCGAACGGCCGCAGGTGGTGGTGCACCTCGCCGCGCAGGCCGGGGTGCGCTATTCGCTGGAGAACCCGCGGGCGTACCTTGACAGCAACCTGGAAGGCTTCCTGAACATTCTGGAAAGCTGCCGGCGCCACCCGGTCGAGCACCTGATCTACGCCTCCTCCAGCTCGGTGTACGGCGCCAACCAGCACACGCCCTACTCGGTGCAGGACGGCGTCAACCACCCGCTGTCGCTGTACGCCGCCACCAAGAAGGCCAACGAACTGATGGCCCACAGCTACAGCCACCTGTTCGGCATCGCCTGCACCGGTCTGCGCTTTTTCACCGTTTACGGTCCCTGGGGCCGGCCGGACATGTCGCCGATCCAGTTCGCCCGGGCGATCAGCGAAGGGCTGCCGCTGAAGCTGTTCAACTACGGCCGGCACCAGCGCGACTTCACCTACATCGACGACATCGTCGAGAGCATCGCCCGCCTGATCGACCGCGCGCCCCACGCCAACGGCGCCTGGGACCGCGAGCAACCCGACCCCGCCAGCAGCATGGCGCCCTGGCGCCTGTTCAACATCGGCGGCCAGCACCCGGTGGAGCTCAAGACCTACCTGGCGCTGCTGGAGAAGCATCTCGGCCAGAAGGCCGTGGTCGAGCTCCTGCCCCTGCAACCGGGCGACGTGCTCAACACCTGCGCCGAGGCCAGCGACCTGGCCCGGGCCACCGGGTTCCAGCCCCGGATAGAGCTGGATGAGGGACTGGGGCGCTTCATCGCCTGGTTCCGCGAGTACTACCCCACAGCCTATCGCCCACGCGCCGCGCGCGGCTGATCATCCGCGGAGGAATCCATGACTGGACATGAGAAAGGTGTGCCGATCCAACAGCTCTACCGCGACAAGCGCATGGATCCGGAACAGCGAATGCGCCTGGACAGCGCGATCCACCGCCAGGGGCGCGGCTGGGTCACCGGCCGCGAGGGCGGACGGCCCTGGACGCTGTCGCGCACCAACCGCGTGGTCGCCTGCCTCGGCGCCCTGGTCATCCTGCTGCTGATTTCCCCGCTGCTGCTGGGCCTGGCCCTGACCATCAAACTCACCAGCCCAGGGCCTGTGATGTTCGTGCAGAAGCGCACCGGCTACCGCGGCCGCAAGTTCGGCATGTACAAGTTCCGCACCATGGTGGCCAACGCCGAAGAGCTCAAGGAGTCGCTGCGCCACCTGAACAAGCACGGCGCCGACGCCATCGACTTCAAGATCGACAAGGATCCGCGCATCACCGGCATCGGCGGCTTCCTGCGCCGCAGCAGCCTCGACGAGCTGCCCAACCTGTTCAACGTGGTGACCGGCGACATGCGCCTGGTCGGCCCCCGTCCGACCTCCTTCAACGCCTACCGCTACAAGGACAGCCACCTGGCGCGCCTGAGCATCTACCCCGGCATGACCGGCCTGTGGCAGATCTCCGGGCGCAGCGACGTCGACTTCGACCAACGTGTGGAGATGGATCTGAGCTACATCGCCGAGCAGAGCCTTTTGCTTGACCTGAAGATCCTGGTGAAAACCCCCTTCAAAGTATTCAGCGGCCACGGAGCAAGCTAATGGACGGTTCAACCAACAAAAGCCTGAGCATTGCCAGCCCCAGCGAGTCGAACCTGACCTCGACCGTGCTGGACCTGGATCTGCGGATCCTGTTCCTGACCGCCGCCAACCCCGGTGCGGGCACCACCACCAGCGCCCTGGCGCTGGCCAGCCAACTGGCGCAGATGAGCAGCGGCCTGGTGCTGCTGGTGGACGCCAGCCAGTCGGCGACCAATCTCACCCAGCAACTGAACCTGGGCAAGGAGCGCGGCCTGCGCGAACTGCTGTTCAACGAAGAGAACCCGCCGCTGCTGCAGGACTGCGTGGTGCAGGTGTCGAGCCTGCCGTTCCACGTCCTGCCCAACGGCCGGCCGATCCGCACCATGGAGCGCCTGACCCCCGAGCGCCTCGGCCCGCTGCTCGATCAGTTGGGCAGCCAGTACCGCTTCGTGGTGATCGACGGCGACGCGGTGTACTCGGCCGCCGACACCCTGGTGCTGGGCACCCAGGCCGACGGCGTGGTGTTTGTGGTGCGGGCCGAAGACACCCGCTGGGAAGTGGCCCAGGCCGCCGTGCAGCGGCTGACCCAGGCCGGGGCGAAAGTGGTCGGCAGCGTGTTCAACCGCCGCAAGTACTACATGCCCAAATGGCTGTACAAAAACCTGTGAGCCACTGCGAGGGATGACGCCATGAACGCAAAAATGCTTGTGCTGCTGTTGCTCCCGCTCGCCGGCTGCTCCAGCACCTCCGACACCCTGACCATGCCGGTGAACATCCTCACCGCGCCGCCGGCCAACGCCCAGGCCACCGACATGCCCAAGGTCGAGCAGACCCTGCGCCCGCAAGATGTGCTGGACGTGATCTTCCACATCAGCACCAGCGGCTCGGACGCCTACCGCATCCAGTCCGGTGACCAGATCGGCCTGAACTTCACCGCCGCCAGCCAGCTCAACGGCAACCAACTGGTGCTGCCCGACGGCACCATCGAACTGCCGGGCGCCAACACCCAGGTGAAAATCGCCGGCCTGACCAGCGACGAGGCCCGCCAGGAAATCCAGCGCGCCTACAACCGCAAGGCGCTGTTCCAGCCCAACCGCAACCAGTTGACGGTGCAGGTCATCAGCCCGCTGACCAACGAGCAGAACCTCAAGAGCGCCCTCAACCACCCGGCCACCGGCATGAGCCGCGAGATCACCGTGGGCACCGACGGCTACGCCAGCTTCCCGGAGATCGGCGCCGTGCCGCTGCAAGGCATGACCGTCAACCAACTGGAGACCTTCCTCAACCAGAAGTACGCGCAACTGCCGGGCCGGATGACCGTGGACGTGCTGCTCAAGTCCACCGCCGGCAACGAGATCTACGTGCTGGGCGAAGTCGGCCAGCCGGGTTCCTACCCGATCCGCCGGCCGGTCTCGGTGCTTGAGGCCCTGACCCTGGCCCGCGGCACCAACGTCAAGGCGCGCCTGGACTCGGTGATGATCATGCGCCGCAACGGCAACCAGGTGCAGGCCGTGCGCTACGACGTCGAGAAGGCGCTGGCCGGCGACGCGTCGCAGATCGCCTACCTGCAGCCCGACGACATGCTCTACGTGCCCAAGACCAAACTGGCCAGCGCCGGCGAACTCGCCCGGCAACTGGCCGACGTGGTGCTGTTCCAGGGCGTGGGGTTCAGCTTCGGCTACCGCGTCGACAACAAAAACAGCAACAACTGACCCTCGGGTGACCGGCCATGAATCCAAAGGAAAACTACCTGCATGAGTTCTTCAGGATCTTCTTCGCCAACAAGCGGCTGGTGAAGCGTGTCTTCCTGATCTTCGCGGTGATCGCCCTGGCGCTGCCCCTGGTGCTCAAACAGAGTTTCGACATCACGGCCCAAGTGATCGTGCAGTCCAAGAAGCTCTCCCAGGGCGACGCCTCCACATCGCTGACCGTGGACAACGCCACGTTCATTCCGCCGTCGCTGGCGGACATGGAGACCGAGAGCAACATCCTGCGCTCCCCGGCGCTGATCCGTCAGACCATCGGCGAACTGCGGGACAAGGGCGAGTACACCCCGTCGCCGGGGATGTTCAACCGCCTGGTGAGCGAGCCGTTCAAGCGCTACGTCAGCTCGCCGCTGCGCGAACATGTGATCAACCCGCTGCGCGGCCTGCTCGGGCTTGAGACCGATCCGGTGCGCGACACCGCGCTCGACGCGCTCACCCAGCAAGCCATCGACAGCCTGAAGATCGAGACCCTGCCCGGCTCCAACGTGATCTCGGTCATCTACAGCTTCCCGGATCCGCACCAAGGCACGACCTTCGTCGCCGCCCTGCTGCAGAACTATCTGGTCAGCCGTCAGGCCTTGCAGTCGATCGACCTGCCGCAATCGTTCTACGAGTCCAAGAAGCACCTGTACCAGGTGCGCCTGGACGGCCTCGAAGGCACCCGCCAGGCGTTGCTGGAAAGCGTCGGCTCGTCGGACCCGAAGGAGGAAATCACCTTCCGCCTCAACGCGATCAACACCGAAGAGCAAGCGCTGAACCTGTACCAGGATCGCCTGCTGCAAAGCCAGCGCTGGCTCGAATACCTCAAGACCGCCCTGGCCGCGGCCAGCAGCAACAAGCTGGATGACTACTCGTTCCCCTACACCTTCACCACCACCGTGGACAACGTGGCGTTCGAGGACCGCGAGATCAAACAGCTGGGCGAGCAACTGACCACCCAGGTCAGCCGCTACATGAACGACCTGGCGGTGTTCCGCCCCGGCAGCGAACCGATGCTGCTGACCCGCGAGCAGATCGCCCGCACCCGCGCGCAGTTCCTCAAGATCGTCAGCAACCGCATCCAGGAGCGCACCAACGACCTGGCGGTGGTCACTCAGGTCATCAATCAGAAGACCGAGCGCATCGCCCAGTTCAAGGAACGCATCCGCCAGTTGCAGCAGACCCAGAGCAAGCTGCGCCAGATGGACACCGAGATCGACGCGCTGCACGCTGCGTTCTCGACCTACGCCCAGCGCTTCGCCGAAAGCAGCACCACCCGCTCGCTCAACGACGACCTGTCCAACGCCCGGGTGCTCAGCCCGCCGTTCGAGCCGACCGAGCCGGCCTTCCCCAAGCCGCTGCTGATCATTCCGTTCGGCCTGTTCACCGGCCTGCTGCTGGCGATCGCCCTGGTCTATGTGCGTGAGTTCTTCGACCACCGCTTCAAGCACCCTGCACAGATCAGCCACGAACTGGGCGTGCCGGTGCTGCTGGTGATCAACGACCAGAACGCGCTGCCGGGCAACCCGCACAAGAACTGGACCGTGCCGAGCTTCCTGCATTGGGTGCGCAATTGAACGCGCCGTCCTCAGCCAGCACCGCCCTGCCGATCATTCACTTGCTCAGCAGCGGCGGGTTCTACGGCGCCGAGCGGATGCTGCTCGACCACTGCGTGGCCACGCCGGGTCGGCATCAGGTGATGTTCCTCGACGCGCCGCCGGAGCTGATCACGCGCTTTCGCCAGGCCGGGGTCGATGCGCAGGGCTGCGCGGGTTTCACC
Organism: Pseudomonas sp. B35(2017); assembly: GCF_002113645.1. Lineage (NCBI taxonomy): Bacteria > Pseudomonadati > Pseudomonadota > Gammaproteobacteria > Pseudomonadales > Pseudomonadaceae > Pseudomonas > Pseudomonas sp. B35(2017). Next base: position 23,516 of record NZ_NEIZ01000027.1, on the reverse strand, counting down.
GCCCTGCTGCGGCACCTGCGCCAGCGGCGCGGCGAATACCCGCTGATCAACACCCACAACTTCAAGGGGCTGCTGTTCGGCTGGCTCGGTGCGACCCTGCTGGGCCTGCCGCTGGTGATCACCCAGCACGGCTTCACCCCGCGCAGCCGCAAGCAGAAGTTCTACACCTGGCTGAGCCTGCAACTGTGCCGCACCGCCTCGGTGAACCGGGTGGTGTGCGTGGCCGAAAGCATCGCCGCCCTGCACCGTCAGGCCAGCGTGCGCGCCGAGAAGCTGCAGGTGATCCCCAACGGCCTGCCGGCGGCAGAGGCCGCCGGCAAGGCACGGGCCGGCCGCCAGCGCCAGCTCGCCGGCTACGTGGGTCGGTTGAGCAGCGAGAAAGGCCCGGACCTGTTCCTCGACGCGCTGATCCCGCTGTGCCTGCACCACTCGCAGCTCGACGCGGTGATGCTCGGCGAAGGCCCGGAACGTGAGGCGCTGCAAGCGCGGATCGATGCCGCCGGCCTGCACCAGCGCATCCGTCTGCCGGGCTATCAGACCGACATGCGCCGCTGGTGGCGGCTGCTCGACGCGCTGGTGATCAGCTCACGCACCGAAGGCACGCCGATGATCCTGCTGGAGGCGATGCAGAGCGGCGTGCCGGTGGTGGCGTTCGGCGTCGGCGGGATCCCCGATGTGCTGGAGCACCGGCACAACGGCCTGATGGCGGCCCCCACCGACACCGCCGCCCTCGCCCGCCAGCTCGACAGCCTGCTGACCGACCCGGTGCTGGCCCGGCAGCTGCGCGACAACGCACGGCGCACGCAACAGGACCGCTACGACCTCAAGGCCCTGGCCGAACGCTGGTCGCAGCTGTACATCCGCACGGCACGGGAGGCACGCGCATGATTGTCCCGCTCTCGATCGTCAGTCTGCTCGGCCTGGTCTGCGTCGCCCTGCTGGCCAGCCCTTATCCGTACCTGGCGCCGGGCGCGGTGCTCGGCCTGGTGGGCGTGGCGATGCTGTACCGCAAGCCGGCCTGGGGCCTGCTCGGCATCGCCGCGCTGGTGCCGTTCGAGGGTTTCTTCAAGGACAGTTCGCTGTCGGGCAGCAAGCTGCTCGGCGCGTCCCTGGCCTTGATCCTGATGCTGCAACTGGCGCTGCACCAGCTGCCGTCCGAGCGCCTGCGCAGCAATGTCTGGCGGTTCCTGATCGGTTTCATGGCCCTGTACCTGCTGAGCCTGCTCGACACCGACGACATGGGCATGTCCCTGGGGCACCTGCGCGAGCTGAGCGTCGGCCTGATCCTGTTCGTCATCACCCTGCTGATCGGCCGCGAGCTGAACCTGGACCTGTTCGCCCGGCTGGTGACCCTGAGCGTCAGCGCCACGTGCGCCATGGCGATGTTCTCCACCAAGTTCCAGGACCAGGGCCGCGCCGCCGGCCTGCTCGAAGACCCCAACGCTTTCGCCCTGCTGATCGCGTTCGCCGTGCCCTTGGGCCTGCTGCTGGTGATCCGCAGCCCGAACCTGCTGCACCGGCTGTTCTGGGGCGGCTGCTGCCTGCTGTTGCTGGGCGGCATGACCAAGACCGAATCCCGTTCCGGGCTGGTGGTGCTGGCCCTGAGTCTGGTGATCGGCTGCTGGCATTACCGTGCGCAGCTGTCGCGCATCCGCCCGCGTCACCTGGGCTTCGCCATGCTCGGCGCGGCCATCGTGATTCCGCTGGCGATCTACGCGATGCCCGCCGGCTACCTGGCGCGCATCCAGTCCTTGAGCGTGCTCAGCGCCGGGGCCCGCGGCCACGACGACGAATCCCTGGGCCGGCGCGCCTCGTACATCGTGGTCGGCGGCCAGATGATCCGCGAGAACCCATTGCTCGGCTCCGGCCCCGGCACGTTCCCGCTGCACTACGCCACCACCGGCTACGCCAAGGCGTTTTCCGCCAACCGCAAGATCGGCGACCTCTACCGCCGTGCGCACAACACTTACCTTGAGATCTTCAGTGAACTGGGGATCCCGGCGGGCCTGCTGTTCGTCGGCATGCTCGCCCAGGGCCTGTACAACCTGATCCGCGCGCGGCGGGCGTGGATGCAGCGGCGCGACTGGGAGCAGGCTGACCTGATGACCCACCTGGGGATGAGCTTCCTGTCGCTGACCCTGTTCCTGATGTTCCTCAGCGCACCGAACCAGAAGTACGTGTGGATCATGCTGGCGCTCGCCAGCGTCCTGCGCCTGAAAGCCGAACAGGCGCCGCCGAGGGAGGCCCGCCCATGACCCGGATCAGCATCGTCATTCCCATGTTCAACGAGGCGCGGCACATCGGCCGCACGCTGCTCGCGGCACAGAAGGCCGCGCAGGCGGCCGGCGTCGAGTGCGAGCTGATCGTGGTCGACAATGGCTCCACCGATGACGGCCCGCAGATCGCCCGGCGGTTCGGCGCCCAGGTGCTGGTGCTGCCGGGGCTGATGATCGGCGCCCTGCGCAACCGCGGCACCGCCCGCGCCACCGGCGAATGGCTGGCGTTCATCGACGCCGACATCGAAATGCCCGAAGACTGGCTCGGCCCGCTGTTCGCCACCGAAGCCGTGGGCAGCGCCGACGTGTTCGGGCTGGACCTGCACACCCCCGCCGCCGCGCCGTGGTACGCCGTGGCCTGGCAGCGCCGCACCCTGCGCCCGCAGACCCACATCGCCCATGCCGTGGACTGGCTGCCCAGCGCCAACCTGCTGATGCGCCGGCGCTGGTTCGACAAGGTCGGCGGGTTCGACGAGAACCTGCGCACCGGCGAAGACAAGGAATTCACCCTGCGCCTGAACGAACAAGGTGCGCGGCTGCTGTCGGTCAACGAAAGCGTGGCCCTGCACTGGGGCTACGAAATGAACTGGCGCGAGTGGATGGGCAAGGAAATGTGGCGCCAGGGCAGCCACCTGCAATTGCTGCGCACCCACGGCATGAGCCTGCGCCTGCTGCGCTTCCCGTTGCTATCGCTGGTCGCGTGGCTGCTGGATCTGTTGGCGGTGTCCGCCCTGCTCAACGGCTTTCCCCATCACGCGGCGATCATGGTGATGCTGACCACCCTGCCGGCGCTGGCGCTCAGCGTGCGCCAGAGCAGCCGCCACCGCCACATCGGCCTGACCCTGCAACTGTGGGGGCTGCACTGGGTGCGCCTGCACCTGGCCGGGGCCGCGTTCATTCTCAGTCTGTGTCATTGGACCGCCAGGAGGCCTGCCCGTGGCTGAATTCATTTTCTGGACCTGCCTGCTGCTGCCGGTGTACGCCTACCTCGGCTATCCGCTGCTGCTGACCCTGCTCGCGCCGCTGTTCCCGGCCTGGCGCCACACCCCGGCGCCGCCGCTGAACGTCAGCGTGGTGATCGCCGCCCACAACGAGGCGCGGCACATCGAGCACAAGCTGCGCACCCTGCTGGCCCAGGACTACCGGCCGGCCACGCTGCAGATCATCCTGGCCAGCGACGGCTCCACCGACGACACCGTGGCCCGCGCCCGTACGGTCGACGACCCGCGCATCACCGTGCTCGACCTGCCGCGCCAGGGCAAGGCCGCCACCCTCAACGCCGGCGTGGCGCAGAGCAGCGGCGACATCCTGGTGTTCACCGACGCCGACAACCAATGGTCGCTCGACACCCTCGGCCACCTGCTCGCGCCCCTGAACGACCCGCAGGTCGGCGCCTGCGCGGGGCACATGGTGATTCCGGTCACCGGCGGCGGCCTGAGCGTCGGCGACAGCCTCTACCGGCATTACGAAGGCTGGCTGCGCCGGGTCGAGAACCGCACCGGCTGCATGGTCTCGGCCGACGGCGCGCTGCTGGCCCTGCGCCGCGAGCTGTTTGAGAACGTGCCGGCGGAGGTCAACGACGACTTCTTCCTCAGCACCTGCGCACCGGCGAAGTTCAAGCGCATCGTCTACGTGCCCGAGGCCCAGGTGATCGACCACGGCGTGGACGATGCGGACAAACAGTTCCGCCGCCGCCAGCGCGTCACCGTCGGCGGCCTGCAGAGCCTGGCCCAGCGCCGCGAGCTGCTCAACCCGCTCAAGCACGGCCTGTACGCGCTGGCCCTGATCAGCCACAAGCTGATCCGCCGCCTGGCGCCGGTCCTGCTGCTGCCGTTGCTGCTGAGCAATTTCTGGCTGTGGGACGACCACGGTTTCTATCGCCTGAGCCTGCTGGCGCAGCTGCTCGGCTATGCCGCCGCCGTCGCCGGCCTGCTGGATTCGCAACACCGCCTCCCCAAACCGTTCCGCCTCGCGGCGTTCCTGCTGGTGACCCTGGCAGGCATGAGCATCGGCCTGTGGCAGTTCTTGCGCGGCCAACGCTACGCCCAGTGGAACCCTGAACAAAACCGATAAGAGCGAGGGCACAGCCATGGCGATCAAACAACTGATAAAACGCACCAGTGGCTGGCTGTACCTCAATTCGTCCGTGGGGCGAAACCAACTGCACGGCGCCGGGGTGATCCTGATGCTCCACCGGGTGCTGGCCAACGACCGCGCCGCCGACCTGCCGCACCGCAACGAACTGTGCGTGGGGCCCAAGGCGTTCGAGCACCTGTTGGTGTGGCTTCGGCGCCATTTCGATTGCGTGCCGCTGATGGAGATCCTGCAGCCCAACGCGCTGCGCACCGAGCGCCCGCAAGTGGCGCTGACCTTCGACGACGGCTGGCGCGACAACGCGGTCAACGCCTTCGCGCTTTTGCAGAAGCACCAGGTGCCGGCCAGCGTGTTCCTGTCCACCGACTTCATCGGCAGCCGCCAGCGCTTCTGGTGGGAAAGCGTCGGCGAAACCCTGTGGGGCAGTCACGGCGAGAAGCCGCGCCAGCACCTGATCGAATGCCTGCATGCCATCGGCCATCCGCTGCCGGTGCTGGTGGACGACATCGACGTGAACCGGCGCAGCCTGTCGTTGCTGCATTACCTGCAAGACCTCAAGACCCTCGACCCGGCCATCCTCGAACGCCTGACCGACGAGTGCCCGCAAGAGGCGCTGCCCCAGGCGCTGGACTGGCACCAGGTGCGCGCGATGGAGGCGTCCGGGCTGGTGCGCTTCGGCCCCCACGGCGCCAGCCACGCCATCCTCACCGGCCTGGACGACGTGCGCCTGAACGAAGAGATCAGCCGCAGCCGCACCGCCCTGCACAACGGCTGCAACCGGCCGTTGCCGGTGTACTGCTACCCCAACGGCGACAACGATGCGCGGGTGCGCGAACACATCGCCAACCACGACTTCCCGTTTGCCCTGGGCACCGGCACCGGCATCTACCGCGGCACGGGCGATCCGCTGAACCTGCCGCGCTTCGGCGTCAGCCAGCGCACCGCGCGCAATCCGGAGCTGCTGTCGTGGCGGATCTTCCGTGGGGCGCGGCCATGAGCCGAGGCAACTACCTGCGCCACCTGGCCCTGAGCATGGGCACCAAACTGGCGATGATCGGCCTGCGCCTTTTGCGCAACGTGCTGCTGGCGCGGATCCTGGGCCCCAGCGAGCGCGGGCTGTTCGCACTGCTCAGTACCCTGCCGGACCTGATCAGCGCGGCCACCAGCGGCGGGCTCAATTCGGCGGTGGGCTATCAAGCGGCCAAACAGCGGCCGATGGGCCTTTTGCTCAGTCAGGTGCTGGTGTTCGGTTGCCTGCTGGCGGGGCTGCTGACCTTGCTGGTGGTGGCGCTGGTGCGCGAATTCGGCGCTGATCTGGACGTGACGGTGCAGTTGGGCCTGCTGGCTTGGCTGTTGCTGCTGGCGGTGCCGCTGACGGTGCTCAAGAGCGGCCTGCTGACCCTGCACAACGCCTCCGGCGGCGTGGTGACGTTCAACGCCTTGCGCCTGGTGGAATCGCTGGCGCCGCTGCTGCTGTTCCTGGCGCTGTTCTGGATGTGGAAGGAATCGGCGCTGGAAGCGGCGCTGATCAGTTGGCTGACCGGCATAAGCCTGGTGGTGCTGGCCGGCTGGGTGTGGCTTGGTCGCGCGCAGCCCGTGCGCCTGCAATGGGACCGCGCCAGCCAGAACGAACTGCTGCGCTACAGCGCCCGCAGCCATCCGGACCTGTTGTTCCAGCAGGTGATCCTGCGCTCGGACTACCTGTTCATCGGCGCCCTGCTCGGCAGCGCCGCGCTGGGCCATTACGCCATGGCCAGCGCCGCCGCCGAACTGCTGCTGATCGTCCCGGAAGCGGTGACCACGCCGCTGATGAAACGCCTGCTGCAGCAGGACGAAGGCATGGATCGGCTCACCCCGCTGGCCCTGCGCCTGACCGCCACGGTGATGCTCGGCGCCTGCCTGACGATGGCGCTGATCGGCCAGTGGCTGATCGTCACCCTGTTCGGCGCCGCCTACCAGCCGGCCTACCCGGCCCTCTTGGCGCTGTTGCCGGGCCTGCTGGGGCTGTGCTACGCGAGCATCCTGCGCCTGGACCTGCTGGGCAAGAACCGCCCCGGCACGGTGTCGCTGCTGATGGGCCTGGGCGCGTTGCTCAACCTGGCGCTGAACCTGCTGCTGATCCCCGCCTACGGCATCGTCGGCGCGGCGGCGGCCTCGTCCATCGCCTACCTGGCGGTGACGGTGGCGATGCTGGTGCTGTACTGCCGGCTGAGCGGCGTGCCGTTCTGGAAGACCCTGATCATCCTGCCCAGCGACGTCGCGCCGATGTGGCTGATGCTGCACAGGAAAACCGCATGAGAAGCCTGGCCCTGCTGCTCGGCCTCGGCCTGTCGCTGGACGCCTTCGCGGCGGCGATGCGCTGGGGCGACATCCGCGACGGCAGCCTGTACCTGCAGGCGGACCGCCCGGACACGCTGACCGTGCGCTGGGCGCCGGCCTGGCAGGCCGACGCCAACGAAGAGCACCTGTACCTGCTCGACGGCCAGGGCAAGCTGCAAGGCGAGCGGCTGATCGCCGCCAGCGAAACCCGCGGCAGCCAGAGCTGGCCCCTGGCGCCGGGCGCGGCCAGTTACCGGTTGGAGATCCCCGGCTACAGTTTCCGCAATTACCGGGTCGAGCACGACGAGCGCACCGTTGCGCTGTTCGCCCCGGCCAAGGTGCATTTCTGCGCCGAGACCCGGGACGGCGACACCCTGTACTTCAAGGTCGCGCCGGGCGAACGCGCGGTGCTGGCGGGCAAGTTCCACGGCGGCGTCGACGCCCTGCAGGCGCAGCGGGTCGGCGACGGGCAGGCCCTCACACTGAAACTGGTGCCCTACCCGGCCTATTGGCAGTTCGACCAGGTGAGCCTGCCGGTCAGCGAGCGCGAACAGGTCTGGCGCCTGCGCCTGCAAGGCAGCGGCAAGGCGGCGTTCTGGCTCGACGGCACGGCCAACCTGTTCGCGCAGGCGCCCGAGCAGCTCAAGCCGCTGCGCGAAGACGACGGCCAGACCCGCCTCACCCTGCACGACAAAGTCCTGGGCCGCACGCCGGACCTGGGCGTCGCCCTGCCCTACGTGCTGCCGCCGCCCGCCAGCCATGCCGTGCTCGATGCGCTGAAGCCGGCGGCGGCCAGTTATTACAGCTTCGTCGACGTGACGACGAAGAACCCGCATTTCGAAGACGCGTTCCGCCAGGCCTATCAGGAACGCTTCGGCATCCGCCAAGACATCACCCTGCTCGCCGGCAGCCAACGCCAGGCCGACCTGCGCGCCGACACGCAAAGCAACGGCGGCCTCGACGCCTGGCTCGCCGGCACCCGTGCGCTGGGGGGCAAGGGCACCCACTACATCGGTTTTGCCGACGAGCCGAACCTCAACTACGCCAGCTACGAGCAGTACCGGGCGATCTTCGCCAGCATGGCCCGCCAGGTGCGCAGCGACCCGGCCAACGCCGCAGCCGGCGTGCGCATCGCGATGCCGGCCAGCGCGAGGCTGGTCAACGGACCGTTCGCCGACCACGCGGCGGACAAGCGCGGCCTCGACTGGGCGCGCCGTCTGCTGGACGAATCCGCCGCCCAGGTCGATGCCCTGGCCTGGCACGAATGGATGGTCCGCGACCTGCTCGCCACCCGCACCTACCGCGACAGCGTGCAGCGGGCCGCGCAACTGGTGGGGCTGGACGCCCACGGCGCGCCGCGCAAGGCGCTGCTGCTGGATCAGACCAACCTGTCCAGCGGCTCCAGCCTGAGCCCCTACGACCAGGACACCCACTACGCTTCGCTGTGGTGGGCGTCGGTGGTGATCAACGCCTCCCAGGACGGCCTGCTGACGATGCTCAACTGGTTCCAGGCCGCCGACGAGCCGCAGTACCCCAAAGGCATGATCCGGGTGCTGGGCGATGACCGTTTCGAACTCAAGCCGGTGGGCCTGGCCCAGCAGTTCATCCGCCAGCACTGGCTGCACCAGGTGCTGTGGCTGGACAACGACGCCTTCGAGGTCGATGCGCTGGCGATGGCCGGCGACGACCAACGCTCGCTGCTGGGCGTGAACAAAGGCACGCGCCTGCAACGGGTGGACCTGGGCGGCGCCAAGTGCCCGCTGAACAACGGCGCCCTGCGCTACTTCGGCGCCGACAACCGCAGCCGCGACGCACCCTTTCGCTGCCAGGACGGCCGCGTGCGCTTCGACCTGCCGGGACAGACCCTGTTCGCCCTGCGCTGGAGCGCCTCATGACCGCCCTTGTGATGTTCTGCCGCGCAGGCCTTCGGCCGCGCCCTGCACCGTCATCAGGAGTGAACACCATGAATGCCCTGAAAAAACTCAGCGAGCGGATCCACCAGAAAGGCCTCAAGGCCACCTTCAAGACCCTGTGGAAGCGCTACGTGTTCTTCCACTGGGAACTGCTGTGGATGGAGCGCGACCTGGTCAGCCCGGTGCCGCCCCACAGCCTCAAGCCCTACCCGGCGCTGAGGGTGGTGAAGATCACCCCGACCAACACCGGTGCCTTCGCCCGCTACTTCGGCGACCGTGTCGGCACCATGGCGGAACTGGCCGCCGAAGGCCACACCGGGCACATGCACCTGGACGACCAGGGCGATGCCGTGGCGTTCATCTGGGGCTGCGCGCACAACTACTACGACCGCCATTACTACGGCTGCGAATTCCCGGTCAAACCCGGCGAGTTCTTCGAGTTCGGCGGCGAACTGACCCGCGCCTACTGGGGCACCGAACTGTCGGTGGATCTGCAGCTGGAGCTGTGGAAAGCCATGGCCGCCCAGGGCTGCGACAAAGTGGTGGACGTCTGCGAGTTCCACAACATCCCGGCGCTCAAGCTGCACCTGCGCATGGGCTACACCGAGCAGGGCCGGATCATGAACGTCTACGGCCTGTTCGGCCGCTGGCGCTTCTACCGCGAAACCCGCTACAGCGGCTCGCGCCTGGATGCGCTGCGCAAGCCTTCCCGTCCACCTGTCACCGCACCGGCGACCTGACCCTATGGCGCAATTCGAATGGCGCACCTCGCTGTGCGCACCCGACTTCCCGGCCGCGCAATACGAAGCGCTGCGCCTGCGGGTGACGGACCACACGCCGTTCAACAGCCTGGCTTGGCTGTGCGCGGCCGAACAGGCGCTGGGCGAGGACGAACGCCTGCACATTCTGCTGGGCTGGGAAGCGGACGAATTGCGCCTGTGCCTGCCCCTGGTGGCCGGGCGCGAACGGTTCGGCGGCTGGCCCTTCCGGGTCGTGCATCACCTGGGGCATCCGCTGGCCGACCGCCTCGCGCTGCTTTCGCAACTGGACGCCGCCGGCATGCGCCGGGCGCTGGCGCTGATCCGCCGGCGGATGCCCCACGCGCTGCTGCAACTCAACGAACTCACGGAGCCGGTGGGCGAGCCGAGCGCCCTCACCCACTGGATGGCCGTCAGCTCTACCGGCGAGCGGCGGCTGAGCTGCCGGGTGCCGGTGCACCTGATCAGCGACGCCGACCGCCAGGAAGTCTCCGGCGATCCGCGCTACAAGCTGCGCCGGGCGCGCAAACGGATCGCCGCCTGCGGCGCGGTGGTGCGGCGCATCGTGCCCGACGCCGACAGCATGGGCCCGCTGCTGCAGGCCATCGGCGAAGTCGAAGCGGTGAGCTGGAAAGGCGACGAAGGCGTCGGCATCTTCGCCACCGAGCGCAGCCGCCGCTGGATGCACAGCGCCTTCACCGCCCTCGCCGCCCAAGGCCGGGTGCGGGTGGTGACGCTGGAACTGGACGGGCGCTGCCTCAGCTACCGCCTGGGCCTGCTCGAACAGGGCCGGCTCTATGACTACAACCTCGCCTTCCTGCCGCAGCACGCGGACCTCGGCAGCGGCCGGGTGCTGCTGGAGGAATGGATCCGCTGGGGACTGGACGAGCACTGGCACTGGATCGACGCTTCACGGGTGAGCCTGGAGAACTCCAGCCACCAACTGCACGAACGCATGACCGGGCAACTGGAGCACTGGCGCTGGAGCTTCTACTCCTGGCGCCCCAGTGGCCTGCTGCTGGGCCTGGCGCTGCGGCTCTGGCAGCGGCTCAAGCCGGCGCTGCAGCGATGGCGGGCGCAGCGGGCGACGCCTGACGCCAAGCCTGCGCCGCACACCACCCCAACGACCACGGAGGGCGAACATGCCACGCCAAATCATAGTCAACGCTGACGATTTCGGCCTCAGCCCGAACGAAAACTCGGTGATCTTCGGCGCCTTCAAGGCCGGGGTCATCAGCTCCGCCACCGCCATGGCCAACATGCCGGCCTTCGAGGCGGCCTGCGCCCTGGCCCGCCATCCGTTGCTCGAAGGCAGGGTCGGCCTGCACTTCAACCTGACCTACGGACGGCCCCTGAGCCAGGCCATCCTGGCCCGCCGCACCTTCTGCGACAGCCACGGCGTGTTCGACCTCAACCTGCCGCGCCACAGCCTGTGGCTGGGCCGTGAGGACCGCGAGGCGGTGCAGCAGGAATTGCAGGCGCAATGGCAGCGCTGCGTCGATCACGGCCTGCGTCCCAGCCATCTGGATTCCCACCAGCACGTGCACAACATCTGGCCGATCGGCGAGATCGTCGCCCGCTTCGCTGCCCGCCAAGGCGTGCCGGTGCGCCTGGCGCGCAACCTGGGGCAGAACCTCAACCTGCCCAAGCGCCTGTTCAAGGGCCTGCTCAACCGTCGCCTGCAAAACCTGGCCGGCGCCACGGCGGACTACGTCTGCACTCCGGTGGACCTGCGCGAGGCGCCCGCGCCGACCGACGGCGTGCTGGAGATCGTCGCCCACCCGACGCAGCTGACCGGCGACTTCGGCGACGCCTACCTGCAACCGGGCGAGTCCCTGAGCCACGTTCTAGAGCGTCGTCTGACGGGGGTTCCACGGATTTCCTACGCCGACCTGAACAAGGAACTGCTGCGCGGCACCGCTGTGCCTGAATGACTTACATACCTTGCAATACATTCGAAGATGGCACTTCGCAATGACTTTGCAGGCGTGATCTATACCCACAAAAAGCGTCATCCACCGCACCGGGCCTAGGCCACGGAGGGCAACATGAGCGTCATCGAAAAGCTGCGTGAGCGCATCAGACAAAAGGGCCTGGGCCGCACCTTCACCACCCTGTGGAAACGCTATGTGTTCTTCCACTGGGAACTGCTGTGGATGGAACGCGACCTGGTCAGCCCGGTGCCGCCGCACAAGCTGCGCCCCTACGAAGGCCTGCGCCGGGTGGACATCACGTCGGAGAACGCCACGGCGTTCGCCAAGCATTTCGGCGACCGCGTGCAGACCATGGCCGAACTGGCCGCCGAGGGCCATACCGGGCACATGTACCTCGACGCCGACGGCCACGCGGTGGCGTTCATCTGGGGCAGCGTGCGCGACTACCATGACCGCCACTACTACGGCTGCGAATTTCCGGTCAAACCCGGCGAGTTCTTCGAATTCGGCGGTGAAATGACCCGGGCGTACTTCGGCAGCAGCCTGTCGGTGGACGTCCAGGTCGCCCTCTGGGAAGCCATGGCCGCCCAGGGCTGCCACAAGGTGGTGGACGTCTGCGAGACCCACAACATCCCGGCGCTCAAGCTGCACATCCGCATGGGTTACCACGAACAGGGCCGCGTGACCCACGTCTACGGCCTGTTCGGCCGCTGGCGCCTGTTCCGCGAGACCCGCTACCAAGGGTCGAGGCTGGAGCCCCTGCGCAAGCCGGGCCGGCCGGTGGTGACGGCGGCGGCGCGGGCTTGACCGAGGCCTCCTACGACTCAAAGAAGCACTGCCTACATGAATTGATGAATGCTCAACGCATTGTGGCGAATGGGCTGACTGCCTGACCGTATCCATCTGGATACAGTCAGGCCATGACCTATCTCATCAAGCAAACACCGACTTTTGCGACATGGCACGCCTCAATCCGGGATCTCCGGGCCAAGATTGCTGTTGCCCGTCGCATTGATCGCGCCTCAGCAGGTAATCTAGGCGACATCAAGTCAGTAGGAGACGGCGTGTCCGAAATGCGTGTAGATGTCGGCTCCGGCTATCGGGTGTATTTCACCCTTCGAGATCGCATCTGCATCATTCTGCTGGCAGGAGGAGACAAATCATCGCAAGGCGCGGACATCAAGCGTGCCAAGAGAATGGCAAAGGAGGTTTGACCGTGAGTCAGGCTTTGACGGTTTTTGATATGGCATCACTGTTGAACAGTGACGAGGCCATCAGCGAATACCTTTCACAGGTGCTGGCTGACGGTGACAACGAAGAGTTTCTTCGCGCCATCGGTCATGTGGTCAAGGCGCGGGGCATGACCCAAGTCGCCAGGGATTCGGGAATGGGCCGTGAAAGCCTGCACAGAGCTTTCGCGCCTGGCGCAAAACCTCGATTCGATACGGTGCTCAGGGTCATTCATGCCCTTGGCATTGATCTGTGCGCCCAGCCGGGGCATGTGATCGATCACACCACTCACTGAATATCGGCTGGGGTTAGGGTGACCGCACATTTTGCGGGCACCTCGACTCACGAAGGGGCTACTGTCTTGATCTTGCCCCGCAGCGCCTTGACTGACGCCATCGCCAGCAGGCTGACTCCCACAAGATCTTGTGGAAGCGGGCTTGCCCCGGGCGGCGATCCGAAGAAGGAGCCGGGACATTCAGCGCTTTTCCGCCACAAAGGTGAAGCACATCGGCATCTGCGCCGTCTGCCCTTCGTAGCGGTCGTACAGTTCTTCGCGGTTGGAGTGCGGGTATTCCTTGAAGTGCGCGATGTTCAGCCCTGCGCCGATGGCGCCGCTGAAGATCGCGCCCAGGGTGTGCACGAACCAGTAGGACGGCGCGGCCTTCTGTTCGACCTTGCCGGCGTAGACGATCGGTTCTTCCTGCACGAACGGCTCTTCACGGAAGTAGGACGCGGCGAGGCGGTACGGATCTTCGGCCTCGGGGTCGAGCATTTCCAGGAACGGGTGGGTTTCGTAGATCACCAGGCGTGCGCCGGGCTTGAGCACCCGGGCGACATGACGGAAGAACGCGCCGATGTCGGGCATCCAGTTGAGGACGCCGATGGTGATCAGCGCCACGTCGAAGCGGCCGTCCAGCTCGGCCGGCAAGCGGTGGATGTCGGCTTCGATGAATTGCGCGTCGTGCGGTGAACGCGCGTTCAGCTCACGGGCCTGTTCGAGAAACGCCACCGACTGGTCGATCCCCGTGACCCGCTGCGCGCCCAACGCGAACAGCGACAGGCTTTCCCGGCCGTTGTTGCAGCCCAGTTGCACCACGTCCTTGCCGTCGACGCCGACCTGTTCCAGCAAGCCGCGCAGGGTGTCGTCCAGGCAGGAGAAGTCCGCTTGGGCGACGTCGGCCAGCAGGGCTTGCCAATCGGGCGTGTCGCGGTGGTGGCGGGCAGAATCGTTCCAGGCCTGACGGTTGCTGGCGACGGCGTCTTGAGGGTTCGGCACTTCCATGGCGCTCTCCGGGTGGTGCTCGTGATTGAGCGGCCCGAGTCTAGGTCAGCCTGACGGCGCCAGTTGTTGGGAACATGTAACCGGCGGCGCGGCTATAGTTAACAGCCTTGGGGAAAACCGTTTCCACAGGTGCCGCCATGCGAACGCTCACTTGGTCGCTGTTGCCGGGCTGTCTGCTCGCCGCCGCTCAGGCCCAGGCGCTGGACAGCAACTTCAATTACTACGGGGCGGACCAGCCCTTCGCCCACCCCGCGCCGCCGTCGCTGTCGGCTGCGCCGCCGCGGACCTTCGACGACACGTCGCCGCAGGACTTCATCGTCATCCCGGACCGCCACGTGTTCCACGACTCGCAATTGCCGACGGTGGCCGACGCCACGGTGCGGGTGTTCGTGCGCACCTACGATGCCGAGCGCGGCATCTACGTCAACGACGAGGTGCTGGATCCCACTTGCCTGCTGGAGTGCCTCAGCCCTCAGACACAGTGATGGCCTCTGTGGAGGGCGGAGGGTCAGGCAGCAGAGCTGCCGGATGTGCCGGCCTCATCGCTTGCAGGCAAGCTCCCACAGGTTTTTAGGGTGACCGCAGATCGTGCATACACCCGCTATCTCCTGTGGGAGCCAGCCTGCTGGCGATGGCGGCAACGCGGATCCTGCGTTCACCACTGACGCTTGTCCGGCCGGGCCAGGCCCAGCTTTTCGATGCGGTAGCGCAGCATGTCGCGGCTCAGGCCCAGCAGGCGGGCGGATTTGGTGACGTTCCAGTCGGTCTTGTCGAGCATCTTGCGCACCATGTCGCGTTCGACCTCCGGCAGGTTCATCGATTCGGTGTTGCTCGCCGGGCGCGGCTCGAAGTGCGGCATCTCGTGCTGGTGCAGCGCCGGCTCGTCCACCAGGCTCATGCACACGTTCAACTGGTGGGCGGCGATGGTGTCGGCCGGCGCCAGCAGCACGGTCTGCTCCAGCATGTTGCGCAGCTCGCGCACGTTGCCGGGCCAGGTGTAGCCGAGCAGCAGTTCTTCGGCCTGCTGGCTGAAATGCAGGTTCGGCTTGCCGTAGCGCTTGCCGTGGCTAGCGAGGAAGTGCCGGGCCAGCAGCAGGACATCGTCGCCCCGGGCATACAGGCGCGGCACCTTGATCGAAATGATCCGCAGGCGGAAGAACAGGTCCCGGCGGAACTTGCCCTGCTGCACCATCTGCTCAAGGTTGCAGTTGGTGGCGCTGATCACCCGCAGGTTGACCTTGCGCTCCTTGACCGAGCCGACCCGACGGATCGTGCGATCCTCCAACAACTTGAGCAGCTTGGCCTGGAGCACCAGATCCATTTCGCCGATCTCGTCGAGAAACAGCGTGCCGCCGTCCGCCGCTTCCACCAGCCCGACCCGGCGGTCCTTGGCGTCGGTGAATGCGCCCTTCTCGTGGCCGAACAGCTCCGATTCCACCAGGTTGGAGGGAATCGACGCACAGTTGAACTCAATGAACGGGCCCTTGCTGCGCGAGCCGTCGAAATGCAGCGCGCGGGCCACCAGTTCCTTGCCGGTGCCGGTCTCGCCTTCCACCAGCACCGGCGGCAGGTCGCCGCCGGTCATGCGCCGCTCGGCTTCGAGCAACTGGCCGAGGGTGTGCTTGAGGTGGTGCATCGGCGCCGATTCGCCGATCAGCGCCTGCACCCCGGACTTCTGCGCCTCGCGCTCCTGGTAGAACGACAGCGTGCGCTCCATCCGTTCGGTGGCCAGGGCCTTGTCCAGCAACAGTTTGAGCTCCGGCAACGCGACCGGTTTGGTGACGTAATGAAAGGCGCCCTCCTTCATCGCCACCACCGCATCTTCGACGTTGCCGTAGCCGGTCATCATGATCACTTTCAGGTCCGGCGCGCTGATGCGCAGCTTCTGGATCAGATCGTGACCGCTCATGCCCGGCAGCGAATTGTCGGTCAGCACGACGTCCGGCATGAAGCTGCCCAAGTGCTCCAGCGCGTCTTCGGCCGAATGGCAGACCGTCACCTCGAAGTCCTTGCGCTCCAGGTAGGTCTGAATATTCTCGGCCAACAGTTCGTCATCCTCGACCAGCAGAATGCTGTGTTCCATATTCCCCTCCCGATGCCACTTTGAAGTTGAGACTGACGCGGGTTCCCTCCTGCTCTTTGCTGGTCAGGACGACCGAGCCCTGAAAACGCTCCATGATTCGCTTGACCAGCGCCAGGCCGACCCCGAGGCCGCCCTGCTTGGTGGTGAAAAACGGCTTGAACACCAGCAACTGCTGCTGGGTGCTCATGCCTTTGCCGGTGTCGGCCAGGGTCATGCGCACGCAGTCGGCCTGGGGCGCGTCGATGTCGATGCTCAGCACGCCGCCCTTGGGCATCGCCTCCAGGGCATTGGCGAACAGGCTATTGAGAATTTGCGTCAGCAGCACCCTTTGGCTGACGACCGGCGGGCAGCCGTCGGGCGTGAACCGCACCTCGACCCCGTTGCGCCGGATCAGCGCCTCGAACGCGCCGAGGGTGTCCTCGACCGCCGGCAGCAGGTCCACCGCCTCGCCGTCGTCGTGCATCGGCCGCAGCGACACCAGCAATTCGCGCACCCAGCGCGACATGCGGTCGACCTGGCTGATGATGTCGCCGATGTTGCGCTGCGCCCCTTGGCTGGCGACCTCCTGAGCGAGTTCGGCGCTGGAGCGGATGGTCGCCAGCGGATTGCGCAGGCTGTGGGCCACCGCCGAGGACATCTCGCCCAGGGCGACAAAGGTCTCGTTGCTGATCAACTGCTGTTGCTGGGTCTGCAGCAGGGCTGCGGCCCGGCGCACGATCCAGAACAGCCCCAGGTAGATCGCCGTCCCGCCCAACAGGGTCGCGACCCAGATCGAGGCGAAGCCGCGGTCGATGCGCTCCACCAGGTCCGCCGGCTCCTTGTAGATCTCGACCATGGCCACGACCTTGCTTTTGTCGGCGTTGAACATCGGGATGTAATTCTCGATGAACAGGTACTTGGGTTCCCGGGACAGCTTCTGCTCGGGCTTCTCGTCGTCGATCTTGTGGTAGCTGGACGACACCGGCACCTGCATCTCGAAGGACTCGTCCAGTTCGTCGTCATCCTCGAACTTCACCCCGATCAGGTCCGGGTTGGTCGACCAGATCACCGTGCGGTCCAAGGCGTAGACCGTGGCCAGCAGGCCGTCCGGCAGGTGTTCGACGTGGTCGAGGAACTCCGCCCGGGCGGCGACGTGGGCCACCGGGTCGACATCCGGATAGTTCTCGTCCTGGCGCGGGTCGAGCATCTCGCCCATGGTGCGTTGCGCGCTGATGCCGGCGTGGCGCATTTCGGCGTCGCCGATGGCCTGGACGAACTGCGCGGTGAGCAGCGCATCGCGCTCCACGCTTTCGGTGACCACGAACCGCGTGGAGACATAGCCCAGGCCCAGCGCCACCGCCGCGATGATGAAAAAACTGGCCAGCGAGAACCAGCGCAGCAAATTGAACTGTCCGCCCCAGAACCTGCCGGCGGCGGCCGTTTCCTTCGGCGCCGATGTTGTCTGTTCTTCCAGTCGCTGCATGGGGATGCCCTGGTGGTGTTGTATCAGGCCGGTTACAGCCGCCGTCACGACTGAGTGTAGGTGGCAATGGCTGCGGTACACGGTCCGTTGATGCTATTTGGCCGCTATTGCATCCGGCTCACCGTTTCGCTGGCGGGGCCCGTGCCAATCGGCGCCGCGGCGCCGTCGGCCAGCGGTTGCGCAGAAGGATGCTGACGCTCGGTCTCGTCGCGCAGGAACTCGATGACCGATTGCGCCGACGCCTCGTCCAGGCGCAGGTTGGGCATCGGTATGCGTTCGTACTGTTCGAACAGCTGCACCGCGATCGGATCCTTTTCCGCCAGCATGCGGTCCGGTTCGCGGATCCAGCGGTTGAGCCACGCGGCGTCGCGCTGGCGGGTCACACCGATCAGGTCCGGGCCGATGCTGCGCATGCCGATGCCCTGGCCGTCCAGCGGGCCGAGGCTGTGGCACGAGGCGCAGCGGGTGCGGAACAGCTCCTCGCCGTTGCTCGGCGGACGGATTTGCGGGGCTTCGGCGTAGCTTTGCTCGGTGCTGGGCTCTTTCCAGTTGTGCAAGGTGTTGGCCAGTTGATCGGCGAGGATCCACGGGTTCTCGAACGGCGAGGCCTTCATCCAGCGTCCGGTGCTCTGGTTGCCGACGATCAGGCTCAGGTTATGGTCCTTGTTGCGGCCATTGTCGACGCCTTCGATGAACAACCCCAATTTTTTGCGCAGGTCGGTCACGTCTTCGAATTCGCCGGTGAGGAATTGCCAGCCCGGCCCCACCTTGAACCGCTGGGCGTACGCCTTGAGCACTGCCGGCGTGTCGCTCAGCGGGTCGATGCTGATCGAGTAGAAGAAGATGTCCTGCCCGACCCGGTCCCCCAGCAGTTTCTGCACCTGGCGCAGGCGTGCGGTCTCCAGCGGGCAGGAATCGCTGCACGAGGTAAAGATGAAGTTGATCACCACCACCTTGCCTTTGATCAGGTCGTCGAAAAAACGCACCTGCCGACCGTCCTGGTCGGTCAGCAGGGTGTTGGGGAAATAGTCGCCGCCCCACGGGGTGGCGGCTTCGCTGGCCGGGGCCGGCGGCGCGGTGCCGGCTCCGGTGTCCGCCTGGTGCGCCACCAGCGCCTGCGCGCCGAGCAGGCAGGCCACCAGGGCCAGCACCCGATGCATGCCCCAGGCCTGGGAGCGCAGTGTCGACCGTTTCATCTTCGCTCCCTCCCGGTTCATGGCTTGACCACCACTTGCGGGCCGAAGCCGTCACCGCTGCGGAAGGTCGGCAGCGCGGCGGAGTTGACGTAGCGCACCCCGTCCCAGCTCGGCAGCGGCGTCGGCATCAGCTGCAGTTGCCCCGGTTTCTCGAGGTCCCAGCGCAGCAGCATCGAGTTGTCTTCGTGCTGGGTGTTGTGGCAGTGCTCCATGTAGGTGCCGGCGAACTCGCGGAAGTTGATCGCCATCTCCACACTGTCCAGCCCGTCGGCTTCGGAGCCGATGCGGTAGACGTCCTTGCGCGCCCATTTTTCCCACTCAGGCGGAGCCTTGCCGCCACGGCTGAGGATGATCCCCTCCTCGAAGTGCACGTGCACCGGATGGCTCCAGCCCTTGCCGCCGGCCTTGATGTTCCACACTTCCAGGGTGCCGATGCCGCTGACGCCGGCATCGGTCGGGCCGCTGGCCAGTTTGGTCGACGCATTGAGACGACGCGGATCCATGTGGAAGCCGAAGCCGCCGTCGGTCTTGATCGTCCACGGCGCCTCGTCGGTGCCGTCGGAGCGGCCGAAGGTGAAGGTGCGGTGCAGGGCCTTGGCCAGCAGGGCCTTGTCGGCGGCGTTGTCGCGGTGGATCTTCAGCGGGATCATCGTCAGCCCTTCGGCCTTGCCAGGCTTGGCCGGTTCATAGGCCGCCGGATCCATGGCCAGGTCCTGGCCGCTGTAGGACTTGACGTTGAGCTGCAAGACCTTGCCCACCGCCGGGTCGCCCCGGTCCCACTGCGGGCCCTTGCTGGTCTGCTTGATCACCGCCAGGTATTTCTCCGACAGCACGTCGGCCAGCGAGATGACCTCTTTGGGCCCCTTGCCGTCGTCCTGGGCCTGCAGGTTGACCACGAACAGCTTGTCGCCGGGCTTGATGCCGTTCTTCGCGAAGTTGACGATGATGTCGAACCGTTCGGCGATGCCCTGGGTCGGCAGGATCGCGTTGTGGTTCTGCTTGTCGCCGTCGGCGTCCAGGTCCATGGAGCCGTCGAACGGCACGCTGTGCTCCATGATGTTGCCGTCGTTGGCGATCATGTGGAACGGCACGCGGCTGTAGGACACGCCCGAGTTCTTCGGCCCCTGGAACTCGCCGCCGGAGCCTTTGACCTCACGCACGATGGCCAGCTTGAAGTAGCGCGACACCGAACCGTTGAGGATCCGGAACCGGTAGCTGCGCGCCCGCACGTCGAGGATCGGCCGCCATTGCCAGTTGACCAGCACCTGATCGCCGATGAAGCCGTCGGTGTTGAACGGGTTGAACCACAACTGGCCTTCCTGGTCCCAGGCCTTGTCGGCGAACACCAGGTTGATGTCGTAGTCGCGGTTGCCCCACGGCAAGGCGCTGCCGCTGGGCAGGCGCAGGTTGACGCCGTCGTTCACCGACTCGTTGCCCCGGTCGATGGCGCTGTAGTAGTTCATCATCGCCGCGTTGCCCTTGTAGACGTTCTGCGCGGTGAAATCGAGCATGTGGTCGTGGAACCAGTGGGTGCTCATGGTTTCCCGGTAGTCGCCGCGGATCTTGATGGTGCCGTGGTCGCAGGTCTTGAGGCCTGGCGTCATGTCGTTGACCCACAGGGTTTCGCCCGGGGCGCAGGGGAACGCGGCGCGCGGATCCTGGGCCTTGGTGTTGATGCTGTCGTAGCCGGCGAGCTGGATCGGCCAGCGGTAGTCGTAGAACTGGCCGGGGAAGAAGAACGCGTTGGCGTAGCCGTCGCTCTCCGCCGGGGCGTGGCCGTTGTGTTCGTGGGTGGTGATGGTGTGCAGGCCGAAGCCGCGGTTGGCCGACGGGTCGATCGGCAGGCCGTTGTAGTGACGCATCAGCACCGGCTGGCCGTAGCGCACCATCAGCAGTTTGGGCGGCAAGGTGCCGTCGAAGGTCCACACCGAGTTGTGGTTCTGCGCCGGCATGGCCGGGTGGAACCGCGCGTCGACGCCCTTGGCGGTGCCGTCGGTCGCCGGCACGCCGGCCACGTTGTGGTACAGCCCGCCCGGCCCGAATTCGCCGACCGCGTAGCCGTGCATCTGCCGGCCGTCACGCAGCCCGCCGTTCAGGCGCGCGCCGGTCTGCACGGTCTTGTAGGCCACCTGCGGGTAGAACTCGTTCCAGCGCTGATGGGCCCAGCCTTTTCCCGGCGGACGGCCCTCGGCGGAGGAGCCGATGTGGCGGTTGAGGAACAGTTCGATCTGCGCCTGCCACGGATTGCGGTCCACCACGTTGGCGAACTGGCTGGGGAACGGCGTCAGCCCGGGCTGACGCAAGAACGCATCCAGCGCGGTGCCGGGCGGTGCGCTGCGGGCGACGCTGTTCGGATCCTGCGCCGGCGCAGGTCCAATGGCCGCCGGCGGAAAGCCCAACGGCCCCGCGGGGGTGGTCGGGTCGAGTTTTTCCGGGCCGAACTCCTCGAACAGGGTCAACTGCTGGGTGAACGGCTGGGCGCCGTACAGCGGGCTCGGCTTGCCGTTGGTGGGGTAGTTGAAACTGGTCTGCACCCGCGGCGGCAAGATGTTCTCGGTGCGGGTCGAGTCGCGCGTGCCTTTGACGCCGTTGGGCAGGTCGAAGGAATCGACGTTGGCCTCGGGCATGGTCAGGATGGCGTTCAGCGCCGTCGGCTCGTCCGCCGGCTCGTCGTAGTAGGCGGAAGGGTCGGAGGTCTCCGGCTGGCTTTCGTCGTCGATGGGGCTGGCCCGGACGGCCATGGTGCCGAGGGTCAATGCCAGAAAGACGCTCAGCGGCGTCAGCAGAAATGGCTTGCAGGGGTAACGCGTTGTTCTGTCCATCACCAGCCGCCTCGTCAAAAGGAAGGGGTGATGGTGTTTTGCAATTACCTCGCCAAAGTATTAATGCCTTTTTAAACAACGAGTTAGAGACGCCGTTGAATTCCCCACTCCCCGGTGACCGGGGCCTGACACCCAGTGATGGGGAAAGTTCAGATTGTTTTTTGCGGTCATTGGATGAGCTGGAACGCCAGACAGACAGTGGTACCCTCGCCCTCGCGGCTGTCCAGGGTCACGCCGCCGCCGAAACGCTCCATGATCCGTTTCACCAGCACCAGGCCCACGCCGAGACCGCCCTGCTTGGTGGTGAAGAACGGCCGGAACGCCATGCTGCGCTGCTCCTCGTTCATGCCCTTGCCGGTGTCGCTGAGCATCACCGTCACCCTGCGGCCGTCGCCGGTCTCCAGGCTGACGGTCAGCGTGCCGCCCTTGTCCATCGCCTCCAGGGCATTGGCCAACAGGCTGTTGAGGATCTGCGTCAGCTGCACCGGTTGGCTGAGCACCATCGGCGTCTCCTGCGGGTGGAACACCACATGGACACCGGCCTTGGCGATCTGCTGCTCGAACGCCATGAGGCTATCGTGCAGCGCCGCCACCAGGTTCACCGGCTCCGGGTCATCGTTGAGCGGGCGCAGCGATTGCAGCAGCTCGCGCACCCATTTGGACATGCGGTCGACCTGGCCGATGATGTCCTTGATGTTCTTGTGCGCAGGCCCCGCATCGAACTCCAGCGCCAGCTCGGCGCTGGAACGGATGGTCGCCAACGGGTTGCGCAGGCTGTGGGCAACCGCCGAGGACATCTCCCCCAGCGCGACGAAGGTTTCGTTGGCGATCAGTTGCTTTTGCTGCGCCGCCAGCAGGATCGCCGCCCGCCGCACGATCCAGAACAGCCCCAGGTAGATCAGACCGCCGCCGAGCGCGGTGGCCAGCCAGATCAGCACCAGCCCGCGCTCCATGCGGCTGATCAGGTCCTTGGGTTCCTTGTAGATTTCCACCATCGCCGTCACATGCTCGCCCTCGGCATCGAACAGCGGGATGTAGTTCTCGATGAAGATGTACTCCGGCGGCACGACGAACTTCTGCTCTTCGCGGCCCTTGTCCACGTCGTGGTAGCTGGCGGACACCGGGATTTTCTCGTCGAAGGCCCGGTCCAGGTCTTCGTCGGCATGGATGCGCGTGCCGATCAGGGCCGGGTTGGTCGACCAGATCACCTGCCGGTCGGGGGCGTAGATGTTGGCCAGGATCACGTCCGGCAAGTGCGCGACGTGGTCGAGGAATTCGTCGCGGGCATTGGCCCGGGCGGCGGGATCGACATCGGGAAAATCGTTGTCATGGCGCGAGTCGAGCAGATCGCCCATGGTGCGGATGTTGGGGATCGAGACATGCCGCACTTCCGCCGAGGCGATGGCCTGGATGAACTGCGCGGTCAGCAGCGCATCGCGCTGTACGCTTTCATCGATCACGAAACGCGTCGACACCGCCCCCAGCGCCACGGCCACCGTGCCGATCACGGCCATGCTGATCAGCGAAAACCAGCGCAACAGGTTGAACGGCTGCTTGCGCGAGCTCAGGCGAAGGCTGCCCTCCTCGGTCGGAAGCGATGGTGACTGCATGTTCATGGCGGCGACTTCCCGATACGTCCCTATAGGTTTATAGCCCACGGTTGGGGGATTGCCCGAAAGCGGGTGCCCACCGCAAACCGCGACCAATGGGGCATTCACCGACAGTCGGCCTTGCGCCATTCACTGTGGGAGCCGGCTTGCCGGCGATGAGGCCGGCACACCCGGCATCCTCATCGCCTGACCCACCGCCATCGCTTGCAGGCAAGCTCCTACACAGTTCGGCGGTGTTCGCGGAACTGGCAGACCACCGCAAAACCTGTGGGAGCCATCGCAGAACTGGCAGACCACCGCCAATCCTGTGGGAGCTAGCTTGCTAGCGATGAGGCCGGCACACCCGGCATCCTCATCGCCTGACCCACCGCCATCGCTGGCAAGCCAGCTCCCACAGGGTTCGATGGTGTTCGCAGAATTGGCAGACCACCGCAAACCTGTGGGAGATTCTATGGTTGAGGCAAAGCCCTCAGCCTGCTTTTGGTTCATATTCGCTTTGCCCTTTGAGCAGGGCGAATACGATCCGGGCCAGTTTGC
>NZ_NEIZ01000026.1:0-56998 GCF_002113645.1 Pseudomonas sp. B35(2017) | reverse complement strand
GGTGAAGGCCAATACCGGCGGGGCGCCGGGGGTGGGGAGCGGGATTGCGGTGTTGGCGCCCCTGATTCCCGGCATCGCGGCAAAAGACGCGAAAGGCAATCTGCTCAGCGCGCCCCCGATCGGCAAGTTCAGTGCCGAGCCGGATGCGCCGAGCACGCCACCGTCGGAAGAAGAGCTCGAAGAAGAGGAAGAAGAAGTCGAAATCGAAGACATCACGCTGCGGGTGGGCATGTTCTTCGATGGGACGGGCAACAACCGCAGCAACAGCGAACGCGTTTATGGCTGCTTTGCGCCAGACGTGAACCTGCAAGAGATGGCGGAAGAAATCCGCAAGTACTGCGCCTCCTACGGCTACGACGGCAAGGGCAGTTCGCCGGACAACAGTTATGGCAACGACGTCAGTAACGTGGCCCGCTTGTACGACCTCTACATCAACCAATCCGACGAAGAGATTCCGGCGGATGCGGAAATGGCGAGCGTGTCGATCTACGTAGACGGGATCGGTACGAGCAGTACGGGTGAGGATTCTATTTACTCACAGGGGACGGGGCTTGGGGCGCAAGGGGTCAGGACGCGGGTTGAGGAAACATCGGGACAGTTTCTGAAAACCATCCGTACTTTTCAGGACAACAATCCGGACAAACGGATTAAAAAAGTTGAGTTCGATATTTTTGGGTTCAGCCGTGGCGCTGCCGCTGCACGGGATTTTGCGAACGAAGTCATGAAGGGGCAGGAAAGCGTTCTCGCGAAAGCCTTGCCGGCCGGCTCTCCGGCCCTGACTGCTTCGTTCCAGTGGAGTGCCAAGTCGGATGTTTCGATCAATTTCATAGGCATCTACGACACGGTTGCGGCCATTGCGAATCCGTTGCTTGGGGACTTCACTGGTCATAACGCCAGAAACCCGGGGATCAATATCGCTCTTCCTCCAGGTATCGCGAAAAAAATCGTTCACCTGGTCGCCAGAAATGAACGTCGCTACAACTTCTCCCTGAACAGCGCAGGGTCGGCCGACATCATCATGCCCGGCGTACACTCCGACTTGGGCGGCGGGTATCTGCCCAAAGCCACAGAACGTGTACTGATCAGCAAACCGCGCAGAAGCGACGTTGATCGAACGACTCCGACCTCAGAGGCCAATAGCTATAAGCTCGCACAGCAAGATTTGCGACGCCTGCAAGACCAGATGGCCCAATACAACCTCCCTCTCGAGCTACGCACCTGGGAAGTTCCCTTTACCAGCCGGGACAGGGATGACCGAACACCGAAAAAACATGTTTATGCAGCAGTGAGCAGCCGACGTGAGGTTCGCAGTGAGCTTTCTTTGATTTATCTAAGGACAATGCGCGAACTAGCCGTAAAAAATGATGTTCCATTCAACGAAATCCCGGAAAAAGATCCGCGATTGACACTACCAGCGGAACTCACTCCGATTTCCGAAAAGATCATTAACTATGCATTGGGCAAAAGCCAAACCATTGGCCTTTCTCCTCAAGAAGAAGAGCTTCTTTTTCAAAAATACATTCACCTGTCCGACAACTGGAATGCGGCAAAAGGCATGAACAACAGCGATCTGGACGTTGTATTTATCAATCGACCTACAGACAACAACCAACGCACGGTTCACCCCAATGAATAGGCATCTACGCTTTATCGTTGCGCTCATACTTACGGGTGGCTCAACCTTCGCCCACAGCGGTTCGCTGCCTTATGAGGCTTGGCGCTTGGGTTTCTCAGCTCCGAACTACATGGAAGTCTGGATCGAGACAGCTGACGTCATAGATGTTCAAGGTCAAGTTTATAGACGCGCAATGAGCGGCAACTCAGCCATTCAAACCCCACCCAACAATTCCGGCAATCCGAAGGGTTGGCCAAAAAGGCCAGGCTGGGGAAAAGGGAAATACGTGACAGGGGCCGACCTTCCCAAAAAAATCTATGTTCGCTGGCAGTCCTTGGTCGAGCCGCAAACCTACCAAATGGGAATTGACATACCTGAGTCGACAAGGGAAATCATGCGCAAAGGTGAAAAAACATTCTGCGCTGCCGACGGAAAATGGATTACAGGTTATCGAGAAGCATTGGTTGTTGGCCTTGCGCCTGGCGGCATAGCAAAGGTTTGGGTGCTAGGCCCTTGTCTGTCGCCCATTGAGGTCACGAGAGTAAAGGCAGAAGTTGACCCACGAGGCCCATATGAAGGGAAATCCGGCGGCAAATATGACTCACTTTCCGACGTGTCCAAAGCCTACGTCGAAAAAAAGGGTGTCCCGTATGGCTCCTGGTGATATTTCGATACTCGCACTATGAGTACCTGGTTCAAGCCAGCAGATTCAGCAGCGAATGGACAACAGACGGTCGGAACTCGTGGAAGGTGCCCATCATTCCGTTTCGCTGCTTCGGGGTCAGCCGATTCTCGTCGACTACGTCTACAGGATCCGGCAGGGTCGCAAGAGCGCTTTCCTGTACGAAAACCTGGATACCTCGCGGGGCAGCAACGTGCACTGGAGGTGCATTGCCCTCAAAAAGGCGTGGACGTGCTGCTGGTGATCGGAGAATTCAGCCCCTTCCTTCGGCCTCAAACCGGAGAGATGGTCGCCAGCACACCGATCAGAATGGTCAGCGTCAGAAACCCACCCAGGAAAATCGCCATCTTCGCCATGTTGCTCTCCTCAATGCCAGGTTTGCGGTGCACCGGGCGCTTCGGGATGAAGGCCGCCGCGGATGACCGAACTGCCGGGCTATTTTGAGCGTGTGTCTGTTTGGGTTACAGAGGCAGATTGCGCAAGAAAAAGCGGATCAGATGGACATCTGATCCGCTTGCGCGATGCCCCTACATTCAGCGCAGCACACAAAGGTGCCCATTCCCGCTTGTTGATCTAGAGTCATGGGCGCCTTTCGAAGAACAACAACAGACAGGAGTGAACGATGGCCGACCTCAACCTGCACCCCAACGCCGCCCGATCCCTGGACCGCTGGCACGCGATGATCCGCACCGGCGACCTCTCCGCGCTGCCCGAGCTGCTCGACCCCAAGGCGGTGTTCCGCTCGCCGATGGCCCACACGCCCTATCCGGGCGGCCCCGTGGTCGCCATGATCCTCAACACCGTGAGCACGGTGTTCGAGGACTTCGCCTACCACCGGGAACTGGCGACGGCCGACGGGCTGAACGTGGTGCTGGAGTTCAGCGCCAAAGTGGGGAACAAGGAGCTCAAGGGCATCGACATGATCCGTTTCGATGAGCAGGGGAAAATCGTCGAGTTCGAAGTGATGGTGCGGCCGATGAGCGCGCTGCAGGCGCTGGGAGAGGAAATGGGGCGGCGGCTTGGGGCTTACCTGGCGGCGGCCAGAGCCTGATCCATCGCCTCGCCCCAGGCAAGGCACCGGGCGCAAAAAAGCCCACTGACCGTCACCGGTTCAGTGGGCTTTCTCAATCTGGCGGCTGGTTACAGCGCCATGTCACGCGAAGCGTTTTCCTTCGGTGCCTTGGCCTTGTCGGCCGCAGCGTCCGCCGCCGGGGCGGCCTGGCCGATGACCGGTGGGGTCGGCAGTTCCAGGACTTTGGCGGTGTAGGCCCACTCTTCGGCCACTTTGGCCGGATCGCTGTTCAGCTGGGTGCCGTAGCTTGGAACGATCTGGTGCAGCTTGGCTTGCCACTCAGGGGTGGCGACCTTGTCCTTGAAGACCTTCTGCAGCACGCTCAGCATGATCGGTGCAGCGGTCGAGGCGCCTGGCGATGCGCCCAGCAGGCCGGCGATGGTGCCGTCCTGCGAAGCGACGATCTCGGTGCCCAGCTTCAGCACGCCACCGGCCTGCTCGTCACGCTTGATGATCTGCACGCGCTGGCCGGCCTGCCACAGGCGCCAGTCTTCGGCCTTGGCGTTCGGGAAGTATTCCTTCAGCGCGTTCAGGCGGTCTTCATCCGACAGCATCAGTTGGCCGGCGAGGTACTCGACCAGCGGGTATTCCTTGATGCCGACCTTGGTCATAGGCCAGATGTTGTGGGTGGTGGTGCTGGTCAGCAGGTCCAGGTACGAACCTTCCTTCAGGAACTTGGTGCTGAAGGTCGCGAACGGCCCGAACAGGATGACGCGCTTGCCGTCCAGGACACGGGTGTCCAGGTGCGGAACGGACATCGGCGGCGCGCCGACGGACGCCTTGCCGTAGGCCTTGGCCAGGTGCTGCTCGGCGATGGCCGGGTTCTCGGTCACCAGGAACGAACCGCCCACCGGGAAGCCGGCGTATTCCTTGGCCTCTTCGATGCCGGACTTCTGCAGCAGGTGCAAGGCACCGCCGCCGGCGCCGATGAACACGAACTTGGCGTCGGTCTCGGTCTTGGTGCCGTCCTTCAGGTTCTTGTAGCTGACGCGCCAGCTGCCGTCGGCGTTCTTGGTGATGTCCTGCACTTCGCTCGACAGCTTCAGGTCGAAGTTCGGCTTGGTCTGCAGGTAGCCGGCGAACTGGCGGGTGATCTCGCCAAAGTTCATGTCGGTGCCCAGCGGGCTCCAGGTGGCCGCGATCTTCTGGTTCGGGTCACGCCCTTCCATCATCAGCGGAACCCACTTCTTGATCACTTCAGGATCTTCGGAGTACTGCATGCCGGCGAACAGCGGGCTCGCCTGCAGGGCTTCGTAGCGTTTCTTCAGGAACTTGATGTTGTCGTCACCCCACACGAAGCTCATGTGCGGCGTGGTGTTGATGAACGAGCGCGGGTTCTTCAGGACGCCCTGGCGAACCTGCCAGGCCCAGAACTGACGGGACACCTGGAACGCTTCGTTGATCTCGACGGCTTTCGGGATCGACACCTTGCCGTTCTCGTCTTCCGGGGTGTAGTTCAGCTCGGCCAGCGCAGAGTGACCGGTACCGGCGTTGTTCCAGCCGTTGGAGCTTTCCAGGGCGACGCCGTCGAGGCGCTCGACCATCTCCATCGACCAGCCCGGCTCCAGCTCGTTGAGCCACACACCCAGGGTGGTGCTCATGATGCCGCCGCCGATCAGCAGCACGTCCACTTTCTTCGCTTCTTCCGCGTAGGCGGACGACAGCCCCATCGACAAAGCCAGCCCCAGCAAGGCCGTGTTCACTTTCTTAAACATCTGTTGCACCTATGATAAAACGCCTTCCGCCCGCCGCTGTTGTGCGTGTGGGGCCCCTTGTTCGCGACGCTCAGGCCAGCGGCGCGGGTTCCGGCACACTTCAAAATTGACGGGTGGGCACACAAGGCCGACATGCGACATCGGCCTCAGTTATATGTCCCTTCTGAACTGACTTCTTATCATTATTGGCTTCAGCTACTTGAGCGACAGTGATTCCGCCGGCCCGCGAATGGCGGGCCGAACCGAATGAGGTCAAACCAAGTTGGCGCGAAGAATATCACGTCAGGGCCAACCCGCGCGTCTGTTCCCGACTTGGCGGTCTCTTTGCGCCTGGCCCGTTATCGGCCGCGCGGGGCGGAACATGACGGAGCCTTTCAGCCGTTTCCACCCCATTTCCGGGTGTCCCATCGCGAGCAGGCTCGCTCCCACAGGGCTCCGCGGTGATGCGGCAATGTGTTACTCCGTGTTAACAACGGGAGCGCGTCACAGCCGGAACCGGTCCACCGACTGCGCCAAACGCCCCGCCAGGCTCGACAGTTCATCGGTGGTGCCCGCCGTCTCGCCGATCACCTTGCTGTTGCCCTCGGACATTCCGGCGATCATTTCCACCTGATGGGCGATTTCGTTGCTGGCCTGGCTCTGCTCGCCGATGGTGCGGGTGATGTCGTTGACCAGTTGCGTGGTGTTGAGGGTGGCCTCGAGGATCTCGCGGATGGCGCGCTCGACATCGGCCGTGACCGCCATGCCCTTGTCGACCTGGGCCACGCCGGCCTCCATGCTGCTGACCGCCTCCCGGGTGCTGCTCTGGATACGCTCGACCATGGCGGCGATTTCCTGGGTCGAGGCGCTGGTACGGGCGGCGAGGCTGCGCACCTCGTCGGCGACCACCGCGAAACCGCGGCCCTGCTCGCCCGCCCGGGCGGCTTCGATGGCGGCGTTGAGCGCCAGCAGGTTGGTCTGGTCGGCAATGCTCTTGATCACCTGGATGATGTTGAAGATCCCTTCCGACTCCTGGTCCAGCGTCCGGATGACCTGGGCCGAGCGCTTGGCCGAACGGGCGATGTCGTCCATGTCGCTGACCACTTGGTGGATCACCTGCCCGCCGTTCTTGGCCAAGGTCTCGGCCTGGCTCGCCATGTTCAGGGCCCGCTCGGCGTGGCGGGTGATCTCTTCGATGCTGGCGGTCATCTGGCCTGCGGCGGCGGCCATGGTGCCGGCGGCGGCGCTCTGCTGCTGGCTGCTGTCGGCGACCTGGTGGCAGCCGTGGCTCAACTGCTCGCTCATGCCGCTGACGCCGTGGGCATTGCGCCGCACCACGTCGATCATGTCGCGCAGGTCGCGCTGCATGGTGCCCAGGGTGCGGATCAGGCCGCTGGCTTCGTCCCGGCCGGCGGGCTCGGCGATCGGTTCGCTGAGGTTGCCGTGGGCGATGCTCTCGGCGATGCGGCTGGCGGCCCTCAGGGGCCCGGTGATGCCCAGGTACACCCAGCGGCCCTCGGCCAACAGCAGCAACAGGCTGGCCAGCAGCACGGCGCCGAGGGCGACGTTGGCGCTGCGGATCGCTGCGGCGGTGCCTTCGCCGGTCTGACGGGTGTTGCTCTCGATCAGTTCGCTGAGGGCGGCCATGCGCTCTTCCAGCTGGCTGAACGCCGTGTTGAACGTGCCCAGTTCCTGCTGCGCCGCCTCGGGGTTGTCCAGCGCCAGGCCGACGATCCGTTCGCCCGCGCCGATGTAGGTGTCCAGGCTCGGTTTGATCTGTTCGAGCGCAGCGCGGATCGTCGGGTTGACCGGCAGCTTGAGGTTCTCGCCCAGCACCTCGCGAAAATGCGCCGCGTGCTCGTTGACCGACTGGCGCACCTCCTCCGCGGTGCTGGTGCTTTTGCCAAGGCCCGTGAGCATCGCCGAGAACACGTCGGCGCGCAGGGCGTCGTGCATCATGTCGGCTTCCAGGTGGTTGCGCAGCGCGGACATGCTCACCGCGCTGTCGTCGAACGCGGCGGACATCCGCCCGTTCCCCACATAGCTCACCAGACTGACGATCAGCGCCGTCACCAGGCTGGTCGCTATCAGCAGCATCAAGCGCAGTTTGATCGACACCGTGGTTTCCTCCCTGGTCACGCCGCCAATTGAGTCGTCAACGTTTGAGTTAAGCCTATTTCCGCCGGCCTGCCGCATCGGAACGTCTCGGCGTGTGTCTACGCCCCACCGTCCGCCCTCCGGCACGGAACTCCCGCACCGCCGCGCACCTCTCACATTATGTGGTAAGTCCATTTAGCCGCTTGCTGTTGGAGGTACACCGCCATGCGCCACTTAGTGCTCGTTTCGTCCCTCATCCTCTGCCTGCCCTTCGGCTCGGCCCTGGCCCGCGTGGACGCGGGCGACGTCGCCACTTCGGCGGGGATCTCCGCATCGCTCTACTCGACCTTCAAGGACCACAAGCTGGTGATTCCGGCCCGTGACGACCTGTCCGCCTTCGTCGCCAGCGGCGGCGCCATCCGGGGCGTGTACCTGGAATCGGTGCTGCAGCAGGTGCGCCAGGACAACCCAGGCCTTACGGCCAGCGACGAAGAACTGGCCAACGCCATCCTGGCCCATTACGAAGGCCTGTCGCAGTAGGCCAACATCCCCGACAGCGGTGGCCGACCGTAGTCGCCACCCTTTCGCCCTGCCGATGGACGGCAGGCGGGCGGGCATGGGCAAAACCGTCGGACGGCCTCTATGATGGAGGCCATGACGATTTGCGCACCGATCCGCTCCCCCTGCCCTCCCGGCGCCTGCAATTGCGGGCGCGATCCACTGCTGGAGAATCCCGGCGCGGATGTGCGCATCCTGATGCTGACCCGCCAGGAGGAAAAGCGCTTGCTCGAACGCCTGGAAAACCTGCAGAGCCTGGCCGACCTCGAACGCCTGCAAGGCCGGATGTTCGAGCAGCTGGGCATCCGCGTGAGCATCTCGCCGGGGTTCAACGAAGTGCGTACGATGCGCGGCATCGCCATCGACATCGATGAATTGCCCGGCCTGTGCCGCAAGACCCGTCAGTCGATCCCCGCTGCCATCCGCCGGGGGCTGGAGCGCCACCCGGAAATCGCCTTCGCCCTGCTCAACGCCCACGACCTGCTGCGCGACGCTTGACGGCCGCCCCGGTCAGGCGCCGCCCTTGGCCTGCTGCTCCAGGTGCACCTGCAGATCGGGGTCGATCCCCAGCGCCGCCGCCAGCTCGTCCAGGTAATTGCGTTCGGCCTCCTGCTGGTCGTCCACCAGCATCACGCTGGCCAGGTACATCTCGGCGGCCATCGCCGGATCGCCCTGGGCCGACTGCGCCACCTCCGCAGGATCCAGCGGCTTGGCCACCTCGGCGTCGAGCCATGCCTGCAGTTGCGGATCATCGGTGTGGCGGCCGATTTCGCTGCTGATCAGGTGCTTTTCCGATTCGTCGATGCGCCCGTCGGCCTTGGCCGCGGCGATCAGCGCACGCAGCACCGCGTGGCTGTGTTCCTCGACCTGCGGGCCGGAGAGCATGTCCGCGGTCTGCGGCGCCTGTTGCGGAGCGGCGCTGGCCTGGCTGCGTTGCCAGGCCTGGTACGCCTGGAACGCCATCATCCCGAGCGAAGCCAGCGCCGCGTAGTTGGTGCCGCCGGAGCGGCCCTGAGCGCCACCGCTCAGCGCTCCGCCGCCCAGCAGGCCGCCCAGCAGCCCGCCCAGTCCGCCCAACCCGCCGGCGGGCGCTCCGCCTGCGCTGTTGCCGCCTCCCAGCAACCCGCCGAGCAGGCCGCCGAGGCCGCCCAGCCCGTCGCTGGCCGAAGCACCGCTTTGTTGTCCCGCAGAGGCCTGGCCCCGCAGCAGTTGTTCAAGCAAATCGCTGGTGTTCATGACGGTGTCCTCCGGACGGCGTGAATGCGTCTGGCAACGATAGCCCTGCGCTGCCGCAGCGCCAGCACCGTTTGGCTGAAGCGCGGGGCCGGACGGCGATTTCTCCGGCATCCTTTTTCCGCGGCCAGCTAAGATTCATTGAGGGTGAACCTTATCCCGGCGCCACCGGTCGATACCTGCAACCCTGACCCGGCCCGCCTCACTTTCTGGAGAACGCCCCGTGATATCGACCGTCCACATCGCCAGGCTCAAGGCCTGGGGCGCCCATGGATTCACCGCGACCGGCGTGGTCACCGCTTTCCTGGCCACCCTCGCGCTGTTGGAGAACCAGCCGACCCATTGCCTGATGTGGCTGGGCGTGGCGCTGATCGTCGACGGGCTGGACGGGGCGCTCGCGCGCAAGGTCAACGTGCAGTCGGTGCTGCCGAGCTTCGACGGCTCGATCCTCGACCTGGTGATCGATTACCTGACGTACGTGTTCATCCCCGCGCTGTTCATCTACCGCTACATTCCCCTGCCCGACTACACCCTGCTGCTGACGGTGTCGCTGATCCTGGTGTCGTCGCTGTTCTGCTTCTGCAACGTCAACATGAAGAGCAAGGACAACTACTTCGTCGGCTTCCCCGCCGCCTGGAACGTGGTCGCCCTGTGCCTGTACATCATCGCGCCGGGGCCGTGGCTCACCCTGCTGACGGTGATCGGCCTGGCGCTGCTGACCGTCACCCGGATGAAGTTCCTGCACCCGTTCCGCGTGCGCCGGTTCATGCCGATCAACATCGCGGTGACGGCCATCTGGTTGCTGTGCAGCCTGTCGCTGGTGCTCAACCATCCGGTGATCAATCCGTTCGTGATGGGGCTGTGGCTGCTGATGTCGGCGTACTTCCTCGGCATCTGCGTCTGGCGCACGGCGCTGGAGTGGTTCGACGGCGCTCACCTGAAATAGAGGTTTCCC
The DNA here is from genome assembly GCF_002113645.1 of Pseudomonas sp. B35(2017). Classification (NCBI taxonomy): domain Bacteria; kingdom Pseudomonadati; phylum Pseudomonadota; class Gammaproteobacteria; order Pseudomonadales; family Pseudomonadaceae; genus Pseudomonas; species Pseudomonas sp. B35(2017). Next base: position 47,092 of record NZ_NEIZ01000026.1, on the reverse strand, counting down.
ATGCCGATCCGTATCGTGCGCCTGGGCTCGCCCCGCGCCCCCGAAGAAGGCCTGCGCCTGGGCACCGTGCGCCGCCCGCCGCGCGGGGTGCCCAAGGCCGAGTTCGCCCGCCGTGATTTCTATGATGTATGGCAACCGCTGCTCTCGCCCAGCGCCGACCTGGTGGCCGAAGCGCTGCACGCCGAGGACGCCAAGGCCTGGGCCGCGTTCGTGCGCAAGTTCAAGGCCGAGATGAAACAGCCGGCGGCGAGCCAGATGCTGGATCTGCTGGCGGCGCTGTCGCACCAGACGTCGTTCGCCCTTGGCTGCTATTGCGAGGAAGAAGCGCACTGCCACCGTTCGGTGTTGCGCGAACTGCTGGTGGCGCGGGGGGCGCAGGTCAGCTGAGCGTTCGCGAGCCCTTCGTTGCCTGTCCCGCCGCCATCGCTGGCAAGCCAGCTCCCACAGTATCCGGGGTGTTCGCCTCAACGGCGGGCAACCGCAGTCCTTGTGGGAGCTGGCTTGCCAGCGAAAGCAATGGCCGCTTCGATGCAGGCATCGGCTCTACCACAGTATCCCGGGTGTTCGCATCAACGGCGGACAACCGCAGTCCCTGTGGGAGCTATAGCAATGGCCGCCTCGATGCAGGCATCGGCTCTACCGGCACCCGTCGCAGCGTCGCACTTGCAGGAGCAGGCCTCAGCGTTTGGCGATGACCACCTCCAGATACTCGCTCGGCACCACCAGCGATTTGTCCCCGCCCCGGTTCAGGCTGTTGAGCAATTGGGCCAGATCGCTTTCCAGCGCCAGGCCGCTTTCCGGCGGCAGCGCGGCGAAGGCTTTGTGCACCGGTCCGTACCAGTGGCGGAAAATGTCGATGAAGTGCGCCGCCGAGCGATAGCGGAAGTTAAAGTGGCGCCGCGTCACCTGAACCGCAAAATGGCGATCGTCGAACCGGGCGTGCAGCCAGGCTTCCGTCCCCCAGTTCGAAGGCGGCTGGGCGCCGGCCGGCGGCGGCAGGTGCCGGCCCAGGGTCTTGAACATCTGGCCGACGAACCCTTCCGGGGTCCAGTTGGCCAGACCGATCCGCCCGCCCCGTCGGCAGACCCGCGCCAGTTCGCTGGCCGCCTTGTCCTGGTCCGGTGCGAACATCACGCCGAAGGTCGACAGCACCGCGTCGAAACTGCTGTCGGCGAACGGCAGCGCTTCGGCGTCCGCCACCTGAAAGGTCACGTCCAAATGCTCGGCGCGAGCCCGGTCCTGGCCGCGTTCGAGCAGCGCCGCGACGTAGTCGGTGGACGTCACCAACGCGCCGCGCCGTGCCGCCGCCAGGGTCGCGTTGCCGTTGCCGGCGGCGACGTCCAGCACTTCTTCGTCGCAGCGCAGGTCGCAGGCCTCGGCGAGGTTTTCGCCGACGATCTGCAAGGTGGTGCCGATCACGGCGTAGTCGCCGCTGGCCCAGGCGACTTTCTGGCGTTCCTTCAGGGCAGAGAGATCAATGGGGGTACTCATGATGCGCAGCTCCGCTGACGGTGGCCCGGCTCATTCGGCCGTGGTCGGGTCGATGATGCTCGTCACCTGCGACACGCTGTTGGCGGGGAATCCGCCCAGCCTGGCGTGCTCGCGAACCAGCTCTTCGTTGGGGGCGATGTACACGCAGTAGATCTTGTCGCCGGTGACGTAGCTGTGCAGCCACTGCACCTGCGGCCCCAACTCACGCAACACCTGGCAGGACGTCTGCGAAACGGATTTGAGTTCTTGCGGCGAGAGCTTTCCGGCCCCTGGAATCTCGCGTTCAATCACAAACTTCGGCATGGCAACCTCGCTTGCTTCTCATCGGTGCTTGCGCCGGCAGTGGCGCAACCCGACCACTATCGCGCCGGGGGCGGCCGGCGTCCTTGCCAATCGTCCGGAGAGCCCGCAAAACCGGGGCTTTGCCGATGAGCGGCGGGATTTTGTAAAGGCGTCGAAACACAACCGCGCCCACGGAAAACGGCCCGGGGCTTTCGCCGCCGGGCCGTCAGTCTGCGCGGCTCATGCGGCCGGCGCTTTCGCCTCTTCCAGCAACTGCCGGATCATCTGTTCCTGGGCCTCGTAGCGGCCTTCGCCGAAGTGGGTGTAGCGCACTTGCCCCTTGGCGTCGATCAGGTAATGCGCCGGCCAGTACTGGTTGTCGAAATGCCGCCAGATCGCGTAGTCGTTGTCGATGGCCACCGGGTAGGTGATGCCGAGCTTCTTCACTTGATCCTTGACGTTGTCGATGATCCGCTCGTAGCCGTATTCCGGCGTGTGCACGCCGATCACCACCAGGCCGTCCTTGCCGTACTTCGCTTCCCACGCCTTGACGTACGGCAGGGTGTGCTGGCAGTTGATGCAGTCGTAGGTCCAGAAGTCCACCAGCACCACTTTGCCGCGCAGGGATTCGGCCGTCAGCGGCGGCGAGTTCAGCCACTGCACGGCGCCGGACAGGGACGGCATCGTACCCTTGCCTGCCTCCTCCATCAGCGAGTCCGCCCGCACTTTGCTGATGAAATAGTCGACCACCTTCGGCACGTTCTCCAGCACGCCCTTCTCGACCGACGCCACACCTTCGGACGACGTGCTGGCCAGCAGGGGCTTGTCGGCGCCGGTGGCGATCACGGCGGCGGTGGCCAGCACCGCCACGCCGGCACCGCGGCGCAACCAGCCGGTGAACGGGATCGACGGCTTGAGCCGGTTGACCAGCCCGCGTCCGGCGAAGATCAAGGTACCCAGCGACAGCGCACTGCCCGCGCCGTAGGCCAGCAGCAACAGGCTGGTCTGGGCGTTGGCGCCTTGCAGCATGGCACCGGTGAGGATCACGCCCAGGATCGGCCCGGCGCAGGGCGCCCACAGCAGACCGGTGGCGACGCCGAGCATGATCGATCCCATGGGACCGGCCTTCTTCCGGGCGTCCGGATCGAGGCGGTTGCCGAGCAGGACGAAGGGACGCGACAGCCAGTCGCCGACCCGGGCCGAGATCAGCGACAGGGCGAACAGCACCATCACGAACAGCGCGATGTGGCGGCCGGTGTTGCTGGCCTGGATCACCCACTCACTGCTGACCACCGCCAGGCTGGAGACCAGCGCGAAGGTCAGGGCCATGCCGCCGAGGGTCAGCAGGATCGAGGAGCGGCTGCGGTGGGCACCGGCGAACAGGAACGGCACCACCGGCAGGATGCAGGGGCTGAGGACGGTCAGCAGGCCGCCCAGAAAAGCGATGAGAAGCATGGGAGTCACCTTGATGTCGGAAGTGTTCCAGGTTCTGTGGCGGTCAGGCGTTCTGGCTGTCCAGCCATTGGCTCTGGGGTGTGCGGCTGGCGCCGTTCTCGGCCACCAGTTGACCCTGCGGCGTGCGGCTGGAGCCGTCGGCGGCCACCAGTTGACCCTGCGGCGTGCGGCTGGAGCCGTCGGCGGCCACCAGTTGACCCTGCGGCGTGCGGCTGGAACCGTCGGCAGCCACCAGTTGCCCCTGCGGCGTGCGACTGGAACCGTCGGCGGCCACCAGTTGGCCCTGCGGCGTATGGCTGGAGCCGTCGGAAGCGAGGCCTTGCTTGGCCAGCGGCGTCAGTTGGAAGCAGGTGCCGTTGCCGCAGCTGTGCTGCTCCACGGCAGCGCTGGCGTGGGCGGCGACACCGGCGAAGGCAAAGGCGAAAGCGGTCAGAAAGCGCGATACGTTGTTCATGGCGTTGATCCTTTTATGAAAGTGGGCAATCAGTTTTCGTTGTGGCAGCCGTCGCCGAACTTGCTGTAATCGAGCACACGGGTCTGGCCGGCCGAGTCGAGGTAGGTCATGCGGGCGTCGACGATGCCGCAGCTCCCTGGGTTGCTTTCCTTGAGGGAAATCACTTTCTGGATGTCCAGATGCGTGCCGTAGGTGTAGGTTTGCGCAGCGACATCGGCCTCGGCGCGGGCCGACAGGGTGCAGATATTCAGGGCGGCGAACAGGCAAGCGGCAGCGATGGTCTTGGTCTTGGTCTTGGCGTTCATGGCGTTTTCCTCGGGCGTCAATGGATGATTCGTTGTCCGGGCCCGGCGTCTGTGCCGTGCCTCGATGGAGCTCATTGAACGTTGGCGAGGTATCGCGCTTGTGTCGGCAAACGGCGCGTATCCATGGCTGTGTATCTGTGCAGGCCGGGGATACACAGCGATACAAAACCCTGAAAAAATCCGCTTTTTGCGTCAGCCTGTATCCGCCTGCGCGGCAGATACACTGCAATACAAACCCAGGCAGGCGGGCCCCTCGGGGCTCGATAGACTGCGCGTCATCCCCTTTGATTGAGGTTTGGCCCCATGGATCATGTCGATCACATCCTGATCGTCGACGACGACCGCGAGATCCGCGAGCTGGTCGGCAATTACCTGAAGAAGAACGGCCTGCGCACCACCGTGGTCGCGGACGGCCGGCAGATGCGCAGCTTCCTGGAAGCCAACACCGTGGATCTGATCGTGCTCGACATCATGATGCCCGGCGACGATGGCCTGCTGCTGTGCCGCGAGCTGCGCGCCGGCAAGCACAAGGCCACGCCGATCCTGATGCTCACTGCGCGCAACGACGAGACCGACCGCATCCTGGGCCTGGAGATGGGCGCCGACGATTACTTGACCAAGCCTTTCGCCGCCCGCGAACTGCTGGCGCGGATCAACGCCGTGCTGCGCCGCACGCGCATGCTGCCGCCCAACCTGGTGGTCACCGAAACCGGCCGCCTGCTGGCGTTCGGCCGTTGGCAGCTGGACACCTCGGCCCGCCACCTGCTGGACAAGGACGGCACCCTGGTCGCCCTGAGCGGCGCCGAATACCGCCTGCTGCGGGTGTTCCTCGACCATCCGCAGCGGGTGCTCAGCCGCGACCAGCTGCTCAACCTGACCCAGGGCCGCGAGGCCGACCTGTTCGACCGGTCCATCGACCTGCTGGTCAGCCGCCTGCGCCAGCGCCTGCTGGACGACGCCCGCGAACCGGCCTACATCAAGACCGTGCGCAGCGAAGGCTATGTGTTCTCCTTGCCGGTCGAAGTCCTCGGAGCCCCTGCATGAACCTTGCCCTGCGCTGGCCGCGCACCCTCGCCTCCCGGTTGTCGCTGATTTTCCTGATCGGGCTGATCCTCGCCCAGGCGCTGTCGTTCGGCGCGCAGTACTACGAGCGCTACGAAAGCGCCAAGCACACCATGCTCGGCAACCTGGAGACCGACGTCTCGACCTCCATCGCGATCCTCGACCGCCTGCCGGCCGAGGAGCGCCCGGCCTGGCTCAAGCGCCTGGCCCGGCCCAACTACGGTTACCTGCTCAGCGAGGGCGAACCCGGCACCCCGATCGGCGCAGGCGATGTGCCGGTGGCGGTCACGTCCATCACCGACGCCATCGGCGAGGCCTACCCGCTGACGTTCACCGACATCCCGGGCCCCAGGAAACACTTCCAGGGCCACCTGCGCCTGGGCGACGGCAGCCCGGTGACCATCGACGTGTGGCCGTCGATGGCGCCGCTCTCACCCTGGCTGCCGGTGGTGCTGATCGGCCAACTGGCCCTGATGCTGGTCTGCACCTGGCTGGCGGTGCGCATCGCGATCCGCCCCCTCACCCGCCTGGCCAATGCGGTGGAGACCCTCGACCCCAACGCCCACCCGATCAACCTGGACGAAAAGGGCCCCAACGAAGTGGCCTACGCGGCCCGTGCGTTCAATGCGATGCAGGCGCGCATCGCCGCCTACCTGAAGGAGCGCATGCAACTGCTCGCGGCGATTTCCCACGACCTGCAGACCCCGATCACGCGGATGAAACTGCGGGCCGAGTTCATGGACGACTCCGCCGAGAAAGACAAACTGTGGAACGACCTCGGCGAGATGGAGCACCTGGTGCGCGAGGGCGTGGCCTACGCCCGCAGCATCCACGGTTCCACCGAAGAGAGCCGGCGCACCCACCTGGACTCGTTCCTCGACAGCCTCGTGTTCGACTACCAGGACATGGGCAAGGACGTACAACTGGGCGGCAAGAGCGACGCGGTGATCGACACCCGCCCCCACGCCTTGCGCCGGGTGCTGGTCAACCTCACCGACAACGCCTTGAAGTTCGCCGGCGCCGCCGAACTGTGGGTCGAGCGGCAGGACGGCAAACTTTCGGTGAAAGTCATGGACCGCGGCCCCGGCATCGCCGAAGAGGAACTGGCCCAGGTGATGGAGCCGTTCTACCGCGTGGAGAACTCGCGCAACCGCAGCACCGGCGGCACCGGCCTGGGCCTGGCCATCGCCCAGCAATTGGCGATGGCTTTGGGCGGTTCGCTGAACCTGAGCAACCGAGAAGGCGGCGGACTGTGCGCCGAGCTGCGATTGCCCCTGCAAGGTTGATTTCTGTTTAAGAACCGCCGGCAAGCCGACGTCACGGACTACATTGCGCGATGCCGGCGGCTACAACGCCGGTAGAATCGGCCGATTGTTGCCCCTGGGCGACCCCTCTATCGTTGCGTGTATCGCCACATGCTCGCTGAACAGCCGAGCGATGAAGCAGACGTCCTCCGGCGACCGTCGGTCGTGACTGTCAGGTCTGACAGTCGCCGGACGCCGACATTTACTGTGTGGTGGCATCACATGCGCTCCGACCGAGACCGACCGCCATGACACTGCTGGAAAACGTAGAACAGACCTGCAAACGCCTGGCGCCCGGCGGGTGGCAGTCACTGATGCGGGCACACGGGCTGGACCTGTCGGCGGTGCCGCTTGACGTCGAGCTGCTCAAACCGCTGACCATCGATAGGTCCCTGCCGGGCTTCGAGGATTTTTCAATGGCAGGCTTCCGGGCCATCGAGCCAGGAGAACCCTCGCGCAGCCTGCTCTTCCATGCCTTGGCCTCAGCGCGGGTCACGCTCGATGCAACCGGCCAGCCGTTGCAACTGTTTCCCTCCCCGGCCGAGATCGAAACGCTGCTCGACCTGGTCTTCGGCATCCGCCCTCCCACACTCGACGAGCTCCGGCAAAGGGCCCGGGGAGCGCCTCTCGCCGTAGCCGTGTTTGCCGGCGAATACCGTTGCGCCGTCGATACGGTGCACGGCGTACACGCCGACCTGTGCTTTTCCCGCACCGGCATCGCCCGTGTCGGCACCGCCGCCGCCCGCTACGACCCCCGCCTGCGGAGCCATCTGCCTTGGGTGGACGATGATGCTTACGGCATCCGGGTCATGCCTGTGCGCTACAGCGCCTATGTCGCCGTGCAGCTCAAAGGCGACGCCGAACGGTTCGGCCCGTTGGACTTGCAGGAGGACATCGACGACGGCCTGGATTTCTGGGTGCCGTTGCACAAACTGTTCGCAGGCCCCGAATGCATCGCCGGCATGGAGCTGACGCTGCGGTTGGACAACCACCAGATCAACGAAAAGCTGCGGCACATACACCTGCGCCATGCCGGCACCGGTTGGCAGGAACCGGAGATCAGCCAACCGCCGTTCGTCATCAGCGAGGGTCTGGCGTATTGGGCAGACCCGGCGGATCGGGGGCCAGGGCTGTTGCTGCCGCAGGTCAGGCCACGCCTGGTCGAGCCGGCCTGCCTCGACGGCCAGCCCCTTGCCTTTCAGATGCCGGCCGGAACCGCCGGCATGGTGCATGGCCGCCACAAGCTCAATGAGGACGGCAGCATCGAGGATCTGAACGACCGGGAAGGCGTGGGCGAGCTGGTCGACCGCGGCGGCTACCGGGCCCTGCACTATCACGACGGTACGGCTGACGGTTGGGTGCGTGCGCATTGCTCGCCGTTGAACACCCTGATGCCGTCGGTGGCGGCCTACTCCGTGATCGGCCCACCGGATTTCTTCCCTTTGTGCACCCAGCGACGGTTGCTGACGTGGGTGAACCACGAACCTGTAATACCCGACCCCGACATCTGGCACGCCCGGTTGCAAGCCCTGTCGAACGTCCGCTATTGCGCCAACCTGGCGCTCAAGGACCAACCGTTTTCGCCAGACGACCGCAGCGTGACGGCAATCGTGGCACAACTGCGCAACGCCGGCGCTCCCCCCTCCGGCGACCTGCAACCGGCCATCGCCCGACCGACCTCATTGCCCGACGGCGCAGCCGGTGTGTTCGGCCCGGGTTGGGAGACCGGCTGGATCCGTCAGCGGATGCCAGACGACAGCTGGATCAATGTGCTGGCCGGTTACCAGATGGCCAGCCCGTTCACGGAAGACATACGCATCTGCGCGGCGCTGGGCTCGTTCTGGCCAGGCACCGCACCGGATTCGGCACAGACCTTTGAACCCCGCAGAACCTTGCACAGCATCATTCCGCTGACCGACGGGGAAACCGGTCAGGGGGCCGTCGCCTGGGATCACCAGCAACGGCCGCAACTGATACAGGATCAGGGGCGGACATTGGCCCGCTACCGCGCCTACGAATACAGCGACTACACGCAGGTCGCCCTCGACAACCGGTTTTCCCTGCAGCAGACCGGCGCCGTGGATCAGCAGGCCTACCAGAACCGGGTGCTGTCGATGTACCGCGTCTACAACGCACTCGGTGCAGGCCAGAACGACGCCGAGCGCAACCGTTGGCCGGTGCTTTCGTTCCAGAGCGTGCTGCGGCCCGATCCGGAGCTGGACCTGGCGGAGCGACAGGCCGGCACCGCACTGGACGGCTGGGTGCATCGCTACCGGATGTACCGACGCGGCGACGTCTCCACCCCGGCGGGCGACTTCAAGCGGCGGGACGTCGAGGTGCAGGAACAGGTGAGCCTCTTCGTCAGCGTCGCAGCGATGCTGCTGAAGACCGACGGCGCCCCCTGGCGACTTGTGCTTGAACCGCTTTGATGTGGTGGTGGTCGGCGGTGGCCCCGCAGGATCCGCGGCGGCCATCGGCTGTGCGCAGCGCGGATGGCAGGTCGCCCTGATCGAGCGACACGCCTTTCCCCGCTTCCGCCCCGGCGAAAGTCTGCATCCGGGCATCGAGCCGTTGCTGCAACAACTGGGTGTGGCTGAACGGTTGTGCGGCATGGATGCCATGCGCTTCCACGGGCATTGGGTGCAGTGGAACGCACCGCCGCGATACATCGGCTTCGGCGGCGACGACAACGGCCCGTGGCGCGGCTTCCAGATCGCCCGAGCCCGGCTGGACATGGCGCTGCTGCAAAGGGCTGCGGCGCTGGGAGTGACGGTTCGTCAGCCTTGTCGGGCGCGACGGGTGCTCATCCACCAACATCGCGTGATCGGCGTGGACACCGACACCGGCCCCCTGTTTGCCTCGTACGTGCTCGACGCCAGCGGAGCGTCGGGCTGGCTCGGCCGTCGACTGCAGCTACCGCTGCGCCGTTGCTCACCACCGTTGCAGGTCCGCTTCGGCTACCTCGACGGGCACATTGCACCCTATTCGCAGACACCGCACCTGCTGGCCGACACCGACGGCTGGACATGGCTGGCGCGGGTGGAGGAACAAACGCTGCACTGGGCACGGCAGACATTCGAAGCGCAACGCCTGACGAGGGGGGATCACCCGCCTTGCGCATTGCCCGAACCGCTGCGGAACCTGCCGCCCCGGGGGCGCCCCCGCAGCGCCGACGTGACGTGGCGCATCAGCGCCGCCCCCGCCGGCAGCGGCTACTTCATTGCCGGCGACGCGGCCAGCCAGCTCGACCCGGCCTCCTCCCACGGCGTGCTCAAGGCCCTGATGACAGGCATGCAGGCTGCGCAAGCAATATCCGACTGTCTCCGGCATCCGGCTTTGCAGACGGCGGCGCAGTCGCAATACAGCCAATGGTTGAGCGACTGGTTCGAACGGGACAAGGCCCAGTTGCAGCGTTTCTATCGCCTGCACCCGTGTCCGCCCCGGTGGCTGCCGACCGATGAATGAATCAGTTCCCCACCACACCGTCGTCATGCAACTGGCGCAGCAGCGCCTGTCCGCTGTCCAGAAACGCCGTAGTCACAGGCAACCCGGCTTCGGCCGCCAGCGCCCCGAGGTGTTCGGCCCCGATCATCTGCGGCCATTCGCCGATCCGTTGCAGCAGACGCCAGGCCAACGGGCTCAGCTCGGAAAACCTCACGCTGAAGTCTGCCGTGCGCCTGACCAGCAACAGGGTCGGCTCGGCGGGCGGCGTGGCCGGTCGATGATCCGGCCCCAGCTTCTGCACCGGCCAAGCGTAGGCCAGCGGCCAGGCAAGTGGCGACACCTGCAACGGCCGGGTCAGCAACGAGGCGCCGTCGCTCGGCGGCAAGGGCTGCGCATCGGACTGCTGCAACACCATCTCCACCCATTCGTAATGGGCCAGTTCCACCAGGAACCCCGGCCACTGGCCTTCGCCCGGCTCGTCCGCGCGATCGGCGAGGTAGCCGACGAACGCTTCGGCGATTTCACCGAACTTCGGCGTCTGCGCGCGGTGATCCCGCAGAAAGCCGCGGACCAATGTGCGCCAGGCGTCCTGGCCGATGATCCGGATCAGCACCGGAAAGGTGCCGCCCAGCAACTGCGAAACATTGTTGAACACCAGGTCGCGGTACACCTCGACCCGCGCCGCCTTCATGCCGGGCGGAGGCGACTGGTTGTCCGGATCCCGCAGGTAGCGGGTCAAGGCCAGTTGTTGCCGCTCAAGGCTGTCCATGCTGACCTCCTTCGGCTTGCAGGCGGCGGATGGTCCGCAACTCAGCCACCAGGTCGGAGAACGCCGGGAAGTTGAAGTCCCGTTCAAGCAAGGTCGGCCGCGCACCGAAACGGGCATAGGCTTTGGCCAGCAGCGCCCACACCACCGGTTTCACCGGGGCGCCGTGGGTGTCGATCTTCAGCGTGTCGGACTCATCGAAATGCCCGGCCACGTGCATGCCGACCACCCTGCCCGGCTCGATGGCATTCAGCAGGGTCAGCGGGTCGAACCCGTGGTTGACCGAGTTCACGTAAACGTTGTTGACGTCCAGCAGCAGGTCGCAGTCGGCCTCGCGCAGCACGGCGTTGGTGAAGGTCGCTTCGTCCATGTCCTGCCGGGGGGCGGCGTAATAGGAAACGTTTTCCACCGCCAGCCGCCGGCCGAGGATGTCCTGGGCCTGGCGGATCCGTGCGGCGACGTGGTGCACCGCCTCTTCGGTGAACGGCAGCGGCAGCAGGTCGTAGAGGTGGCCGTCGTCGCTGCAGTAGCTCAGGTGTTCGCTGTACAGCGGCACGTCGTAGCGGTCGAGGAACGCGCGCACCTCGTGCAGGAAACCGGTGTCCAGCGGCGCCGGGCCGCCCAGGGACAGCGACAGGCCGTGACACGACAGCGGGTAGCGCTCAGCCAGTTCGCGCAACGCCGCGCCATGGGCGCCGCCGACGCCGATCCAGTTTTCCGGCGCGACCTCAAGGAAGTCGAAATCGCCGGTGCGGGCGGATCGCAGGTCTTTGATCAGGCCACGGCGCAGGCCGAGCCCGACACGGGGCGGTACGGTGGGATGTTGAGTCTGCATGGGCAAGGTCTCGGTTGAGGCGCCGCCGGAGATGGCGGCTGACCTGTCCAGTAGGCGCCCTGGCTGTATCGCGGCTGTGTGGCCGGCCGGGTGAAGGTCGACGGTTTTGTATCGCGAACGGGGCCATACACACTGGGATACACGCCGGCGGTGGGTCCCGGGGCAGAAATCCGATGTCCGCCATCGGTTCGGGGTGAGTGTTTTGCCATCACGGGACTAGACTCAAACATTACCCAGTCGAGGGGGCCGCAGGGCGCCGCTTGCGCCCGATTCCATGACCACCGCCCGGTGGCGATCGCCTCGACGCCCGCACAGCCGCCGGAGCGTGATCCTGCAACAGGAGCACCTGTGATGGACGAGGCCAGACTCAACGAGTTCATGGGCAAACTGGTCAACGACATGGGCGGCGCGGCGATGCTGGCCAATGTCATCGTCGGCGAAGAGCTCGGCCTGTACCGGGCGATGGCCGACAGCCAGCCGATCAGCCCGGAAACCCTCGCCGAAAAGACCGCCTGCAACACCCGCCTGGTGCGCGAATGGCTCAGCGCCCACGCCGCCTCCGGCTACATGGAACACCTGGACGGAAAATTCCGACTTCCCGAAGAACAGGCCCTGGCCTTGGCCATCGAAGATTCGCCGGTGTATGTCGCCGGCGGCCTCGGGGTGGTCGCGTCGTTTTTCCACGACAAGGACAAACTGGTCAAAGCCATGCGCGGCAACGGCGCCCTGCCCTGGGGCGACCACCACCCGTGCATGTTCACCGGCACCGAGCGGTTCTTCCGCCCAGGCTACAAGGGGCACCTGATCGCCGAGTGGCTGCCGGCGCTGGACGGCGTGGTGGCCAAGCTTGAGGAAGGCGCCAAAGTCGCCGACGTCGGCTGCGGCCATGGCGCCTCCACGGTGATCATGGCCCAGGCCTACCCCAATTCGCGCTTCGTCGGTTTCGACTACCACGCGCCCTCGGTGACCGTCGCCACCCAACGCGCCGAAGAAGGCGGGGTCAGCAGCCGGGCACGGTTCTTCCAGGGCACGGCGAAAAGTTTTCCCGGCGACGACTACGACCTGATCTGCTACTTCGACTGCCTGCATGACATGGGCGACCCGGTCGGCGCGGCGCGTCACGCGTATGACTCGTTGAAGGACGACGGCACGGTCCTGCTGGTCGAACCGTTCGCCAACGATACGCTGGACGACAACATCAACCCGGTCGGCCGGTTGTTCTACGCCGCCTCGACGTTCATCTGCACCCCGAACTCGTTGTCCCAGGAAGTCGGCCTCGGGCTCGGCGCGCAGGCCGGCGAGCTGCGTTTGCGCAAGGTGTTCAGCGAGGCGGGCTTCAAGCAGTTTCGGCGGGCCACGCAGACGCCGTTCAACCTGATTCTGGAGGCACGCAAGTAACGCGGCGGGGTAAGGGAGCGTGCTCCCGACGGTGCGCAGGCCCCAAAACACAGAGGCCTGCTGCGCAATCCGGCGGGAGCAAGCCCCCTGGCCATGGCAGGTGCTAATCTGCATGCACCTTCTGCCTGCGGAGCTTCGGTCATGACCGACCGTTCCTGTCCCGACCGTTCCAACCCCGACGCCTTCACCCATTTGCTGGAAGCCATGGCTGGCGGCGACTTCGTGGTGCTCACCGGCGCCGGCATCAGCACCCCGTCCGGCATCCCCGACTACCGCGACAGCGACGGCGTGCGCCGTGGCCGCCAGCCGATGATGTATCAGGAGTTTCTCGCCGCCCCCGAATCCCGCCGCCGCTACTGGGCCCGGGCCATGCTCGGCTGGCCCCGGGTGCGCCAGGCCCGGCCGAACGTGGCCCACGAGGCGTTGGCCGACCTGCAGGAGCGCGGCCTCATCAACGGGGTCATCACCCAGAACGTCGACACCCTGCACGACCGCGCCGGCAGCCGCGACGTGATCGAACTGCACGGCAGCCTGCACCGGGTGCTCTGTCTGGACTGCGGCCGGCGCAGCGAACGGGACTCGGTCCAGCAGTGGATGGAAACGCAGAACCCTTACCTTGCCGGCGTCGATGCGGTGCAGGCGCCGGATGGCGACACCCTGCTCGACCCGGCCTTCGAGGCACGGTTCCAGATGCCCCGCTGCCCCCATTGCGACGGCGAACGGATGAAGCCGGACGTGGTGTTCTTCGGCGAGAACGTCGCCCAGCCCACGGCGGCGCAAGCCATGGCGGCGGTGGAACGGGCGGCCGGGATGCTGGTAATCGGATCGTCCCTGATGGCGTTTTCGGCCTTTCGCCTGTGCCGGGCGATCGCCGACCGGGGCAAGCCGCTGATCGCGATCAACCTGGGCAAGACCCGGGCGGATGAATGGCTGGACCTGAAGATCGAAGGTTCGTGCGAAGTGTTGTTGCCCCGCTTGGCGAAATGCCTGGCCCCATGACGGCTTTTGTGGGAGCCAGCCTGCTGGCGATGGCGTCCTTCAAGGCTCCGCAGGGCCCAGGCGCTGGCCGAGGTTTTCCTGGCGCAGGATATCGAACAGTGCCTGCGCCGCCGCCGACAGTTCGTTGCCCGGCTCGGTCAGCACACCGATGGCCCGCTCCACCACCGGTTCGCGCAAGGTCAGGCAGCACGCGCCCAGTTCCTGCATCTGCACCGCGCACAGGGCCGGAACGGCGCTGACGCCCAGGCCGCTGGCGACCATCCTTCCGACCGTCGCCAGTTGATGGCTTTCGAACTCCACCGGGAGTTTCATGCCCCGGGCCTGCAAGTGCTCCTCAAGCATCACCCGCACCGTGGACGGTCGCTGCAACGTGATGAACGGTTGCTCAAGCAAGGTCAGCCAGTCGATTTCCTGGCGCCCGGCCCACGGCGAATCCTGGGGCACCACCGCCACGAAGCGGTCGGTGTACAGCGGCGTGAAGCTCAACGACGTGCTCTGCATCGGCTCGAACGCCACCCCGAGTTCCACCTGACGGTCGCGCACCATCTCCAGCACCTGTTCGTTGACCACGTCGTTGACCGTGACATTGACGTTCGGGTAACGCGCGCGAAAATTCTTCAGGATCGGCGGCAGCAGGTTGCCGGCGAACGACGGCATCGCCGCCAGCGTCACCCGCCCCCGTTGCAGGCTGAAGCGTTGGCGCATTTCGTCTTCGGCGTTGTCCCAGTCGGCGATCAGGCGCCGGGCCAGCGGCAGCAGGGATTCGCCCTCCGGGGTCAACGCCACGTTGCGGGTGTTGCGGCTGAACAGGCGTCCGCCCAGCCCCTCTTCCAGCGCCTTGATGGTCAGGCTCAGCGCCGACTGCGACAGGTGCAGGCGCTCGCAGGCCACGGCGAAACTCAGGCTCTGGGCCACGGCGAGGAAGGCGCGGATCTGTTTGATGGTCATGGTCGCGTTGCTCCAGTTGTAAGCCGCAAGCGTTAAGCTGCAAGACGGGGACGGTGATTAATTGAGTTTTATCAATCAATCCACCCTAAAAATCAACTTAACAAATATATCGTCCGGCGAGACACTCCAACCATTCGGCTAGCCAGCCGCCTACCAACAATAAAAGAGGTGCCTATGGCAGGTTTCGACAAGCGCGTGTACTCCTACGAGGAGGCTCTGGCCGGCCTCAAGGACGGCATGACCGTGATTTCCGGCGGCTTCGGCCTGTGCGGCATCCCCGAAAACCTGATCGCCGAGATCAAGCGCAAGGGCACCCGCGACCTCACCGTCGTCTCCAACAACTGCGGCGTCGACGGCTTCGGCCTCGGTGTGCTGCTGGTGGACCGGCAGATCCGCAAGGTGGTGGCCTCCTACGTCGGCGAGAACAAACTGTTCGAGGAACAGCTGCTCAAAGGCGACATCGAAGTCGTCCTCACCCCGCAAGGCACCCTGGCCGAGAAAATGCGCGCCGGCGGCGCGGGCATCCCGGCCTTCTTCACCGCCACCGGCGTCGGCACCCCGGTGGCCGAAGGCAAGGAAGTGCGTGAGTTCCACGGCCGCAAATACCTGATGGAAGAGTCCATCACCGGCGACTTCGCCATCGTCAAAGGCTGGAAGGCCGACCACTTCGGCAACGTCATCTACCGCCACACCGCCCAGAACTTCAACCCGCTGGCCGCCACCGCCGGCAAGATCACCGTGGTCGAGGTCGAAGAGATCGTCGAACCCGGCGAGCTGGATCCGTCGCAGATCCACACCCCCGGCATCTACGTCGACCGGGTCATTTGCGGCACGTTCGAAAAACGCATCGAACAGCGCACCATCCGCAAATAACTCAGGCTGACGGAGAACAAGAACATGGCACTTACCCGCGAACAAATGGCTCAACGCGTCGCCCGCGAAATGCAGGACGGCTTCTACGTGAACCTCGGCATCGGCATCCCGACCCTGGTCGCCAACTACATCCCCGAAGGCATGGAAGTCATGCTGCAATCGGAAAACGGCCTGCTCGGGATGGGCCCTTTCCCGACTGAAGAGACCATTGATGCCGACATGATCAACGCCGGCAAACAGACCGTGACCGCGCGGATCGGCGCGTCGATCTTTTCCTCGGCCGAGTCCTTCGCGATGATTCGCGGCGGTCACGTCGACCTGACCGTGCTCGGCGCGTTCGAAGTGGACGTGCAAGGCAACATCGCCTCGTGGATGATCCCCGGCAAACTGGTCAAGGGCATGGGCGGCGCGATGGATCTGGTGGCCGGCGCCGACAACATCATCGTCATCATGACCCACGCCTCCAAGGACGGTGAGTCCAAGTTGCTGAGCCAGTGCAGCCTGCCGCTGACCGGCGCCGGGTGCATCAAGCGCGTCCTGACCGACCTCGCCTACCTTGAAATCGAAAATGGCGCTTTTGTCCTCAAGGAACGCGCACCTGGCGTCAGCGTCGAGGAAATCGTCGCCAAAACCGCTGGTAAACTGATCGTCCCGGATCACGTACCGGAAATGCAGTTCGCTGCCGAGTGAGGAATTCGAAAATGCAAGACGTCGTCATTGTTGCCGCCACGCGCACCGCGATCGGCAGTTTCCAGGGGTCGCTGGCCACCGTCTCCGCCGTGGATCTGGGCGCGGCGGTCATCCGCCAGCTGCTTGAGCAGACCGGTCTGGACGGTGCCCAGGTCGATGAAGTGATCATGGGCCAGGTGCTGACCGCCGGCGCCGGCCAGAACCCGGCGCGCCAGGCCGCGATCAAGGCCGGCCTGCCCCACGCCGTGCCGGCCATGACCCTGAACAAGGTCTGCGGCTCGGGCCTCAAGGCCCTGCACCTGGGCGCCCAGGCGATCCGCTGCGGCGACGCCGACGTGATCATCGCCGGCGGCCAGGAGAACATGAGCCTGGCCAACTACGTAATGCCCGGCGCCCGCACCGGCCTGCGCATGGGCCATGCCCAGATCGTCGACACCATGATCAGCGATGGCCTGTGGGACGCCTTCAACGACTACCATATGGGCATCACCGCCGAAAACCTGGTGGACAAGTACGGCATCAGCCGCGAGCAGCAGGACGCCTTCGCCGCCGCTTCGCAGCAGAAAGCCGCTGCAGCCATCGAGGCCGGCCGCTTCGTCGATGAGATCACCCCGATCCTGATCCCCCAGCGCAAAGGCGACCCGGTGGCGTTCAAGACCGATGAGCAACCGCGCGGCGACACCACCGCCGAATCCCTGGCCAAACTGCGCCCGGCCTTCAAGAAGGACGGCAGCGTCACCGCCGGCAACGCATCGTCGCTCAACGACGGCGCCGCCGCCGTGATCCTGATGAGCGCCGAAAAGGCCAAGGCCCTGGGCCTGCCGGTGCTGGCGAAAATCGCGGCCTACGCCAACGCGGGCGTCGACCCGGCGATCATGGGCATCGGCCCGGTCTCGGCCACCCGCCGCTGCCTCGACAAGGCCGGCTGGTCGCTGGATCAGTTGGACCTGATCGAAGCCAACGAAGCGTTCGCGGCCCAATCGCTGGCGGTGGCCAAGGACCTGCAATGGGATCTGGCCAAGGTCAACGTCAACGGCGGCGCCATCGCCCTCGGCCACCCGATCGGCGCATCGGGCTGCCGCGTGCTGGTGACCCTGCTGCACGAAATGCTCAAGCGCGATGCGAAGAAAGGTCTGGCGACCCTGTGCATCGGCGGCGGCCAAGGTGTGGCGCTGGCGCTGGAACGGGCGTAAGCCAAAAGCGTTCATCAGCGGTCGGCGGATCCACGACATCCGTCGCCCTCTGGCAACAAACCCGGCACGGCTTGCGTCGTGCCGGGTTCTTTTTTGCCTGGGCTCAGGGGAAACCGTTCAACATCGTCGGTGACTGACCCACCGCCATCGCCAGCAAGCTGGCTCCCACAGGTTTTTGCGATGATCTGCCATTTCTGCGTACACCGCCGGCCCCTGTAGGAGCTTGCCTGCAAGCGATGGCGGCATATCAGGCAATGAAGATGTCGGGTGTGCCGACCTCATCGCCAGCAGGCTGGCTCCCACAGGATTCTGCGTTGGGCTGCCATTTCTGCGAACGCCGCCGACCTTTGTGGGAGCTGGCTTGCCAGCGATGGCGGCATGTCAGGCAACGAGGATGTCGGCTGTGCTGGCCTCATCGCTAGCAAGCTACCTCCCACAGGATTCTGCGTTGGGCTGCCATTTCTGTGAACGCCGCTGACCTTTGTGGGAGCTGGCTTGCCAGCGATGGCGGCATGTCAGGCAATGAGGATGTCGGGTGTGCCGACCTCATCACCAGCAGGCTGGCTCCCACAGAATCTTGCGGTGGCCCGCCAATGCCGCGAACGCCGCCGGCCCCTGTGGGAGCTGGCTTGCCCGCGATGGGGATGGTGCAGCCCCTGCAACAGTGAAGGTCAAGCAACCAGCTGCAGGATCAGCCAACTGTTGGCCCCGCTGATCACCGCAAACAACCCCCACGCCAACACCCGGGTCGGCAACCGGTTCACGAACGGCCCCATCAGCTGTCGGTCGTTGGTCATGCGGATCAGCGGGTACAAGGCGAACGGCAGTTGCAGGCTCAGCACCACCTGGCTCAGCACCAAGAGCTTGCCCACCGCGCCGTCGCCCATCAGCCACACGCCGATGAACGCCGGGATCAGCGCCAGCCCCCGGGTGATCAGGCGCCGCTGCCAGCAGGGGATCCGCAGGTTCAGGAACCCTTCCATGATCACCTGGCCGGCGATGGTGCCGGTGAACGTCGAACTCTGCCCGGACGCCAGCAGCGCCACACCGAACAGCACGCTGGCCAGCGCCCCGCCCACCAGCGGATCCAGCAGGTGATAGGCGTCCTGGATGTCCGTGACGTCGGTGTGCCCGGACTGGTGAAACGCCGCCGCCGCGAGAATCAGGATCGCTGCGTTGACCAGCAGCGCCAGCGCCAACGAGCCGATGGTGTCGATGCGCGCCAGTTTCACCGCGTCCTGCTGGCTGGCCAGGTCCTTGCCGATCAGCCGCGTCTGCACGATGGATGTGTGCAGGTACAGGTTATGCGGCATCACCGTGGCGCCGAGGATGCCGATCGCCAGATACAGCGGCGCCGCCTCGCCGATGGCCGACAGCGACGGCTTGAAGCCTTGGGCGACGTCCGGCCAATACGGCTTGATCAGCAACAACTCCACGAAAAAGCACACGCCGATGGTGCCCACCAGCACCAGCATGATCGCCTCCAGCCGCCGGAAGCCCCGGTTCTGCAAGGCCAGCACCAGCAGCGTGTCGAACGCCGTGAGGGCGATGCCGACGCTCAGCGAGCACCCCAGCAGCAAATGAAATGCCAGCGCACAGCCCAACACTTCGGCCAGGTCGGTGGCGATGATCGAAATCTCCGCCAGCCCCCATTGCAGCCGTGCCGTGCTGGTGCTGTAGCGCTCACGGGACAATTGCGCCAGATCCCGCCCGGTGGCGATGCCCAGGCGCGAACACAGGCACTGGACGACCATCCCCGCCAGGCTCGTCAGCAGCACCACGAACAGCAGGCTGTAGCCGAACCGCGACCCCGCCTCGATGGCCGTCGCCCAGTTGCCCGGATCCATGTAGCCGATGGACACCAGCAGTCCGGGGCCGGCGAAGCGCAGCACACGCTTGAAGAATGAAGCACTCGGATCGACCGCGACGCTGCCGGCCACTTCCGGCGGGCAGAACGGCGCGGTGCCGACCTTGGGCAGACTGAATTTCACGCACACATCCAGAAACAAGTGGGAAAGGCTCGCAGCTTAGACGTTTCGCCCGCCGTGCCCAAGGGACGATGTGCCGAGTTTTCGGGGGGCGTATTTTTGTATACAAAAATTGTATTTTCCTGAAGCAATCCCCTCGCCGCGATGCTACCGTGGCCCCTCTCACCCGACGGAGCCCTTCGCGTGCTGATCCTCAAACTGTTGCTGATCCCCGGTTTCCTGCTGCTGATTTCCCTGGCCGGCAAGCGCTGGGGGCCAAGTGTGGCCGGTTGGCTGTCGGGGTTGCCGGTGGTGGTCGGGCCGATCCTGCTGTTCCTCGCCCTTGAGCAGGGCCTGGCGTTCGCCGCGCAATCGGCGGTGGCGGCGCTGTCGGCCATGCTTGCGATGATTGCGTTCTGCGTCACCTACGCTCAGGTCGCGCAACGGGCGAACTGGCCATGGGCGCTGGCGGTTTCCCTCAGCGTCTGGGCGCTGCTGGCGGTGGCGCTGTCGCTGATCCCGCCGTCGCTGCCGTTCTCGGTGGCGGCCGCTGCGACGGCGTTGCTGGCGGCGCCACGCCTGTTCCCCGACGTGCACCCGGTGGTGGGCGGCCCGGCGCCGAAATCGGATCGGTTGATCTGGCGGATGGTCGCCGGCGCGGCGCTGACGCTGGTGGTGACCCTGCTGGCCAGCACCGTGGGCGAACGCTGGAGCGGCCTGCTGGCGGTGTTTCCGGTGCTGGGCAGCGTGATGGCGGTGTTTTCCCAGCAGACCCGCGGCCCGGCGTTCACCGCCGCACTGCTGCGGGCGACGGCGACGGGGATGTATTCGTTTTCGGCGTTTTGCCTGGTGCTGGCGCTGGCCGTGCCCACGTTCGGGTTCGCCGGTTTCGCGGTGGCCGTCGCGGTATCGGTGGCCATGCTGGGCGTGACCAAGCAACTGCTCGCCAAGCCTGCCGCAACGAAAGCCCCCGCACAGCGGCCACCGGCCTGACCCGCCCTGACAAACCGCTCTGGAGCGACGCCCCGCTCCATGGGATGATCGCCGCCCACGTCCGACCACCCCATGGAGTTTCGAATGTCCCCGCTCTGCAAGAAAGCCGTCATCCTGTTGCTGGCGACGGCGGCCGGTCTCGGCGCCCTCAATGCCCAGGCCGCCAAGGCCAAGGACAAGGCTGCCGGCGAAAAGGTCGCGATGCTCGACGGCAAGCTCACCTTCACGCTGCCCAAGGGGTTCGTCGCCGACCCGCTGCCGCCGGGCCCGACCGGCGCCAAGGGCACGATGTACACCAACCAGGCTACCCGCACGGTGGTCATCGCCGCAGAGAACCAGATTCCCGAAGGCAACAACGTCAAGGACAACGACAGCGCGTTCCTCGACGCCACCGTGACGGACTTCATCGAAGGCCAGCGCAAGGCGTTGCCGGACTTCAACAAGCTCAGTGAGAAAAGCATCACTCGCAAGGGCAACGGCCTGGGCCTGCGCCAGGTGGACAGCACCGCCACCCAGGGCGGCGGCCAGACCCTCAACACCACGCTGATGGCCGGCTCCGGCACCCGGATGGCGCTGGTTCAGGTGATTTCCCGGGCCAGCGACAAGAGCGGCCACGAAACGCTGGTCAACGCGATCCTCAAGGAGAAGTGACCGTCAGGGATTGAGCCCCTGCAGCCAGGCGCTCAAATCCCGCAGTTCCGCCGCGCCGATGCTGTGGCCCACGCCGGGGTAGGCGTGGAACTGCGGCGCGTAGCCCAAGCGCTTCAGCAATGCATCGGCCTGGGTGCCGTCGCGATAGGGCACACGGTCGTCGGCGGTGCCGTGGCCGATGAAGACCTGCACCGGAGCCGGTGGCCCGGCGGCTTCGAGTTCGGCCTTGAGCACCGGCAACAAGCGCCCGCTCAATGCGGCGAATCCGCCCACCACTGCGGGCTGGCGCAAGCCCACTTCGTAACTCATCATCGCGCCCTGGCTGAAGCCGACCAGGTACACCTTGTTCGGCTCGGCGTGGTATTTCTGCGCCGCAGCCGTCACGAAGGCCCGCAGTTTCTGCCCGCTGGCCTTCAGGTCATCGGGCTCGCCGTTGTAGGCCCCTTCGCCCTTCTTGCGAAACCACTGGAAACGCCCTTCCCCCAGCGCCATCGGCGCCTGCACCGACAGGTAGTTGTACTGCGCCGGCAGCTGAAACTTCATGCCGATCAGATCCGCCTCGTTGCTGCCGTAGCCGTGCAGGAAAACCACCAGCGGACGCGGTTCGGCATCCGGGTGGACCTGGGCCAGGTAATTGAGCGGCAGATCGGTCTGCAGCGTGGTCTGGGCCTGGGCGGTGCCGCAGGCCAGGAGGGCAAACAGGGCTAGCGTCTTGAGCATGGGGCGTCCTTGGCGGTGGGCCGTATCAGGGGCAGAGCCTGGCATGATCCGCATTCTGTGTCGCAACCAAAACCGCTATCGCGAGCAGGCTCGCTCCCACAGGGGAACGCGGTCGACTGTGGGAGCGAGCCTGCTCGCGATGAGGCCCTTGAGTCAAACACACACTCAGTCGTTGATCAGCTTCCCGGCCCGGATCGGCTCGCGCCCGGCCACTTTCGCCTGCCAGATCCCCGGCTGGGTGTAGCGCCCGCGGTCGAGGGCGAACAATACGCCGCTGGTGCCGGCGCGCACGGTGGTGACCCGGTCGTTCAGCGGGTCGACCACTTCGAACAGGGCGTCTCCCTGCTCGACCCACTCCCCCGCGTCCCGCAGGAAGCTCACCACGCCATGGTGCGGCGCGAACAGGTATTGGGTGCCTTCGAACGGCATGCCTTCACAGCATTCCTGCGGCGCCGGTGGCCATTCGCCGCCGATGAAGCCTTGCTCTGCCAGGAAGCCCAGGATCGCCTCGCAGTTGGCCTGGGCCTGTTCGACCCGGGTGTCGCCCATGCTGCCCAGCTCCAGGGTGGTCGCCAGGTTGGCCGGCGGAATCGCCGCCTCGGGGAACGCCCGCGCCAGGCGCAGCCACGGCGACGAGCAGGATTCATCGAACGAGCTGCCGCCGGAGTCCTCGCACAGCAGCGCCACGCCGGCCTTCAGGCGGGCGGCCAGGGACTGCCACTGCGGCCAGTGCTGCGGCAACGCATACAGGTGAATGGCCGCTTCGAAGTCGCAATGCAGATCCAGGGTGATGTCGGCGTCACAGGCGTGGCGCAGCAGCAGACGGTGCAAGGCTTCCAGCTGCGAGGCCGGGGCCGGCAGGTCGTCGAGCACCTGGCCCATGGTCTGGCGGATCAGCGCGATGTTGGCGGCGGCGTCATCGCCCAGACGCTCGCCGACCAGGGCCGCCACCGGCGCGCTCAGTTCGACGAACGCACGGTTGAAGTTCTTGCCGCTGCCCAGTTCGAAGCGGCCCATGTGGGCGCTTTGCAGGTGCTGGTCCAGGCCGATGGGGTTGGCCACTGGCACCAGCTCGATCACACCTTGCAGGCGCCCTTCGCGCTCCAGCGCGCCCAGGCGCTGCTTGAGCTCCCAGGCCGTGCGCATGCCCGGCAATTCATCGGCGTGCAGGCTGGCCTGGATGTACACCTTGCGCGGGCCTGCGCCGAAGCGGAACACGCTGAGGGAACGTTCACTGCCCAGATGGCTCCAGGGCAACTGGTGATCGATGCGTTGCATGGGGAACTCCTGAATCTCGAAGCGGCGGTAAACGCCTGTGGGAGCGAGCCTGCCAGCGATGGCGGCCGGTCATGTCCGTGGGCAATCGCGGGCAGGCTCGCTCCCGCAAGGGTTTCTTGCAATCGCGAAAACGAAAAAAGTGGCCCCGCCGAGGCGCAGGCCACTCTTCTACAGCGCATTAATGGCCGTACACGTCAAAGTCGAAGTACTTGTCCTGCACTTGCTTGTACTTGCCGTTGGCGCGGATCTCGTTGATGGCGGTGTTGAATTTTTCCGCCAGCTCCGTGTCGCCCTTACGCACTGCGATGCCGGCGCCGCCGCCGAAGTACTTGGCGTCTTCATACGTCGGGCCGACGAACTCGAAGCCTTTGCCGGCGTCGGTCTTCAGGAAACCGTCGCTGAGGTTGACCGAGTCGGCCAGCATGGCGTCGATGCGGCCGGACACCATGTCCAGGTTGGCTTCCTGCTGTGAGCCGTAGCGCACCAGCTCGATGCCGGCCGGCACCAGCACTTCGGTGGCGTAGCGGTCGTGGGTGCTGGCGCGCAGCACGCCGACTTTCTTGCCCTTGAGCTCGGTCAGCGGATCCTTGACGCCGGAGCCCGACTTCATCACGAAGCGCGCCGGGGTGTGGTAGTACTTGATGGTGAAATCGACGTTTTTCTTGCGGTCGTCGGTGATGGTCATGGACGACAGGATCGCGTCGATCTTCTTCACTTTCAGCGCCGGGATCAGGCCGTCGAACTCCTGCTCGACCCAGGTGCATTTGACTTTCATCTGTTCGCACAGCGCGTCGCCGATGTCCACGTCGAAACCGGCCAGCTTGCCGTCGGGGGTTTTCATCGAGAACGGAGGGTAACCGGCTTCAATGCCGATGCGGATCGGCTTGGCCTCGTCGGCCACGGCGGTCAGGGACAGCATCGACAGTGCCAGGGCACCGAACATAACCAGCTTTTTCATTTATTTCTCCCGTGTGCGGAGGCTTTTATTGGCAGCTTTCGATTGTCAGGGTTCGGCCTTGCCGGTGATGGCAAAGAATCCGAAGTGGCCGGCAGTCTATGGCGGCTCGCACGGGGCAAATTGTGTTTAAGCGACAAATACTTACAGAAAATCGGCGAGTGCCTGGCAGGTGGGAAAGGTGTGCGCCATCACAGTGCAAGGACTGTAGGACAAACCCTCAATCTCACCAGGATCGAGGGCTATTGTGGTGAGGGAACCGGTTCCCTCACCACAACGGACGTTCGTCCTTCAGGCCGGGATCAGCATTCGCACCCGATCGCGGCGCTCGCCGGACGCTGCATCGCCACGCTCAATTGGAACCCCTCGTCCAGCCAACCGGTGACGCCTCCGATCATCTCCTTGACCGGATACCCCAGCGCCGCCAGCTTCACCGCCGCCTTGTTGGCGCCGTTGCAGTGCGGGCCGGCGCAGTAGACGACGAACAAGGTGTCCTTCGGGTAGCCGGCCAGGCTCTCGGCGGTCAGCAGACGTCCAGGGAGGTTGACCGCTCCGGGCACATGCCCGCGCTCAAAGGCCAGCGGCCCGCGCACATCCACCAGCACGAAGTCCGTTTCGCCGGCCTCCTGGCTGCTGAAGACGTCGGAGCAATCGGTTTCGAACGTCAGACGGTTGCTGAAATGCATCAAGGCGATGGCCGAGGAAGCGGCCGGGATTTGGCGAACCAGGCTGGTCATGGGGAAAGCTCCTGCGTCTGTGGGTGTGAACAGACTTTATCGGGGCGTCGCTTGCCGCTACAGTGGCGCACAAGACACTCATCGGGAATTTTCCGCCAAATGACTGATTCGCCCGGCCGGGTCGCCATCCTCGCCTACGATGGCCTCTGCACTTTCGAATTCGGCATCGCCGTCGAGATCTTCGGCCTGGCCCGGCCGGAGTTCGATTTCCCGTGGTACGAGCACTGCATCGCCGCCGTCGACCCGGGCCCGATGCGGGCCATGGGCGGCATCCGGGTGCTGGCCGACGGCGGCCTGGAACTGCTGGAGCAGGCGCGCACGGTGATCATCCCCGGCTGGCGCGACCGCAGCGCCCCGGTGCCTGAGGCCTTACTGACTGCGCTGCGCCAGGCCCACGCCCGCGGCGCGCGGCTGCTGTCGATCTGCTCCGGGGTGTTTGTGCTGGCGGCCAGCGGCCTGCTCGACGGGCATGGCGCCACCACCCACTGGCGCTACACGGCGGAACTGGCCGAGCGCTTTCCGGCCATCGAGGTCGACCCGGACGTGCTGTACGTCGACGCCGGACAGTTGATCACCTCGGCCGGCAGTGCGGCGGGCATCGACGCCTGCCTGCATCTGGTGGCCCGCGACTTCGGCACCCAGGTCGCCAACTCGGTGGCGCGGCGCCTGGTGATGTCGCCGCAGCGCACCGGCGGCCAGGCCCAGTTCATTCCCGCCCCGGTCAGCCCGACACCGCGCAGCGACCTGTCGCGGGTGATGCAATGGGCCCGCGAGCGGTTGCATGAACCTTTGGAAGTGCGCGACCTGGCCAGCGAGGCGGCGATGAGCGAGCGCACCTTCCTGCGGCGCTTTACCGAGGCCAGCGGCCAGTCGCCCAAGGCCTGGCTGCAGCACGAGCGGCTGGCCCGGGCGCGGGAACTGCTGGAGAGCAGCGGGCAGAACACCGAGCAGATCGCCCTGCGCTGCGGCTACCGCTCGGTGGAAAGCTTTCGCGTGGCGTTCCGCAGCGTGGTGGGCGTGCCGCCGTCGGTGTACCGCGAGCGGTTCGGGCGCGAGGTGCGGACACTGTCCTGAGGCCTTGATGCCGGCTGGGCCGGCCTCAAGGCTTGCGCAGCAGGTAGGTGTCCATGATCCACCCGTGCTCCGCCCGCGCCGCCTGGCGCACCCGCCCGATCTCATCGGCGACGTCCTGGAGCCGGCCGCTGATGAGGATCTCGTCCGGCGTCCCCAGATAGGCCCCCCAGAAAATCTCCGTCTGCGGATCCGCCACCTGACGGTACGCGTCCTGCGCATCCAGCATCACCACCACAGTGTCCGCATCGCTCACCTGCCCCGCCGCCAGGCGCCGTCCCGTGGTGATTTCGACCGAGCGGCCGATGCCGTTCAACGGCACCCTGTGCTGCGCCGCCAGCGCCTGGACACTGGTGATGCCGGGGATCACCTCGAACTCGAACACACATCGGCCCGACAGCACAATCGCCTGCAGGATGCGGATCGTGCTGTCGTACAGCGCCGGATCGCCCCACACCAGAAAACCGCCGCACTGGCCGTCAGCCAATTCTTCGTTGATCAGTCGTTCGAAAGACGCCTGCTTGGCACGGTTCAGATCCTCGACGCTGGCGGTGTAGTCCACATCCCCGCGTTCACGCTCAGGGCTGTGGGCTTCGACGAAACGGTACGCAGGATCGGTGATGTAGCGCTCACAGATTTCGCGGCGCAGGTCGATCAGCGAATCCTTGGCCTGGCCCTTGTCCATGAGAAAGAACACATCCACCCGGTTGAGCGCCTTCACGGCCTGCATCGTGATGTAGTCCGGATGGCCGGCGCCGATGCCGATGACCAGCAAACGTTTCATCAAAGGGCTCCTCCCAGGTCGATGCCGGGCAAGCGTAGCCGCCAGCGGCCGGCGAAACGCAGATCGACCAGGGCCAGCGGCTCGACATCGATGCACTGGGAGGCCTGGACCTGAACCACGTGGGCCAGCGCCGCACGGATCACAAACGGATGGGTGATCGCCACGGTGTGGCCGGGGCGGGATTGCAGGACGGCCAGCCAGGCCGCCACCCGCTCGCCCAACTGCGTCACCGATTCCCCGCCATGGGGCGCGGCCCCCGGATCCTCCAGCCAGGCGTGCAGCGCCTCGGGTTCGTTCTGCTGCAGCGCCTTGATCGATTGCCCCTGCCAGCGCCCCCAGTCGCAATCGCGCAACGCCTCATCGACTTGTGCTTCACGGCCAAACGCTTCGGCGGTCTGACGGGTGCGCAACTCGGGGCCGCAGACCAACCGGTACGGGGCGTCGAGCCGGGCGGCCAGCGCGGCGTCGGCCAGCGTCCTTTGCTCGATCGGCTCATCCGTAGGAAAACGCGCCAGTTTTTGTGCGACGGTTCGCGCGTGGCAAACCAGGGTCAGGCGGATGGCCAGCACGGTAAATCACTCGGTGAGGAAGAGAATGCGAGAACAGTTGAACGCCACGATGACGGCCATTGTGCCGTAAACAAAAGGTTCGCGGGGTGCGGGATGAAGAAGTCTACCGCCACGAAGCGACAATGTCTGACACGAGAATGGGCAATGGCCTACAAGCGAGAAAGAAACTCGCCTAGCCCTTACGGCCCGGGCATCTTGCCCCGTTTGGGTGCTTGCAGACATACGCTGAAAATTCACTAGACATGTAACGTGAGTTACATAAATACTGTTTTAACGGATTGTGAAACAAATTCTACACCCCCATCCAGCAGGAGCCCGGATGCCCCCTCTCAGAGACCTGATCACCGATCCCGGCCTCGACCTGACGCCCTCGGAGCGCAAAGTCGTGCGTGCGCTGCTGGATCAGTACCCGCGCAATGGCCTGGGGCCGATGGCACGCCTGGCCGAACACGCCGGCGTCAGCGACCCGACCATCGTGCGGTTGGTGAAAAAGCTCGGTTTCGGCGGCTACGCCGACTTCCAGGACGCGCTCCTCAGCGACATGGATCATCGCCTGCGCTCGCCGCGCACCCTGCTGCAGCCGCGTTCGCAGCACAAGAGCGACGACCCCTGGAGCCACTACCTGACCCACAGCCACGGGCTGCTGGTCGAGACCCAGGCCCTGACCCAACCCGAAGACGTGCGGATCCTGGCGGACTGGCTGCTCGATACGCGCCATCAGGTGCACTGCTTCGGCGGACGCTTCAGCAGCCTGATGGCCAACTACCTGCTCAATCACCTGCGCCTGCTGCGCCCCGGCTGCTTCGCGCTGGAAGACAACGCCCAACTGCCGGACCGGCTGTTCGACCTGCAACGCCAGGACGTGGTGCTGGTGTTCGACTACCGCCGCTACCAGACCCAGGCCCTGCGCGTGGCCAGCGCGGCCAAGCACAACAACGCCCGGGTGGTGCTGTTCACCGACATCTACGCCTCGCCGCTGCGGGAACTGGCCGACATGATCATCAGCGCCCCGGTCGAGTCCGCCTCGCCGTTCGACACCATGGTGCCGGCGCTGGCGCAGGTCGAAGCGCTGATCGCCAGCCTGACCCCGCGCTGCCCGAACCTGGCCGAACGCCTGGAGGGCATCGACGCCATGCGCAACGACTTCGACACCCACCTGCTGGAGGATAAATAAGGATGTTCAGCCTTCCCCACCGCTCGCCACGGGATCTGCCGTTCGTCACGGGCCACACCGCACTGCTGTTGGTGGACATGCAGCGGGCCTGGCTCGAACCGCAGTTCGACCCGCACCTCGAAGGCCCGGACGCCGCGTACTTCCTCAACCGTACCCGCGCGCAGGTGGTGCCCAACCAGCAGATGCTGCTCAACGCCTTTCGCCGGGCGCGGCAGAACGTGCTGCACACGATCATCGAAAGCCTGACCGCCGACGGCCGCGACCGATCGCTGGACCACAAACTGTCGGACATGCACCTGCCCAAGGGCAGCGCCCAGGCCCGGGTCATCGCTGAACTGACGCCTTCGGAAAACGAAATCGTGCTGCCCAAGACCTCGTCCGGGGTCTTCAACTCGACCAACATCGACTATGTGCTGCGCAACCTCGAGACCCGCCACCTGATCGTCGCCGGCATCGTCACCGACCAGTGCGTCGACATGGCCGTGCGCGACGCCGCCGACCGCGGCTACCTGGTGACCCTGGTGGAAGACGCCTGCGCCACCTACTCCGCCGAGCGGCACGAGGCCTGCCTGAACGCGATCAAGGGCTACTGCTGGATCACCGACACCCAGACCGTGCTGGGCCGCCTGCGGGAGATGCAGCCATGAGCGAACGCCTGTCGCCACTGCCGATGACCACCCTGGTCACCACCGACCTGACCGGCATCACCCGGGGACGCTCCTTCCCCACCGATGAGCTGGAACATTACCGCGCCGCCGGTTGCGGCTGGGTGCCGGCCAACAGCGCGCTGACCCCGCAGGACATCATCGCCAGCACCAACCCCTGGGGCGCCTACGGCGACCTGCGGCTGATTCCTGACCTGACCAGCCGCGTCACCGTCGGCAACGGCCCGGACGCGGCGGCCCCGGCGCTGGACTTCATCCACTGCGACATCCGCGAAACCGACGGCCAAGCATGGGGTGCTTGTCCGCGCACCCTGCTGCGCGATGAAGTCGAACGCTACCGCGACGGGCTCGGCCTGCAGATCAATGCCGCGTTCGAGCACGAATTCAACCTGCACGCAGGCTTTGCCGAACACCTGGCCTTCTCCCTCGAATCCCAGCGCCAGGGCGCCGAATTCGGCGGCTGGCTGCTCAGTGCGCTGCGCGCCGGGCAGGTCGAGCCGGAGATGTTCCTGCCCGAATACGGCAAGCACCAGTACGAGATCACCTGCCGCCCGGCCCTGGGCGTGGCGGCGGCGGACCGCGCAGTGAACGTGCGCGAGATCACCCGCGAGATCGCCCGGCAGATGGGGCTGGACGTCAGCTTCGCGCCCAAGACCGCCGCCGACGCCGTGTGCAACGGCGTGCACCTGCACCTCAGCCTGCTCGACCTCGAAGGCCGGCCGGTGCTCTACGACGCCGGCACCAGCAACGGCCTGTCGACCCTCGGCCAGCACTGGGCGGCAGGCGTGCTGCATTACCTACCGGCGCTGTGCGCGTTGACCGCGCCGACGCCGGTCTCCTACGAGCGCCTGCAGCCGCACCACTGGAGCGCGTCCTACGCCTGCCTCGGCCAGCGCAACCGCGAAGCGGCGCTGCGGATCTGCCCGACGGTGACGCTGGGCGACAAGCCTGTGGCCAAGCAATTCAACCTGGAGTTCCGCGCCATGGACGCCACCGCCTCGCCGCATCTGGCGATGGCCGCCCTGCTGATCGCCGGGCGCTTGGGCATCGAGCGCAAGTTGGCGCTGAACGCGGTCACCGACGAAATTCCCGATTCACTCAACGACGAACAACGCAAGGAGCGGGGCATCGTCGCCCTGCCCGGCTCGCTGGCCCAGGCACTGGATTGCCTGCGCAACAGTCAAGCGCTGGCGCTGGCCCTGCCGGCGCCGCTGCTCGATACGTATTTCGCCCTTAAGACCGAGGAACTGGCGCTGACGGAACAGCTCTCGCCCGCTGACCTGTGTGAGCACTATGCACGCCTGTACTGAACCTGCCGAGCTTGGGTTGTATACCCGACCGGTCTACAACCTGAGCCGCGAAGACTCGACGCACCCGCTGATCCTGGTGTGCGAGCACGCCAGCCGCTACATCCCCGAGGCCCTGAACGACCTGGGCCTGGATGAGGCCGCCGCCTGCGAGCACATCGCCTGGGACATCGGCGCGCTGGCGCTGGCCGAGCGGCTGTCGGAGCAATTGGGCGCGACGCTGCTGAGCGCCAACTATTCGCGGCTCTTGATCGACCTCAACCGGCCCCGGCACGCGCCGGACAGCATTCCGGCGCAGAGCGAGATCTATCAGGTGCCGGGCAACCGCGACCTGGATGAAACCACCCGCGAGTACCGCCGTCAGACGTTGTTCAAGCCCTTTCATTCGCGGTTGCAGCAATTGATCGACACCCGCCTGGCCGCCGGCCGTCCGGTGCGGGTGGTGGGAATCCACAGTTTCACCCCGGTGTACTACGGCCAGCCCCGCGAGCTGGAGGCGGGCGTGCTGTTCGGCCATGCCAAGGCCTACGCCCACCGTCTGCTCGATGGCCTGGGCCAGCACCCGCTGAAGGTGGCGGGCAACCAGCCCTACCGGGTCGACCCGCTGGGCGACATGACCGTGCCGGTGCACGGCGACGCCCGGGGCCTGGAGTCAGTGCTGATCGAGGTGCGCAACGACCTGCTGCGCAGCCCCGACGCGGTGGCGCGCTGGGCCGGTTATCTGGCCCCTCTGCTGTAGTCTTTTTGCTGTTGCCGTAAACGATGGACCGACATAACAACTAAAAATCGAACGATTGGCTGACAAGGAGTTGAGCTTCATGGAAATAGAACAGTTCGGCTACAAGCAGGAGTTGAAACGTAGCCTGACGCTGACCGACCTGGTGGTGTACGGGATGATCTTCATGATCCCCATCGCCCCGTTCGGCGTGTACGGCTACGTCAACGCCGAAGCGCCGGGGATGGTGCCGCTGGCCTACATCATCGGCATGGTGGCGATGGTGTTCACCGCGCTGAGCTACGGCAGCATGGCCCGGGCCTTTCCGGTTGCAGGTTCGGTGTATTCCTACGCGCAGCGGGGCCTTAACCCGCACGTGGGGTTCCTCGCCGGCTGGCTGATGCTGCTCGACTACCTGCTGATCCCGCCGCTGCTGTACGTCTACGCGGCCATGGCCCTGAACCATCTCTACCCTGAGGTTCCCAAGGTCGGATTCATCCTGGCGTTCCTGGTCAGCGCGACCTTCGTCAACCTGCGCGGCATCACCTTCACCGCACGCATGAACATCCTGTTCCTGCTGGCGCAGTTGGCGGTGCTGGGCATCTTCCTGTTCTATGCCTGGAACGCCCTGCACAACGGCGCCGGCAACGGCCAACTGACCCTGGCGCCGCTGTACCACCCGCAGACGTTCAACTTCGCCCTGCTGATGCAGGCGGTGTCGATCGCGGTGCTGTCGTTCCTGGGCTTCGATGCGATCTCCACCCTGGCCGAAGAGATCAAGGGCGACCCGGGCCGCAGCGTCGGCAAGGCCGCGCTGATCACCCTGGTGGTGATGGGCGCGATCTTCGTCGTGCAGACCTGGATCGCCACCGACCTGGCCGCCGGCATGGGCTTCAAGTCCGCCGACACCGCGTTCTACGAGATCGCCGAAATCGCCGCCGGCAGCTGGCTGGCGACCCTGACCGGCGTCGCCACCGCACTGGCCTGGGGCGTGGCGGTCGCCATCACCTCGCAGGCAGCGGTGTCGCGCCTGCTGTTCGGCATGGCCCGCGACGGCAAGCTGCCGAAGGTGCTGGCCAAGGTCCATCCGACCCACAACACGCCCTACCTGAGCATTTACCTGGTGGCCGTGCTGTCGCTGGTGATCTGCTACCTGTTCATCGATTCGGTGGACACGCTGACGTCGCTGGTCAACTTCGGCGCCTTGAGCGGCTTCATGCTGCTGCACCTGACCGTCATCAACCACTACTGGCGCCGGCAGAAGTCCGGGCAGGTGGTGCGTCACCTGATCTGCCCGGTGATCGGCTTCGGGATCGTCGCGGCCATCATGTACAACATGGGCGTCGATGCGCAGAAACTCGGCCTGATCTGGATCGCGCTGGGCCTGGTGTACCTGTTTTTCCTGAACCGCCTCGGCGCCGGCACCGCCCTGCCTGACCCGAGCAATGGCTGACAAGAAAAAGAGCGGCGTCTGACAAAGAATCAGGCGACCGCCGATTTAACGCGTGGAAACCGACAGTGATAGTCAGGTTCGGCGATGACGCCGAACCGTTCGATACAGGAGTGCATCCATGCTGGTCTTACGCCCAGTCGAGCCAACCGACCTGCCCCACCTGCAACAGCTGGCCCGCGACAGCCTCGTGGGCGTCACCTCCTTGCCGGACGACAGCGACCGCCTGCGCGAAAGGATCGCCAGCTCCTGCGCCTCGTTCGACAGCGAGACGCAGGCCCAAGGCTCGGAGAACTATTTCTTCGTGCTGGAAGACCAGGAACAGGGCCGGCTGGTCGGCTGCTCGGAAATCGTCGCCACCGCCGGCTGCGACGGCCCGTTCTACAGCCTGCGCAACCGCCACTTCACCAGCGCCTCGCGGGAACTGAACATCGAGCACGGCGTGCCGGCGCTGTCGTTGTGCCAGGACCTGAACAGCCACACCCTGCTGCGCGGCTTTCACATCGACGCCGCGCTGGTGCGCTCGCCCCACTCCGAACTGCTGTCGCGGGCACGGCTGCTGTTCATCGCCATCCACGGCCGGCGCTTCGCCGACGCGGTGATCACCGAAATCGTCGGCTACAGCGACGACCAGCAGCGTTCGCCCTTCTGGGACGCCCTGGGCAAGCACTTCTTCGACCTGCCCTACGCCGAGGCCGAACGCCTGTGCGGCCTGCAGAACCGCACGTTCCTGGCCGAACTGATGCCGCAGTACCCGATCTACGTGCCGATGCTGCCCCAGGCCGCGCAAGACTGCATCGGCCGGGTGCACCCCGACGGCCAGGAAGCGTTCGACATCCTTGAGCGCGAAGGCTTCGAGACCAACAGCTACATCGACCTGTTCGACGCCGGCCCCACCCTGTACGCCCGCACCGCGAACATTCGCTCGATCGGCCAGAGCCGGGCCGTCACGGTGCGGCGTCAGGCGCAGATCGACGCCCGGGGCCATTGCCTGGTCTGCAACGACGCCCTGAAGGGATTCCGCGCGGTGGTGGCCGAACTGGACGACCGACCGGGACAGCCGCTGGCCCTCACCCCGCAGTTGTGTGCGGCACTGGGCGTCACCGATGGCGACAGCGTGCGGGTGACCGCACTGTGAACCTTGCCCCGAACCAGCGTCCCAGCAGGCGCGCAGAAGGAGTTGCAGCATGATTGTCCGCCCGGTTCACGTCAGCGACCTGCCGGCCTTGATGGCGCTGGTGCGCCAGGCCGGTCCGGGGTTCACCACCCTGCCGGCCAATGAAGACCGTCTGGCCCACCGGGTGCGCTGGGCCAGGCGCGCCTTCTGCGGGCAGGTCGAGCGGGCCGACGCGGATTACCTGTTCGTGCTCGAGGACGACGAACAGCGCGTGGTCGGCGTCAGCGCCCTGACCGGCGCCATCGGCCTGCGCGAGCCTTGGTACAACTACCGGGTGGGGCTGACCGTCAGTTCGGCACCGGACCTGGGCATCCAGCGTCAGATCCCGACGCTGTTCCTCAATAATGAACTGACCGGCCAATCGGAACTGTGCTCGCTGTTCTTGGGCCATGACCAGCGCCACGGCAGCAACGGCCGCCTGCTGTCGCTGGGGCGGTTGCTGTTCGTCGCCGAGTTTCCGCACCTGTTCGGCGAAAAGATGATCGCCGAACTGCGCGGCAGCGCCGACGAGATGGGTTGCTCACCGTTCTGGGACAGCCTGGGACGGCACTTTTTCCAGATGGACTTCAGCCACGCCGATCACCTGTCGGGGCTGGGCAACAAGTCCTTCATCGCCGAACTGATGCCGCGCCAGCCGCTGTACACCTGCATGCTCACCGAGCAGGCCCAGGCGGTCATCGGCCAGCCGCACCCCACCACGGAGCCGGCGCTGAAGATCCTTCAGGCCGAGGGCTTCATCCACAAAGGCTACATCGACATCTTCGACGGCGGTCCGGTGATCGAAGCCCCCGTCCACAGCATCCGCACGGTGCGCGAAAGCCTGGAGCTGACCCTGGCCCTCGGCACGCCGGACGACCAGGCGCCCCAGTGGCTGATCCACAACCGCCGTCTGGAGAACTGCCGCATCACCGCCGCCCAGGCCCGCCGGGTCGGCGGCAGCCTGGTGGTCGACCGCCTCACTGCCAAGCGCCTGCAACTGCAGCCGGGCGACTCGGTGCGGGCGGTGCTGCTGCCCAACCAACAACAGCAGGCCGCCGCAGCCTGACCCTTAGCGGCGAGGGCGCTTGCTCCCGCTGCGGTGCGCTTTCTCCCGCCTTGCAAATTCGTCATGATCCTTGACCCATTCGCGTGATAGCCTCTTGATTCTTCGGCGTTGACACCTTTGCTCAAGCCTTTCCATTCCCTTGTATTGGTGGAATCAGTATGTCCAGGCTTTCCCATCAAGATTTGCGCCGTAACTTCCGTCAGCTGCTGGCCTCAGGCGCCTGCTACCACACCGCTTCCGTGTTCGACCCGATGTCCGCCCGCATCGCGGCCGACCTGGGCTTCGAAGTGGGGATCCTCGGCGGCTCGGTGGCGTCCCTGCAGGTGCTGGGCGCGCCGGACTTCGCCCTGATCACCCTGAGCGAATTCACCGAACAGGCCACCCGCATCGGCCGCGTCGCCCAGTTGCCGGTGATCGCCGACGCCGACCACGGCTACGGCAACGCCCTCAACGTGATGCGCACCATCGTCGAGCTGGAGCGCGCCGGCGTCGCCGCCCTGACCATCGAAGACACCCTGCTGCCGGCCCAGTTCGGCCGCAAGTCCACCGACCTGATCTCGGTCGCCGAAGGCGTCGGCAAGATCCGCGCGGCCCTGGAGGCCCGGGTCGATTCGGAAATGGCCATCATCGCCCGCACCAACGCCGGCATCCTGCCCAACCAGGAAATCATCAGCCGCACCAAGCAATACCAGGCCGCCGGTGCCGACGGCATCTGCATGGTCGGCGTGCAGGACTTCGACCAACTGGAACAGATCGCCGAGCACCTGAGCGTGCCGCTGATGCTGGTCACCTACGGCAACCCGGCGCTGCGCGACGACAAACGCCTGGCCGAACTGGGCGTGCGCGTAGCCATCGACGGCCACGGCGCCTACTTCGCGGCCATCAAGGCGACCTACGACAGCCTGCGCGAACAGCGGCAGATCTTCACCCAGGCCTCGGACCTGAGCGCCACCGAACTGACGCACACCTATACGCAGCCTGAGGACTACATCCTCTGGGCGAAGGAATACATGAGCGTCAAGGAGTAACTTCTTCAAGATTTGAAACGCACTGTTTGATCCGACCGGTCGACGCAATGTCGCCGGGCAGGGTCAATGCAGCCTTGGGCTTACATAAAAGACAACAACTCCAAACATCCGATAACAACCCAAACATTGCACAAACAACACCTCAACAAGAGAATGGCGGCATATAAACAAACCTAAAAACGCCACCATGATCAACCTGCTCAAACACTACAATTCGGCCCCTGCAGAATTAGCCGAAGCAATAAAGAACCTAAACCTGACAATAGAAATCCAAGAACTTTCCAACCATCTCTACAGCAACATCAAGACCTCTGCCAAACAACAGCAGCGGGCAACCATTCTCGACAACGTCAATCCGTACACCCAAACGCTGACATTGCACTGCACCGATGACGCGAACATCAGCGTCAGAACCCTGAGCAGCACCAGTTCGACCGTTCTTTATTCAGTGCCGGGACACAGCATCCTCTTTCCCGTCCACTCTGAGCGTTTCTCTGTCCAGCTGTACGGCATCGAAGGCGACCGGCTGAGTCTCGCCAGGCGCGTGACCGTCACGGATCGCGATCCATTGCTCATCGACGGCCGACATACCCTGTATGAGTGCGTCCCGTCCGAGGGCCCTACGCCCGTGCTGGTCGGCAGTATCAACCTGCCCGTTCGCAGCGCCGACATCAGCGTGTTTGACCGGTCCTCGCTACGCAAGGTCGCCTGGTTCCCCCACGACGACAGCGCCGCGCGCTACCTGGTCAGCCTCGAACTGCTTGAGGCGGCACAGGATCCGGAGGCCGTCAGGGTGGCCGAAGAGCTGATCCACCACTACCACCCGGCCGTTGCGTGGAAAGCGTTTCAGATCATCGATCAGCACGCTCAAGACACAGCCCGGCGATATGTGCCGCTATTGAGGAAACTGAACAACCCACGTCTCGACCAATTGCTCGAACGACGGAGCGAAGCCGCATGAAACTGCAGACGTTCATCGAGCGTATGGCGAATTACGACCCCAGTGTCGACAAGTCGAGCATCATCGAAGACCTCAAACAACTTGCGACAAACCGGACACTCTTGAGCGAGCATCTCTACAACACCATTCAGCAAAACGGTTTCAGCACGCGCAACACCCTTTACAGCCCTTATGCGTTTGTATTGCACTACAACGACTTATATACGCTGCGCCTCGGATTCTGGTCACCGGTCATATCAACGGATGAAAAACAGACATTCATTTATGACCTTTACCATTCGCATGACTTTGAAATGTATGCGGTCGGCTACAGCGGTGACGGCTATACAACGACATTGCGCGCAATCCTTGACCGCACGCCATTGAAAGCCGGCGTAAAACCCTCATTGGGGGACGAGCGCAGCGTGAAACTTGCACCCGGCCATGTTCTGCACATGTCGCCGCTGTATGACATTCACCGCCAGCTTCCACCCGAAACGATGTCCGCCTCGCTGAGCCTGATCATTCATCCTCGGCAGACGACAAAAAACGAAGAAGCCTGGTGCTTCGACGAGAACCTGGTGCCGACCTACCCCGGCATCGCCACGCAGGAAACAGCGGTCTTTGAGTACCTGCTGTCCTTGCTCCAACGCGGACTGCACTCTGCGTCCGCTCAACCAGAAAGGAAATCTGTATGAACACGCCACTCGAAAACTGGACCCAAACACCACTGCTGCGCGCCGGCACCGAGCTGATCAACACGCCGGTCAAGACCGCAGCCCAATCCCCATGCGCCAGCTTCATGCCGCGCTACAACGTGGGCAACATCCACGAAATCAAGCAGTTCTGGAACTTGCCTCAACAAAAGTAAGGCCAGCGCAAGCCACCCTTCGCCCGACGGCAGTCCGCAAGGACTGCCGTCTCGCTGTTCTTCAACACTCCCCAAGGCGGGGGCAGCCGCTTGCCCGCCCCTTCAGACCGAACCGAGCGCTTCGCGCCGGTGCTTGCCGTCGCTGTAGCACATCACCCGGTTGCGCCCGCCGCTCTTGGCCTCGTAGAGCGCCCGGTCGGCGTCGTCGAGCCATTGGGTGGCCTCGGCGTGGGACGGGTCGAACGCCGCCAGCCCGATGCTCAGGCTGACTTTCAACGCCGGGTTCTGCTCATACGCCAGAAAGGAAAAGCGCTCGCGCAAGGTCTCCATGGCCTGGGCGGCGTTGAACAGCGGCATGTCCGGCAGAATCACGCAGAATTCGTCGCCGCCGTAGCGCCCGCCCACATCGGCGTTGCGCAGGTTCTGCCTGAGGGTCTTGCTCAGTTGGCGCAGCACGATGTCGCCGGCCCCGTGGCCGTAGGTGTCGTTGATGGCCTTGAAGTGATCGATGTCGATCAGGGCGATCGCCGCCCCCTTCTGCAGGCTCTTGCAGCGTTGGAACTCGATCTGCAGCCGGTCTTTCCAGGCGCCGTGGTTGAGCAGCCCGGTCAGGCTGTCGGTACGGCTCAGGGCCAGCAGCTCGCGCTTGTGCAGGCCCAGGGTGTAGGCCTGGCGAAAGCAGATCCAGCCCAAAGCCAGCGGATACAGCATCAGCAGCGGCAGGCACGCATACAGTTGCAGCGGCGTGGTCGGCGGCACGAACGCCGGCGCGAACACCACCAGCCCGACGCCGATCCCCAACAGTTGCGCCGCCAGTCCCGCCAGCAGAAAGCGCAGCCCGCCGATGGCGACGTTGTTCATCGCCATCATCGAGACGGTGGTGGCGCTGGGCAAAGGGTTGAACTGCATGGCGGCGACCCAGAAGCCGCCGAGAAACGCGTCGATCAGCAGGTTGCGGTGTTCGGCATGGTAAGGCACGCGGGCCCGGCGGGCCCATTGAAAGGCCAGGTGCGGCCACAACAACCCGTTGAACAGCATCAGCGCCCAGACCCAGGGCGGCGGACCGAGCGGATGCATCGCCGCCCCCACACACAGGAGCCCCAGCGCCAGCCCGAGGGTTCGCGACGTATGCAGCCTCCTGGCCAACGACAGTCCTTTTCTTCCCTGACCTCCCGCTTTTTCCATAGGGGCCTCTACTGCGCGCATCGGAAGACGGATGTGCTGAGAGTCTAACAGGGCACCCTCAATTAGCCATCACCGGCCAGCGGGCCACCGATCGCACTGCCCGGGCCCGACACCGGGCAAATGATTGGCTATACATGAAAGGAGGAAAACGGAAAAACGACTATAAGAAGGAGGCGCATGCAGACCTATCAAGTGTTGATCATCGGCAGCGGTTTTGGCGGCCAGTGCGCCGCGGTGAATCTGCTCAAGGCCGGCATCGACGATTTTCGCTTGCTGGAACGGCGGGACTTCTTCGGCGGCACCTGGTGCCAGAACACCTACCCCGGCGCGGCGGTGGACGTGCCGTCGCCGCTGTATTCGCTGTCGTTCGCGCCCTACCCCTGGACGCAGATGTTCGCGGGGCAAGCCGAACTGCACCGCTACACCGAACACGTGGCGCAGCGGTTCGGCCTGCGCGAGCGGGTGGAGCTGGGCGCGAACGTCGAGCGCATCGAATGGGACGACGCGCAAAAGCGCTGGGCCGTGCACACCGTCGCCAAAGGAACGTTCCACGCACAGTTCCTGATCAATGCCACCGGGCCGCTGAGCCAGCCGGTCATCCCGCACTTTCCGGGCGCGGAACGCTTCCGGGGCAAGAGCTTTCACACGAACAACTGGGATCACGCCTACGACTACCGGGGCAAACGGGTAGCGATCGTCGGCAGCGGCGCCAGCGCGGCGCAGGTGATTCCGGCGATTGCCCCGGAGGTGGCGCAACTGCATGTGTTCCAGCGCACGCCGCACTGGGTGCTGCCGCGGGCCGACCGCACCTTCGGCCGCTTCCAGCGTTGGCTGCTGGGCCTCAAACCGGCCTACAAGCTGCTGCGCTGGTTGATCTACTGGCAGTTCGAAACCCGGGTGATCGCCTTCAAGTACTCCAAGCCGGCGATCCACCTGGTGCAGCGCCAGGCCCTGAATTTCCTCAAGCGCCAGGTGGCCGATCCGGACCTGCGCCAGCGCCTCACCCCGGACTTCACCATCGGCTGCAAACGGGTGCTGCTCTCCAGCACCTACTACCCCGCGCTGACCCGCGCGAACGTGACCCTGCACAGCCGCGAACAGGGCATCGCCGCCCTCGACGAAACCGGCATCGTCACCACCGACGGCCAGCACATCGACGTGGACCTGATCGTCTGGTCCACCGGCTACGACGCCACCGACGGGGTGATTTCCTACCCGGTCAGCGGCAAGAACGGCGTCCGGCTGCGCGACGTCTGGGCGCAGTACCCGCGCGCCTATCTGGGCACCAGCCTGCCGGACTTCCCCAACCTGTTCATCGTCACCGGCCCCAACACCGGGATCGGCCACACCTCGGCGCTGTTCATCATCGAATCGCAGATGAACTACATCCTCGACTGCATCCGCACCCTCAAGGCCCGGGGCCTGCGCAGCATCGAAGTCCGCCCCGAGGCAGAACGTACCTACACTCAGATGATCCACCGGGAAATGGAGCGCACGGTCTGGAAAACCGGCGGCTGCCACAGCTGGTACCAAAGCAGGAGCGGTCATGTGATCGCGATGTTTCCGGGGTTCAGCTTCAGCTACCACCGCCTGACGCGGTCGCTGAAGCCGGCCGACCACATTCTGTCCTGAACACGTATAAGGAAGACGTCCGATGCTTGTGCTCTTTGTCGCTCTCGCGGTTTTCGTGGCCTGGAGCTGGTTGAGCTACCCGGCGGTCGGCCATTGGCTCTACGACCTGAGCACGGCCGCCGAGGCCAAACTGTACCGCTTGCACAAGATTGAGGTGCCCATCGCCGAAATGAGCGTATCGACCTGGCAAGGCGGGCCCTACGAGGCGTCCAGCGCGATCCTGATGCTGCACGGCTTCAGCGCCGACAAGAACCTGTGGCTGCGCTTCGCCCGGCATTTCGTCAGCCAGTACCGGGTGATCGTCCCGGACATTGCGGGCCACGGCGAAACCGGCTTCAAGGCCGGCGGCGGCTACGACATCCCGGTGCAGGCCAAGCGGATGATCCAGCTGCTGGACGTCTGCGGCGTGGAGAAAGTGCACGTGATCGGCAACTCGATGGGCGGCTACATCGCCGCGTGGCTGGCGGCGACCTACCCCGAGCGCATCGCCTCGGTGGCGCTGGTCGACCCCGCCGGCGTCACCGCGCCGGAGGCCAGCGACATGGAGCGGCACCTGGCCCGGGGGCACAACCCGTTCCTGATCAACTCCCGCGAGGAGTTCCGACGCTTCTACGCCATGACCATGGCGTCGCCGCCCTGGGTGCCGGGGCTGGTGCTGGACGCCATCGCCCAGCGCTACGAGAAC
This sequence comes from Pseudomonas sp. B35(2017), assembly GCF_002113645.1. Lineage (NCBI taxonomy): Bacteria > Pseudomonadati > Pseudomonadota > Gammaproteobacteria > Pseudomonadales > Pseudomonadaceae > Pseudomonas > Pseudomonas sp. B35(2017). Next base: position 5,994 of record NZ_NEIZ01000026.1, on the reverse strand, counting down.
CAGCGCGACGAACTGGAAGAGATCTTCCGCGACTTCCGCGCCAGCCCGCCCATGGAGCCGAAACTGTCCGACATCAAATGCCCGGCGCTGCTGCTCTGGGGCCGCAAGGACCGGCTGATCGACGTCAGCAGCGTGCCGGTGTGGAGCAAGGGCATCGCCAACCTGCGGGTCGACGTGTGGGACGGCGTCGGGCACATGCCGATGGTCGAACAGCCGGCGAACACGGCGCGGCTGTACCGGGAGTTCCTGGGCACCCTGCGATGAACATCCTCTACGACGAGCGTCTCGACGGCCCCCTGCCCGATGTCGACAAGGGCGAACTGCTCAAGGCCTTGCGGCAGGCCCTGCCGGACCTGGATCTGCTGTGGCGCGAAGAAGAGCTCAAGCCCTACGAGTGCGACGGCCTCTCCGCCTACCGCACCACGCCGATGCTGGTCGCCCTGCCCCGTCGGCTGGAGCAGGTGCAGGCGTTGCTCAAACTGTGCCACCAGCGGCGGGTGCCGGTGGTGGCGCGCGGGGCCGGCACCGGACTGTCCGGCGGCGCGCTGCCGCTCGACCGGGGCGTGCTGCTGGTGATGGCGCGCTTCGACCGGATCCTGCACCTCGACCCGGACGCACGCACCGCGCGGGTTCAGCCCGGCGTGCGCAACCTGGCGATCTCCCAGGCCGCCGCGCCGTACGGCCTGTACTACGCGCCGGATCCGTCCTCGCAGATCGCCTGTTCCATCGGCGGCAACGTCGCGGAAAACGCCGGCGGCGTGCACTGCCTCAAGTACGGCCTGACCGTGCACAACCTGCTCAAGCTGGAAGTGCTCACGGTCGAGGGCGAACGCCTGACCCTGGGCAGCGACGCGCTCGATTCCGCCGGCCTGGACCTTTTGGCGCTGTTCACCGGCTCCGAAGGCCTGCTGGGGATCATCACCGAAGTCACCGTCAAACTGCTGCCCAAACCGCCGGTGGCCAAGGTGCTGCTGGCCAGCTTCGACTCGGTGGAAAAGGCCGGCCGTGCGGTCGCCGACATCATCGCCGCCGGGATCATCCCCGGCGGGCTGGAAATGATGGACAACCTCGCCCTGCGCGCCGCCGAAGACTTCATCCACGCCGGCTACCCGGTGGAGGCCGAGGCGATCCTGCTGTGCGAACTGGACGGCGTCGAAGCCGATGTGCACGACGACTGCCAACGGGTGCGCGAGGTAATGCAACGGGCCGGCGCCACCGAGGTGCGCCAGGCGCGGGACGAAGCCGAACGGGTGAAGTTCTGGGCCGGACGCAAGAACGCCTTCCCGGCCGTCGGGCGCCTGTCGCCGGACTACTACTGCATGGACGGCACCATCCCCCGCCGCGAACTGCCCGGCGTGCTGCACGGCATCGCCCGGCTCGGCGCGGAGTACGGCCTGCGGGTGGCCAACGTGTTCCACGCCGGCGACGGCAACATGCACCCGCTGATCCTGTTCGACGCCAACCGGCCCGGTGAGCTTGAGCGCGCCGAAGCCCTCGGCGCAAAGATCCTGGAACTGTGCGTGCAGGTCGGCGGCAGCATCACCGGCGAGCACGGGGTCGGCCGCGAGAAAATCAACCAGATGTGCGCGCAGTTCAACAGCGACGAACTGAGCGCGTTCCATGCCGTCAAAGTGGCGTTCGACCCCCGCGGCCTGCTCAACCCCGGCAAGAACATCCCCACCCTGCACCGCTGCGCGGAATTCGGCGCGATGCACATCCATGCCGGGCAACTGCCGTTTCCCGACCTGGAGCGTTTCTGATGACTGATCGGGATGCGGCCGACGCGCTGCTGGATCAAGTCAACCGGGCCAGGGCCGACGCCACGCCGCTGAAGATCCAGGGCGGCAACAGCAAGGCGTTTCTCGGACGCGAAGTGGCCGGCGAGGTGCTCGACACCCGCGCCCACCGGGGCATCGTGCGCTACGAACCGTCGGAACTGGTGGTCAGCGTGCGGGCCGGAACGCCGCTGAATGAGCTGCTGGCGACACTCGACGCCGCCGGGCAGATGCTGCCCTGCGAGCCGCCGTCCTTCAGCGATTGCGCCACGGTCGGCGGCATGATCGCCACGGGGCTGTCGGGGCCGCGGCGCCCTTGGGCCGGCTCGGTGCGCGACTTCGTCCTCGGCACCCGGATCATCACCGGCCTCGGTCAGCACCTGCGCTTCGGCGGCGAAGTGATGAAGAACGTCGCCGGTTACGACCTTTCCCGTTTGCTGGCGGGCAGCCACGGCTGCCTCGGCGTGCTGACCGAAGTCTCGCTGAAGGTGCTGCCCACACCCCGGCAGTGCCTGAGCCTGCGTCTGGAGATCGATTGCACGCGGGCCTTGGCCAACCTCGTCGACTGGGGCCGGCAAGCGCTGCCGATCAGCGGCGCCTGCCATGACGGAGTGGCGCTGTACCTGCGCCTTGAGGGCGGTGAAGGTTCGGTGTCCGCCGCTCATCAACGGCTGGGCGGCGATCCGCTGGATTCGGCCTTCTGGTCGGATCTGAACGACCAGCGCCTCAGCTTTTTCGACGAAGGCCCGCCGCTGTGGCGCCTTTCGCTGCCCCCTACCACCGGAGCGCTGGCGCTGCCTGGTGCGCAACTGGTCGACTGGGCCGGCGCTCAGCGCTGGCTGAAGTCCGATGCGACCGACGTTCAGCGCATCGCCCATGAGCTCGGCGGCCACGCCACCTGCTTCAGCCATGGCGCCAGCGACACGCCGTTTCAGCCGCTGGCCCCGGCGCTGATGCGCTACCACCGCCAGCTCAAGGCGCAACTCGACCCGCAAGGGCTGTTCAACCCCGGCCGGATGTACGCGGAGCTCTAACCATGCAGACCATCCTCAGCGAACAGGCCCGGCAACTGCCCCGGGCAGCCGAAGCGGAAAAGATCCTGCGCACCTGCGTGCACTGCGGCTTCTGCAACGCCACCTGCCCGACCTATCAATTGCTCGGCGACGAACTGGACGGCCCGCGCGGGCGCATCTACCTGATCAAGCAAGTGCTCGAAGGCGCACCGCCGACCGCGCAGACCCAACTGCACCTGGACCGCTGCCTGTCGTGCCGCAACTGCGAGACCACCTGCCCATCCGGGGTCGACTACCACAACCTGCTGGACATCGGCCGGGCCATGGTCGACCGCGCCGTGCCGCGCCCGCCGGGCCAGCGCCTGCTGCGCGAAAGCCTGCGGGCCCTGGCGCCCAATCCGGGCGTGTTCAAGGGTTTGCTGAGGATCGGCGCCACGTTTCGTCCGCTGCTGCCGCGTCCTCTGGAGGACAAGCTGCCGGCGCCTTCCTCGGCGAACGGCACGCGCCCGATCCCGCGCCACCCGCGTCGGGTGCTGCTGTTGGAAGGTTGCGTGCAGCCCGGGTTGTCGCCCAACACCAACGACGCGACGGCCCGGGTGCTCGACCGGCTCGGCATCAGCGTCACCCCGGTCAGCGAAGCCGGCTGCTGCGGCGCCCTCGACTACCACCTCGATGCCCAGGCCAAGGGGCTGGAGCGTGCCCGCCGCAACATCGACGCCTGGTGGCCGCACCTGGAGAGCGGCGCCGAGGCCATCGTCCAGACTGCCAGCGGCTGCGGCGCGTTCATCAAGGATTACGGGCATCTGCTGGCGCACGACCCGGCCTACGCGGACAAGGCCCGGCAGGTCAGCGAACGGTCGCTGGATCTGGTGCAGGTCCTGGCGCAAGAGCCCCTAGAACAGATGTGCAGCGCCGGCCAACGCCGCATCGCCGTGCATTGCCCCTGCACCCTGCAACATGCGCTGAAACTGGGCGGCGCCGTGGAAGCCTTGCTGACCCGTCTGGGCTTCAACCTCACGGCGGTGCCGGACGGCCACCTGTGCTGCGGCTCGGCCGGCACCTATTCGCTGACCCAACCGACGCTCGCCCGGCAACTGCGCGACAACCGCCTCAACGCCCTGGAAAGCGGCCGCCCGGATCTGATCGTCACCGCCAATGTCGGCTGCCAGAGCCATCTGGCCGGCGCCGGACGCACGCCGGTGAAGCACTGGATCGAACTGGTGGATCAGTCGTTGGCAGAATGAAGTCCGTAGGATTCTTCGTTTGCCCGCGCAGGAGAAGGCTGCGATCTTTTCCTCCATCCTTTACGTGACCGTGCCAGGAATTTTTTTCATGACCGTGCAGCCTTTCGTCAGCCCCGACCTGATCCGTCAACGCTTCTCCAAGGCGATGTCCGACATGTACCGCGAAGAAGTGCCGCTGTACGGCGCGTTGATGGAACTGGTGGAACAGACCAACCGCGACGTGCTCGCCCGGGATCCGCACATTGCCCGGCAACTGGCCGACACCGGCGAAATCCAGCGGCTGGACATGGAGCGCCACGGCGCGATCCGCGTCGGCACCGCCACGGAACTGGCCACCCTCGCCCGCCTGTTCCAGGTGATGGGCATGCAGCCGGTGGGCTACTACGACCTGACGCCGGCGGGGGTGCCGGTTCATTCCACGGCGTTTCGCGCGGTGCACGAGGCGGCGTTGCAGGTCAGTCCGTTCCGGGTATTCACCTCGCTGCTGCGCCTGGAACTGATCGAGGATCCTGAACTGCGGGCGTTCGCCCAGTCCGTGCTGGATCGGCGCTCGATCTTCACCCCGGCCGCCCTGCGCCTGATCGAACAGGCGGAAACCGCCGGCGGCCTCACCGAAGCCGAGGCCGAGGAATTTGTCCTGCAAGCGCTGGAGACCTTTCGCTGGCACCACAGCGCCACCGTCACCGCCGCGCAGTACCAGACCCTCAGTGCCCAGCACCGCCTGATCGCCGACGTCGTCGCCTTCAAAGGCCCGCACATCAACCACCTGACCCCGCGCACCCTGGACATCGACATCGTGCAGGCGCAGATGCCGTTGCACGGCATCACCCCCAAAGCCGTGGTCGAAGGCCCGCCGCGCCGGCAGTGCCCGATCCTGCTGCGCCAGACCAGCTTCAAGGCCCTCGACGAACCGGTCGCCTTCACCGACCAAGCGCAAACCCATGGCAGCCACAGCGCTCGCTTCGGCGAGATCGAGCAACGCGGCGCCGCACTGACGCCCAAGGGCCGCGCCCTGTACGATCGCTTGCTGAACGCCGCCCGGGACGAGCTCGGCGACTTCCCCAACGAGGGCAATGCCGCACGCTACAACGCGCTGATGACCCAGCATTTCAGCGAATTTCCTGACAGCCTCGACGGCATGCGGGAACAGGAACTGGCCTACTTCCGCTATTTCGCCACCGAACAGGGCTTGGCGGAGCGTCCCGGCGAGGCTTCGCTGGCCCAACTGCTGCGCGACGGCCATGTGAAAGCGGAGCCGCTGGTGTACGAAGATTTCCTGCCGGTGAGCGCGGCGGGGATCTTTCAGTCGAACCTGGGGGATGCGGCGCAGGCGCATTACGGCGAACACTCGAACCGTCAGGCCTTCGAGCAGGCGCTGGGCCGCACGACCATCGATGAACTGGCGCTGTATGCCGACACCCAGCGGCGTTCACTGGAGGCGTGCGCTGAGGCACTGGGTCTGAAACGTCTCTGAGGTCAGGTGGCCATGCTGCGCAAGAAGTTGCGCAATCATTCCGCAAAACGTCTGACACGGCACGCTGGAAGCCTTAAGCGACGCGGCCTCCAGCCGAGTGCGCAAGAAGTTGCGCAGCACTGCGCAACTTCTTGCGCACTTTCCGCAGGTTTCCCTGGCCCGATCGCCTTCCGTTAAGAAAAACCTATATAAATCACTGATTTATATAGGTTTTTTAATTTATGGCACGCTCCTTGATAACAGTCAGGCACCCACCGGGCGATTCCGCCTCCCGGGCACCCTAACTCAATCCGCAAGGAGCACCTCCCATGGCAACACCAGCGTACATGTCGGTTACCGGCGAAAAACAAGGCCTGATCACTGCCGGCGCCTTCACCGCCGACTCCGTTGGCAACACCTACCAGGAAGGTCACGAAGACCAGGTCATGGTTCAGGCGTTCAGCCACGACGTGATCATCCCGCGTGACCCGCAGTCCGGCCAGCCAACC
>NZ_NEIZ01000025.1:0-58261 GCF_002113645.1 Pseudomonas sp. B35(2017) | reverse complement strand
GACCCCGACCAGCCGCTGGTCACCGGCTGCCTGTACCACAAGGAAAACGTCGTCCCCTACGACCTGCCCGCGAACAAGACCCGCAGCACCTTCAAGACCCTCAGCTCCCCCGGCGGCAAGGGCTACAACGAACTGCGCATCGAGGACCGCAAGGGCGCCGAGCAGATCTACCTGCACGCCCAGCGCGACTGGGACGAGAACATCGAGCACGACCAACGGATCCGCATCGGCAACGAACGGCATGACACCGTCGAGGCCAACGCCTACAGCGAGTTCAAGGTCGAGGAGCACCGCATCACTCATCTGAATCGCATCAGTGAAATGCGCGCCGACGACCACCTCACCGTCGCAGTGACCCAACACGTGAAGGTCGGCACCGGGCAGTTCGTCGAGGCCGGCACCGAAATCCATTACTACGCCGGCCAGAAAGTCGTGGTCGAAGGCGCAATGGAGCTGACGGCCAAGGCCGGCGGCAGCTTCGTAAAAGCCGATGCCGGCGGCGTAACCATCAGCGGCGCCGAAGTGAAGATCAACACCGGCGGCGCGCCGGGCGTCGGTACACCGGCAGCGCCATTGTTGCCGGGACCGATGAAAGTGGTGGATGCGGACAAGGCTGGGAAAGCGCCGCTGCCCGCCCGCCTGAACGAGTCAGGCATCACACCGCTGTGCGGAAAACAGAGTAACGGCGCTTGCAGCCGTAAGGATTGCACATGCATGTAAAAGCGCTGAGTGCTTTGCTGGAAAAGCCTCGCTACCACTTCTCGGACCTGCCGGCCGCAAACCCATCGTTGTGTTTCATCATCGACCAGGGACTTCAGCCGCAAGCCTTAAGCCGGCTCTACCGGGTGGGTGAGCCCGTTGTCTCCCAAGGGCTGTTTTTCCGAACGGAATTCGCCGAGATACCCGACGGCCCCTTGTGGCTGGTTGCCCCCCGAGGCAGCAAACTGGCTGCGGAAGCTGCAAAACTGTGTGAGGAACACTTTTCGGGAATTGCGATCTCAACACCGGATCCGGAAAAAGCCCTCGCTCACGCACGCTGGTTGCTCAAAGCCAACGACGGTTCCGGAGGGCAAAGTTTGCTGAGTTACCACAAGCCGAGCCTGTGGGCTGCGCTGGCCTACACCGCCGAAAAGACCTTCGATCAGTTGTTGGGTTGCTGGAGCGCCGTTTACGTCCCCGCACCAGGAAACTTCGGCCAACACCGTGGTCCATGGTTAGCCTGGGTGTCCAACACGGAATCGACCTGGTTGATTGACCAGGCGGCATTCAACCTTCCGCAAGCGACCGCTCAGGTTCAGGCGCGCCTTGGATGGTTGTATTGGGTGGATGAAGAGTACGAGGCGTTTGGCGAGCCCGGCGATGATCGTATGAACGATATCGCTGACAATCTCGACCTGCTGCTCAACAGCAATATTTATGAAGGCGACCATTTGCTCAAGCTGGGTCATGCCATAAACGGTCCACTGTTTGAAACGCAGCCTGAGATCATGACGATCCTGCAATCAACGGATGAGTCGTTTATCAAAGTAGATCGGCTCCTGGAATCAGCCGCCGTCGTCCAACGTTAACGGCGAAGCGGCAACAGAACGGAATCACCATGGAAATCACGAATCACGCCGTCATGCCCGGCGAAACCCTGGGCCAGATTGCCTCGCGCTACAACAGCACCGTGGCGCAACTTCGCCAGCTCAACCCCTTCATCACCAATCCGAACAACATCAAAGTCGGATGGAATTTGAGCGTACCGAAAAGCGCGCAAGCCGCGACCGCCAAACCGGTCGCTCAGGCTCCTGCTGCGTCTCAAGCGCCTGCCCAGGCATCCCCCGATGCGCCGGCTCAGTGTTCGGCCGAGGATCTGGTCGAACTGGATCCTCTCAAGGAAACGCCAGACAAAGCCTCGAAGACTTTCAAACCTCATGCCCCTCCCTGCAGCAAAACCTTTGCCAGCGCCATTTATGCAACAGAGGAGCAAGAGTTCTGGCTGCTCCCTGAACGTGCCTTGTCCGCCATCAAAGAGTCGATGTTCACACTCGAAAAAATGATTGCGCCGAACAAGACACGTGACGCGCGCCTCAACGGACTGCAAGAATCAGGTCTGCTTCAATATTTCCTCGAACCCAAGTTGAGCAACTTCCTCAAAGGCGCAAAACGTGCCCGCATGGAAGAGTTCGAAGCGATGGGCGATGAGATCGAAATCGATCCAGCCACCGCCAAAAAAAGACAGAACGAAGCCAATCGGAACAAGCCCGCGGCCGCGCCTGCGCCTGCGCAACCTCCTCAGGAGGACACTGCCCAATCCCGCATGGATCGTTTGAATGCGGATCTCGCTTCCGATCAAAGCATCCGCAAAGAATTCGTCGACTTTCACAAGCGGCGGACTGAGTGGCTTGCGCTGAAAAAAGAAGCGGTAGCGGCTGCGAAAATTGACGGCTACACCTACGAAAGCGGGACGCTGTACTCCAAGAATGCAATTGAAGCCCGCTCCCGCGTGCAAGCGTATCTTGAGGCCCGAAAAAAGCTCTTCGCCAAGGGGGACTTCAAGCAGGTGCCAATGGACGACGTCGCCAAGGCCCTCGCTGAAAAGAAAAAAAGTTACGAGAACATCTGCTCCGGCATGACCGACTGCAGAGCCGACCTCGCTGCCTACGTGTACACGTTACACAAGAACGCCGAAGCGCTGGATTATCACGATTACACCGAATCCATTATCAAAGTTTCAGAGTTCGGTATTGCGCTTCCAGAGTTCGCACTGATCAGTGATGGTCTGCCGTCGGGCATTGCGCAATTCAAGTTGTACCTGGACACCGAGAAGAAACAGGCGGAAGTAACCGCACAGCTCCAGGAGAAGTACAAACGCTGGATCGAAGCCACCGGGCAAAATGCCCAGGCACCGGCGGGTCTGGTTGATACCGAGCGAGCCGAGTGGGATCGCCTGCAGAAAATCAAGGACGACCTTCAGGCGACAGCCCAGCGGAACGCGGCTTCGGGCACACCGGCTCGCCATCTGGTCTGGGAACCGGAAGAGTTTCAGCCCAAGCCCGTCGACCGCATGGTTAAACCCGGGTTTCCTTTGCGTGAAGTCAGTCTCTCGGATGCCAAGGGCACACCCTTGGGATGGCTCAGCATGACGAACCTGAAAGACTTCAAAAAAATCATCAGGGAAGATGGGAAAAAGGCCCTTCTCGCCCCAAAGAAAATGGGCGAAAGCGCACCCACCGATGCCACAGAAGACTCGGATAAAAACAGTGAGAACAGTTCGTTCCGCCAATGGCTTCTTGCGCAGGGCGCGATCAAGTTCAGCGATCAGACAGGTGACTGTTTTGATGAAAGAGGCTGGTTCAAGGCCAACGACTTTTATGCCTATCTGAAAAAGCAGGGCTATACAGTCACCGAACTGGAGAACAGTGCAACATTAACCAGTTGGGGGAAGCATCTTCAGCAACTGGTCTTCCAGAAAAGTGTGCGCGGCAAAATCCGACTGTTCGACAACAGCCCTCAGGCTCAATTCGTCCGCTGCCTGACCCCTCCCCAGCCGAGCATTCACGGTGAAGTCAAGCTGGAAGGCCCGAAAATGACTGCCGCCGAAGGTTTTCAAATGTCGGCCAACATGGGCTTGAGCCTTGACCTGGCCCGCGGCGAAGTGCAGTTGATGAAAGTCGACATGCCCGCCAAGGAAAGCGCCAAAGACATCACCCTGGATTACCTCTTGGACGGCAAAGCCCAGAAGATGAATTTTGGCCGTTTCTCCTTTCACTTTGGTGTGAAAGCCTGGGGATACGCCGGCGCGTCGTTGTTGCTGGCCGGTAGCGTCGAGTTGAACCCTATCCTCGGCAACGTCAAATACGGGGCGACCCTCAGCCCCGTCAAACGCGCACAGCGCGAGGACGCCTCGGCCAAAGAAGAACGTGCAGATCACGATGCGGCCAAGAAGGCCAAGGCCGACAGCGGAGACAACAGCCCTACTCCGGAGCTTGAGCACAAATCAAAGTCCGGCACCTATGTCGATACCAAAAGCTCGGACCAGGTACTCACCGGCAAAAAGGCCAACGTGCAAATTGAAAACGGGGCAAAAGCCACCTTCAACGTATTCGGTGGTCTGCAAGCGGCCATCGAACTCACCGGCGCATTGAACTGGGCCCCACCCAAAGATCTCGTCGCACTGCGCACCGCCCCCACCATGGGTATCGGCAGCGACAAAGACGCGAAAAAAACCAACCCATGGCTGACCCTCGCCAAGCTGAGTGGGTCTGTCGGGGTTGCGCTGGGTGGGGGATTCCAGGGAACCGCACAGATTTCCCTGGATAAAGGCCGCTTCATTCTCAACCTGAAAGCAGCTGTGGTACTGGGGCCAGGTGCCAACGGTAGCTTTAAGTTCGAGATTGGGTATGAGGCGGTGGTTGACATCATCAACCTGTATCGTAAAGAACTGCACAAAACCAAAGGCCGCAAGGTTGAGTGGATGGATCCTGAAGCAAGTGAATATGCTTCCGCGCTCAACGCTTTGGGCGTTGCTGGATTGAACGTGGCGATGGCTTACATGATGCCTTGGGATGTCGTGATGAGTCTGTATGAAGCGTTGACGCGGAGTGGCAAGGGGGGGCCGATTGCGGATGCTGTTGTTGAGTACGGCAACCAGAGCGAACTAGAGGATTGGTGTATTAACGCAATCCCTAGTGCTTTGGGACCGCTATTCAGGACACTAATTAGCCCGCCTGAGAAATTCACTGTAAATAGTGAAGGCTCAAAACGTACATATTCGCAATCGGAAGCTCACGCACTTCAGCAGAAAGCAATTGAGCGAATTTTAGGCTGGATAGTTAAAAACGCACAAAAGAACAACACCGTAGACAAAGCACAAAGTCAGTTTGAGATGACATGCATGTCGATGAATGAGTTCGGAATAAAGACCACTGATTCAGAGCAAGACTACTGTAAGAATCGATTTGCTTTGGATAGCTTCATGGCAGAAGGCGTTCAAAATTTACTAGACAAACAAAGTAATAGCGCAAGAGAACGTTACAAAAAACACGTGGAGCTTCTCGGCGCAAACCTTTCAGGATACTGCCAGAAAAATTTTACTCCTCGGCCGAGCTACTCCAGTAGCGGCGCTTCACCATTCCTGAAAAATTACTAATGAGTATTGCATAAAATGAATATTCTTAATCCATTTCTATCGCTGATAGTATTGCTTTTTGCTTCTTCCCAAGCCTTAGGCACCGAGACAAGCAACTTTATCACAAATACCCAACAGAAATACAACCAGAGCCGTGGAATAACACTTTACAACCAACTAAAGATCGATGTCGCTATTCCACAACTAGAAGCAGAGGCCAAAGCTGGAAAAATAGATTCTCAGTATTACTTAGGCGAAGCTCTGCGAAAGCGGAATCGCTATATGACCACTGAAGCACAACACTGGTATGAGGAAGCCGCAAATAACGGATCCATATTTGCAATGATTCAGCTAGGTCGGCTAAATGACGACCTCTGCAAAAGAATTAATAGCTGCCCCCCCAGCAAACACTCAAGTGCCGAGTGGTTAGAACAAGCCAAAGACAGAGTTTTGAAGGAAGCTAATAAAGGAGACCCAGAATCTCTGTATTTAATGTATGAAATAACCTTCGACCGTGACTGGTTAGAAAAATCTGCAAATGCAGGCTACTCACTTGCACAATACTGGATGGCCGTCGGCGATCGACAGGGTGAGGGATTATTCCTGATTCCAGGAAAGCGCGAAGAGGCTGTAAGTCAGTGGTTGAAAAAGGCTTCGGAAGGAGGGAATCCAAAAGCAATGATGGACTACATTGAGATTCTTTATAAAAAAGGCGATCTTGAGGGAGTTCGGTATTGGCTTCAAGCTGCAGCTGAGACAGGTGATCAAAAAGCAATAAGCAGTTATGGATCTTACATTGCCCATGCCCCCGACCAAGTTGGTTACCCACTGGATCAGGTCAAGGGCTATGCACTAATCAGTCTACTGAAAGAACTAGATGGAGGCGGTGCAATTCAAGACTTCGTCCAAGATACGCTCGAAGAGATTGGGAGCAAGATGAGTGCCGATCAGATTGAACGGTCAAAAGCCGTGGCAAGGGAATGGAAATCCACTCATCCACCGCTTTCCTTTTTCCCAGAGAAGTTAAGCCGCTAATTTCAATGAAAATCTTGACATGCCTTTTGGCCCTTTCACTTTTCATTCTCAATGAAACTAGCTTCGCAATAGAGCGCGAACAAGCCCCTTCTTCAGGGATAGTTCTATACAACCAGCTAAAACTGGACACTGCTTTTCCCGTTTTGGAAAAAGAGGCGTTATCTGGAGATGTCGATTCACAGTATTATTTGGGAGAGGCCCTGCGAAAACGCAATCGCTATATGACGCAGGGAGCACAGTACTGGTATGAAACGGCTGCGGTGAATGGTTCCATATACGCAATGATCCAGTTAGGCCGTAAAAATGAAGATTTGTGCAGAGCTATGGACAACTGTCCAACCAGCACCAGATCTCCAGCCGGATGGCTCACACATGCCAAGAAGTTGCTGCTGGCAAAGGCCAATAACGGTGACCCTGAATCGTTGTACCTAATGTATGAAATAACGTTAGATCGCACTTGGCTCGAGAAGTCCGCGAATGCGGGATATGCCCTTGCTCAATACTGGATGGCAGTAAGCGAACGACAGGGCGAAGGGTTCTTTTTCATTCCAGGCAAGCGTGACGCGTCTGTCAAAAAGTGGCTATTGCTTTCATCTGAGGGAGGCAATCCTAAAGCCATGATGGACTACCTGCAAATACTGTACGAAGAGGGAGACATGAACAGCGTTCGCCATTGGCTTGAAGTGGCAGCCGGAACCGGAGATCAAACAGCTACGAGTAACTATGGCGCTTATATCTCACACACTCCAGATAGCGTCGGCTACCCGTTAGACCTCGTTAAAGGCTACGCTCTTTTTTCCTTACTGAAAGAACTTGACGATGCTGGTGGAATAAAAGACTACGTTGACAGAAAAATAGAAAAAATATCTGAAAAAATGACACCTGAACAAATTGAGCAAGCTGAAGGTGTGGCAAAAGAATGGAAGAAGACTCATCCACCTCTTTCTTTCTTCCCAGACAAGCTGGGTCGCTAATTTCAATGAGATTGTTAACATATTTTTTTGCCACATCACTTTTAATTTTCAGCGAGGCCAGTCTAGGTCAACAGCAAAAGCAAGCACCTTCTGCCGGGGTGATTCTATACAACCAGTTAAAATTTGACGCTGCATTTCCCGCATTGAAAAAGGAGGCTTTGTCTGAAAATGTCGATTCTCAGTACTACTTGGCAGAGGCTCTGCGAAAACGCAATCGCTATATGACGCCAGAAGCACAGCACTGGTATGAAACAGCTGCGGCGAATGGTTCCATATACGCAATGATCCAGTTAGGTCGAAAAAATGAAGATTTATGCAAAAGCATGGATAACTGTCCTGCCAGCGCCAAATCTCCTGTTGAATGGTTAACACATGCCAAGGAGTTACTACTGGCAAAGGCCAACAACGGTGACCCTGAGTCATTGTACCTAATGTATGAAATAACGTTTGATCGCACTTGGCTCGAAAAGTCAGCAAATGCAGGATATGCCCTCGCCCAATACTGGATGGCTGTAAGCGAGCGGCAAGGTGAGGGTTTCTTTTTTATCCCAGGAAAACGTGACGCATCTGTTAGAAAATGGCTTTTGCTTTCTTCTGAAGGCGGTTATCCCAAAGCAATGATGGATTATCTGGAAATACTGCATACAGAAGGTGATACAGAGAGCATACGCCATTGGCTTAAGTTAGCAGCGGAGACCGGTTACCAAGCAGCTGTAAGTAGTTATGGAGCTTATATTTCGCATACGCCAGACAAGGTGGGCTATCCACTGGATATTGTAAAAGGCTATGCGCTCTACTCTTTACTAAAAGAACTTGATGAAGGTGGAGGAATAAAAAGGTTCGTCGAGAAAAAACTAGACAGTATTGCTGAAAAGATGACGCCAGAGCAAATTGAACAGTCAAAAATTGTGGCAGAACAGTGGAAAGCCACTCATCCGCCGCTCTCTTTCTTTCCTGACAAGCTAGGTAACTAACACCGATGCTGCGGATACGTCGCTTTGTTTTTGCATTAATCATCTCCATCCATACTGTAACTGTCTTAGCAACACCGCAAGGAAGCGTGCCGACTTTAGGAGTGACTTTGTACAATCAGCTCAAAATTGACTCAGCCATCTCAGAGCTGGAAAAGGAAGCACAATCCGGAAATGTAGAATCACAGTACTACTTAGGAGAAGCACTTCGGAATCGCAATCGCTTCATGACTTCAGAAGCTCAAAAGTGGTATGAGCTCGCTGCTTCTCAAGGCAATTTGTATGCAATGATTCAGCTAGGCCGCAGTGGTAATGATCTTTGTAAAATAATGAGCAATTGTCCAGAGTCCGGCAAATCCCCTGCCAACTGGTTGCAAGACGCACGCCGGCTTGCGGAACCCAAAGCAGAACAAGGCGATGCAGAGGCCATGTACATTATGTATGAAATAACTCTGAATCGTGACTGGCTGGAAAGGTCCGCAAATGCTGGACATTCAATTGCACAGTTCTGGATGGCCATTGGTGACAAGCAAGGTGAAGGCTTTTTACTTCCTTGGAAACGTAAGGAGGCGGTAGGGAATTGGTTTAAAGCATCCGCAGAAGGAGGGAACCCGCGAGCCATGATGGAATATGCGGCGTACCTTTATGAGAACGAAGGTGACCTTAAAGTTGCTCGACGCTGGATACAGCTAGCGGCAGAAAAAGGATACAAAAGCGGCGTGAGCAGTTATGGTGCATATTTGGCACATGCTCCCGATCGATTTGGCTTCGAACTTGACTTAGTTAAAGGATACGCCATCACGTCACTATTAAGAGAACTTGACGGCGGGGGCAATGTGCAAGTCTATGTCGAAGAAGTACTTCCAGAAATCGCAGAAAAAATGACACCACAACAAATCAAAGAAGCGGAGGTTTTTTCAGCTCAGTGGAAAAAAACTCATCCACCGCTTTCTTTTTTTCCTGATAAGTTAAGTCGTTGATTTCTATGAAACCGTTGACATACCTTTTGTTCGTTTCACTTTTCACTCTCTATGAAACCAGCTTCGCAATAGAGCGCGAACAAGCTCCTTCCTCAGGGGTAGTTCTATACAACCAGCTAAAACTGGACGCTGCCTTTCCCGCTTTGAAAAAAGAGGCATTATCCGGAGATATCGAATCACAGTATTACTTGGGAGAGGTTCTGCGAAAACGCAATCGCTATATGACGCCGGATGCCCAAAAAGCTTACGAGGAGTCTGCAAAAAAAGGCAACATCTATTCAATGATTCGGCTTGGCGAAGCGGATCAAGACTTGTGCACAATTATGAAAAATTGTTCTTTTACGGAGCATTCTCCCGAAGAGTGGACAAACAAAGCTAAAATATTTGCAACTGAACAGGCTTCAAAAGGAAGCGCTGAGTCAATGTATCTGTTATGGGGAATAACAGGAAACGATGACTGGTTAGAAAAATCTGCTGAAGGTGGGTTCGCGTTGGCGCAGTTCCGTTTGGCCACTAAGTACCAAGAAGGAGGAGGTACATTCCTATTACCATCAAGAAGATCTGATGCGATTGAAAAATGGATGAAGGCATCTGCAGAGAATGGCTATCCGCCGGGCATGATGGGCTACGCAGCATCCAGAATTGAAAAAAATGATTTATCGTCTTTCAGGTTCTGGAATGAAAAAGCTGCGGCATCGGGCTATGTATCAGGCGTCTTTGGCTATGCGTTATATATTGGGGGTATAGAGCCAACCTACGGCTTCACATTTGATCCAGTAACGTCATATGCTTTACTAACAAACCTGCTAGAACTTAATGGCGGCGGAAATATGATAAACAATGTTACCGACACACTGCCTGAGGTTGAGAAAAGCATGTCCAAAGAGCAGATTGCAGAAGCAAAAAAACTCGCAAAAACGTGGAAATCTACCCATCCACCTCTCTCGTTTTATCCGGAAAAGCTAGGATATTGAATCCAGTGAAGTTATTCATACGCCTCTTGATATCGACAGCTTCTATATGCCGTACATCTATTTTTTCTCGGAACCGGCGCACGAAGTCTCTTCAGGCATCGCCATACTCAATGAATTAAAGCTCAGCGAAGCCTTCTCTAAGTTAGAAAATTAGGCACAGCCTAGAAACTTCGAGAACTCCGAAAGCGTGGAATATACCCTTACTAAATACTGGATGGCGGTAAGCGAACGACAAGACGAAGGTTTTTCCCGGAAAACGTGATGCCTTTATTAGAATATATGTATTACTTTCCCTTGAAGAGTGGATTGTGAATTCCGGCAGATCTCGGCTCGCGGCTAATGACTTTTAGAAGAAACGTGGCGGCGCAGTATTTTTTATGAAAAAAAGCAACCCCTACACCGAGATCAACCTATGTCGGCCACACTCACAAAAACAGAGCCATCACCCATGAAAAAAACAATAACCCTTCTGTTTCTTGCTCTTTCCACTCTTTGCATGAATGCATTTGCAGCCCTTACTCAAGAGCAAGTTATTGCAAAAGAAAAAGGGTTAATACTTTTTAATCAGTTCAAAATATCATCCGCCCTACCCTATTTAGAAATCGCCTCTAATGCTGGCGACCAAGATTCTCAATACTACCTTGGCGAGGCTCTCAGACAAAGAAATCGCTATATGACAGCGGACGCACGCAAGTGGTATGAAGCCGCAGCTTCCCAAGGAAACTTATATGCAATGGTTCAACTTGGCCGAAGTAGTAATGACCTTTGTAAAACAATGAACAATTGTCCAGAATCCAGCCCCCCCCCAGCTAACTGGTTGCAAGAGGCACGCCGATTTGCGGAACCCAAAGCAGAACAAGGCGATGCAGAGGCAATGTACATTATGTATGAAATAACTCTGAATCGTGACTGGCTGGAAAGGTCCGCGAATGCTGGACATTCAATCGCACAGTTCTGGATGGCCATTGGTGACAAGCAAGGTGAGGGATTTTTACTTCCCTGGAAACGTAAAGAATCTGTAGGCAACTGGTTCAAAGCATCTGCCGAAGGTGGAAATCCTAGGGCCATGATGGAATATGCGGCTTTTTTATATGAGAACGGTGGCGATCTTGAAGTCGCACGTCACTGGATAAAAGCTGCCGCCGAATATGGTTATGAAGGAGGAGTTACTAGCTACGGTGCGTACTTAGCACATGCCCCAGAGCGTTTTGGGTTTGAGCTCGACTTAATAAAAGGATATGCAATTACCTCCCTTCTCAAAGAGCTTGACGAAGGTCGAAGCATGCAATCCTATGTGGAGGAAGTACTCCCAGAGATAGCAGAAAAAATGACTCCACAACAAATCAAAGAAGCGGAGGCTTTTTCAGTTCAGTGGAAAAAAACTCATCCACCGCTTTCTTTTTTTCCAGACAAGCTAAGCCGTTAATTTCAATGAAAGCTTCGACATGCGTTTTAGTTGCATCATTTTTCATCCTCAATGAAAGCAGCTTGGCAAATCAGCAAGAACAGGTTCCTCCCTCAGGGCTTATTTTATACAACCAGTTCAATATAGACGCCGCCATCCCCCAACTAAAACTCGAAGCTGAAAAAGGAAACACCGAATCACAGTATTACCTCGGAGAGGCGCTCAGGAAGAGAAATCGCTACATGACCTCCGAAGCACAGCACTGGTACGAAGCGGCAGCATCGGCCGGAAACATATACGCAATGATTCAATTAGGGCGAAGTACCAACGACCTTTGCAAGAAAATGAACAACTGCCCTCCAAGTGAGAAAACGCAGGCACAGTGGTTGACGCAAGCTAAAATCTTAACGCTCCCGCAAGCATCTAATGGCGACCCTGAATCATTATTTTTGATGTATGAAATAACACTGGATCACGAATGGCTGGAGAAATCCGCGAATGCAGGCTATCCGCTCGCACAATACTGGATGGCTGTAAGCGAACGCCAGGGCGAAGGTTTCTTTTTTATTCCAGGCAACCGTGAAGAGTCAGTTCGGAGGTGGTTAAAACTTTCATCGGAGGGCGGCTACCCTAAGGCAATGAATGATTACCTTGTAATCCTTTACACAGAAGGTGACATGGAAAGCGTTCGCCAGTGGATGAAAGTAGCTGCAGAAACAGGAGAGCAAGAAGCCGTAAGCAACTACGGCGCCTATATTTCGCACACTCCAGACAAAGTTGGATTTCCACTAGACCTGATAAAAGGCTATGCACTATTTTCGCTATTAAAAGAACTGGGTGACAATGGTGGAATCCAGGATTATGTCGAGCAAAAAATCGAAAAAATTGGTGAAAAAATGACCCCGGAACAGATTAAAGAATCCATGCGTGTAGCTGCGCAGTGGAAAGCCAGCCATCCACCACTTTCTTTTTTCCCTGATAAGCTGGGCGACTAACATCTGTGCGGATATTGACATGTATTTTAGTTGCAACGGCCATCATCACTGCTGACGCTACTTCGGCTAGCCCACAGGAAGACAAGGCTACCCCAGGAGTAATCTTATACAAACAACTAAAACTTCAATCCGCCCTCCCGTTATTAGAAAGAGAGGCGCTATCTGGAAATATCGATTCACAATACTACTTGGCAGAGGCTCTGCGAAAACGCAATCGCTACATGACGCCGGAAGCACAGCACTGGTATGAAACGGCTGCGGTGAATGGTTCCATATACGCAATGATCCAGTTAGGCCGTAAAAATGAAGACTTGTGCAGAGCTATGGACAACTGTCCAACCAGCGCCAGATCTCCAGCCGGATGGCTCACACATGCCAAGAAGTTGCTGCTGGTAAAGGCCAATAACGGTGACCCTGAATCGCTGTACCTAATGTATGAAATAACGTTAGATCGCACTTGGCTCGAGAAATCCGCGAATGCGGGATATGCCCTTGCTCAATACTGGATGGCTGTAAGCGAACGACAAGGCGAAGGGTTCTTTTTGATTCCCGGAAAACGTGATGCCTCTGTTAAAAAATGGCTATTACTTTCGTCTGAGGGCGGATACCCAAAGGCCATCATGGACTACCTTCAAATTTTATACGAAGAAGGAGACGTGGAAAACATTCGCCATTGGCTGGCGATAGCGGCAGAAACTGGTGACCAAGCCGCCATAAGCAATTACGGCGCCTACATAGCACATACGCCGGATAAAGTTGGTTACCCACTAGATCTGATCAAAGGTTACGCACTGTTCACCTTGCTTGGCGAGCTTGATGACAGTGGTGGAATTGGAAGATATGTTGAGCGAAAAAGCGAAGAGATTCGTGAAAAAATGACTCCCGCACAAATTGAGGAATCAAAAATTTTGGCAGAACAGTGGAAGGCCACTCACCCGCCGCTCTCTTTCTTTCCTGACAAGCTAGGTAACTAATACCGATGCTGCGGATACGTCGCCATATTTTGGCATTAATCATTGCCACCTACAGTGCAATTGGCTTTGCAACCCCGCAAGGAAGCGCGCCAACCTTAGGCATGATTTTGTACAATCAGCTTAAAATTGATTCAGCCATCTCAGAGCTGGAAAAGGAAGCACAATCCGGAAACGTAGACTCACAGTATTACTTGGGCGAGGCGCTCAGGAAACGCTATCGCCATATGACTTCCGAAGCGCAACACTGGTATGAAGCAGCTGCGAATAACGGCAACATTTACGCGATGATCCAGCTGAATCGAAGTAACCACGACCTCTGCCGCCAAATAAAAAACTGCCCAATGAGCGAGAAAAGCCCGGCTGATTGGTTGAAAATAGCCAATGACTTAGCGCTTGCAAAAGCCAATGAAGGAGATCCGGAGTCTTTGTATTTAATGTACGAAATAACACTGGATCGTGAATGGCTAGAAAAATCTGCGCGCGCTGGTTATCCGCTCGCACAGTACTGGATGGCTGTTGGCGACCGGCAAGGTGAGGGATTATTCCTGATACCCGGAAAACGCGAAGAGGCCGTAAGTCAGTGGCTGAAAATGGCTTCAGAGGGAGGAAATCCAAAAGCGATGATGGACTACATTGAGATCCTTTATAAAAAAGGTGATCTTGAGGGAGTTCGGTATTGGCTTCAAGCTGCAGCTGAAACAGGGGATCAAAAAGCAATCAGCAGTTATGGATCTTACATTGCCCATGCCCCCGACCAAGTGGGTTATCCATTGGATCAGGTCAAGGGCTATGCACTAATCAGTCTACTGAAAGAGCTGGATGGAGGCGGTGCAATTCAAGATTTCGTCCAGGATACGCTCGAAGAGATTGGAAGCAAGATGAGTGCCGAACAGATTGAACAGTCAAAGGCCGTGGCAAGGGAATGGAAAGCCACTCATCCACCGCTTTCCTTTTTTCCTGACAAACTTTGACGCTAATTCGAAATTCTGCCTACGAAAAAAACACGTAGAAAAAGCGGAAAGAGTGAAATACAGCCATCAAGATCATAAACGGCAAATTTTTTACTTTCCACTAAAGGGCATGGCACTACCACCATCTAAACCAAGGAGTTGGCATGGTTCGGAATGGCCAGAATATAAAGACTATGGAAAAGTACGGAACCGCTCCAACCGTGATTCTTCGCGAGAACGAACCGACAGGTGAAAAGCCGCTAGAGCTATTTTCGACTGACGAACACACAGAGCAGTATCTGTCGGTCAAAGTCGCCAGCGATCAAAATCGCGGCTTACTTAGCGGGCTACTGGGAGGCATCTCAGCCTTGCTTGCAACTGTGCTGGGCGTATGGATGGCGCTGCTCGGAAAATGGGATGGCGTAGGCTGGATGTTACTGTTCGGGCTCCCTTTATTTATTATCCCAATCATCATTGAGACCAAACGGAATCTGCCACTTCCTATCATTTTCAACCGAAGAACACAGGAAGTATATTTCGACAAGGACGGAGAGCTTTATCATACGCCGTGGCAAGACATAGAAGCTGTCGCCTGCGAATTTGATATTGTAGGCATCTACACTGGCAGCGTCAGGCATGCCTCCCTTGAAGTCCTGATGAAACGACTGGGAGAGCCCGAGAATGCGATCATGGTCAGCATCGGAAGTGCAGCAGGTAAATCATTGCAAATGCAGAAAGGGTTTTGGGAGTACATCCGATCCTATATGAACAACGGGCCTTGGTTCGACAAAGACGGCACGCACAGCGAATCAGACGAGTTCGTAAAGAGCCAGCTCGCATTAAACAAAAAACAATCAGAAAGCCTAAACACCTGGAAATACATCATTCATGAAAAGAAGAAATCCGGAAGCGGGAAAAACTTTCTCACCGCTGCCGACGCTCTATTCTTCTTCAACAATTTAATATTTTATCCATCAAACAAAATTCAGGGTTTTGTTTACAAAGTCGCAAGGCGCCGCTCTCGCAACACCTGGCCACTCATCGTTACCGAAAGGTTGCAAGTAGATGGCCCGACTACGAGGCTTATTGATCTGGAGCGCGAGCGTGGCATCTCCGTCTAATTGACTGGAGCCCTATAGACCTGACAACAGTCGGAACGAACCAGAGGGAGTCCGGACTCCCTCCTCTACCGCAGCCTTAAGCTTAAGCAGGCGCCTGCCAGTTCAGCATCCGCTGCTGAGCAACCTGCAACAGGTCATTGCCGTCCTGCGCCAGCAGGTACAGCGCGTGGGTGATGTGGGGGATGTCCTGGACGTCGGCGTGTTTGAAGCAGAGGCAATGCAGGGTTTCGAGCAGGTCGCTGCAGGCGCGGACGCGCTGGACGCCGGCTTCGAAAATGTCTTTGGGGTTGGCCTCGGTGTCGATGACCATCGGGGCGCTTTCGGTGACGCAGCTGTTGAGGCGGTGATAACGATCGGGAAGCGGATTAAGTGTCGGCATGGTGATTACTCAAACGAATTGAAAGTAACCGCCAGCACCGTGACCAAACGGTGGGGAGGCGGACTGTGTACAGGTTTGGTCACCGGAGAACCACCAATCCGGTTCGCCCGAAGGCGACCCTGCACACAGCCACCACAGCAATGCATTCCGAGGACACGGATGTCCGCGGCGCGGATGATGGCACAAATGCGCAGGTGATTTCTCCAGGTGACCAAACCCAGGTCGCTGATTTTGCAGCGACGCCCAACGATATCCGCCCCGCTCCACCCCCCGAAAGCAGACAAGGCATCCGCCCTTGTAGGAACGCTCCGCACTTGCCTCAGAAATCGCCCCGCACTCTGACAGCCTCCATTCAGCCCGCTTAACCGGCGCTTAACGCCACGGTCCAAGACTCTACCCAACCGCACGCCCTCAGTCGTCCGCTGACGCCCAGTGCGGCAGGTTCGGCCTGCCATCGGCCGAATACCCTTTGCCTCGCACCGGAGTCGCATCATGAACATCCGTCCCCTGTTCCTCGCCGCCACCCTCGCCTGCACCGCCTTCGCCGGGCTCGCCCAGGCCAACGACACCGCCGCGCCGTCCAAGGCCGTGCCCTACCAGTACGGCATGCCGCTGCACGTGGCCAAAGTGGTGTCGCTCACCGAGCCGCCGACCCAGGACTGCAAGGTGATCACCGCCGACATGAAGTACATCGACAACAACGGCAAGCCCGAGGAAATCAGCTACCGGAAATTGTCTGACGCGTGCAGTTTCCAGAACTGACAGACCGTTCTGATTTGCGGCCTGGCGGTAGGCGAGCGAAGGCCCCGGCGGTTATGCTCGGGGCCCTCCCTACTGCCGCAAGGATCCGCCATGCAGTTGTCGTTCCGCACGTTGTCGACCTTCACCGCCCTGTTGTGCTTTCTCCTGGCCATCGTCTGGGGCTTTGTGCCTGACGGGCTGCTGGCGATCTGGAGCATCGACTACTCGCCGGCGGCGGGGTTCGTCGCCCGGCGTAGCGCGGTGCTGTTCGCGGCGTTGGGGGTGATGTTCTGGCTGGTGCGCAATGCGCCGCCGTCGGCCACTCGCCATGCGCTGGGCAACGGTTTCACGGTCGGGTGCTTCGGGCTGGCGGTGCTGGGGTTCGGTGAGTGGCTCAATGGCCACGCGGGCCCCGCGATCCTGTTGGCGGTGCTGGTCGAGTTCGCGCTGGGCCTTGGTTTCATGCAGGCCCGGCGCGTGACGGTCGAACTGAGTGAAACGGTAGGTTAGTCAACCCGCCTTCGAGCGTGGCGCGTATTGATGCGCTGAAGTCTGCTGCGCCAGGTCCGAACGTAGGCCAGCGATCAGGTCGTTGATCTCACGGCAGCCGTTGAGGTGGCTGGCGTCGATGCCGCTGACCAGCAGATCCACCTGGTCGGTCTGGTGGTCGCCGAACACCTTCACCGTCATCGACAGTTCCGGGGTCAGCGTGCATTGGCAGCGTTTCGGCAGAAAGCTGCTTTCAATGATGTTGCGAAGTTCCAAGGCAGACAGAAACATGGCGAACCCTCTCCTTACTGTGAGACTGCCAATCAAGTATTCACGTCGACCGCTGAGGCTTACCCGTGCGGATGTCTCTCCGCTGGTTCCTTGGTGGCTTCAGGCGGCGGTACTGCGAAATGCCCATTGGAGTGTAGGCGCACAAACTCGGTGCGCCGCACCGGAACGACGCATAAAACGTGCCTTTCATCGGTTAGTGCCGTGCCTTTGGGAAATCAGGCACTTGGCGGCACGGGCCAGCATTGTGCCTGTTGCAGATTGCAGGATTGCCCGCTTTGCGCACCGCATTTTGCAACACTTCAAGGGTTTGCATTCATCGCCTACGCTGGTAGAACTGCCCGCCAATTTATCCGACGCCCGCCAGGAGGCTTACATGGGATCCTTTACCGCTTACGCGGCCACCGGCCTGATGGTCGCCAGCCTGTCCACCTTCGCCCAGGCCGCCAAACTCGAAGACGTGGCGCCCTACCCCAAGGCTGAAGCGGGTTTCACCCGCCAGGTCATCCACCTGCCGCAGCAGGCCGACGAAGACAACTTCAAGGTCGAGATCATGGCCGGCAAGACCCTGGAGGTGGACTGCAACCGCCAGCACCTGGGCGGCAGCCTGCAGGAAAAGAACCTCGAAGGCTGGGGCTATCCGTTCTACCGCCTGGAGAAGGTCTCCGGCCCGGTGAGCACCCTGATGGCCTGCCCCCCGGAGTCCAAGAAGAAACGCGCGTTCGTGCCGGTGGTCGGCGACGGCTTCCTGCTGCGCTACAACAGCAAGCTGCCGATCGTGGTGTACGCGCCGAGCGACGTCGAAGTGCGCTTTCGCGTCTGGTCGGCCGCCGACAAGGTCGGCGTTGCCCTCCCGGAATGACCTCACACCGCTGAACCGCACGCCGCCACACGTTCCGCCACATGGCGCAGGCTGTCGAAGTTGATGTTGGCGCCGGAATCGATGGCGATGAACGTCCGGTTCCGGTCGCCGGTCTGCGCCACATACCGCTTGATCCCCGCCACCGCCAGCGCGCCGGAAGGTTCGGTGATCGAGCGGGTATCGTCGTAGATGTTCTTGATCGCCGCACAGAGTTCGTCGTTGCTGACGGTGACCACCTCATCCACGCAGAACCGGCAGACCTCGAAACCGTAGGCGCCGATCTGCGCCACGGCCACGCCGTCGGCGAAGGTGCCGACGCTGGGCAGCACCACCCGTTCCCCCGCCGCCATCGCAGCTTTCAGGCAGGCCGAGTGTTCCGACTCGACGCCGATGATCCGCACCTCAGGCCGCAGGTATTTGACGTAAGCGGCGATGCCCGCGATCAATCCGCCGCCGCCCACCGGGACGAAGATCGCATCCAGTTCGCCCTGGTGCTGCCGCAGGATCTCCATGGCCACGGTGCCCTGCCCGGCGATCACGTCCGGGTCGTCGAACGGCGGGACGAAGGTGCGCCCGGTCTGCTCCGCCAGTTGCAGCGCATGGGCCAGGGCGAACGGAAAACTCTCGCCGTGCTGGAGCGCCTCGGCGCCGCGACTGCGCACTCCCAGCACTTTCAGTTCGGGTGTGGTGGTCGGCATGACGATGGTGGCGGCGATCCCCAGTTCGCGGGCGGCCAACGCCACGCCTTGGGCATGGTTGCCCGCCGACGCGGTGATCACGCCGCAGGCCTTTTGCTCGTCGGTCAGTTGCACCAGGCGGTTGTAGGCGCCGCGAATCTTGAACGAGAACGTCGGCTGCAGGTCCTCGCGCTTGAGCAGGATGCGGTTGCCGAGCATGGCGGACAAGGCCGGCGCCGCCTGCAACGGCGTGCGCACCGCCAGTTCGTAGACCGGCGCGGCGAGGATCCTTTTCACATACTGTTCAAGCAGGGCTTGCTGGGCGGGGCTGTGGCGCATGGTCGTCTCCTGACGTTGGTTGGAGCCCCGGAGACAGAAAGAAAAAACCCGCCTCAAGGGCGGGTTCGGTGCTGCAGCCGTGCGCTAGCCCGCCAGATGAGGAATGGCGGTAATAATAATGCTCGGCTGAAGAAGCAGTACGGTGCAGGTCATGGGCTGGAAAGTAGCCTGAGGCCGGCTGGCAAGTCAATGGCGGATGCCGTCACCTGGCCAGCCGCCTGAGCCCCAGCAGCATCCCGCCCGCCGCCAGCACCATCGCCCCGAGAAACAGCGGGTACGACACCCACCACGGGGTTCCGGCGGTCATCATGCTGAACTCGGACATCCCGCCGATGCTCGCGATCAGGTTGAGCGGCAGAAACACCACGTTGATCAGCGTGAGCTTGCGCAGCAGGCCGTTGGTGCTGTTGTTCATCAGGTTGCCCCGCGCATCGATCAGCCCGGAAAACACCGTCGAATAGATTTCCGCCTGCTTGTAGCACTGGTTGTTTTCGATGATCAGGTCGTCGATCAGGCCGAGGGCTTCGCTGCCGAAGTGCTGCTTTTCCGCGTGGTTGCGCAGCCGGGTGAGCACCGCGCCGTTGCTGTGCAGGGCGTTGATGTAATAGATCAGGCTTTCGCTGAGGTTGAACATCTGCATCAGGTGCTGGTTCTGCATCGAGGCGTTGAACTTCTGTTGCAGCTCCCGGGCGACCAGTTTGATCACCTTCAGATGCCCGAGGTAGTGATGGATGTTGTTGAACAGCAGATCGAGCAACACGTCCAGCGGCGTGTTCAGCGGCCGCCCCGTGCCCAGGCCGTGCAGCGGCGTGTCGTCGGTGGCGATCACCAGCAATTGCCCCGGTGAGAACAGCAGGCCGCAGGACGACACCTCGAACGCCAGGCTGCCGCCGCCGGCGTACTTCTCGGGGCGTTTCCAGATCAGGAACAGATGGTCCGGGTGGAACTCGATCCGCGAGACCTCGTCCGGGTCCAGCGCCGAGGCCAACGCATGTGCGTCGAGCTTGAAGTGACTGTGCAGCAGATCCCGTTCGGCGGCGTCGGGGTCGCTGAACAGCATGACGTCGGCGTCGAGCCGTTCGACCCGGTGCAACGATCCATGGCTGAGCGCAAAACCGCTGATCATCGGCGCGTCACCAGGCCTGACCGCGGCGCTTGAGTTCCAGGCGCCGCACGAACTCCTCCAGCACCAGCGAATACAGATCGTCCTGCAGATAGGCGTCTTCGATGCCGGCGTCCAGGTTCGGGTTGTCGTTGACTTCGATGACCACCACCTTGTCGCCGGCCTGCTTGAGGTCGACGCCGTAGAGCCCGTCGCCGATCAGGTTGGCCGTCTTCACCGCCAGCTCCACCACTGCCCTCGGCGCTTCGTGGATCGGCAGCGTGCGGCATTCGCCATTGACGTCCTGGCCCTTGGCCTTGTGGTTGTAGATCTGCCAATGGCCCTTGGACATGAAGTACTGGCAGGCAAAGATCGGCTTGCGGTTGAGCACGCCGATGCGCCAGTCGTATTCGGTGTAGAAGAACTCCTGGGCGAGCAACAGCACCGAATGCTCGAACAGTTCGGCGGTGGCCTCCAGCAGCGCCTGCTGGCTTTCGACCTTGATCACGCCACGGGAGAAGCAGCCGTCGGGGATCTTCAGCACCAGCGGAAAGCCGAGGCGCTCGCCGACCCGTTCGAAGTCTTCCGGTCGCTCCTTGTAGAGGATTTCCGTGGCGGGCATGCCCAGCTGATGGCTGCCGAGCAGGTCGGTCAGGTACACCTTGTTGGTGCAGCGCAGGATCGACGCCGGGTCGTCCATCACCACCAGCCCTTCGCTCTCGGCCTTCTTGGCGAAGCGGTAGGTGTGGTTGTCGACGCTGGTGGTCTCGCGGATCAACAGGCCGTCGTACTCGGCCAATCGCGCGTAGTCCTTGCGCTCGATCAGCTCCACGTCGATGCCCATGCCTTTGCCGACCCGCACGAAGTTGGCCAGCGCACGGGCGTTGGACGGCGGCAGCGCCTCTTGGGGATCGTGCAGGATCGCCAGGTCGTAACGGGCCACCTGACGGGAGCGCGGGAGACGCCAGACTTTACGGCTGAAACCGTCCAGGGCATTGGCGAACTGGTCTTCCTGGTCGTCACGCAACTTGTGCAGCGACCCCGACTTGATGCCCTCGATGTGCCAACCGTTAGTTCGCTTGAATTCAACTAACAGGATCGGACACGGAAACACTTCAAACAACTGACGGGCCAGATCCTGTAAGGGTTCAATATGTGTCCGACCAAAGTACAGCGTCAGCGTAAACCCTTCCGTATCGCTGTAGAGATGATGGCTGAGGGCTCTTTCCAGGGTTTTGTCCAGATCCTCCAGCGCCAACCCGTAGAGCGACTTGCGCGTCAGCTCGCTGATGGTCTTCACCGAAGGAATGACCCTGTGCCCACGGGCCTCGGCCAGCAGCGAGCAGTAATAACCGTGCCCCAGGTACTTGTAGCTGCGGCACAGGTTGATCACCTGCACCCGCTTGCCCGGCTCGCTGCCGGGGGTTTGCTCCAGGTATTCCTGGGCGGTGACGATGTCTTCGCTGGGGAAGTAAGAGGCCCAATCTTCCTTGCGCTCGACAATGATCAGCACCCGGCTGGAAGTTGCAACGACCGGATTTAAATAAGTTGCCGCCGGCAAACTTTGCCCGGATACTTCGCGCCAATGACCCTGTACCGCTGACATAGAAATCGATCCGTTGGAGAACAAGACCATTTCTATTAAGCACGAAGTTTTTCGAAAGTCCCGTTTCGTTACGCAACTTTTACGGTGGTCATATGAACCCTGTCTTTCGTCTGGCGACAACCGAAGACCTGCCGGCGCTGATGGCGCTGGAGACGCAATGCTTCACCACGGACCGGCTCACCGCCCGCAGTTTCCAGTGGATGATCACCCGTGCCCACGGGCAACTGTGGGTGGCCACTCACGCTGGGCAATTGGCGGGGTATGCGCTGGTGCTGTTTCATCGCGGCACGTCGCTGGCCCGGCTGTATTCCATCGCCATCGCGGCCTCGGCACGGGGCGCCGGGTTGGGCAAGCAATTGCTGAACCGCATCGAGGCCTGCGCGCTGGAGCATGATTGCGCCTACCTGCGGCTGGAAGTGCGCACCGACAACCCCGCAGCCATCGCGCTGTACGAGCGCAACGGCTATCGGCGCTTTGCGCTGATCCACGATTACTACGAGGACCATGCCGACGCGTTGCGCCTGGAGAAGCGCATCCTTCAGCACCGCGATTCCCGCAGCGTCAACGTCCCCTATTACCGGCAAACCACCGATTTCACCTGCGGCCCGGCCTGCTTGCTGATGGCCATGGGCACGTTGCAGCCCGGGCGGACGCTGGAGCGCCAGGAAGAAGTGCAGCTCTGGCGCGAGGCGACCACGGTGTTCATGACGTCCGGCCATGGCGGCTGCAGCCCGCAGGGGCTGGCGCTGGCGGCGTGGCGTCGGGGCTTTCGGGTGCGCCTGCAATTGAGCATGGCCGGGCCGCTGTTCCTCGACGGCGTGCGTGGCGAGCATAAAAAGGACGTCATGCGCCTGGTGCACGAGGCGTTCATCGCGCAATTGCGTGAGACCGATGTCGAACAGACCGTCGGTTCGGCACTGGACCTGCCCCGTTTGCTGGAGGTTGGCGGGCAACCCCTTGTGCTGATCAGCAGCTACCGCCTGACCCGCTCCAAATCACCGCACTGGGTGATCGTCACCGACTGCGACGAGGAGTTCGTCTACCTGCACGACCCGGATGTCGACCACAGCCTGCATCGCCAGCCCATGGACTGCCAGCATGTGCCGGTCAGCCATGGCGAGTTCGAGAAGATGAGCCGCTTCGGCCGGGGGAAGCTCCGGGCGGCGGTGGTGGTGTTTGCCTGTCAGGAGTAATGCCGGATGGCATGTGCAGTGCGAAATTCCTGTAGGAGCCAGCCTGCTGGCGATAGCGGCCTGCCTGACACACTGATGCCAGATGCACCGCCCTCATCGCGAGCAGGCTCGCTCCCACAGGGGATCTGTGCCGTGCGCAAATCCTGTGGGAGCCAGCCTGCTGGCGATGGCCGGCACCGCCGCTCCCACAGGATACGGGGCTATTTCAGGCCGACCTTGTACAGCGAGCCGTCCGTCTCGTCCGTCAGCACGTAGAGGTAGCCATCCGGCCCTTGGCGCACATCGCGGATCCGCTGTTTCAACTCACCCAGCAAACGCTCTTCGTGCACTACCCTGTCGCCGTCGAACTGCAGGCGGATCAGCTCCTGGCCCACCAGCGCGCCGATGAACGCGTTGTGCTGCCAGGTCTTGAAACGGTCGCCATCGTAGAACGCCAGGCCGGTCACGCCCGGTGACTTTTCCCAGACATGATGGGGGCCGACCGTGCCCTCGGCGGTCTTGCCTTTAGCTTCCGGGATGGGCTGCATCGAATAGTTGATGCCGTGGGTCGCCAGCGGCCAGCCATAGTTCTTGCCGCGCTCGATGATGTTCACCTCATCGCCCCCGCGCGGGCCGTGCTCGTTTTCCCACAGCGTGCCGCTCCACGGGTTGAGCGCCGCCCCCTGCGGGTTTCGGTGGCCGTAGGACCAGATCTCCGGCCGCACGCCGGACTGACCGACGAAGGGGTTGTCGTCCGGCACCTTGCCGTCCGGGTACAGCCGCACGATCTTGCCTTGCAGCTTGTCCAGGTCCTGGGCGGTCGGCCGGTCGTTGTTTTCGCCCAGGGTGATGAATAGGAAGCCGTCGCGGTCGAACACCAGCCGCGAGCCGAAATGGTTGCCGACCGACAGCTTGGGCTCCTGGCGGAAGATCACCTGGAAGTCTTTCAGCGTCTGCATGTCGTCCGAGAGGCGCCCGCGACCGACCGCCGTTCCCGCCTTGTCGCCGGCGCCGCCACCCTCGGCGTAGGACAGGTACACAAGCCGGTCCTCCTTGAACGACGGCGACAGCGCCACATCCAACAGGCCGCCCTGCCCCTTGGCCCACACGCTGGGCACGCCGCCGATCGGCGCAGACGTCTTGCCGTCCGCGCTCACCCGCCGCAGATGGCCGGGGCGCTCGGTCACCAGCATGCCTTGGCCGTCCGGCAGGAACGCCAGCGCCCAGGGGTGTTCGAGGCCTTGGGCGATGGTGGTGACTTGCAGGGTGCCCTGCTCGCTCTGCAGTTCCTTCACGGGCGCAGCGGTCGCCGACAGGGTGAAACTCGCCAATGCTCCGGCGCACAGGCCGGCCAACAGGGTTTTACGCAACATGCACGATTCCTTTTGTTCGCTTGAAGGGCTGACGGAAACGGCCTCCGCCGATCAACGGTTGCTGCCGGTGTCCCGCACCGGCGGATTGGGAATGAACGTGGGCGGTGTGGCCGGCACCGAGCGCTGGGGCTGGCCATTGCCGATGCCACGGTTTTCAAGGGTAGGCGGACGCGGCACCGGAACGGTGTTCGGCCCTTGCAGGGCAGGCGCGCTGGGCTGGGTGCCCTGCATGCTGTTGGGATTGGCCCGGCGGATCGGGCTGTTGTAGGGGTTGTTGCTGTTGCCGGTCGGGCTTTGGGCCAGCAACGGCATGGCAGGCGGCGCAGTGACGTCGGCCTGCGCCAGGCCGCCACTGAGGATCAGGGCGGCGATGCCTGACAGATAACGGTTCATGATCGACCTCGGGGCGCGTGGACTGAAGCGTTCGAGTCCACGCTACGCCGAGGGTTCGGATTTGTTAACCCGTGAGGGACGGGCAACCTGTAACAGGGCGTGATTGCCGTTGAGGGTGGTGTCGGGTTCGTGTCGAACACAACATCAGTGAACGACCCGGAACCTGTGGGAGCGGGCTTGCCCGCGATGGCGTCCGCAAGAACGCCACCGAACTCAGATCAGAATGAAGATCGCCAGCAGACCGCCGAAGATCGCCCACTTTTCCATGTAGTAGCGCGCACGGTTGCGCTTCTTCAGTTCCTTGCCGCGCAGGCGCACCTTGTAGATCTTGGTGAACAGGCGGTTGATCCCGCCGGTGCGGTCGCCCGCGTCGTTCGGCGCGCCGGCCGCCGACATCACGGTGCGGCTGAACCAGCTGTTGAACGCCGCCGCCCAACGGTACTTCATCGGACGCTCGATATCGCAGAACAGGATGATGCGGTTCTGGTCGGTGGTGTTTTCGGCGTAGTGGATGTAGGTCTCGTCGAACATCACCGCTTCGCCGTCGCGCCAGTGGTAGTTCTCGCCGTCGACGTTGATGTAGCAGCCGGCGTCGTTCGGCGTTTCCAGGCCCAGGTGATAGCGGTACGAGCCGGCGTACGGGTCGCGGTGGCGCACCAGTTTGGAGCCCGGCGGCAGTTCGGCGAACATCGCCGCCTTGATAGAACCGATGCTCTGCACCAGCTCTGTGGTGCGCGGGCACAGTTTCATGGCCGACGGGTGGCTGTCGCCGTACCACTTCAGGTAGAAGCGCTTCCAGCCGGTCTTGAAGAACGAGTTGAAACCGACGTCGTCGTATTGGTTCGAGCGCTTGATCTCACCGGCGCGCAGAAGGTTCTGACCTTCTTCGCGGATTTCTTCCCAGTGGGCCTGCAACGGGCTCAGGTCCGGAAAGTCCGCCGGATTGAGGTAAGGCTTGTTGGGCATCTTGGAGAACAGATAAAGGAAGCAATTGACCGGCGCCAGAAACGTGGAGTGGTCGCTCAACTGACGACCGAGCTTGTGGCGCACGCGACCGCGCAGGTGCACGTATGCAATGGAAATGACATATACAGCGGCAATGATGAGTTTCACGGAAATCGTCACACGTCAGAAGTGAACAAACTGCGCGCCCCGAAGGCGTCGGCCAGCGGCCTGCGGCAGTGGTCTGAAAACAAAACAGCGTCCCGATGGCGCATCCTTGAGCCCATGCCGCACCGGGCATTGGGTGAATGGATGGCATTTTAGCCACAGTTTGTAACCAATAGTGAACCTTCATCTGTGAAAAACTGTCCCGCTAAGGCGCCGATCGCGCGAACAAGGCGTGATCGCCCTATCGCTCGCACGGCCAGACCAGTACAATCGCCGCCAAACTTTACAGGCCCCTGGGCTGATGACGGGACGCACCCCGCTTCGGCGTGCTTCGACTCGGGCCCAGCGCACCCGCCGCCTCCTCGCTTTTCAGATTGCCTCGCAGGAAAAACCTTTGATTTCTACAGCTAACATCACGATGCAGTTCGGCGCCAAGCCGCTGTTCGAAAACGTTTCGGTCAAGTTCAACAACGGCAACCGCTATGGCCTGATCGGCGCCAACGGTTGCGGCAAGTCGACCTTCATGAAGATCCTCGGCAGCGACCTCGAACCGTCCGCCGGCCAGGTGATGCTCGAACCGAACGTGCGCCTGGGCAAACTGCGCCAGGATCAGTTCGCCTACGAAGAATTCACCGTGATCGACACCGTGATCATGGGCCACGAAGAGCTGTGGAAGGTCAAGGCCGAGCGCGACCGCATCTACTCGCTGCCGGAAATGACCGAAGAAGACGGCATGGCCGTGGCCGAGCTGGAGACCGAGTTCGCCGAGATGGACGGCTACACCGCCGAATCCCGCGCCGGCGAGCTGCTGCTGGGCCTGGGCATTCCGCTGGAGCAGCATTTCGGCCCGATGACCGAAGTCGCCCCGGGCTGGAAGCTGCGGGTGCTGCTGGCCCAGGCGCTGTTCTCCGATCCGGAAGTGCTGCTGCTCGACGAACCGACCAACCACCTGGACATCAACACCATCCGCTGGCTGGAAAACATTCTCACGGCGCGTAACAGCACCATGATCATCATTTCCCACGACCGGCACTTCCTGAACAGCGTCTGCACCCACATGGCCGACCTGGACTACGGCGAACTGCGCCTGTTCCCGGGCAACTACGACGAGTACATGACCGCGGCGACCCAGTCCCGCGAGCAGCTGCTGGCCGACAACGCCAAGAAGAAAGCCCAGATCGCCGAACTGCAGACGTTCGTCAGCCGCTTCTCGGCCAACGCCTCGAAAGCCAAGCAGGCCACCTCCCGCGCCAAGCAGATCGACAAGATCCAACTGGCCGAGGTCAAGCCATCGAGCCGCGTGAGCCCGTTCATCCGTTTCGACCAGAACAAGAAGCTGCACCGTCAGGCCGTGACCATCGAGCGCATGTCCAAAGGCTTCGACGACAAGGTCCTGTTCAAGAACTTCAGCTTCACCGTCGAAGCCGGCGAGCGCGTGGCGATCATCGGTCCGAACGGCATCGGCAAGACCACCCTGCTGCGCACCCTGATGGGCGAGCTGACCCCGGACGCAGGTTCGGTGAAGTGGACCGAAAGCGCGGAGCTGGGCTACTACGCCCAGGACCATGCCCACGACTTCGAAGACGACGTCACCCTGTTCGACTGGATGGGCCAGTGGACCCAGGGCGAGCAGATGATCCGCGGCACCCTGGGCCGGATGCTGTTCTCCAACGACGAGATCCTCAAGTCGGTGAAGGTCATTTCCGGTGGTGAGCAAGGCCGCATGCTGTTCGGCAAGCTGACCCTGCAGAAGCCGAACGTGCTGGTGATGGACGAACCGACCAACCACCTGGACATGGAATCGATCGAGGCGCTCAACCTGGCGCTGGAGAACTACCCGGGCACGCTGATCTTCGTCAGCCACGACCGTGAGTTCGTGTCGTCCCTGGCCACCCGCATCATCGAACTGAGCCCGAACGGCGTGACCGACTTCAGCGGCACCTACGATGATTACCTGCGTAGCCAGGGTGTGGTGTTCTAAGGGCTGCTGTCAGCCTCAAGCCGCAAGCTGCATGTGATAAGCCCTGTCCTGGTGACAGGGCTTTTTGCATTCTGCGGCCTTGGGATTTTCCTCAGGGGGGCAGTTGTCTGGATCATGCCCTGCGCTGCCCGGACTGCCGCCATCGCTGGCAAGCCAGCTCCCACAGGGATTCCGGTCGCCCACAAGTTCCCGGTAAACCCAAATACCTGTAGGAGCTTGCCTGCAAGCGATGAGGCGCGCACCGCCAACATCTATGGAACTTGGACTGCCGCCATCGCTGGCAAGCCAGCTCCCACAGGGATTCCGGTCGCCCACAAGTTCCCGGTAAACCCAAATACCTGTAGGAGCTTGCCTGCAAGCGATGAGGCGCGCACCGCCAACATCTATGGAACTTGGACTGCCGCCATCGCTGGCAAGCCAGCTCCCACAGGGATTCCGGTCGCCCACAAGTTCCCGGTAAACCCAAATACCTGTAGGAGCTTGCCTGCAAGCGATGAGGCCCGCACTGCCAACATCTATGGAACTTGGACTGCCGCCATCGCCAGCAGGCTGGCTCCTACAGTGGATCCCGGTCGTCCGCAGATCCCGGTACACCCCAAAAACCTGTGGGAGCTGGCTTGCCAGCGATGAGGCCCGCACTGTCGACCTCTTTCGGTCAGTCATATCGTTAGCCTGCTTCCTTTTACCCCGCACAAAAGCCATGATGCCGTATCTCCCACCGCCGCCCGCGAACGAGTCCCCATGTCTGCGCAGCAACCGCCGTCGCAAAGCTCCCTGTCGATCACCCTGCAGATCGTTTCCATCGTCTTCTACACCTTCATCGCCTTCCTCTGCATCGGCCTGCCGATTGCGGTGTTGCCGGGCTACGTCCACGAGCAGCTCGGCTTCAGCGCGGTGATCGCGGGGCTGACCATCGGCTCGCAGTACCTGGCCACCCTGCTCAGCCGGCCGATGGCCGGGCGCATGTCGGACAGCGTCGGCACCAAGCGGGCGATCGTGTACGGCTTGTCGGGGATTGTCCTGAGCGGCGCGCTGACCTTGGTCTCCACGTTGCTGCAGAGCGTTCCGCTGCTGAGCCTGGTGATCCTGATCACCGCCCGCCTGCTGCTCGGCATCGCCCAAGGGCTGATCGGCGTGGGCACCATCAGTTGGTGCATGGGCCAGGTCGGCGCCGAGCACACGGCCCGTTCGATCTCCTGGAACGGCATCGCCTCCTACGGCGCCATCGCCATCGGCGCGCCGCTGGGGGTGGTGATGGTGGCCGATTACGGCTTCGCCAGCCTCGGCATCGCCCTGTCGGCGCTGGCGGCGGGGGCGCTGCTGCTGATCCGCAACAAGCCGTCGGTGCCGGTGGTGCGCGGCGAACGCCTGCCGTTCCGGGCCGTGTTCGGCCGGATCGCCCCCTACGGCGCCAGCCTGTGCCTGGCGTCCATCGGCTACGGCACGCTGACCACGTTCATCACGCTGTATTACCTCAACCGTGGCTGGACGGGCGCGGCCTACTGCCTGACGGTGTTCGGCGTCTGCTTCATTCTGTCGCGTCTGGTGTTCATCTCGGCCATCAACCGTTTCGGCGGTTTTACCTCGGCCATTGCCTGCATGATCATCGAGACCCTGGGCCTGGTGCTGCTGTGGCTGGCGCCTTCCACGCTCACGGCGCTGATCGGTGCAGGGCTGACCGGGCTCGGCCTGTCGCTGGTGTACCCGGCGCTCGGCGTCGAGGCCATCAAACAAGTGCCAGGCTCCAGCCGCGGCGCGGGCCTGGGCGCGTATGCGGTGTTTTTCGACCTGGCGCTGGCGATCGCCGGGCCATTGATGGGCGCGGTGGCGCTGAACCTGGGGTATTCGTGGATTTTCTTCTGCGCGGCGGTGCTGTCGGTGGGCGGACTGGGGTTGACGCTGATGCTCAAACGACGTGCGGCCTGATCTTGCCCTTGTGGGAGCCAGCCTGCTGGCGAAACGGTCAACCAGGCGTTGAATGACAGATGGCTATCGCCAGCAGGCTGGCTCCCACAGGGGACATCGGGGTTTCATTGGTCTGCGGTCTCCCACAGTGGATATCGGGGGTTCATTGGTCTGCGGTCTGCATCCCCGCCCGGCTGGGCCGGCCCAGCACCCGGGAGAAGAACCGCCCGGCCTCGGAGATCAGGTTGCGGTGGATGTCTTCGCGGTCCACACCGTCGGCGTCGGTGCACAGGGCGGGCATGGCGACGATCTGCTCTTCGTTGCACGGCGCCATGAACACGAAGTGCCCGGCCCCGGCCAGCAGCTTGAAGTCCGGCGCGGTCGGCAGCTTGCGCGCCAGGGCGGCGGCGTTCTTGTCGAAGGCCACCAGTTTGTCGCCGTCGCCGCTGTACATCAGCACCGGCACATGCACGTCGGCCAGCGTCTGGCGGCCGAACTTGAGGCTCAGCGGCGCCATCAGCAGCAAGGCATGCACCCGTGGATCCGCCACCGGCTGGAGGTCGTCGCGGTCGACGATCAGCTCGCCCTGGGTGTTGCAGGCGTCGCGGTCGTCCGGGCGCTCCTGGCAATAGCGGCGCAGGCGATCCAGGTCCGGCGTGGCGCCCGAAAGGATCAGCGCCGTCTCGCCGCCGGCCGAATAGCCGATCACCCCGACCTGCTCGGCGTTGACGAACGGCGCGAGCATGCGGTCGCCGAGGGTGGCGGAGATGGCTTCGGAAATCTGGATCGGCCGGCCGTACAGGTTGCTCAAGGTACCGAGGCGGCTGTGGTCCTTGGAGTTGTCGCCGGGGTGGATCACCGCCACCACCACGAACCCCTTGCGCGCCAGCGACGTGGCGAGGTCATGCAGCGCCAGCGGCGTGCCGGTGTTGCCGTGGGACAGCATCAGCATCGGGAAGCGGCCGATGGCGACCTTGACGTCTTCGCCGGCCTCGACCGTGTAGCCCTCAAGCTTGCTGGTGTGCTCTCGGTCGCTGGACGGGTAGAACGCGATGGCGCGCATCGGCTGCAGATCCAGGGGGTCGAGGAAGGTCATCTCGTGGAAGCCGACGCTCCAGCGAGGATGCTGCCCAGGCGCCGCGTGCACTGAGTTCAGGCTGCCGAGCAGGCAAATCAGTAACGTTGCACAAAGACGCATCATGGGATGCCCCACCCTGTGTTACTCAATCGAAAGATCCGTTGCGGTCCGATGCGCGAAACACCGTGGTTTTGGCGTTCCTGCGCGTCGCTGCACTCAGACGTCGAACGTTTGACTGCATAACCCGGGCCAGATTATGTAACAGTCAGAAACAAAAAACTCCGTATTCGGCCCTTGCAGAACCAGAATACAGAGTTTTTTGAGGTTTACCTGAACAGACGCTGTTCTTTACGCAAGCCTTACGCGGCGGCGAACAGTTGCTCGCTGATCTGCGTGTGAGCGGCGTTCATGGCGTTGTTGCGCACTTCCTCACCGTAGGCCAGGCCTTCGGCACGGACGATTTCGATGTCGGTGATGCCGAGGAAGCCCAGCACCAGCTTCAGGTACTCTTCGTGGGCGATGCCGCTGGCCTGGCCGGCGTGCAGACCGCCGGCGGTGGACACGATCACCACTTTCTTGCCGCCGCACAGGCCTTCGGGACCGGCTTCGGTGTAGCGGAAGGTCTGGCCGGCCACGGCGACGCGGTCGATCCACGCCTTGAGCTGGGTCGGAATGGTGAAGTTGTACATCGGCGCAGCGATCACGATGGCGTCTGCGGCTTTGAATTCGGCCAGGGTGGTGGCGCTGAGTTCGGCTTCGTGCTGCTGGGCGGCGTCACGCAGTTCGGCGGTGGTGCCGGCGGCCACCAGGGTGGTCGACGAGAAGTGGCTGATGGCGTCGGCGGCCAAGTCGCGGTAGGTCACCACGGCGCTTGGCTCGGCGGCTTGCCAGGCTTGCACGACTTCCTTGCTCAGCTGACGGGATGCAGAGTTGTCGCCCAGAATGCTCGAATCGATGTGCAGCAGTTTCATGTGGAATCTCCTGGAAAGAATCGCCGATGGCGACGGAATGGAGACAATCCTACAGACGAAACCAATAGATGATTAGACGGTAACAATGCGATAGTTTGTCCCACTGATAGAACAGTCGGATTTCACCATGCAAGACCTCAACGATCTCTACTATTTCGCCAAGGTGGTCGAGGCCGGCGGATTCGCCGCCGCCGGCCGCCTGCTCGGCATTCCCAAGTCGCGCCTGTCGCGGCGGATCGCCGAGCTGGAAGAGCGCCTCGGCGCCCGGCTGCTGCAGCGCACCACCCGCCAACTGAAGCTCACCGCCGTCGGCGAACGCTACCTGCGCCACTGTCAGGCCATGCTGCTGGAGGCGGAAATGGCGGACGAAGCCGTCGCCAGCATGTCCAGCGAGCCCCGGGGCCGGTTGCGGGTGTCCTGCCCGACGGGGCTGGCCCATGAAATGCTGCCGATGGTCATCAGCGATTTCCTGGGCAAGTTCCCCCAAGTGCAGCTGGAAGTGATCCTGCTCAACCGCCGGGTCGACCTGATCACCGAAGGCGTCGACATCGCCCTGCGCGTGCGCGAGCACGGCGACGAAGACCCGATGCTGGTCACCCGCCGTTTGCGTCAGGCGCAGATGGTCGTGGTGGCGAGCCCTTCCTTTATAGAGGGCGTCGAGATCCGGCATCCCCAGGACCTGAGAAACCTGCCGGTGCTCGGCGCCCTGGAACCTGACCGGATGGTGCATGTGCGCCTGCTCGACGAACACGGCAAGAGCTGCGACCTGGCGCTGGAGGCCCGCCTCGGCATCGACGACTTCATCGTGCGCAAGGCTTGCGTGCTGGCCGGGCAAGGCTTCACCCTGCTGCCGATGATGTATTGCGAAGCGGAGCTGAACAACGGCACGCTGGTGCAGTTGCTGCCGGGCTGGTCATTGCCCGGCGGCTGGCTGCAAGCGGTGTATCCGCACCGGCGCGGGGTGATGCCGGCGGTGCGCGCGTGGATCGACCACCTGGTCGAATCGTTCAATGCCTGCGGAGAGCGCCTGTTATGAAACAAGGAAAGATGAGCGAAACGGACGTCGCCGCGTTCTGCCTGACGTTGCCCGGTGTGCGGGAGGATTACAAATGGGGTGGCGTGCGGGTGTTTTCGGTGGCCGGCAACAAGATGTTCGCCTTGCAGGGGCTGCGCGGTGAGTCGCTCGCTTTCAAGGTCGACAAGGATCTGTTCCTCGGCCACTGCGACCGCCCGGGCATCGGCCCGGCGCCGTACCTGGCGCGGGCGCAGTGGATCATCATGCACCCGCCCTACCCGCTGGGCGCCGAGGAACTGCAAGGGTTGCTGCAGCGCTCGCACCAGTTGGTGGTGGGCAAGCTGCCCAAGCGTACGCAGGTCGGGTTGTTGCTTTGATCGGTTGGCGCTTTGGGGCGAGCCCATCGCCAGCAGGCTGGCTCCCACAGGGTTCTGCAGTGACCGCAGACTCTGCGTTCAACAGCCATCCCTTGTGGGAGCCAGCCTGCTGGCGATAGCGGCGACCCATCCAGCCTCGCCGGACCAGGCCGACCGCCGAGCC
This sequence comes from Pseudomonas sp. B35(2017), assembly GCF_002113645.1. NCBI lineage: Bacteria > Pseudomonadati > Pseudomonadota > Gammaproteobacteria > Pseudomonadales > Pseudomonadaceae > Pseudomonas > Pseudomonas sp. B35(2017). Next base: position 24,748 of record NZ_NEIZ01000025.1, on the reverse strand, counting down.
AAAGGCCAACCACCGCTCAAAACACCGCTGACAGCGCCGCCCCGTAGAACAGCCGGTCGATCCAGAACATCTGGTGCAGCCCCACGATCATCCAGAACACGATCTGGAACGACGCCTTGCGCGTCTTGTGGCGGAACACCTGCTGCGCGATCAGCGCGCCCGGCCAGCCGCCGGCCAGCTCCACCGCGTGCAGGATGTTCTCCGGCGTGCGCCAGGCCTCGTTGCGGGCCTTGCGCTTGTCGCCCCAGTACAGGAAGAACGCCACCGCGCTGACGACGCCGTAGGCCGCCAGCGGGATCAACGAGATCCCGTGCAGCCACATCGACAGCGAGCCGTACAGCGGCAGCGCGCACACGGCCAGGAACACCGCCAGTTTGACCTTCAGGTGCTGGACACCGCCCCCGCGGCGGGCGCGGGGATCGCTCATGGCTTGGCCGACGACCAGTCCACCCAGCCGAACTGCCAGGTCGCCAGGATCACCAGGCCGAACACGATCCGGTACCAGGCGAACGCCGCGTAGCTGTGGCTGCCGATGAACTTGAGCAGCCCGCGCACAGCGATCATGGCGAAGATGAACGCGGTGACGAAGCCGATGGCGAACACCGGAAAGTCCGCCGGCACGAACAGGTCGCGGTACTTGTAGCCCGAATACACCGCCGCACCGACCATGGTCGGCATGGCCAGGAAGAACGAGAACTCGGTAGCGGTCTTGCGCGACAGGCCGAACAGCAGGCCGCCGATGATGGTCGAGCCGGAACGCGAGGTGCCGGGGATCATCGCCAGGCACTGGGCGAAGCCGATCTTCAGCGCGTCCGTCCAGGTGATGTCATCGACCGTTTCGGCGTGCACTTCATGCTGCCGGCGCTCGGCCCACAGCATGACGAAGCCGCCCAGCACCAGCGCAGTGGCCACGGTGATGGGGTTGAACAGGTAATGGTGGATCAGGTCGGCGAAGACCACCCCCAGCACCACGGCGGGCAGGAAGGCGATCAGCAGGTTGGCGGTGAAGCGCCGCGCCCCCGGCTGGGTCGGCAGCCCGACGACCACGTCGAAGATCTTGCGACGAAATTCCCAGACCACCGCCAGGATGGCGCCGAGCTGGATGATGATGTTGAACGCCATGGCCCGTTCGCCGCCGAAGTCGAGCAAGTCGGCGACAATGATCTGGTGTCCGGTACTGGAAATGGGCAAAAACTCCGTCAGCCCTTCTACAACTCCTAGAATCAATGCCTGCAAGGCGGTCCAAAGATCCATCGATCCCCCAAAGAGCGATGCCCGGCGGCATGCCCCGATAATATTTTTTCAATCGTTCACTGCGAGAAGCGTAGCCGCTGCGGTGCGGTGCGCACACGCACAGGATCCACATCAAAGGGTCAAAATTCCGTGAAGAATCAATCGCCATTCAGGTTTTTCCGTGCGGGGCCGAAATCCTAACAGACAAGCCGAAATAACGCTGTGCGTTATACGACTTGGGTCGCGTAGGCGCCCGTCCCGAAACGTGGTTGGATGCTGGCGGCGTTTTATGACAAGAACAAGAAACCGGAGTGACAGCGTTATGAACAGCTTGCGCAGTGTGTCGATCAGCCGACGCTTGTGGCTCATCTTGATTGTGGCGGTGGTCATGCTGCTGACCCTGGGCGTGTTGATGCTCAAGCAGGTGCACGACGGCCTGTACCACGCCAAGGCGCAGAAGACCCAGCACGTGGTGCAGACCGCCAGCGGCCTGCTGACCTACTACCAGGGCCTGGAAGCGGCCGGAACCCTGACCCGCGACGCCGCGCAGAAGCAGGCGCTGACCGCCATCCGCGGCCTGCGCTACGACCAGAACGACTACTTCTGGATCAACGACCTCACCCCCGTGATGGTCATGCACCCCACCAATCCCAAGCTCGAAGGCCAGAACCTCTCGGCGATCCGCGACCCGGACGGCTTTGCGGTGTTCAACGAGATGGTCGCCATCGCCAAGTCCAAGGGCGCCGGCATGGTCGACTACCGCTGGCCGAAGCCCGGCGCCAGCGAGCCGGTGGCCAAGACCTCCTACGTGAAGCTGTTCGAGCCGTGGGGCTGGGTGATCGGCTCCGGCGTGTACATCGACGACGTGCAGGCCGAGTTCCAGGGCCAGGTGCTGAAGGCTTCGGCGGTCGGCCTGGTGATCGCATTGATCATGGCCGTGCTGGTGATTCTGATCGCCCGCAGCATCGTGCGGCCGTTGCAGGAAAGCGTCAGCGCCATGGCCAACATCGCCAGCGGCGAAAGCGACCTGACTCGCAGCCTCGACACCCACGGCCAGGACGAAGTCACCCAATTGGCCCATCACTTCAATGCCTTCACCGCCAAGCTGCGCCGGGTGATCGGTGACTTGCAGGCCTCCGCCAGCGCCTTGGGGCAATCGTCCAGCGAACTGGGCAACGATGCCGCCCAGGCCCAGGAGCGCAGCCAGCAGCAGTCGCAGCAGATGGAACTGGTGGCCACGGCCGTCAACGAAGTCACCTATGGCGTGCAGGACGTGGCCAAGAACGCCGAGCACGCCGCCAGCGAAGTGCGCGACGCCGAGGCTCAGGCCCAGCAGGGCCAGATCAACATCGACGGCAGCCTGCAGCAGATCGACAGGCTGTCCGGCACCATCGACCAGGCCGTCGAGGTGATCCGCACCCTGGCTGCCGAAAGCACGCAGATCGGCAGCGTGCTGGAAGTGATCCGCTCGATCGCCGAGCAGACCAACCTGCTGGCGCTCAACGCCGCCATCGAAGCGGCCCGGGCCGGCGAACAGGGCCGCGGGTTTGCCGTGGTGGCCGATGAGGTGCGCCTGCTGGCGCAACGCACGCAGAAGTCCACGGCGGAGATCCAGGCCATGATCGAACGCCTGCAGAACCATTCCGAGGCGGCGGTCAAAGTCATCGGCGAGAGCAGCACGGCCTCGCAGTTGACCATCGAACAGGCCGGACTTGCTGGTGCGAGCCTGAACGCCATCGGCCAGGCGCTGCGCAACCTCAACGGCCTGAACGCCTCGATCGCCAGCGCCACGCTGCAACAGGCCCACGTGGTCGAGGACATCAACCAGAACGTCACCCAGGCGGCCGGGCTGTCCCACAGCACGGCGCTGGCGGCCGAACAGTCCAGCGCCGCCAGCGTGCGCCTGGGCCAGCTGAGCGAACAGCTGAACGGGCTGCTACGCCAGTTCCGGGTCTGACCATCGGCCAAGGCACTGCCCGGCGGTGCCTTGGCTGACGCCATCGCCAGCAGGCTGGCTCCCACAGGATTTGCGCAGGCCTGCCGTTTGCGCGAAGAACGCCGCCATCGCCAACAAACCGGTGCCCACAAGCAGGCTCGCGCCCGGGACTTTTTTGGGTACAATCCGGCCCCTCTTCCGCTCCCTTCAAGGATTGTGCATGTCCGGGCTTGAACTGTTTGCCGCCGCCCTCGGTGTGATCGCCGTCTGGCTGACGGTCAAACAGAATCCGTGGTGCTGGCCGATCGGGCTGGTCATGGTGCTGCTGTACAGCTGGATCTTCTTCGAGGTGAAGCTGTATTCGGACATGTTGCTGCAAGTGGTCTACGCCGCCCTGCAGCTCTACGGCTGGTGGCAGTGGACGCGCGCCGGGACGATGCACGACGGGCGCCAGGTCAGTCGGCTTGCCCCGTCCTCGATCGTGCAGGGCCTGGGCCTCGGCGCCGTCGGCAGCCTGCTGCTGGGTGCTGCGATGGCCCATTGGACCGACGCCGCGCAACCCTGGCTCGATGCCGCGCTGACCGGCTTCAGCCTGGTGGCGCAGTTCTGGATGGCCCACAAGCGCCTGCAATGCTGGGCGTTGTGGATCGTGCTGGATGTGGTCTTCGTCGCCCTCTTCCTCTACAAGGCGCTGTACCTCACCGCCGCGCTGTACGCCCTGTTCACCCTGATCGCGGTGCTGGGCTGGCGTGAATGGCGGGCCGACCCGGCGTTGCGCCACGCATGAAGACCGTCGTCCTCACAGGTCCCGAATCCACCGGCAAAAGCTGGCTGGCGGCCAGCCTCCAGGCACGCTTCGGCGGCGTGCGAGTGGACGAGTACGTGCGCACCTTCATCGAGGAAAAGGCCCGGGACACGTGCCTGGCCGACATCCCCGAGATCGCCCGCGGCCAATTGCACCGCGAAGACCAGGCGCGGGCACAGCGGCCGCCGCTGCTGATCCTCGACACCCACCTGCTGAGCAACATGCTCTGGAGCCAGACCCTGTTCGGCGACTGCCCGGCGTGGCTGGAGGAGCAATTGCTGGCCCGCCGCTACGACCTGCACCTGCTGCTGTCCCCGGAACAGATCGAATGGACCGACGACGGCCAGCGCTGCCAGCCGCAACTGATCGAACGGCAGGCGTTCTTCAACGCCACGCAAGCCTGGCTGGAACGCCACGGTCAGCCGCTGCGGATCATCCGCGGCGACTGGGACGAACGGCGCCGCGAGGCCTTCGCGGCGGTCGAGGCCCTGCTGGCCGGCTGACCCGTTCGCCGGGGCCTCTGCCCCGCCCTCTTCCCCTGCTTTGGGGCAAAAGTGTCCATTCCTGAAACACGTCCCCCGCTGCAAAGTGCCCGTCTTGGCGCGCTTCATCGCTTTGTCATGCCTTGTGTTACAGCGTTGAAACAGCACCGCGCAAACCCTTGTTCCAGAGCTTTGCATCGGCTTTGGCCCACTTGCGGGCCCGGCGCCTGTTTCAGCGCTGAAACAGCTTTTGTATCAGCCTTGCGCAACGCGGAACCAACCCATTGAAATCCATGGAGTTTTAAAAACCGGCACAGCTTTCGCTCTCTCCCTCACAACGCTGACCTGGGCTCGGCCCACTGAAGAAGGAACAGCCACCGTGGGGAAAATCAAAAAAGGCCTGACCTGCCTCCTGGTGATCGGATCCGCCGCCAGTGCACTCATCAGTTTCAACGTTCAGGCCGGCGGCAACGGCGTGATCGTCCTCAACCGCGATGTCCAGCCTACACCCATCGGCCGCAGCGCCGGCAAAGATCCGTACCCGACCACCGTCAACGCCAACCCTTCGGCGCGGATCAACCAGACCATCGACAACACCGAACTCAACGACGGCGACTTCGCCAGCGTCGCCAGCGGCTCGTCGATCCGCGGCAACATGGCGACCCCCAACGGCAGCCTGCCGGGCCTCAACACCCTGACCAACCCCAACGGCATGCCCGGCATGAGCGCCGGCCACGGCGGCGGCGCCGGCGGCACGATCTCCAACACGGTCAACCGTGCCATGAGCACCGGCCTGGCGCCGCTGACCCGCATGGCCGGAGGCCAATGACATGAATCGTTCCCTGCTCCTGCTCGCCCTGATCGGCTGCGCCAGCGCCATGGCCGATCCCAGCTCTGTGAACAACGCGAACATTCAAGATTCAGGCATGCAGTACCGCGGCAACTTCAACGTCAACCAGGCCGCCGGCGACCAGATGCAGCAGACCAACGCCAAAGCGGTCGCCATCGGCACCAACGCCCATGCGACCACCAGCGTGATCCAGAAGATCGACACGCCGGCCGACCGCTCGACGAACGCCAGCGCCACCATCGGCGGCGCCTCCTTCAGCAACGGCAGCGGGATCCTGGGCGTGAACCAGGGCGCCGGCGCCAACAACCAGATGGCCAACGTGACGCGCGTCAGCATCAGTGCTGCCCCGCAGAGCGTTGACGACAGCGCCCTGTCGCAACAGAACGTGGCGCTTTTACCGAACTCAGGAGCAACTGGCACCTCACCCGGCAGTCGCCAGGTCACGACGAGTGATCAGGCCTTCACCGGCAGCCGAGGAGTGATCCAGGTGAACCAGAGTGCCGGGGTGGGGAACCGTATGGCTAACACCCTGAGCATCCGGGTCGCTGACTGACCCAAACAGGCAGTGCAATTAGAAAGTACCAACACTTAACCAACTAATAAGCACGACGGAGAAACACCATGAAACCTACAATGGCCCTCAAACCACTGGTTTTCGCACTTGCAGCAGTGATGGCAATCGCAGCACAGGCAGGCGGCCGTGATGACAATCACGGTCATGGTAACGGCCACGGCAACGGTCATGGCCACGATCCAAAAGGCCCGACCCTTGAGCAAATCCTTCAGATCACCGCCGGCGCCGGCGCCGCTGTGCTGGACGAACAGAACAGCGACGGCAACGTGGTGAAAAACCAAGGCACCAAAAACGATGCCAAGGCTGACAACTCGCTGAACAACTCCAATGGCAACATGGGCGCCAACGTGGCCGCCGGCGACGGCAACCAACAAGACAACGCCGCTGCCCTGGCCACCGCCGACGAAAGCTTCATCTTCGGTACCGCTGTTGCTGCCTCGAGCGCCACTCAAGTCAACAACAACAACTATGTGAAAAACTCGTCGACCACCAACAGCGCTACTCTGAACAACGCTGGCAACAACGGCTCCGGGAACATCGGCGTCAACGTGACTTCCGGCAACTTCAACCAACAGAAAAACAACCTGGCGATCGCTGTTTCGGGTGGCCGTGTAGCCAACGCCGCCGCTGCCGCCAACCAGTCCTCCACTGGCCTGGTCGTCGACAACAAAGGCGTGCAGACCTACAAAAAAGACACCCTTACCGGAACCTTCTCTGCCGCTGGCGTCTTCGCCGCCAAAGGCACCGCAACCATCGAAGGCGACGATCACCATGGCGGCCACGGCGGCTATGGCAACGACAACCGTGGCGGCGGTCGTGACGACGATCAAAAAGCCAAATTCGAAGCCGTTGGTGTCTTCGGTCTGGCTGGCGTCACCACCCAACAAGTGCTGACCAAAGACGGCTGGAAAAACCCTGTGACCAACACCGCCAACATGACCGGTTCGATGAACAACTTCTCCGGCAACGGTGGAGCCAACGTATCGGCAGGTGTGGGCAACCAACAAAGCAACTCGCTGTCCATCGCCGCAGGCTGCAAAGCCTGCATGTAACCGCGATCAAAACGAAAGCCCCGGAAACGGGGCTTTTCGTCGGTCCCACAAGGCGTACCCGACCATGCGTACAACTGCCCTCATCGCCCTGCTTTGCCTGTCCGGCCTGACCCAGGCCGCTCAGATACCGGTGGCCGCCCTGCCCGGTGGCGTACTGGTCTATAAGGACGTGCAAAGCCTGCGTGAGCGCAAGTTTGCCGACATCGTCGAACAGAAAACCGACTTCAGCTGCGGCGCCGCCGCACTGGCGACGGTGTTGCGCCAGGCCTATTGGCTCGACGTCGATGAGGAGCACATCATCAAAGGCATGCTGGTCAACGCAGACCAGGACCTTGTCCGTACTCAAGGTTTCTCCATGCTGGACATGAAGCGCTACGTGGAAAGCATCGGCATGCGCGCCAGAGGCTACCGGATACCGGCCGACAAACTCGAGTCGGTGAGCATTCCGGTCGTGGTACTGATGGAGATTCGCGGCTACAAGCATTTTGTGGTGCTGCAGCGGGCGGACAAGGATTGGGTCTACATCGGAGACCCGGTTTTAGGACACAAACGCTACGCCCACAATGACTTTGTCAAAGGTTGGAACGGCATCGTCTTTGCCATCGTCGGCCCCGGATACGACAAGACCAATGCATTGCGCAGTCCTCCGGAACCGCTGACGGCCAAGAACAAGCTGGATACTTTCAACCCCGTCAAAGATGCTGAACTGATGGACTTCGGGTTCATACAGAGCGACTTCTTCTAATCGCCGATTACAAGAATGGGGCTGGATGTCCCGGGAGCAGCGGATGAAAACCTCATATTGGCTGGCCGCCGCCTGCCTGGCAGCGAGCGCATCAAGCTTTGCCAATGCAGGATTCAAACCCATTGAAATCAAGGACCAAGAGCTCGCCGAGCTTCGCGGTCGCTACGTCATGCCGGGCCGGATCATCAGCTTCGGTGTGGTCATGAGCAGCACCTGGCGCAACGCCAGCGGCGACATGATCGGGGCGTCGGCCTCGATGCAACTACAAGTGGCAACGGTAAAACCCGAATTCTATGTCTCGACCATCAAGGAAACCGGTAACGGCAGCCCCCTGCAGACGGGGACCGGCAACGTCATTGGTGGCGCAGGACTGAACAGCAGCCAGGGCGTGACGCAAAGCGTGCGCGCCGCCGGCGACAGCAACACCGCCTACAACAACGTGGCGATCAACGTCAAAGAGGCCAACCAGGCACCGGCACTGGTGCCCGCCCAGGGGCAAGCCCTGATGGCCGGACAGACCATTTCCGGCAGCAACGCCGCCGGCAGCGTGGCGGTCTCCGCCACCGGCGGAGGCGTGCAGATGGCCATTCAGGCCGCCGGCAACCAAGGGACGGCCCTGCAACAGGTCGCCCAGGGCGGGCTTTTGCAGAACAGCCGCCTGCTCGGCAACGCCAACGTCGTCAATAACCTGACGCAACTCAACGTAGTCCTCAGCAACAACGGCATGAGCGCCGGCGCGCTGGACTGCAATCTCACTCAACTCAGGGCACTACGCAACATCGGATATTGAACTACGCTGAGTCTCGACCATTGGGCTTGAAGGGACGGCTTATTCATGTATCGATCAGTTTCACTGCGTGCGGCTGTATGTTTGAGTACTCTACTTCCCGCCGCAGCATTGCATGCGGCGCCGGACGCGGACGTAGAGGCCCTGAAACAGGAACTTCTGGAGCTTAAGCAACGATACGAAGTGCAACAAAAGGCCCTGGCGGTGCTCGAGCAGCGGGTCCGCCAGGTCGAGGACCAACCCGCTTCACCACCGCCCAAGCGCCTGGCCAAGTCGCCGGCCGACATGAAAGGCAACAAGCAGGTCGCCGGCACCGGGGCCGCAGCCGCGTCGGGGGGCGCAGCGGGGGGAAGCGGCGCATCCTATGGCCAATCGCTGGCCGACGACTCGCAACCGGCGCAGAGCGTGTCCAACCTGTACGACGAGGCCAGCGGCTTCTTCGGCGGCGGCAAGTTCAGCTTCGAGACCGGCATCACCTATTCGCGCTACGACACGCGCCAGCTGATCCTCAACGGTTTCCTCGCGCTGGACTCGATCTTCCTGGGCAACATCAACCTGGACCGGATCAAGGCCGACACCTGGACCCTTGACCTCACCGGCCGCTACAACTTCGACAACCGCTGGCAGTTCGACCTGAACGTGCCGGTCGTGTACCGCGACTCGACCTACCAGTCCGGCGGCGGCAACAACGGCGCCGCCAACGTCACCACCGAACAGGACGTGAGCCGCGACCCGACCATCGGCGACGTCAACTTCGGCATCGCCTACAAGTTCATGGACGAGTCGGTCAACACGCCGGATGCGGTGGTCACGTTGCGGGTCAAGGCCCCTACCGGCAAGGATCCGTTCGGCATCAAGCTGCGCCAGACCGACGCCAACAGCAACCTGTTCGTGCCGGACACCCTGCCCACCGGCAACGGCGTCTGGTCGATCACGCCCGGCATCTCGCTGGTCAAGACCTTCGACCCGGCCGTGCTGTTCGGCAGCCTGTCCTATACCCACAACCTGGAGGAGTCCTTCGACGACATCAGCTCCACGGTCAACCAGAAGACGCCGGGCAAGGTGCGCATCGGCGACAGCTTCCAGATCGGCGCCGGCATCGCGTTCGCGCTGAACGAGAAGATGAGTATGTCGTTCTCCGTCTCGGACCTTGTGCAACGCAAGAGCAAGCTCAAGCAGGACGGCGGGGATTGGGAATCGGTGGTGTCCAGCGACGCCAACGCCGGTTACTTCAACGTCGGCATGACCATCGCGGCCACCGACAACCTGACCATCGTGCCCAACCTGTCCATCGGCATGACCGACGATGCCCCGGACTTCTCCTTCAGCCTGAAATTCCCGTACTACTTCTGACGGGCGCCCATGCAAAAGGCCCGCTGCGATCCCTGTCGCAGCGGGCCTTTTCAATTTCCCCTCCCCGGGGAAACACCGCGCCCTAGCGGATCTGGTGCTTGTGCAGCAAACGGTAGAAGGTCGGCCTCGAGACGCCCAGCACCTTGGCGGCCACGCTGAGGTTGTCGCTGTGGCGGTTCAGCACGTCGCACAGCGCCTGGCGTTCGGCCCGGGTCTTGTAGTCTTCGAGGGTGCCCATGGGGGTCGTGACCGACTGCTGGCTGATCAGCCCCAGGTCGCGGGCCTCGATCTGCCGCCCTTCGGCCAGCACCAGGCCGCGGCGCACGCGGTTGGCCAGCTCGCGGACATTGCCGGGCCAGTCGTGCTTGCCCATGGCGATCAGGGCGTCTTCGCTGAAGCTGCGCGGGCGCCGGCCGGTCTCGTGGCTGTAGAAATGCGAAAAGTGGTTGGCCAGCATCGACAGGTCGCCGTGGCGCTCGCGCAGCGGCGCGGTCACCACCTGCAATACGTTCAGCCGGTAGTACAGGTCTTCGCGAAAGCGTTTCTTCTCGATGGCCGCCTCAAGGTCGACGTGGGTGGCCGCCAGAACGCGCACATCCACCGGAATCGGCTGGCTGCCGCCGACCCGTTCGATGTGTTTTTCCTGGAGAAACCGCAGCAGGTTGGCCTGGAGCTCCAGCGGCAGGTCGCCGATCTCGTCCAAAAACAGCGTGCCGCCGTTGGCCGCCTCGATGCGCCCGACCTTGCGCTGATGGGCGCCGGTGAACGCGCCTTTCTCGTGGCCGAACAGTTCGGACTGGATCAGATGCTCGGGAATCGCCCCGCAGTTGATGGCCACGAACGGCTTGCTGTGACGTTGGGACTGGCGGTGCAGCGTGCGGGCGACCAATTCCTTGCCGGTGCCGCTTTCGCCGCGGATCAGCACCGGCGACTCGGTGGGCGCCAGTTTGCTCAGCAGCTTGCGAAGTTCACGGATCGGCTTGCTGTCGCCGAGCAGTTCGTGCTCCGGCTGATCGACGTGGATCGTGCCCTGGCCGCGCAGGCGCGCCATGCCGAACGCCCGGCCCAGGGTCACCTGCACCCGCGAGACGTCGAACGGCAAGGTATGGAAATCGAAGAACCATTCGCAGACGAAGTCCCCGACGTTCTGCAGACGCAGCACCTCCTGGTTGAGGACGGCGATCCACTCGGTGCCGCTGCGGCTGATCAGTTCCTTGACCGCCTCCGGGCGCTCCAAATGAAAAGGCTGCAAACGCAACAGGCCGACATCGCAGGTGCGGTCGGCGGCGTTTTCCAGCGAACAGCTGTCGACATCCCAGCCCACGGCACGCAAACCGGGCAGCAGGCGGTGACAATCGTCACAGGGGTCGACCACCAATAGTCGTCGTAGGGCAGGCGCTTCGCTCATGACTGTTCCTTGGCGCCAAATTATGGGAAATGATCGCAAAAACAGTCATTTGGCAGACCTGGCTGTAACATTAGCAAGAATTTGACGGCACCTTGTATCAATTGCTTATAGGCGTACAAGTGAAGCAGTTATAAGTAACCGGTTTATTAGTTAGCTATCGACATGATTCTTTCACCAGGCTTTCAAAAGCGCCCGGACAATTGCCGGATCGGAAGAAAGTTGAAATTTCTTCGAATCCTGTGTGACCCGTCCCCCGGTTGCGTGCATCAGTACAAGTAACCAGCCGAACGGTAAGCCCAACCGACGGCACATCACTTGATTGGGCACTACAGAGAGAAGACCCCATGACCGCCCCGCTCCGTATCAACGAAGCTCTTTTGATTGCCAACCGCGCGTTCGAACCCTTCCAATGCGTGGCCTGGGCCCCACAAGACGGCAACGGCGAACTGAACCTGACCGTCATCGACCGCACCAACTCCCAGATCGGCCGCACGAAGATCCCGAGCAGCGCCTACTCCGACCCGGCGCAACTCGAACACCTGCTGCAACGGGCCCGCGCCGAACTGAGCGAAGAAGGCTACACGCTGCAATCCTGGTCGATGCCACACTGATCCGGGGCGATGCGGATGACGTTCCTGTCATCCGCCCCTCTTGCGCTTAGTTGCCGCATCCCTTCTTTTATTAGCGCACTCGCGTACAACTTTCTTCACAAGTTGAAGGCCCGAATACTTGGCAGGCTTGCGACTGGTTCAGAAAGTCATTGTTCTGGCACAGTGCGACCCTCCACCTGTTACTTCTGTCAGTTGTACTTGCACTCTTTCAAGGATTGAATGGGTCGCTCATGCAGTTGCCCGACCGACTTCCCGGTGTCGGCCGACTCGCAAGGAGACGCGTGCATGCCCACCCAGACCGCTTATGCGTTACCCGCACCTCCCGACAACGCCGGTCAACTGGACACCTCTTTTGCCGCCAACGGCGTCGCCCGGGTCTACTTCGCCGGCAGCCGCTCCAGCCTCACCCAGGGTGTGGCGCTCGATGCCCAAGGCCGGATTCTGGTGGCCGCCAAGGTCGGCACGGACCAAGGCAGCCGTTTCGGCCTTGCCCGTCTGCTGCCGGACGGTTCGGCAGACCTGAGCTTCGGCCTGCACGGGAGCGTGATCGGTGCCTACGCCGACGGCTACGAGGCCACCGCCGGCAAGGTGCTGGTACTGCCTGACGGACGGATCCTGCTGGCCGGCCTGCATTATGAAAACACCCACCGCACCCTGCCCGCCCTCGCCCTCTTTGACTGCCACGGCCGCCCCGACGGTGCGTTCGGCGAGGACGGCCGGCAAGTCGTGCGCTTGCCGGGCGACCTGTCCATGGGCTCGCGCGACTCTTGGCTGCCGCCCGGCGTCCCCGGTGCCGAGGCATGCGACGTCGCCTTGCAGCCCGACGGCCGGATCCTGCTGATCGCCAATCACCATTTCGAACTCGCCGACCATGCCGGCATCCTGATCCGCCTCACACCCGGCGGCCAACCGGACAGCACCTTCAATGGCCGCGGCTTCGTGATGGTTCGCCACCTGCTGCTGAACACCTGGCTCAGCAGCCTGCTGCTGCAGCAGGACGGGCGCATCGTGGTCGCCGGCTCCATCGATTTCCCTCAAGAGGGGCTGCTGGCGCGTTACCTGCCGGACGGCCGACTGGACGAGCGCTTCGCCGTGGACGGGTTCATGGCGTTCAAGGCCGGGGGCCAGAGCGCGCTGGTGAGCCAGGTCCTCGAATCCGCCGAGCGCCTGCATTGCCTGGGCAGCAGCCGCGATCCGATCCGCTGCCTGTCACTGACGCTTCACGTCAACGGCCGCCCGGATGTGCATTGCAACGGCGCGCGACCGCACCTGCTGGAAATCGGCCACAGCGGTTGCCAGTGGACCGCCGCCGTCCGGATGGCGGATGGTCGGATCATCGCGGCCGGCGCCACTATCGGCGGCGTCGAAGCGGATTTCATCGTCGCCCGCTACCTGGCGGATGGCCGGCCGGACCGGTGCTTCGGCGACGGCAACGGCTGGCTGCGCACGCGGCTGGGGCACAGTCTGGACACCGCCACATCCATGGCCCTAGAGCGCGACGGCGGGATTCTGGTCGGCGGCTACTCGCTTGACGGCAATTACCGTGCTGTCGTGGCGCGTTATCTGAATCAATAAAGAGAAAACTCCTACGCTTGATCTTGATCGAAGCTTGCGGCACCGTGCGCGCTTCTTAAGACAAGGAGCAACCGATGTCCGGCTCGATGGCCCAAGCGTTCGCGCACAATTTTCTCGGGCACTCTCCCCGTTGGTACAAGGCGTGCATCGTCGGGTTCCTGATACTCAACGCGCTGGTGTTGTGGACGGCAGGCCCGGTGGCTGCCGGCTGGCTGCTGGTGGTCGAATTCATTTTCACCCTGGCGATGGCGCTCAAGTGCTACCCCCTGATGCCGGGCGGCCTGCTGCTGATCGAAGCGCTGCTGCTGAACATGACCACGCCGCAAGCCATCTACGATGAGCTGGTGCACAACTTCCCCGTGATCCTGCTGCTGATGTTCATGGTCGCCGGCATCTACTTCATGAAGGATCTGCTGCTGTTCCTGTTCTCGCGCCTGCTGCTGGGCGTGCGCTCCAAGGCGCTGCTGGCGTTGATGTTCTGCTTTCTGTCGGCGTTCCTGTCGGCGTTTCTCGACGCGCTGACCGTCACCGCCGTGATCATCAGCGCCGCTGTGGGCTTCTACTCGGTGTACCACCGCGTGGCCTCCGGCAACGATCCTCGCCAGGACAGCGAGTTCAACGATGACCAGCATCTGCCCGTGCTGCACCACGGGGATCTGGAGCAGTTCCGCGCCTTCCTGCGCAGCCTGCTGATGCACGGCGCGGTCGGCACGGCCCTGGGCGGCGTGTGCACGCTGGTGGGCGAGCCGCAGAACCTGCTGATCGGCCATGAGATGGGTTGGCACTTCGCCGAGTTCTTCAGCAAGGTCGCGCCGGTGTCTCTGCCGGTGCTGGTGGCCGGCCTTACGACCTGCGTGCTGCTGGAGAAGCTGCGCTGGTTCGGTTACGGCACGCTGCTGCCGGACAACGTTCGCGCCGTGCTGGCCAACTATGCCGCCGAAGACAACGCCGAACGCACCCCGCGCCAACGCGCCGCCCTGCTGGTGCAAGGCGCCGCCGCTCTGATCCTGATTGCCGGGCTGGCCCTGCACATCGCCGAGGTCGGCCTGATCGGGCTGATGGTGATCGTGCTGATCACTGCCTTCACCGGCATCACCGATGAACACCGGCTGGGCAGCGCCTTCAAGGACGCCATGCCCTTCACCGCCCTGTTGGTGGTGTTCTTTGCGGTGGTCGCAGTGATTCACGACCAGCAACTGTTCGCGCCGTTGATCCGCTGGGTGCTGGCACTGCCGGCCGAGCAGCAGCCGGGCATGCTGTTCATCGCCAATGGTCTGCTGTCGGCGATCAGCGACAACGTGTTCGTGGCCACGATCTACATCACCGAAGTGAAGCAGGCGTTCCTGTCCGGCCACATGAGCCGCGAGCATTTCGAGACGCTGGCGATCGCGATCAACACCGGCACCAACCTGCCGAGCGTGGCGACTCCCAATGGTCAGGCGGCGTTCCTGTTCCTCCTGACCTCGGCCATCGCGCCGCTGGTGCGCCTGTCGTATGGGCGCATGGTGTGGATGGCGTTGCCGTACACCGTGGTGATGGGCGTTTTGGGCTGGTATGCGGTGAGCTATTGGCTGTAGCCGACATTTTCAGGGCCTGACACGCCGCCATCGCCAGCAGGCTGGCTCCCACAGAGTTTGCGGTGGCCCACAGTCAGCATTCCCCCAGCAAACCTGGGGGAGCCAGCCTGCCGGCGATGGCGTCAGCATGAGCCCCCTACCGGGGCAGGATGTACCGCTCGATGGCCTGCGCCACGCCGTCTTCGCTGTTCGAGCCGGTCACCGCATCGGCCTGGCGCCGGATCTCCTCCGGTGCCTGCCCCATCGCAATCGACAGCCCGGCGCAGTGGAACATCGCCGGGTCGTTGCCGCCGTCGCCGATGGCGGCGGTCTGGGCCAAGGGGATGCCCAGGTATTCGGCCAGCGTCACCAACGCGGTGCCTTTGTTGGCCTCCAGCGCCGTCACGTCCAGATAGACCGGCTGCGAGCGCGACACCTGGGCCATGCCGTCGACCTGCGGCAACAGGCGCGCCTCCAGCTCGATCAACAGCTCGGTGTTGTCGCTGGCGGCCACGATCTTGGAGATGCGTTCCAGGTAGGGTTCGAAGCTGTCCACCACCACCGGCGGGTAACCGAGCCCGTGCTGCTCGCGCGGCACCATCGGCCCGTGCGGATCCTTGAGCAGCCAGTCGTCGCCGCTGAACACCCAGATTTCGATGTCCGGCCGGTCGGCGAACAGCGCCAGCGCCGTCAGCGCGGCGGTGGCCGGCAAGTGGTGGGCCGCCAGCAGGCTGCCGTCCGGGTTGACGATCGTGCCGCCGTTGAAGCCCGCCGTCGGCAAATCGACGCCCAACGCCTCGATCTGCTGTCGCATGGCCCTGGGTGGACGTCCGGTGGCGAGGCTGAACAGCACGCCGACCTCGCGCAAGGCGCGCACGGCTTCGACCGTGCGCGGGCTCAGGCTGTGGTCGGCCCGCAGCAGCGTGCCGTCCATGTCGCTGAGCAGAAAACGGATGGGTTGCGGCGCAGTGTCACTCATCCCAGGCCATGCCAGACGCGGCCGTCGCGGGTCAGCAGTTCGTTGGCCGCTTCCGGGCCGTCTTCGCCGGCCGCATAGGCCTGCACGCTCGCATCCTGCTGCCAGGCGTCGAGGAACGGCTGCACCGCCCGCCAGCCGTTCTCGATGTTGTCGGCGCGCTGGAACAGCGTCTGGTCGCCGGTGAGGCAGTCGTAGATCAGCGTCTCGTAACCGGTGGACGGCTGCATCTCGAAGAAGTCCTTGTAGGCGAAACCCAGTTCGATGTTAGCCATGTTCAGCGCAGGCCCCGGCCGCTTGGCCAGCAGGTCGAACCACATGCCTTCGTTGGGCTGGATCTGGATGCGCAGGTAGGTCGGCTGCAGCTCGTCCACTTCGGTGTCGCGGAACTGCGCATAAGGCGCCGGCTTGAAGCAGATGACGATCTCGGTGTCGCGCACGCTCATGCGCTTGCCGGTGCGCAAGTAGAACGGCACGCCGACCCAGCGCCAGTTGTCGATCATCACCTTCAGCGCCACGTAGGTTTCCGTGGTGCTGTCCGGCGAAACGTTGGCCTCTTCGCGGTAACCGGCCAACGGCTTGCCGTCCAGGGCTCCGGCGCCGTACTGGCCACGCACCGAGTTGGCCCGCGCCTCTTCCGTGGTCCAGGGGCGGATGGCGCCGACCACCTTGGCCTTCTCGCCGCGCACCGCGTCGGCGCCGAACGCGGCCGGCGGCTCCATGGCGACCATCGCCAGCAGCTGGAACAGGTGATTGGGCACCATGTCCCGCAGGGCGCCGGTGTTTTCGTAGAAGCTGCCGCGGGTCTCCACGCCGACGGTCTCGGCGGCGGTGATCTGCACGTGGTCGATGTAGTGGTTGTTCCAGAAGGCTTCGAACAGGCTGTTGGAGAACCGGCTGACCAGGATGTTCTGCACGGTTTCCTTGCCCAGGTAATGGTCGATCCGGTAGATCTGCTTCTCTGTCATCACCTTGAGCAGGCAGGCGTTCAAGGCTTCGGCGGTCTTGAGGTCCGAGCCGAACGGCTTTTCGATCACCACCCGCCTGAACGCTTCCGGAGCTTCCTCCAGCAGGCCGGCGCTGCCGAGCCTGCGCACCACCTCGCTGAAGAAACGCGGCGCGGTGGCCAGGTAGAACACCGCGTTGCCGGTGCCGCTGTCGGCGATCTTCGCCGCCAGGGCCGAATAGGTGCCGTCGTCCAGGAAGTCGCCCTGGACGTAGCTGATGTTTTTCGCAAGCTGGGCCCACAAGGCCGGGTCAAGGGACTGGTTGCCCTTGCCGACCTTGCTGGCCACTTCGTCGCGGATGAAGTCTTCGAGTTTCTTCGCGAAGCCTTCATCGCTGATGGCGTTGTGGTCAACGCCGATGATCCGCAGTCCGTCACCGAGCAACCCGTCGCGCTTGAGGTTGTACAGCGCCGGCATCAGCAGGCGCTTGACCAGGTCGCCGTGGGCGCCGAACAGAAACAGCGTGGTCGGCGGCGCGGGCTCGGCCTTGGACTTCCTGCGGATCACATGGGTCATTTCTTCGCGGTCTCCACATGGCCGCCGAAGCCGAAGCGCTGGGCCGAAAGGATCTTGTCGCCGAAGGTGCCCTGGCCGCGGGAGCGGTAGCGCGAGAACAGCGAGTTGGACAGCACCGGCACCGGCACCGCTTGTTCCATGGCCGCCTCGATGGTCCATTGGCCTTCGCCGCTGTCCGCGACAGAGCCGGAGAAGCCGTCGAGTTTCGGGTCGGCCGCCAGCGCGTCGGCGGTCAGGTCCAGCAGCCAGGACGACACCACGCTGCCGCGGCGCCACACCTCGGCGATGTCGGCGACGTTCAGGTCGAAGCGCTGATCTTCCGGCAGGCGGTCGCTGGACTTGGTCTTGAGGATGTCGAAGCCTTCGGCGAAGGCCTGCATCATGCCGTACTCGATGCCGTTGTGGATCATCTTGACGAAGTGCCCTGCGCCGGCGGGACCTGCGTGGATGTAGCCGTGCTCGGCACGCGGGTCGTCGGACTTGCGGTCCTTGGTGCGCGGGATGTCGCCCATGCCCGGCGCCAGCGTCTTGAACAGCGGGTCGAGACGGCTGACGGTCGCGGCGTCGCCGCCGATCATCATGCAGTAGCCGCGCTCCAGGCCCCAGACGCCGCCGGAGGTGCCCACGTCGATGTAGTGCAGGCCTTTCTCGGCCAGGGTCTTGGCCCGGCGGATGTCGTCCTTATAGTTGGTGTTGCCGCCGTCGATGATGGTGTCGCCGGCCTCAAGCAGGGTGCTCAGGGTTTCGATGGTCTCTTCGGTCGGCGCGCCGGCCGGCAGCATGACCCACACGGCGCGAGGCTTGGCGAGGCCGGCGACCAGCGCCGGCAGGTCGGCGACGCCCGTGGCGCCCTCGGCGGCCAGGGTGTCCACAAAAGCGGTATTGCGGTCGTAAACAACGGTGGTGTGACCGTCGAGCATCAGGCGCCGCGCAATGTTGCCGCCCATGCGGCCCAGTCCAATAATCCCGAGTTGCATGTGCTGATGCTCCTTACTGCAGTAAAAGTGTGTCAATGGTTATAGCCCAACGCGACTGATGGAGGTTAGTCCGAAGCGTCGTGATGAAGTTTCCGGGCATTGTGCCCGATCCAGACAGATAACGTCGGGAAACGTGGCGAAGACACAACGACCGCAAAAAATAAAAAAGTTCCCATCACAAGCAAAAGAAATCAGAATCGGCGCCGATAGTGAGTCAGGATCCCGGCCACGGGAGCCGATTCACGGTTGAGTCACGCCGTTTGCGAGGTGAGCAATGGGCACAGTACATACCGCAACACCGCCACAAACCCTGTACGTCACGATCCGCCGCGATGAACTGCGCGAGCTGAAGGACGAACGCGATCAGCTCAAGCGGGAATTGGCGCAACTGCGCCTGCTGACGCAGGGCGCCCAGCCCGCCCCGCTGCCGACCCTGCAGCGCCGCCCCAACGCCTGACCCCTCTGCCCCGGGAGCGGCCCGCGCCGTTCCCGTCACGATGCCCGCCTCGCCTTTACGGGCAACTCACAAAGTTTTCACATCCGCTTGTTGATACTCCGCCGATTGAGCCGAGCGAGAGCGTTCGGCTTCCGTTCGTCGGCAAAAGGATGCACCGGCGGTGGTTGTGACGAGTGAGCGGAGCGCTGAATGGCATTGTTCAAACGCAGCAATACGACTGCGACAGGTTTTGACTGGACCGGACTGCTCTGGCTGTTCGTGTTCTTCTGGTACTTTTCGGGCATCACCCAACTGTTGATCCAGCTGACCGGCACCTCCGGGTTCACCGGGTTCCGCCAGGCGTTCGTGATGAGCGCCGTGTGGCTGGCGCCGATGCTGCTGTTCCCCAAACGCACCCGCCTGCTCGCCGCGCTGATCGGCGTGGTGCTGTGGGCCTGCTCGATGGCCAGCCTTGGCTACTTCTTCATCTACCAGCAGGAGTTCTCCCAGAGCGTCATCTTCATCATGTTCGAGTCGAACGTGTCCGAGGCCGGCGAGTACATCACCCAATACTTCGCCTGGTGGATGATTCCGGCGTTCCTCGCCCACACCGCGTTCGCCTGGTTCCTGTGGACACGCCTGCGCCCGGTCTACATGCCCCGTGGCCGCGCGTTCGTGGCGGCGATGGCGATCCTGCTGGCCGTGGTCGGCTATCCGCTGATCAAGCAGACCCAGCGCACCGGCAGCTTCGCCGGCGGTTTCGAGAAGTTCGAGACCCGCATCGAGCCGGCCGTGCCATGGCAGATGGCCGTGGCCTATCACCGCTACCTCGAAACCCTGGGCGAAATGCAGGGCATGCTGCACAGCGCCAGCAAGATCCCGCCGCTGCACAACCTCAAGGATGCGGGCGCCGACCAGCCGGCGACCCTGGT
Organism: Pseudomonas sp. B35(2017); assembly: GCF_002113645.1. Lineage (NCBI taxonomy): Bacteria > Pseudomonadati > Pseudomonadota > Gammaproteobacteria > Pseudomonadales > Pseudomonadaceae > Pseudomonas > Pseudomonas sp. B35(2017). Next base: position 4,937 of record NZ_NEIZ01000025.1, on the reverse strand, counting down.
GCTGGTGATCGGCGAGTCCACCAACCGCCAGCGCATGAGCCTCTACGGCTACCCGCGCAAGACCACGCCTGAGCTGGACAAGCTCAAGGATCAACTGACGGTTTTCGACAACGTCATCACCCCGCGCCCGTACACCATCGAGGCGCTGCAGCAGGTGCTGACCTTTGCCGACGAAGAGAACCCGGACCTGTACCTGTCCACGCCGTCGCTGGTGAGCATGATGAAACAGGCCGGCTACAAGACGTTCTGGATCACCAACCAGCAGACCATGACCAAGCGCAACACCATGCTCACGACCTTCTCCGAACAGGCCGACGAGCAGGTGTACCTCAACAACAACCGCAACCAGAACGCCGCCCAGTACGACGGCGATGTGATCGAGCCGTTCAACAAGGCCCTGGCCGACGCGGCGCCGCGCAAGCTCATCGTCGTGCACCTGCTCGGTACCCACATGAGCTACCAGTACCGCTATCCGCCGAGCTTCGACAAGTTCCAGGACCGCGACGGTGTGCCGGCCGGCCTGCGCGACGACCAGGTGCCGACGTACAACAGCTACGACAACGCGGTGCTGTACAACGACTTCGTGGTGTCGAGCCTGATCAAGGACTACGCCAAGTCCGATCCGAACGGCTTCCTGCTGTACCTCTCCGACCACGGCGAAGACGTCTTCGACTCGGTCGGCCACACCACCCTGGGCCGCAACGAGAACAAGCCGACCGCACCGATGTACACCATCCCGTTCATGGCCTGGGCCTCGCCGAAGTGGCGCCAGACCCATGATTGGAACTTCGTCGGCGACCTGAGCCGCCCTTACAGCAGTTCGCACCTGATCCACACCTGGGCGGATCTGGCCGGCCTGAGCTTCGACGAACTGGACCGCAGCAAGAGCCTGGTCAGCGACAGCTTCAAGCCACGCCCGCTGATGATCGGCAACCCGTACGAACGCGAGCAGCGTCCGTTGATCGACTTCAGCCTGATGAAGCCGAAGAAACCGGCGGCCACCGAGGTGGTGCAGCAGCAGTGAGACAAAGGGGCCATCTAAGGCCCCTTTTCATGCGCATGTCCCGTGCGGCCGATGGCCCGATCCCTGTGATCCTGTGATCCTGTGATCCTGTGATCCTGTGATCCTGTGATCCTGTGATCCTGTGATCCTGTGATCCTGTGATCCTGTGATCCTGTGATCCTGTGATCCTGTGATCCTGTGATCCTGTGATCCTGTGGCGAGGGAGCTTGCTCCCGCTCGGGTGCGCAGCAGCCGCAAAGCCGGGGCACGCGGTGTTCCAGGCAAACCTCGACCGCAGGATTTGGGGCCGCTTCGCAGACCAGCGGGAGCAAGCGCCCTCGCCACAGAGGAATCTACAGCTCATAGAGGTTCCTACAGCTCACACAGAGGGAAGAAACGGGACGGATTTATTTAGCCGTCCACAAAAGCCCGGCACGTCGTAACGAAAGCGACTTTGTTGTTCTTACGAAAATCGACGATGGTCTTGAAGTCGGGTTTGATCCGGTTGATCAACCACATCACCTCGATGTTGCGCTGGCATTCGGCTTCCAGGTGACGGGACGAACGAATGCGCTGGAAATAGCCATAAAGGTAGAGTTTGAGCTGATCGGCGGGGTCGTAGGCGGGGCGCCCGATGGCCTTGGGCTGAGTTTTCTCAAAGCCGAGCTGACCCAGATCCAGCTTGGTGACCTTTACGAAGTGCCATTTTTATCGAAGATACTCCCATACGACGAGTAAATTAGCGCGTTAGCGACAAACAATTACTGGTGGCGTTCAGCTGCATTATTCATTTTTTTTAAATGTACAATCAGGCCTGAAGTAGGAATATATACAGTATTAGTGTAATAAGCCTTGAATCCATAAGCAGTGATATACACCTGGCATGGGATGCTCTCTTGCCCCGCCAACAGAGTCTCTAATACTGCGCCCGAGGTGATCGAGATCGGGATAGATATCTCTCTTTCTTCGGTTGCGTTGAATGATAGTGAAGAGCGGAAATAAAAGCGTCCATCTTTACTGGGTTTGGCGTCAGCTTCCAAAAGGCCCACGCCTCGTGTTTTAATTGTGTGGGTTACATTGAAATTTTTGTCATGATTCAAGGAGCATACGAGTTTAGGGGTGTTTTGATTCTGTTTTTCGTAGATATTGAAAACCTCGATCAGGTTTTGATCTGATTCGAGCGTCACGTAAAGTAGCGCGTCGCCATAGTTTGCAAAACCTACAAACGTCAATGACGCAACCGGGATGTTGGGTGTCCGAGCGCATGCGCTGCAAATTAGTGCAGTGGCCAATATTAGTAATTTTTTAGCTTTAATCATTTTATGTTTTTCACATATGCATCATAAAGGAAGTCCAGCGCACATTTTTCACCTTGAATCGGGGCAACCATCATGTGGCTCGCAAACGCGTGGTTTATGTTGACTGTTGCATTTATCGTTGGGCCTTGGCTCACAACCCATCGTTCTCCGAAGTTGGCAACGTGGTCTGACGCGTCCGACTTTATTGGGTTTGCGCGGATATTGATCCACATGTCGGCAACGGGAGTTGGTTCAGAGTAGTAGATATCAGAGCCCAACCAAACCAGAAAGCCTTTGCCGACAGGATCCAAGGTTATTAGGAGCGCGATTTTGTAACCTTCATCAGACAATATTTTCGAGAGGTGAGCGCCATTCCATCCGCCTAGGCTGTGTCCAACTATATAGATAGGGCATGATCTGTTAGGGATGAGATTGGTGATGTGTTTTTTGATATCACCGTCCCCACGAGCCTCGTTATATCCCCAGACGTATTTTGTGTATTTTTCGGAAAGCTGTGCGTTTTCCATCCTTTTTGACATTAGCAAGTCGACATCATCAATGTTGTGAAATGCACCTTGGAAGTAATAGCTTTCTTGGTCTCCAGCACCACCAATGTAAAAAATAATGGGTTTGGGGGTGGATACAGGCACGGCCTTTATTTGTGAGTTATTCACCGGCGTCAGTGTGTGCGTTGCCGCCAGACTTGCTGAGTTACCACTGGGTAAAATGATTTTCTCTGCTTCCATGTTCTTAATCTTCCAAAAATAACTTGATGCTTTCAGCCAGATGCGAACTCACCACATGGGTATAGCCCTGCGCATCACTGACTCCATGTTCAATGCTGCCATTGGCGCGCTGAATACCGTAGGCATGGTTAGGAATAGGCTCACCCGTAGATTCGTCGACCAGCTTTATCTTGTCGCTGAAGTGCACCGGCATCGACGATAGTCCACTGAAGGGCGCAGGCACGAAGGTGTCACCGATAATGATAGTGCTCGCGCCTGCCGTCACCGTATTGCCATGAGCGCCAACGCTGCCGACGGTGGCGGCATTGAAGCCATTGATTAATACGGTTGAAGAGACACTGCCGGTAATCGGGCTTCCGCACGCTGAGGTGTCGTTTAGGCGGGCAGCGCCCAAGCCTTCGAAGAACACATCTGATGAGCCGGTTACCAGCGAATTGGTGCCGTGACCCAAAACTGGGCACGCAGTGGGATCGGTAATGCGCGCAGCAGGTTTGCCACTCATGGGAACGTCCTTTTCAGGTATTCAAAGGGGGTAGTGGAGGTCAATGGGGGCGTCTGAAAATCGCCAGCATTCATCCATGGGGTTGTACATGGCTCGGTAGCTTTCTTGGGGCGCACTGCAGGCCTTGAGTGCTTGCCAGGCGAGTTCAGTGCAGCCATCCATGGAGTGACTGGAATAATCATCAAGCTGGTTGAGCCAGGAGTTGTAATTGGGCATGCCAACACTGCGGTAGGCATCAAGCAGTGTCTGCGCGACTTCCTCACCCCAATGCAGGAATCGCCCAGGTGCCCACGGGCCGGTCTGGGCATGGACAAACCAGCCAAGGCTGGGCAAACGACCATTTGCTAGGCACAGGGAGCCACGCTGTGAGCTGAGCCCGCAGCATAGAAAGACGCTGAGCCATCCTTGGTGGGCGTGGATGACATCAGTGGGGTCGAATTGCGCCAAAGGGATGGCACGGTAGCCGCTGGTTGGCATTGAGCGGGCGACCAATTCGGCGTCCAATCGCGATACGAATGCTTGTATGGCATTACCATTGCCGCAGGGTGTGCAAAGAATTTCGACCGGTGCGCGGGCTGGGATGTCGCTGCTTCCCAAGATACGAACCACCCCGTAAAGGCGAAGCGAAGTCTTCAAGCCGCTTGGGTGAACAGCTGGGGGCAGCGTGCAGCTGCTGGGGGGCGGCACGGTGCTTGGGGATGAGTGCATTAACTATTTACGTCCATGTAAATTTTCGGGGCGAAAGGATGCACCAGACGGTGCATGGCTTCAATCGCTTTTTCGAATTTGATTTTGGTGTCAATGACTGCTGCGTATGGGCTCCATTCACCGTTTTTGCCGGAGGATGAATGAGCCAGGCAACACTGCGCGGTTCGTGATATTGAATAATGAAACTAAGCCTTGATGCGATGATCAAGTCGAGCTAGTCAGGCGCGCTATCAAAAAACGGGACGGATTTATTTTGCCGTCCCGTTTTCATTCATGGATATCACAGAATCTTTTCAATACTCAGAAAATGCTGTTTAAACAAGTTTAGAAAGAATTCCATCCCCCTTCACTACCTTGCGCCATTGCCTACAGCTACGCCAGAATCCGCCGGCTTGTACGCCTTGGGGGCGGGTTTTATCGTTTGCCTGTCACTAAAAAATCAGTGATCGGGTTTCGCAGCCTGGCTCAATCAAGACGCACAGCGTTCTGTTCCGCTGCCATCGGTGTAGATGGCAGCGCTGCATTATGGTGGCTGTGCGCGGGATACCCTCGGGTATGCCGGGTTCCTTGATTCCCGGTCTGCGAACCTGCGTACAGCTGCCACCTCACTTCGTTTCGCAGCGAATCGTGGCGGCTCCATCAATCAAGGAGCTTCACCATGTTCAAACCCACCCCCAACC
>NZ_NEIZ01000024.1:0-70235 GCF_002113645.1 Pseudomonas sp. B35(2017) | reverse complement strand
GGCGAAATCTCCCACGGGTCTGTACTGCGTCAACAGTCAGAATCCAGCCTAGTCCCTCCTCCTCCCTTCAAGTACCAGCATACAAGCCAGCCTGCTGGCGATAGCGCCAGTGAGGGCGCCGCAAACTGCGGCTCCCGCACTGGACAGGTGAACCCCACCGCATCGCGGTCAATCCAGCGGCATCACCGTGACCCGCACCTCCGGGTCATGGCTGCCCCCGCCCAGAATCACCCCGCGCAACGGCGACACATCGGAGAAGTCCCGGCCCCAGGCCAGGGTGATGTGCTCCAGCGCCGGCTGCACATTGTTCGTCGGGTCGAAGTCCACCCAGCCCAGCACCGGGCAAAACACCGACACCCAGGCGTGAGACGCGTCGGCGCCGATCAGCCGGGGCTGCCCCGGCGGCGGCCGGGTCAGCAGGTAGCCGCTGACGTAACGCGCCGCCAACCCCCGGGAGCGCAGGCAGGCCAGCATCAGGTGGGCGAAGTCCTGACAGACCCCGCGCCGCCGCTCCAGCACTTCCACCAGCGGCGTCGCGACCTGGGTCGCTTCGGCATCGAAGGTGAACTCGCTGAAGATTTTCTGCATCAAGGCCTGCACCGCCCAGAGCATGGCCCGCCCCGGCGTGAAGCAGCTGTCGGAGAACTCGACGAAGCGGCGCTTGAGGTGCACATAGGGCGATTCGAACCGATAGCGGCAGGCTTCCAGCACGTGGGGCAAGAGCGGCCGACCGCTGTAGGCCAGCGCGGCGCACGTCGCCTCCCAGGCCGGGGACAGGGCAAAGTCCGTTGCCGGTCGCGCCAGTACCTCGACCATCAGCCGCGCACTGACCTGCAACTCGTCATGGGGCCGCTCGAACGCCAGGCGCGTCAGCGGGTTGCCGAACACGTCCAGCTCGTCCCGGCGGGCGGTCGGCTCCGGGCTGATCAGCAGACGCTGCTCGGTGCAGCGCTGCCAGGCACACTCGCGGGGCCACAGATGGGCCAACTGCTGTGCCAGCGAAACCGGGCTGTCGTAGCGGTAGCAGGTGTCGTGGAGGACTTGGTAGCGGGCATTCATCAGACGGACACCGTGCGCTGGCTGACATCGTCGACATGGGCGAAATGGCGCAGGGCCAGGCGATCGGACACCTGCGCGCTGACATCGGCGATCTCTTGCAGCAGGTCGGCCAGCCCGTCGAGCGCGGCGCGCACGCTGGCCTCGCCGAACAGCGGGTTCTCCAGGCAGCCGAGGTCGATGCGCGCCAGACGCTCGGCCAATGGCGCCAACCCGGCTTCCCTCGGTGCACCGAAATCATCGTTCAGCCGCTTGACGGTGCGGGCCACCAGCTTCAGCTGGAACAGCACCGCGTGGGGGTTCTGTTCGTCGAGCAGCAACAGGTCGAGCACCGGGATCAACTGCGCCACCGCCAGGTAGCGTGAACGGTAGGTGATGCTGCTGTTGCCCAGCTCCAGCAACCACTCAAGCCCCGCCTGGTCGAACGCGCCGGCGCCCCGCAGGAACGCCGCCAGGCTGGCGCTGAGGAACTGCAATCGCTCGATCCGCCGCCCGATCATCAGGAAGCGCCAGCCCTCGTCGCGGGTCATGTCGTCCAGGGCGAATCCGGACAGCGCCGCCAGCGAGGTCACCAGCCGGTTGAGGAAATCCAGCAGCTCGCCGAAGTCCGGCTCGTCGCCGTCCAGTTCGGCGGCCTCGCGCTGCAGCTCCACCAGCGCCTGCCAGTTTTCCCGCGACAGCTTGCCGCGCACCTGGGACGCCGCCCATTGCAGGCGCTGCAGGTTGGCGCGCAGGCTGAACGACCAGTCTTCGCCGAGCAGCGCCGCCAGCAGGCGCTGCGGCAGTTCGCCTTCGTCCGGCAGCAGCATCAGCCGTTCGCCGAGGTCCACGGCGGCCTGCAAGGCCTGCGGATCGTCGCCGTCGATGTAGCGCGCCAGCACGATCCGCAGCAGCCGCGCACTGTCGTCGCAGCGCTCGCAATAGCGGCCGAACCAGAACAGGTTCTCCACCACCCGCGACGGCAGGTAGGGGTCGCGCCGCACCAGGTCGTGCACGCCGATGCTGCGTTGGGCCTTCCACTGTTCGCCGCTCGGCGGCCGGTCGCCCAGCACCCAGGTGTCCTTGCTGGCGCCGCCGCGCTGCATCGACACCACTTCGGCGTCGGCCTCGGCGGCCACCCGGGTCAGCCCGCCCGGCAACACCCGGTAGCCCTCGCGGCTGGCCACCGCGTACAGGCGCATGCCGATGGCCCGCGCCTGCAACTGGCCGTCCTCGGCCTGCCAGACCGGCGCCTGGGACAGCTGCGCCAACTCTTGCGCGACATAGGCATAAGGCCGCGCCTGCATGCGCTCGGCGAGGGCCTGGCGCTGTTTTTCACTCAAATCGCGGCCGAACACGGGCGTGAAGCTCTGTGAAGGAAAGGCCGGCTTGATCAGCAGCTCCGGCAGTTTTTCCAGGGCCTGGGCCAGCACCGGCGCCTCACCGCACCACCAGGTGGCGATGGACGGCAGGATCAGTTCTTCGCCGAACAGGTGCTGGCTGATCTTCGGCAGGAACCCCAGCAACCCCGGCGACTCCAGCACGCCGCTGCCCAGCGCGTTGGCCACCAGCACCCGCCCGCGGCGCACCGCCTCCAGCAGGCCGGGCACGCCGAGGGCAGAGTCGGTGCGCAGCTCCAGCGGGTCGCAGAAATCATCGTCGAGCCGGCGCATGATCGCGTGCACCCGACGCAGGCCGCTGAGGGTCTTGAGGTACACCGTGGTGTCGCGCACGGTGAGGTCGCCGCCCTCCACCAGCGGATAGCCGAGCTGCCGCGCCAGGTACAGGTGTTCGAAATAACTTTCGTTGAAGCGCCCCGGCGTCAGCAGCACCACCAGCGGCGTCTCGCTGTCGCCCGGCGCCTGGCGCACGAGGGTTTCCTGGAGCGTGCGGAAGAAGCCCGCCAGGTGCTGCACCCGCAGGTCCCGGTACAGCTCGGGGAAGGCACGGGACACGATGGTGCGGTTCTCCAGCGCATACCCGGCCCCGGACGGCGCCTGGGTGCGGTCCGCCGTGACCCACCAGCGGCCGTCCGGCGTGCGCGCCAGATCCGCCGCGTACAGATGCAGGAACGCCCCGTCCGGCGGCGAAATGCCCTGACAGGGCCAGAGGAAGTTGTTGTGGCCGAACACCAGCTCCGCCGGCAGCAGCCCTTCGCGGATCAGCCGCTGCGGGCCGTACAGGTCCGCCAGCACCGCATTGAGCAGTCGCGCCCGCTGGGCGATCCCGGCCGACAGCCGCTGCCACTCGTCGGCGGCGATCACATGGGGCAGCAGGTCCAGCTCCCACGGGCGGTCGGCGCCCTTGGGGTCGGCATAGACGTTGTACGTGACGCCGTTCTCCTGGATCTGCCGCGCCAGCAGCGCCTGACGCTGTGCCAGCTGCTGCGGCGTGCTGCGCTGCAGCTGGTCGAACAGCCGGCGCCAGTGCGGACGCACCGCGCCGCTGCCGTCGAGCAGTTCGTGGTAGGTGCCCGCCGTCAGCGGGTAGCGGTCAAGCAGGTCTGGCATGGAGAGCTCGGCAACCGGCAAGGAACGGTCAGACTAACGCAGGCACGTGACACCCGGATATACGAAAAGTCCGAGCGTCGCGTACGGTTCAGAAACGTCGCAAATCGAGAGTCAGCGGAAACTCGTCATCCGTTTCCACCTCCGCTATCGGAATGTTCCCCGGCGTGTGCCCGATGCGGAAGAAACGCGCCAGGCGCCGGCTCTCTGCCTCGTTGGCATTGACCGGCAACGTCTCGAAATTGCGCCCGCCCGGATGGGCGACATGGTACTGGCAGCCGCCGAGGGAACGCTGCGCCCAGGTGTCGACCAGGTCGAACACCAACGGTGCGTGCACGCCGATGGTCGGTTGCAGGCAGTTGGCCGGCTGCCAGGCGCGGAACCGCACCCCGGCCACGTATTCGCCGACCCGCCCGGTGGGGTGCAGCGGCACCGCAACGCCGTTGCAGGTCAACCGATGCCGCTGCGGCATCCATCCGCAGACCTTGACCTGCACGCGCTCCAGCGAAGAGTCGACGTAACGCACCGTACCGCCCGCCCCGCCCTCTTCGCCCAGCACATGCCAGGGTTCGAGGGCCTGTTGCAGCTCCAGTTCGACGCCGTTGACGGCATAGTCGCCGAGCTTGGGGAAGCGGAACGCCTGATGCGCCGCAAACCATTCGGCCCGCAACGGATAGCCGGCCCGGTCGAGGTCGTCGATGACCTCGGCGAAATCCTGCGCGATGAAGTGCGGCAGCATGAAGCGGTCGTGCAGCTCGGTGCCCCAGCGCGCCAGTTTCGGCGGCGCATAGGGCTCGCGCCAGAACCGCGCCACCAGCGCCCGCAGCAGCAGTTGCTGGATCAGGCTCATGCGCGCATGGGGCGGCATCTCGAAGGCGCGCAGCTCCAGCAGGCCCAGGCGTCCGCTGGCGCCGTCCGGCGAATAGAGCTTGTCGATGCAGAACTCGGCGCGGTGGGTGTTGCCCGTGACGTCGATCAGCAGGTTGCGCAGCAACCGGTCCACCCGCCACGGCGGGCATTGCTCACCCGGCGCCGGCATCTGCTTAAAGGCGATCTCCAGTTCGTACAGGGCGTCGTTGCGCGCCTCGTCGACCCGGGGCGCCTGGGACGTCGGGCCGATGAACAGGCCGGAAAACAGGTACGACAGCGACGGGTGGTTGTGCCAGTAACTGATCAGGCTGCGCAGCAGGTCCGGACGGCGCAGGAACGGCGAGTCGGCCGGCGTCGCCCCGCCGAGGACGAAATGGTTGCCGCCGCCGGTGCCGGTGTGCCGCCCGTCGATCATGAATTTCTCGGTGGACAGCCGGGTCAGCCGCGCCTGCTCGTAGAGGAACTCCGTGCGCTCGACCAGTTCGTCCCAGGTGGCGGACGGTTGGACGTTGACTTCGATCACCCCCGGATCCGGGGTGATGCGGAAGTTGGCCAGGCGCGGGTCGGCCGGCGGCTCATAGCCTTCCAGCAACACCGGGCAGTTGAGCTCCTGGGCGGTAGCCTCGATGGTCGCCACCAGTTCCAGATACTCTTCCACCCGCTGCAACGGCGGCATGAACAGGTACAGGCGCCCGCCCCGCGGTTCGGCGCACAGCGCGGTACGGGTCAGCCAGTCGGCGGACGCATCCACCGCCGGCCGGCGCTCGTCAGCCTCGGCGGGCTCGCCGTGCCGGTTGAGCTGCGCGGTGTCCGGAAGGTCGGGGAAGTCCTGGTTCGGGTCGTTGGGATGGACGTACGGATACTCCGCCGCCTTCACCCACGGCTGCGACGCCAGCGGCAGGCGGTAGCCCAGCGGCGAGTCCCCCGGCACCAGCCGGCAGTGGTCGTCGCGCAGGTACCAGCGCCCGCTCTGCCACTGGTCGCCCTTGGCGGTACGCGCCAGCGGCAGCACCTGGCCGATCACCTTGCCCAGCCCCTGGCTGAAGACCTTGCGCAGGCGCGCCCGCTCCAGCGGATCCTCCAGCCGCGGATCCTCGGCGCTGACGTTGACCGGCAAGGCGCCCTCGCGCCACAGGTAATGGAGATGGTCTTCGTAGGCCGCGAACACGAACCGCGCCGGCAACCTCAAGCGTTCGGCGACGCTCGCCAGAAAGCGCCCGGCCAATGCGCTGTCGGCGCCGTAGTCCTGCCGCTCGTCGGCGATCAGCGCGCTGTTGCGCCAGACCGGCACGCCGTCGCGGCGCCAATGGCAGTTCAGCGACCAGCGCGGCAGCTGCTCGCCGGGATACCACTTGCCCTGCCCGAAGTGCACCAGTCCTTCGGGGGCGTAATGTTCGCGCAGGCGCCGGAACAGCTCGGCGGAGAGCCGGCGCTTGTCCGGGCCGAGGGCGGCGGTGTTCCATTCGGCGCCGTCGGGGTCGTCGATGGAGACGAAGGTCGGCTCGCCGCCCATGGTCAGGCGCACATCGCCTGCGAGCAGGTCGGCGTCGACCCGCCGCCCCAGCGCCTGGATCGCCTGCCACTGCCCGTCGGTGTAGGGCTTGGTGACCCGTGGCGTTTCCAGGATCCGCTCCACGGTCATTTCGTGGCTGAACTCGCACCCGCAAGGCTCCACCATCCCGCTGACCGGTGCCGCCGACGACGGATCGGGACTGCACGCCAGCGGAATGTGCCCCTCGCCGGCGAACAGCCCGGACGTGGCGTCCAGGCCGATCCAGCCTGCGCCGGGCAGGTACACCTCGCACCAGGCGTGCAGGTCGGTGAAGTCCGCCTCGGTGCCGGACGGGCCGTCGAGGCTTTTCACATCCGCCGTCAGTTGAATCAGGTAGCCGGAGACGAAGCGCGCCGCCAACCCGAGATGACGCAGCAGCTGCACCAGCAGCCACGCCGAGTCGCGGCAGGAGCCGGAGGCGCGTTCGAGGGTCTCTTCCGGGGTCTGCACGCCCGGCTCCAGGCGGATCAGGTAGTTGATGTCCTGGCTCAGGCGTTGGTTGAGCGCCACCAGGAAATCCACGGCCGGCAGCGGCGTGCGGTCGATGCCGTCGAGGTAGGCCTTGAACGTTGGCGTCAGCGGCAGGGTTTCGAGGTACGGCGCCAGCTCCTTGCCCTCGTCGGCCCCATAGGCGAAGGGGATCCGTTCGGCGTAGGGCTCAAGGAAGAAGTCGAACGGATTGAACACCGCCATCTCCGCCAGCAGGTCGACTTCGACCCGCAACGTGTCGGTCTTTTCCGGGAACACCAGCCGCGCCAGATAGTTGCCCTGGGGATCCTGCTGCCAGTTGATGAAATGCTGCCTGGGCGTGACCTTCAGCGCATAGGACAGGATCCGCGTGCGGCTGTGGGCGGCCGGGCGCAGACGGACGATCTGCGGCCCGAGCTCGACGGCGCGGTCGTAGCGGTAGTGCGTGACGTGGTGCAAGGCGACTTGAATCGACACGGCGTGCCTCCTGCGGGCCTGGGCGTAGTCAACGGCGCGCAAGACTTGTGCCATGCGGGGGCTGGGGCGCCGTTGCGAAAATGCACAGGGCAGTACAGCACCGAAATCGGGCGGCGGGCGGAAATGGGCCGGGGAAATTGCGCCTGAATGTGGCAGGCCTGTGGATAACTGCAGTCTGTACCGGCCTCATCGCCAGCAGGCTGGCTCCCACAGTGTTCGCGTCGGGCACAACATCACTGAACACCGCTGAACCTGTGGGAGCGGACTTGCCCCGGGCGGCGACCCGACGAAGGGGCCGGAACGGCAACAGGTTTCTTGCGGCCGGAATGAAGAACGCCAACCCGAAGGTTGGCGTCCTGTTCAGCTCACATGCGCATCAGCGCGGCACCACCGGCTTGCGCGCAGGCTTGGGCCCCTTGCCCTTGGCGGCGTCCTTGCGCTCCTTGGCCGCCTGCTGGTTGCGGGCGAACGCTTCGGCCTTGGCCTTCTCGCGCTTGTCCCACGGGTTGCCGCCGTCGCTGCCGCGGGGCGGCAGGCCGGTGTGCTGGGTGAGGATCTTGGTGGTCTTGTCCTTGGCGACCTTGTGGCTGCCGGCCGGCGTCGAGTTCTTGCGCCGGGCGCTCTGGTAGCTGTCGGTGGCCGGCTGGTGCGCCGGGATCAGCTGATGCTTGCCCGAACCGATCAGGTCGCCCCGGCCCATGCGCAGCAACGCTTCGCGCAGCATCGGCCAGCCCTTCGGATCGTGGTAGCGCAGGAACGCCTTGTGCAGGCGGCGCTGCTCCTCGCTCTTGACGATGGTCACGCCGTCGCTCTTGTAGGTGACCTTGCGCAGCGGGTTCTTGCCCGAGTGGTACATCGCGGTGGCGGAGGCCATCGGCGACGGGTAGAACGCCTGCACCTGATCGGCGCGGAAGCCGTTGCCCTTGAGCCACAGGGCCAGGTTCATCATGTCTTCGTCGGTGGTGCCCGGGTGGGCGGCGATGAAGTACGGGATCAGGTACTGCTCCTTGCCCGCTTCCTTCGAGAACTTCTCGAACATGCGCTTGAAGCGGTCATAGGTGCCGATGCCCGGCTTCATCATCTGGTTGAGCGGGCCTTCCTCGGTGTGCTCCGGGGCGATCTTCAGGTAGCCGCCGACGTGGTGGGTCACCAGCTCCTTGACGTATTCCGGCGACTCGACCGCCAAGTCGTAGCGCAGGCCGGAGGCGATCAGGATCTTCTTCACGCCCGGCAGCGCACGGGCGCTGCGGTACAGCTGAATGAGCGACGAGTGGTCGGTGTTCAGGTTCGGGCAGATGCCGGGGAACACGCAGGACGGCTTGCGGCACGCGGATTCGATCTCCGGGCTCTTGCAGGCGATGCGGTACATGTTCGCGGTCGGGCCGCCGAGGTCGGAGATGACCCCGGTGAAGCCCGGCACCTTGTCGCGGATCTCTTCGATCTCGCGGATGATCGACTCTTCCGAGCGGTTCTGGATGATCCGCCCTTCGTGCTCGGTGATCGAGCAGAAGGTGCAGCCGCCGAAGCAGCCGCGCATGATGTTCACCGAAAAACGGATCATCTCGTAGGCCGGGATCTTTTCCTTGCCGTACGCCGGGTGCGGAATGCGCTGGTACGGCATGCCGAACACGTAGTCCATTTCCTCGGTGGTCATCGGAATCGGCGGCGGGTTGAACCAGACGTCGGTCTCGCCGTGGCGCTGCACCAGCGCACGGGCGTTGCCGGGGTTGGTCTCCAGGTGCAGCACGCGGTTGGCGTGGGCGTACAGAACCGGGTCGTTGCGCACCTTCTCCATGGACGGCAGGCGGATCACGGTCTTGTCCCGGGTCATCTTCGGGCTCGCCAGGATCTGCACGACCTTGGCTTCCTGCGGGTCTTCGACCGGGCCCTTCTCCTGCTCGATGGCGCAGGCGGCGGTGTCCTGGGTGTTGACGTACGGGTTGATGATCTTGTCGATCTTGCCCGGACGGTCGATGCGCGTGGAGTCGACCTCGTACCAGCCCTGCGGGGTGTCGCGGCGGATGAACGCGGTGCCGCGCACATCGGTGATGTCTTCGATCTTCTGGCCGTAGGACAGGCGCTGGGCGACCTCGACGATGGCCCGCTCGGCGTTGCCGTACAGCAGGATATCGGCGCTGGCGTCGATCAGGATCGAGTTACGCACACGGTCTTGCCAGTAATCGTAGTGGGCGATGCGGCGCAGCGAGGCTTCGATGCCGCCGAGCACGATCGGCACGTGCTTGTAGGCTTCCTTGCAGCGCTGGCTGTAGACCAGGCTCGCGCGGTCCGGACGCATGCCGGCCATGCCGCCGGGCGTGTAGGCGTCGTCGGAGCGGATTTTCTTGTCGGCGGTGTAGCGGTTGATCATCGAGTCCATGTTGCCGGCCGCGACGCCGAAGAACAGGTTCGGCTCGCCCAGCTTCATGAAGTCGTCCTTGGACTGCCAGTTCGGCTGCGCGATGATCCCTACGCGAAAGCCCTGGGCCTCAAGCAAGCGGCCGATGATCGCCATGCCGAACGACGGATGGTCGACGTAGGCATCGCCGGTGACGATGATGATGTCGCAGGAGTCCCAGCCGAGCTGATCCATCTCCTCCCTGCTCATCGGCAGGAACGGCGCCGGCCCGAAACATTCGGCCCAGTACTTCGGATAGTCAAATAACGGCTTGGCTGCTTGCATGTCGATAACCGGTGTTGGCTTTCATGGAATTTCGCGGGCGCGGAATATAGCACAAATTTTGACCAATTCCGACGGCTGCGGTCGGAAATTGGTGCAGCCCCCATCGCCGGCAGGCCGGCTCCCACAGGGAACTGCATTCCAGGGCGGGAGCCAGCCTGCCGGCGATGGGGCCAGATCAGGCGACGGAGGCGTTATTCGTCGTCGTCGAAGTTGTAGCTGCCCGGCGCCAGGTTCTCGAACCGGGTGTACTTGCCGATGAACGCCAGCCGGATGAAACCGATCGGACCGTTACGCTGCTTGCCGATGATGATTTCGGCGATGCCCTTGTGCTCGGTCTCCGGGTGGTACACCTCGTCCCGGTACACGAACATGATCACGTCGGCGTCCTGCTCGATCGCTCCGGATTCCCGGAGGTCGGAGTTCACCGGACGCTTGTTCGGACGTTGCTCCAGGGAGCGGTTGAGCTGCGACAGCGCCACCACCGGGCAGTTGAATTCCTTGGCCAGGGCCTTCAGGGAACGGGAGATCTCGGAAATCTCGTTGGTGCGGTTGTCGCCGCTGGAGCCTGGGATCTGCATCAACTGCAGGTAGTCGATCATGATCAGGCCGATGTCGCCGTGCTCGCGCACCAGGCGCCGGGTGCGGGCGCGCATTTCCGAGGGGCTGATGCCGGCGGTGTCGTCGATGAACAGCTTGCGGTCGTTGAGCAGGTTGACCGCCGAGGTCAGGCGCGGCCAGTCGTCGTCCTCCAACTGGCCGGAACGCACCTTGGTCTGGTCGATGCGGCCCAGGGACGAGAGCATACGCATGATCAGCGATTCGCCTGGCATCTCGAGGGAATACACCAGCACGGCCTTGTCGCTGCGCAGCACGGCGTTTTCCACCAGGTTCATCGCGAAGGTGGTCTTGCCCATCGACGGACGGCCCGCGACGATGATCAGGTCGGCGGGCTGCAAGCCGCTGGTCTTCTCGTCGAGGTCGGTGTAGCCGGTGGACAGGCCGGTGATCGCGTCGGACGTGTTGAACAGGGTGTCGATGCGGTCGATGGCCTTGGTCAGCAGGTCATTGACCCCCACCGGGCCGCCGGTCTTGGGACGCGCCTCGGCGATCTGGAAGATCTGCCGCTCGGCCTCGTCGAGGATCTCTTCGGCGGTGCGGCCTTCGGGGTTGAAGGCGCTGTCGGCGATGTCGTTGCTGATGCCGATCAGCTGACGCAACGTCGCCCGCTGGCGGACGATCTGCGCATAGGCCTTGATGTTGGCGACGGACGGCGTGTTCTTCGCCAGTTCGCCCAAATAGCCAAGGCCGCCGACCTGGGCGGTCTGGCCTTCCTTGTCCAGTTGCTCGGACAGGGTCACGACGTCGATCGGCAGGTTCTGGTCGGCCAGCCTTGCGATCGCGCGGAAGATCAAACGGTGGTCATGCCGGTAGAAATCGCCGTCGGAGACTTGATCGAGCACGCGTTCCCAGGCGTTGTTGTCCAGCATCAAGCCACCGAGCACGGCCTGTTCGGCCTCGATGGAGTGCGGCGGCACCTTCAGGGCGGCGGTTTGCAGATCGTATTGCTCGGGAGCAGAGATTTCGTTCATGGCCACTTGGTTATTCAGGAAAAGCAGGGGTTTGGAAACGGGTGATGCCAGAAAGACAAAGGGCACGACCTGCGAACAGGATCGTGCCCGATGTTAACCGTCTGACGGACAAGCCGCCAGCCGATCAGGTGTCGCTTAAGCCGCTACCACGACAACGCGTACGGTGGCTTCGACTTCGGCGTGCAGGTGCACGGCCACGTCGAATTCACCCACGTTGCGGATGGTGCCGTTCGGCAGACGAACTTCGCTCTTCGCGACTTCAACGCCCGAGGCGGTCAGCGCGTCAGCGATGTCGTGGGTGCCGATCGAACCGAACAGCTTGCCTTCGTCGCCAGCGGTGGCAGTGATGGTCACTTCCAGCTCGGCCAGTTGGGCAGCGCGGCTTTCAGCCGAAGCCTTACGGTCTGCAGCGGCTTTTTCCAGCTCGGCGCGACGCTCTTCGAACGCAGCCAGGTTGGCAGCGGTCGCAGCGGTGGCCTTGCCGAAAGGCAGCAGGTAGTTACGACCGTAGCCGGCCTTAACCTTTACTTTGTCGCCCAGGTTGCCCAGGTTGGCGATTTTTTCCAGCAGGATCAGTTCCATTTGGTATTAACCTCTTAACTTTTAACCTTCACCGTTCGCGTTATCGGTGTCTTTCGACACGTGACGACCGCGAAAATCAATCAGGCTGTCGACAATGGCCAGAACCACGAGCAACGGATAGATCAGCTGCATGAACAGCAACAGCGTCACGTACAACCCCACCAGCCAGAAACCGGCCAGTCGCTTTTGCGCCACCAGCCCGTGAATCAGGGCCAGCCCGGCGAACACCAGCGGTACGCTGCACAACGGCGTCAACATGGCCATCTGCGCACCGAGGTTCGGGCCCAGAAGCATCAACGCCAGCAGCAACATCGCCGGCCCCAGCGGGATCCGGATGGCGCGGAACTCGCGACCAAAACCACCCGGGTTGTACAGCATCGCCTGCCAATAACGCCCGACAATCAGGCTCAGCACGCTGACAATCTGCAACAGGGCCGCAATCAGGCCGGTCAGGACCGGTGCGATCAGCGACGCGAAACGCGCCTGCTCGTCCACCGACAACTGCCGGTAGGCATCACCGAGAAGCGCCGGCATGACCTTTATCAAGGCCTGCGCGAGCATCTCGATCTGGGGCGCGAACGCCGCCCCGAGCACCACTGAAAACACCACGCCCATCGCCACGCTGACCAGCAGCACGCGGAACCAGGACTCGCTTGCGCGCAACACCAGCGCAAGCGTCGAAGAACCCAGCAGCACCAGAAGCGCCCGCGGGTCATCGGCAAACAGCCACCAGAGCAATGCCGGCAGCAGTCCCAGCGACAGAACGCCCAGGGCGTCCGTCAATCCGCGCCGCAGAAGCACCAGGCTCCCGGCGGCGGCACCCAACCAATACAACAACGGCAATGTTGCACATCCGGCCACCACGAGAGTGGCCTGCATACGGCCGCGCATGATGAATTCAGCTAAGGCGCGCATGCATTCAATCCTTTGCTACTTGTCGACTGACCCGGTCTCAGCGGCCGTGGCTGTCGGTGTAGGCCAGCAGGGCCAGGAAGCGGGCGCGCTTGATAGCGGTGGCCAGCTGACGCTGATAACGAGCTTTGGTACCGGTGATGCGGCTTGGAACGATTTTGCCGGTCTCGGATACGTAGGCTTTCAGAGTGTTGAGATCTTTGTAATCGATCTCCTTCACGTCTTCAGCGGTGAAGCGGCAGAATTTACGACGACGGAAGAAACGTGCCATGTAATAGGCTCCTCAAAAGATCCGTGGATTACTCGTCAGCGTTATCGCTGTTGTCGCTGTCGCTATCGCTGTCGTCGCCGTCGGCGTTGACATCGTGCTCAGGACGCTCGCGACGCTCACGGCGCTCACTGCGGTTTTCTTCAGCCTTGAGCATCTCGGACTGGCCGGTGATGGCTTCGTCGCGACGGATGACCAGGTTACGGATCACAGCATCGTTGTAGCGGAAGTTGTCTTCCAGCTCGGCCAGGGCCTTGCCGGTGCACTCAACGTTCAGCATCACGTAGTGAGCCTTGTGAACATTGTTGATTGCGTAGGCCAGTTGACGACGGCCCCAGTCTTCCAGACGGTGGATTTTGCCGCCGTCTTCTTCGATCAGCTTGGTGTAACGCTCAACCATGCCGCCGACTTGCTCGCTCTGGTCAGGGTGGACCAGAAAGATGATTTCGTAATGACGCATGAATGCTCCTTACGGGTTGTAGCCTGCCGCTTGAAAACGGTCAGACAAGGAGTGAATGACACTAGTGGACTTGCCGGCGCGGGGCACATGCGTGCCTGCCGTCACAGCAAGGGGCGCAATTGTAGAGAAGGGGCTGCGCAGGCGCAAGGCAATTGGTGATTATTTGAACAACCCCTGCCCGGCGGCGCAATCACCGGCGACTCCCACAGGGCTGTGGGGCGAATGCAGAATCCGCGGTCACCGAAAAACCTGTGGGAGCGGGCTTGCCCGCGAAAGCGGTCTGTCAGCGACGTGTTTGTCGACTGAACCAACGCATTCGCAGGCAAGCCCGCTCCCACATTTATGGCCGAGTGGCTTAAGGCTTCTTGCCGACCGCCTTGGCCCGGCGCTGGCGCTGGGCCTCGAACAGGCACACGCCGGTGGCCACGGACACGTTGAGGCTGCTGACGCTGCCGGCCATCGGCAGGTTCACCAGATAGTCGCAGTGCTCGCGGGTCAGGCGACGCATGCCCTTGCCTTCGGCGCCCATGATCAGGATGGTCGGGCCGGTCAGGTCCTGGTCATACAGGCTGGTTTCAGCCTCGCCCGCCGTGCCGACGATCCACAGGCCGCGCTGCTGGAGCTTCTCCAGGGTGCGCGCCAGGTTGGTCACGGCCACCAGCGGAATCACTTCCGCCGCACCGCAGGCGACCTTGCGCACGACAGGGGTCAGGGTCGCGGACTTGTCCTTGGGCACGATCACCGCCAGCGCGCCGGCGGCATCCGCCGAACGCAGGCAGGCGCCGAGGTTGTGCGGATCGGTCACGCCGTCGAGCACCAGCAACAGCGGCGCGCCTTCGGTGCGGTCGAGCAGCTCGTCGAGCATCGCCTCGCCCCAGACCTGGCTCGGGCTGACTTCCGCCACCACGCCTTGGTGAACGCCCTCGACCCAGGCGTCCATTTCGCGGCGTTCGGCCTGGCCGACCGGAACGCGGCTCTCGTTGGCCAGCTCGATCAGCGGCTGCACCCGCGGATCATTGCGGCTTTCGGCCAGCCAGATCTGCTTGACGCGCTTGGGATGGTGACGCAGCAGGGCTTCCACCGCGTGCACACCGTAGATTTTTTCCAGCTGACTCATGACTTGGCCTTGGGTTTACGCGCCCCGCCGCTTTTGGCCGGAGCGGAGCCCGACTTCGGCGGACCCTTGCGGTGTTTGCTTGGCTTGCTGCCCGGTGCCGACCGTCCGGCCCTGCCCCCGGCTGGCGCCTTGCCGCCGCTCTTGGCTTCGGCCAGCAGCGCTTTCTTCATTTCGCGGCTTTTGCGCACTTCGGCGTTCTTGGCCACCGCATCGCTCGGACGGTAGGCATCGGAAGCCTTTTCCTTGGCCGGACGGCGGCTGGCGGTTTTCGCCGGGGCCGGAGCCGGTTCGGCGGCGGCCTTGGCGGCCGGCGCTGCGGTTTCGGTGCTGCGTTTCTTGCGGCCGACCGGTGCGTTGACGGTTTTCTCCGCCATTTCGAAATCGATCTTGCGCTCGTCGAGGTCGACGCGCATGACCCGCACTTCCACGGTGTCGCCCAAGCGGAAGCTGCGACCGGTGCGCTCACCGGCCAGGCGGTGGTGAACAGGGTCGAAGTGGTAGTAGTCGCCCGGCAGCGCGGTGACGTGCACCAGGCCTTCGACGTAGATGTCGGTCAGTTCGACGAACAGGCCGAAACCGGTCACGGCGGTGATCACCCCCGGGAACGATTCGCCCACGCGATCCTTCATGAACTCGCACTTGAGCCAGTTCACCACGTCGCGGGTCGCCTCGTCGGCACGGCGCTCGCTCATCGAGCACTGCTCGCCGAGCTGCTCCAGCGCCGCCTCGTCGTACGGATAGATGCGTGCCTTCGGAATGCTCATCGCACCGGCGCGGCGTACGTGCGGGGTGTTCTGCTTCGAATGGATCACGCTGCGGATGGCCCGGTGCGTGAGCAGGTCCGGGTAACGGCGGATCGGCGACGTGAAGTGGGTGTAGGCTTCGTAGTTCAGGCCGAAGTGGCCGTCGTTCTCGGCGCTGTACACCGCCTGGCTCAGGGAGCGCAGCATCACGGTCTGGATCAGGTGGAAATCCGGACGGTCCTTGATTCCCGCCAACAGGGCCTGGTAGTCCTTCGGCGTCGGGCCTTCCTTGCCTTTGTGCAGGGACAGGCCGAGCTCGCCGAGGAACGCGCGCAGCTTTTCCAGACGCTCCGGCGGCGGGCCGTCGTGGACGCGGTACAGTGCAGGGATCTCATGTTTCTGCAGGAATTCGGCGGTGGCCACGTTGGCCGCCAGCATGCATTCCTCGATCAGCTTGTGCGCGTCGTTGCGGGTGGTCGGACGGATTTCGGCGATCTTGCGCTCGGAACCGAAGATGATCCGGGTTTCCTGGGTCTCGAAATCGATCGCGCCGCGCACGTGACGGGCGGCCAGCAGCACCTTGTACAGCGCATAGAGCTGCTTGAGGTGCGGCACGATGTCGGTGTACTCGCCGCGCAGCTTGCGGCCTTCGGCGGCTTTCGGCGTTTCGAGCATCGCGCTGACCTTGTTGTAGGTCAGGCGCGCGTGGGAGTGGATCACCGCTTCATAGAAGCAGTAGTCGGTCATTTCGCCGGACTTGGAGATGGTCATCTCGCAGACCATGGCCAGGCGGTCGACGTGCGGGTTCAGCGAGCACAGGCCGTTGGACAGTTCTTCCGGCAGCATCGGAACCACGCGCTCGGGGAAGTACACCGAGTTGCCGCGCACCTGGGCCTCGGCGTCCAGCGCCGAGCCGATCTTCACGTAGCTGGAAACGTCGGCGATCGCCACGTACAGCTTCCAGCCGCCGGAGAACAGGCGCAGCTTGCCGGGCTTGGCTTCGCAGTAGACCGCGTCGTCGAAGTCCCGGGCGTCTTCGCCGTCGATGGTGACGAACGGCAGATGGCGCAGGTCGATGCGCTTCTCTTTGTCCTTCTCTTCGACTTCAGGCTTGAGCTTGCGGGCTTCCTTGACCACGGCCTCGGGCCAGACGTGCGGAATGTCGTAGGTGCGCAGGGCGACATCGATCTCCATGCCCGGCGCCATGTAGTTGCCGACGACTTCGATCACATCGCCCTGGGGCTGGAAGCGCGGGGTCGGCCAGTGGGTGATCTTCACCTCGACGAACTGACCGATCTGGGCATTGGCGTTGCGGCCCGGCGTCACCAGCACTTCCTGCTGGATCTTCGGGTTGTCGGCCACGACGAAACCGATGCCGCCTTCTTCGAAGTAACGGCCGACGATGCTTTCGTGGGCGCGGGAGACCACTTCGACGACCACGCCTTCACGGCGGCCGCGACGGTCGACGCCGGACACCCGTGCCAGCGCACGGTCGCCGTCGAACACCAGGCGCATCTGCGCCGGGCTCATGAACAGGTCTTCGGAGCCGTCGTCCGGCACCAGGAAGCCGAAACCGTCGCGGTGACCGCTGATGCGGCCCAGGATCAGGTCGAGCTTGTCCACCGGCGCATAGGTGCCGCGGCGGGTGTAGATCAGCTGGGCGTCGCGCTCCATCGCACGCAGGCGGCGGCGCAGGGCTTCGATCTGGTCTTCGGTGGTCAGACCGAACTCTTCGACCAGCTCTTCGCGGGCAGCGGGCGAACCCCGGTCAGCAAGGTGCTGCAGGATCAGTTCGCGGCTGGGAATGGGGTTTTCGTATTTTTCCGCTTCACGAGCGGCCTCGGGATCGAGGGACTGCCAATCGGCCATTAGAGAGTTTTCACCTTGTCTATATGCGGGCTAGTTTGGCATAGGCGCCATGAAACGGGAAATTTCACGCTATATATGGCCCATCTGAAGCCTTGTATCGACGCCGCCCAAGCGTTTTGAACGCCGCCGGTAAAAAAAACCATTTTTTTGCGCGCCAGGGGTTTACAGTTAAAAAGACGCTCCGTATAGTGCGCGCCATCGACAACGCAGACACGTTGACGAAGCTGCCCAGGTGGTGAAATTGGTAGACACGCCAGCTTCAGGTGCTGGTGACCTTACGGTCGTGGAAGTTCGAGTCTTCTCCTGGGCACCAATTTCGAGTCTCGTGACTCACACAAAAAACCCGCGAAAGCGGGTTTTTTGCATTCTGCCCTCCCGATTCGCAAAAGAAGATTTATTAAAATCAAATCAGGGGTTTACAGATCAAAATGCGCTCCGTATAGTGCGCGACATCAACAGCGACATCGCTGATTGAGAAGCCCAGGTGGTGAAATTGGTAGACACGCCAGCTTCAGGTGCTGGTGACCTTACGGTCGTGGAAGTTCGAGTCTTCTCCTGGGCACCAATTCAGATAAAACCCGCGAAAGCGGGTTTTTTCGTTTCCGGCGTTTGAAAATTCCTGTGACGAGGGCGCTAGGCTCCCGCTGGCGGACAACCCCCGCCTCGGTTTAGCCACAACGCCGAATGGCGACGGCTTCGCAGCCGAGCGGGAGCAAGCCCCTCACACCGGAATCTGCCCCCTCCCCCGCGCATAGCAAACCCTCGCTCCAACCTCAAGGCGCATTTGAGAACCAAACTCGTTTATCATTGTTGCAAGTTTTTGCAATGCGACAGTGAGGAACCCTGCGAATGATGCTTCGAAATACCCTGCGCCGCGGCTTGACCTTCACCCTGCTCGGCCTGGCGCTCGCCACTCCCCTCACCCAGGCTGCCGACCCAGTCGCCCTGA
The DNA here is from genome assembly GCF_002113645.1 of Pseudomonas sp. B35(2017). Taxonomy (NCBI): domain Bacteria; kingdom Pseudomonadati; phylum Pseudomonadota; class Gammaproteobacteria; order Pseudomonadales; family Pseudomonadaceae; genus Pseudomonas; species Pseudomonas sp. B35(2017). The sequence continues at coordinate 52,157 of NZ_NEIZ01000024.1, read as the reverse complement.
CGCTCTATAACGGCCAACACAAGGAAGTCGGCGACGCGGTCGCCAAGGCTTTCGAAGCCAAGACCGGCATTCACGTCAACGTGCGCAAAGGCAGCAGCAACCAGCTCGCCAGCCAGGTCATCGAAGAAGGCGACCGCTCCCCCGCCGACGTGATCTACACCGAAGAGTCCCCGCCCCTGAACAACCTCGGCGAACTGGGCCTGCTGGCCAAGGCCGACGACACCACCCTGGCGGTGCTGCCCAAAGAATACGTGGCCGGCAACGGCACCTGGATCGGCATCACCGCGCGGGTGCGTGTCGTGGCGTTCAACCCCAAGCTGATCGATGAGAAAGACCTGCCCAAGTCAGTGCTGGACTTCGCCGATCCGCAGTGGCAAGGCAAGGTCGGCTTCGTCCCGACCAGCGGCGCCTTCCAGGAACAGGCCGTGGCGATCATCAAAAAGCACGGCCGCGACGCCGCCGAAGAATGGCTGACCGGCCTGCGCGCCTTCGGCAAGACCTACAGCAACAATATGGTCGCCCTCAAGGCGGTGGAAAACGGCGAAGTGGCCACCGTGCTGGTGAACAACTACTACTGGTTCGCCCTGCAGCGCGAAAAAGGCAAACTGGATTCGAAACTGCACTACTTCACCGGCGGCGACGTCGGCGGGCTGATCACCGTATCCAGCGCCGCGGTCCTCAAATCCAGCAAGCACCCCAAGGAAGCCCAGCAACTGCTCGCCTACATGGCCAGCGAAGAAGGCCAGCGCGTGATTACCCAGACCACTGCCGAATACCCGCTGCACAAAGGCATGGAATCGGACCGCGGGCTCAAGCCGTTCAGCGAGCTGGAAGCGCCGGACGTGACCCCGGCCGACCTCGGCAACGCCGAAGAGGCGCTGGACCTGGAACGTGAAGTCGGCCTGAACTGATGGCCGCCCCGCTCTCCGCCCCCGCCCGCGGCGGTTACTTGCCGCGGCGCAAACGGCCGTCGGTCTGGCTGTTGCTGCCGGTCTTGCTGCTGGCGGTGCTGAGCCTGCTGCCGCTGGCCTACGTCGGCCTGAAGGCCTGGCAGGCCGGCTGGGCCCAGGCGCTGCACTTGTTGTGGCGCCCCTACGTGTTCGGCCTGCTGCGCAATACCCTGGCGCTGATGGTCGGCGTGACGCTGGCCTGCGGCGTGATCGGCCTGTCGCTGGCCTGGCTGCTGGAACGCAGCAACCTGTCGGGGCGGCGCCTGTGGGGCGTGATCCTGTGCCTGCCGTTCGCGGTGCCGGCGTTCGTCAGCAGCTTCACCTGGGTGTCCCTCAGCGCGCAGTTCGAAGGCCTGGGCGGGGCGATCCTGGTGATGAGCCTGTCCAAGTATCCGCTGATCTTCCTGCCGGTCGCGGCGACACTGCGCAACCTCGACCCGTCCCTGGAAGAGTCGGCCCGCACGCTGGGACAGAGCCGCTGGGGTGTGTTCTTTCGCGTCACCCTGCCGCTGCTCTGGCCGTCGCTGCTGGCGGGTTCACTGTTGATCGCGCTGCACATGCTGGTGGAGTTCGGCGCGCTGTCGATCATCGGCCTGCAAACCTTCACCACCGCGATCTATCAGCAGTTCGAACTGGAATTCAGCAACGCCAACGCGGCCATGCTGTCGGCGGTGCTGCTTGCCCTGTGCCTGACCCTGCTTTGGCTGGAACTGCGCATGCGCGGCAAGGGCCGCCACGTACGCACCGGCCAGGGCGCCGCGCGCCGGGCCGAACAGGTGCGCCTCGGCGCCTGGGCGATCGCCGGCCAGTCGTACTGCCTGTTGCTGGCGGTCGTGGGCAGCGGCATTCCTCTCGGCATGCTGGGCTACTGGCTCGCCGTGGGGTCTTCGGCCGCGTTCCCGGTCGCCGCCATCAGCGAAGCGCTGCTGTCGTCGCTGGCGCTGTCACTGGGCGGCGCAGCGTTGTGCCTGGTGCTGGCGGTGCCGGTCGGGTTGCTGGTGGTGCGCCACAAGGGCCGCCTGGCGATCTGGGCCGAGCGCCTGCCGTACCTGCTGCATGCGCTGCCGGGACTGGTGATCGCGCTCACGCTGGTGTATTTCGCCCTGCATTACGTGCCTGCGCTGTACCAGACTTCGGCGCTGCTGCTGATCGCCTATGCCTTGCTGTTCCTGCCGCTGGCCCAAGCGCCGATCCGCACCGCGCTGAACAAGGCCGCGCCGCAGCTGGAAGAAGCGGCGCGCACGCTGGGCGCGTCGTCCTTCACTGCGTTTTGCCGGGTGACCCTGCCGATCATCTTCCCGGCGCTGGGCGCAGCGTTCGCGCTGGTCTTCCTGGATGCGATGAAGGAACTGACCGCGACGCTGCTGCTCAGTCCGACCGGACTCAACACCCTGGCGACCGAAGTCTGGGCCCATACGGCGAACGTGGAGTTTGCGGCGGCGGCGCCTTATGCGGCGCTGCTGATCGTGGTGTCGGGGTTGCCGGTCTATCTGCTGACCACCCGGATGTACCTGAGCCGCTGAGACCGCTCCCACATGGATTGGCGCCGGGCGCACAGCCTGTGGGAGCGGGCTTGCCCGCGAAAGGGCCCGCCCAGACAACCGCTAGGCCCGGAACTGCCCCAGACTCGCCTTGAGCTGCGCCGCCAACCCGTCCAGCACCTTGCCGCTGGCCGTGGTCTCCTGAACCGCCTGAGCCGCTTTCTCGGCCTGGGCATGGATCGTCTCGACCCGCCCGCGCACCGCCTGCGCGCCCTGCGCCTGATGCGCCGCCGCCTGGGTGGCCAGACCGATGGCCGCATGCACCTGCTCGACCGACGCCTGCACCGACTGCTGCAGCCGCGCGCTGTCGCGCAACACCAGCAAGCCTTCGCTGGCCTGGCGTCCGGCCTGGCCGATGGCGTCCACCGCCTCGCGCGCGCCCTGCTGCAAGGCCACGATGTGCGCCTGGATGTCGCCGGTGGAGCTTTGGGTCTTGCTCGCCAGCGCCCGCACTTCGTCCGCCACCACCGCGAACCCGCGTCCGGTCTCGCCGGCCCGCGCCGCCTCGATGGCCGCGTTGAGCGCCAGCAGATTGGTCTGCTCGGCGATGCCGTGGATCACGGTCAGCACCACTTCGATCTGCTCGCTCTGCTGGGCCAGCCGCTCGATGACCTTCGCCCCGGTGTCGACCTGCCCCGCCAACGCTTCGATCAGGCTGCCGACCTTGGCCGAGGTGCGGGTGTTCTCGTCGGTGGCCTGACGGATGTCGACCACCTGCTGCAGCGCCGCCTGCATCGCCTGGCTTTCCGACTGCGCCTCGTCGGCCATCTGCGACAGCGCCCGCAGGCTTTCGGCGACCTCATCGCGCTGCATGCCGGCCGCCGCGTCGGCCCCGGCATTGCGCAGGGTCATCGCGCCGATTTCCACGCCCGTGCGCTGGGCCACATCCCCCGCTTCGCGCACGATCGGCTGCAACTTATCCACAAAGCGGTTGACCGCCGAGGCCATGTCGCCGATCTCGTCCTTGCTGTTGATCTGCACACGCTTGGTCAGGTCGCCCTCGCCTGCCGCCAGGTCGTCCATCGCCGTATTGAGCATCTTCAGGCGGTTGACCACCCGGTGTCCCAGCACCACCGCCAGCAACAGCAGCACACCGCAACCGACCAACGCCAGGCCCATACCGATGCGCCAGCGCAGCGTCGCGGCGGCGTCCTGCACGGTGCTGGCGGTGTTGGCCTTCATTTCCGCGGCCGTGGTCTGCGCCGATTGCAGGCGCGCGCGCATGGCCGCGGCGCTGTCGGCGGCGGCGCCCTTGAGGCTGTCGCCGACCAACTGGTCGCTGCTGGCGATCAGAGCCGAGAAGCGCTGGTCGAGGGCGGCCAGGTCGGCATCCACCGACGCCGTCGAGACACCCATCAGCACCTTGCCGATCTCCACACCGTTGGGGTTGATCGAGGCTTCGAGGTAAAAGACCGACGGATCGCGCTTGGCCGCATCCAGCAGCTTGTCCAGCGCCCGCTCGCCCTGGCCTTTCTCCAGCAATGCCTTGTTGATCGGGTTTTCGCGGTTGAGGTAACGGGTCAGGTGCTGGCCGGTGGCGTCGTCGTAGACCACGAACAGCACGTTGGGATTGCGCTGGGCCCGGCGGGCGAACTCGGACAGGGTCGGCACGTCGCTGTCCCACATGGCGCGGGGCGCGACCGAGGCCAGCAACTGGGCCATGTCGTTGGCCGAGTCCTTCAGGTCCTTTTCCAGGGTCGCACGCAGCTGGGCCTGTTCGTCCTTCAGGCGCGAGGACAGGCCGGCGGTGAGCCGCTGACGGGTATTGGTCGAGAGCGTATCGAGACTGGAGGTGACTTCGCGCCCGGCCTGCTCCAGCTCGCCGGAGAGTTTCTGGCTGTCGGCGCCCAGGCGTGTGCCGAGGTCGGCCTCCAGCGCCGTGACGGTGCTCCGTGTCAGGGCGACGGCCACCAGCACTTGCACCAAAAGGGCGATACCGAGGGTAACGAACACAGGCCGCAGCAAACGGCTTTGTAACAGTGAGAGAACAGCCGACACTTTGAATCCCTCTACTTTGACGCCATTAAATTGATGGCACTTCTTGTGGGGATATTTGCAGCAAAGGTCATGCCGTCCAACAGGCATAAACGACAAAGGCCCCGATCAAGGGGCCTTTGTGTTTTTACATCAACGACTTATCAAGCGAACGGATGGCGCAGAACGATGGTTTCGTTGCGGTCCGGACCCGTCGAAATAATGTCGATCGGCGCGCCGACCAGCTCTTCGATGCGCTTGATGTAGTTGCGCGCAGCCTGCGGCAGCTCTTCCAGGGTCTTGGCGCCCAGGGTCGATTCGCTCCAGCCCGGCATCTGCTCGTACACCGGCTCCAGGCCGATGTAGCTGTCGGCGTCGGTCGGCGCGTCGATCACTGCACCGTCCTGGTTCTTGTAGCCGACGCAGATGTTGATGGTTTCCAGGCCGTCCAGCACGTCCAGCTTGGTCAGGCACAGGCCCGAGATGCTGTTGACGTCGATGGCGCGACGCAGGATCACGGCATCGAACCAGCCGCAGCGGCGGGCACGGCCGGTGGTGGCGCCGAACTCATGGCCGCGCTTGGCCAGGAACGCGCCGACGTCGTCGAACAGTTCAGTCGGGAACGGGCCCGAACCGACGCGGGTGGTGTACGCCTTGGTGATGCCCAGGATGTAGTCCAGGAACATCGGGCCGACGCCGGAACCGGTGGCGATGCCGCCGGCGGTGGTGTTGGAGCTGGTGACGTACGGGTAGGTGCCGTGGTCGATGTCCAGCAGCGAACCCTGGGCGCCTTCGAACATGATGTCCTTGCCGTCGCGGCGCAGGCTGTGCAGCTCGGCGGTGACGTCGAGCATCATCGGCTTGAGCAGCTCGGCGTACTCCATGCACTCGTCCAGGGTCTTCTGGAAGTCGATGGCCGGCTCTTTGTAGTAATTGACCAGCACGAAGTTGTGGTAGTCCAGCAGCTCGCCCAGCTTGGCGGCGAAACGCTCGCGGTGGAACAGGTCACCGATGCGCAGGCCGCGGCGCGCGACCTTGTCTTCGTAGGCCGGGCCGATGCCGCGGCCGGTGGTGCCGATCTTCAGCTCGCCGCGGGCCTTTTCACGGGCCTGGTCCAGCGCCACGTGGTAGGACAGGATCAGCGGGCAGGAAGGGCTGATGCGCAGGCGCTCGCGCACCGGCACGCCTTTTTCTTCCAGCTTGTTGATTTCCCGCAGCAGGGCGTCGGGTGCAACCACCACGCCGTTGCCGATCAGGCACTGCACGCCTTCGCGCAGCACGCCCGACGGAATCAGGTGCAAGACGGTTTTCTCGCCGTCGATCACCAGGGTGTGGCCAGCGTTGTGGCCACCTTGGTAGCGCACTACGGCGGCAGCATGTTCGGTCAGCAGATCAACGATCTTGCCTTTGCCCTCATCACCCCACTGGGTGCCCAGGACTACGACATTCTTACCCATAACACTTGTCCTCATTCGCGCAAACTTGGTGCCGGCACCTGCCGGCAGGAAAACTCAAGAAGCCAGTGGCGATACTTGCCAAAGCCCGTTCTGCTGGATCAATTGACGGTCGCAGTCCGCTTCACGGGCGGCGGCCAAAGGTTGCCCAGGCAAGGCCTGGACGACACGCTGACCCTCACTGCGCAACTGGCAGACCTGCTGCCAGAGTGCCGCATCCGTACTGTCAGGCATCCAGATACCGCCGGACGGTAGCTCGATCTCAGCACGCCCCAGGGTCACCAGGGTTTTCAAATCGGTGGAGAAGCCGGTGGCCGGACGGGCGCGGCCGAAGTCGGCGCCGATGTCGTCGTAGCGGCCGCCCTGGGCGATGGACTGACCCACGCCCGGCACGAACGCCGCGAACACCACACCGGTGTGGTAGTGGTAGCCGCGCAGCTCGCCCAGGTCGAAATACAGCGGCAGCTGCGGGAAGCGCGCCGCCAGGCGCTCGGCGATCGCCAGCAGATCCTCCAGCGCCGCCAGCACCGGCGCCGGCGCGTTGGCCAGGCGCTCGCGGGCGGCGGTCAGCACTTCACGGCCGCCGCACAGGTCCACCAGCGCGCGCAGCATGCCCGCCAGCTCCGCCGGCAGGCCTTCGGTCAAGGCTGTGACCTCGTCGATGGCCTTGCGTTGCAACGCGTCGAACAGCTGTTGCTCGACCTCGCCGGACAGTCCGGCAGCACGGGCCAGGCCGCGGTAGATGCCGACATGCCCCAGATCCATGTGCACGTCCGGCACATCGGCCAGCTGCAGCATGGCCAGCAGCAGGCTGATGACTTCGACGTCGCTGCTCGGGCTGGCGTCGCCGTAGAGCTCGGCGCCCAACTGGATCGGGCTGCGCGAGGACGACAGCGCACGCGGCTGGGCGTGCAGCACGCTGCCGGCGTAGCAGAGGCGGTTTGGGCCTTCGCGGCGCAGGGTGTGCGCGTCGATGCGCGCCACCTGCGGGGTGATGTCGGCACGGAAGCCCATCTGCCGGCCCGACTGCGGGTCGATGACCTTGAAGGTACGCAGATCCAGGTCCTGGCCCGCGCCGGTCAGCAAGGATTCCAGGTACTCGATATGGGGAGTCACGACGAACTCGTAACCCCAGCTCTGGAACAGATCCAACACCTGACGACGCGCCACTTCAATGCGCGCCGCTTCCGGTGGCAGCACTTCTTCGATGCCATCTGGCAGCAGCCAGCGGTCTACCGTTGCCATTACGCCATTCCCCTTTGATCCGGGCGGCCAGCCCGAGGGCGAGCCTTGAGTGAAGCAGAAAATGACTGGCCTGCGCAAAAGACACGCGCATGGGCGACGAAGCGAAAAGCCCTGTCACCGGCTTCGCCAATCACTTTCCTCGAAAAACCGTCGGGCCCTCGGGCCCGCGCCCTGCACCAAAAACAGCAATCAAACGTGCAGACGCAAAAAAGCCGGGAATTTCCCGGCTGCCGCATCATACACACGTTTTCCAAAAGGATCACCCCGCCCGAGGTTTTAGCCGCCGGGCGGAATGACGCAGGTCAACGTCGAATCAAGGCTTGGCCTTCTCCAGGTACTTGAAGAAGTCGCTGCTCGGGTCGAGCACCATGACGTCGGACTTGTTCGCGAAGCTTTCACGGTAGGCGCGCAGGCTACGGTAGAACGCGTAGAAATCCTGGTCCTGGCCGTAGGCCTTGGAGTAGATCGCAGCGGCCTGGGCGTCGCCGTCACCGCGAACCTCTTCGGACTCGCGATAGGCTTCGGCCAGCAGCACGCGGCGTTGGCGATCGGCGTCGGCACGGATGCCTTCGGCCAGCTCGTTACCCTTGGCACGGTGCTCGCGGGCTTCACGCTCGCGCTCTGTGCTCATCCGCTCGAACACGCTGCGGTTGACTTCCTTCGGCAGGTCGATGGCCTTGACCCGGACGTCGACCACTTCGATGCCCAGTTCCTTCTCCGCCATCTTGTTCAGCGACGCGGTGATGTCGGCCATCAGCGCATCGCGCTCGCCCGACACCACTTCGTGCAGGGTGCGCTTGCCGAACTGGTCACGCAGGCCCGACTCCAGACGACGGGACAGACGCTCGTCGGCGATCTGCTTGAGGCCGGAGGTCGCGGTGTAGAAACGCTCGGCGTCCTTCACCCGCCATTTGGCGTAGGCATCGACCATGACGGCTTTCTTTTCCAGGGTCAGGAAGCGCTGCGTCGGTGCGTCCAGCGTCATCAGGCGGGCGTCGAACTTGCGCACCTGGTTGACGTACGGCACCTTCACATGCAGGCCCGGCTGGACATCGGCCTGGACCACGCGACCGAATTGCAGCAACACCGCACGCTCGGTCTGAGCCACGATGTAGAAGCAGTTCCAGGCAGCGATCGCCACGACCACGCCGACGATAAGGGCGATCAGCGATTTATTGCTCATCAGCGACTCTCCCGGGTACGTGCCTGCTGTTGCTGCAGATCCGCTGCGGCACGCACATTGGCTTCATTGCTGGTGGCTGCCGCACCGCCGCTCACCGGAGCGCTGGTGTTGCGGCCACTTTCGACCATCTTGTCCAGCGGCAGGTAAAGCAGGTTGCTCTGGCCGTTCTTGTTGCCGGTCACGAGCACCTTGCTGGTGCTGCTGAAGACTTCCTGCATGGTGTCCAGGTACAGGCGCTGACGGGTGACCTCAGGTGCCTTGCGGTACTCGGCGACCAGCTTGGTGAAGCGGTCGGCCTCACCCTTGGCGCGGGAGATCGTCTCGTCGCGGTAGCCGTTGGCGTCCTCGATGATGCGCTGGGCCTGGCCACGGGCTTCCGGCACCACGCCGTTGGCGTAGGTCTCGGCCTGGTTGCGGGAACGCTGCTCGTCTTCACGGGCACGGATCACGTCGTCGAAGGCTTCCTGGACTTCGCGCGGCGCCGCGGCGCTCTGCACGTTGACCTGGGTGACGGTGATGCCGGTGCGGTAGGTGTCGAGGAAGCGTTGCAGGCGCTCCTTGATCTCGCTGGCCATCAGCTCACGGCCTTCGGTCAGCACCTGGTCCATGGCGGTGGAACCCACCACGTGGCGCAGGGCGCTGTCGGTCGCATGCTGCAGGCTGATTTCCGGCTGGTCGACGTTCAGCACGAAGTCCTGCAGGTTGCTGATCTTGTACTGCACGGTCAGCGGCACTTCGACGATGTTCTCGTCTTCGGTCAGCATCTGACCCTGCTTGGTATACGCACGCTCACGCGTGACGTTTTCCATGTACTTCTTGTCGATCGGCGGGAAATAGATGTTCAGGCCCGGGCCGACGGTCTCGTAGTACTTGCCGAAGCGCAGCACCACGGCCTGCTCCTGCTCGTCCACCACGTACACCGCGCTGTACAGCCACACGGCCGCCAGCACGACCAGACCGATGCCGAGCAGGCCGCCGAAGCCGCCGCCCTTGCCCGATCCGCCCCCGTCGTCACCCCGTTTCTTGCCACCACCGAACAACCCGTTAAGGCTTTCCTGCAGCTTGCGGAAGGCCTCGTCGAGATCCGGCGGGCCCTTGCGGTCGCCATTGTTGCGACGCTTGCCACCCCAAGGATCCTGATTGTTCGAGTTGCCACCCGGCTCATTCCAAGCCATAGCGCTCTCCATCTGATAAAGCAAAGACGCGCCCACGGCGCGCCGCCCCATGCTACAGAATGCCTGTCACCGCGGCACAACCGCTTTTTCAGGCTTTTATTGCAAAGTGTGTTGCTCGATGAAGTCCACCGGCTGCAATCCTTCGCGGCTCACCAGCCGGTTCAGCTCGATCCGCGGCAACCGGACGGCCAGCAGGCTGGCGCCTTCGTCGTCGTGTTCTTCTTTCTGCACTGCGCCCAGTTCGAAGAACTGCGCGCGCAACCTGGCGAAACGTTGCGGCAAGCGCAGCGTGCCGACGAACAGGTCATCGCCGAGCAGCTCGGCCACCGCCTGCTTGAGCAGGTCCAGGCCGGAGCCGTCCCGCGCCGACAGCCAGACCCGCTGCGGCCGGCCATCGGCGTCGCGCTGGATCTGCGGCTCAACGCCCTCGAGCAAATCGAGTTTGTTGTATACCTCCAGGATCGGCAAGTCTTGCGCCCCGATCTCGTCGAGCACCACCATCACCTGCTCGATCTGCTCCATCCGGTCCGGCTCGTGGGCGTCGATCACGTGCAGCAGCAGGTCGGAGTTGCTCGACTCTTCGAGCGTAGCCCGAAACGCCTCGACCAGTTTGTGCGGCAGGTGACGGATGAAGCCCACGGTGTCGGCCAGCACGATCGGCCCGAGGTCTTCCAGATCCAGACGGCGCAGGGTCGGGTCGAGGGTGGCGAACAGTTGGTCCGCCGCATACACCTCGGACTCCGTCACCGCGTTGAACAGCGTCGATTTGCCGGCGTTGGTGTAGCCCACCAGCGACACCGTCGGGATGTCCGCGCGCTTGCGTCCGCGCCGCGACTGCTCGCGCTGGCTGCGCACTTTCTCCAGCCGGGACTTGATCTGCCGCAGACGAACCCGCAGCAGGCGCCGGTCGGTCTCGAGCTGGGTCTCGCCCGGGCCGCGCAGGCCGATGCCGCCCTTCTGCCGCTCAAGGTGGGTCCAGCCGCGCACCAGCCGCGTGCTCATGTACTCAAGCTGGGCCAGTTCAACCTGGAGCTTGCCTTCATGGGTGCGGGCGCGTTGGGCGAAAATATCGAGAATCAGACCCGTGCGGTCGATCACGCGGCACTCGAACTCGCGCTCGAGGTTGCGTTCCTGACTGGGTGAGAGGGTGTGATTGAAAATCACCAGGTCGACCTGTTCGGCCTTGACCAGGTCGCGCAACTCCTCGACCTTGCCACTGCCAATCAGGGTCTTGGCGGTTGGCCGATGACGCGGCACGCTGAAAAACGCGACGGTCTCGGCGCCAGCCGAAAGTGCCAACTCCTGAAACTCCTGCGGATCTTCGCGCGCCTCAGGGTCCTGACCATCCAAGTGAACGAGAATGGTTCGTTCACCACCACCGTGGCGCTCAAAGAACAAAGGAGACTCCTATCAGGCGTTACCAGGCTCTGCGTCACCTGCATCGGATTCGGTTGCGCTTGGCAGACGAATTGGACGGACCGGCACGACGGTAGAGATAGCGTGTTTGTAGACCATCTGGCTGACGGTGTTCTTCAGCAGGATGACGAACTGGTCGAACGACTCGATCGTACCTTGCAGCTTGATGCCGTTGACCAGGTAGATGGAAACCCCCACTTTCTCTTTACGTAAAGTATTCAGGTAAGGGTCTTGTAGCGAATGCCCTTTTGACATGTGCCGCACTCCTTTAAGGATTCAATAATAAAAAAATAGGTAAACGGGTGGCTTTTGCCGCCACACCCCCAAGGATAGACGGCAATTGCAGGGACTCAGCTCAATATGGAGATCGTCCCAAGGTATTTCAAGGCGCGTGGCAGATTGTCGCAATCCAGACTGTCGAGCCAATGCAAACCATCCCAGCTGCGCAGCCAGGTGAACTGGCGTTTGGCCAATTGGCGCGTGGCGATGATGCCCCGCTCCTGCATTTCGGCCGACGTCAGCTTGCCGTCCAGATAATCCCAGACCTGGCGGTAACCCACCGCACGTATAGACGGCAACCCGGCATGCAGGTCACTTCTATTGCGCAGGGCTACGACCTCGTCGATGAATCCCTGTTCCAGCATATTTGTGAATCTTTGTTTAATGCGCTCGTGCAGTACCTGGCGATTTGCCGGAGCGATCGCCAGATTCGCGACAGTATAGGGCAATTGTTGCCGCCCCGATGCGGCTGCGTCGGCACTTTGCGCAGATTGTTGCTGGCGCAGCGCGGTCATGCTCTGACCGCTGACCCGGTAGACCTCCAGCGCACGACTCAGGCGCTGCGGATCGTTCGGGTGAATCCGCGCCGCCGACACCGGGTCGATGGCCGCCAACTGCTCGTGCAGGGCCTGCCAGCCAAGGCGCGCCGCCTCTTCTTCGATCTGCGCACGCACTTCGGGATCGGCCGCCGGCATGTCGGCCAGGCCCTCGACCAGCGCCTTGTAGTAGAGCATGGTGCCGCCCACCAGCAGCGGGATCTTGCCCCGGGCGGTGATGTCGGCCATGGCGATCAGCGCATCACGGCGGAAATCCGCAGCCGAGTACGCCTCGGCCGGATCGAGGATGTCGATCAGGCGGTGGGGAAACTCGGCCAACAGTTCCTTGGACGGCTTGGCGGTGCCGATGTCCATGCCGCGGTAGACCAGCGCCGAGTCGACGCTGATCAGCTCGCACGGCAGCACCTTGGTCAGCTCGATGGCCAGGTCGGTCTTGCCCGCAGCGGTCGGGCCCATCAGGAATATCGCTGGAGGAAGCTGGCTCATCAACGACCGCGCAAAAACAGTTTGTCCAGGTCGTCCAGGCCCAATTGGGTCCAGGTCGGCCGGCCATGGTTGCATTGACCGCTGCGCTCGGTGTTTTCCATGTCGCGCAGCAGGCCGTTCATTTCCGGCAGGGCCAGGCGCCGGTTGGCGCGGACCGCGCCGTGGCAGGCCATGGTGCCCAGCAGTTCGTTCAGGTGCGCCTGGATCCGGTCGCTGGTGCCGTACTCCATCAGGTCGGCCAGCACGTCGCCGACCAGCCGGTTGGCCTCGGCCTGTTTGAGCAGCGCCGGAATCTGCCGGATCGCCAGGGTTTCCGGGCCCAGGCGCTGCAGTTCGAAGCCCAGGCGCTGGAACCACGCCGCGTGCTCTTCGGCGCAGTCGGCCTCGCGCTGGCTCACCGCCAGCGACTCCGGCACCAGCAGCGGCTGGCCGCTCAGGCCTTCACTGGCCATGGCGATCTTCAGGCGCTCGTACATGATTCGCTCATGGGCGGCGTGCATGTCCACCAGCACCAGTCCCTGGGCGTTCTCGGACAGGATGTAGATGCCCTTGAGCTGCGCCAGCGCGTAGCCCAGCGGCGGGATGTCGCCCTGACCGCTCGGCAGCGCATTGCCGCCGGCCGGGGTTGCGGTTTCCGGCAGCGGCGCGAAGAACTCGCGGTAGGCGGCCTGGGCTTCGGCGGCCGGCACGGCGGACTGCGGACGCGGCGTGTACTGGTACTGGTAGCCCGCCCCGCTGCCGCCGCCGGCCGGCGCGTTGAACGACGGCTGCGCCTGGGGTTGCTCCAGCAGGGTGTTGGACGCCAGGCGCATCTCGCCCTGGGGGCCGAACTCGCCGGCTTCGAGGCCGGTCGGGCGGACGAATCCGCTGGAGGCGACCGGCGCCGCCACCTGATCCTCCGGACGCACATCGCCCAGCGCCCGGTGCAGGGTGCCGTAGAGGAAGTCGTGCACCATGCGCCCGTCGCGGAAGCGCACTTCGTGCTTGGTCGGGTGCACGTTGACGTCCACCGCCGCCGGATCGACCTCGAAGAACAGCGCGAAGGTCGGATGACGGCCATTGAACAGCACGTCGCGGTAGGCCTGGCGCACCGCGTGGGCCACCAGCTTGTCGCGCACCGCGCGGCCGTTCACGAAGAAATACTGCAGATCCGCCTGGCTGCGGTTGAACGTCGGCAGGCCGACCCAACCCCACAGGCGCAGGCCGTTGCGCTCGATCTCGATCGGCAGCGCCTGCTCCAGGAAGCCCGAGCCGCAGATCGCCGCCACACGCCGGGCGCGGGCCGCGTCGTCGCGGGCCTCATGCAGGCTGAGGATGGTCTTGCCGTTGTGACGCAAATGGAAAGCCACGTCGAAGCGCGCCAGCGCCAGACGCTTGATCACTTCTTGCAGGTGATCGAATTCGGTCTTTTCGGTCTTGAGGAACTTGCGCCGCGCCGGTGTATTGAAGAACAGGTCGCGCACCTCCACCGAGGTGCCCACCGGATGCGCCGCCGGCTGCACCCGGGGCGCCATGTCGCGGCCTTCGGTCTCCACCTGCCAGGCCTGGTCGGCGTCGCGGGTGCGCGAGGTCAGGGTCAGGCGCGCCACGGAGCTGATCGACGCCAGCGCCTCGCCCCGGAAGCCCAGGCTCATCACCTGTTCGAGGTCTTCGAGGTTGCGGATCTTGCTGGTGGCGTGCCGGGCCAGCGCCAGCGGCAGGTCATCGGCGGAAATGCCGCTGCCGTCGTCGCGCACCCGCAGCAGCTTGACGCCGCCCTGCTCGACGTCGACATCGATGCGCCGGGCGCCGGAGTCCAGGCTGTTTTCCAACAGTTCCTTGATCACCGACGCCGGGCGCTCGACCACCTCGCCGGCGGCGATCTGGTTCGCCAGCCGGGGGCTGAGCAGTTCAATGCGGGCCGAACTCAACACTTGGTTCATTCCTTGGACGCCAGTTCAGTGCCGGGAATGGTCAGGTGCTGACCGACCTTGAGCTCATCGCTGCTCAGGTTGTTGGCGCTGCGCAGCGTGGCCGGCGACACCTGATAGCGCACGGCGATCATCGCCAGGGTTTCGCCCGGGCTCACCCGGTGGTCGCGCGGCCCCTGGGCGATCTTGCCCGAGTCACGCAGCCAGGCGATGTAGGTGCCCGGCGGCGGGTTCTGCTGGAAGAACTGACGCACGCCGCTGCTGATCGACCGCGCCAGCGCCTGCTGGTGGCTCGATGCCGCCAGCTTGGAGGCCTCGTTGGCGTTGGAGATGAAGCCGGTCTCGACCAGGATCGACGGGATGTCCGGCGACTTCAGCACCATGAACCCGGCCTGTTCCACCCGTTGCTTGTGCAGCGGCGTGACCCGGCCGATGTTGCTCAGCACCTTCTGGCCGACGTTGAGACTGGAGGTCAGCGAGGCGGTCATCGACAGGTCGAGCAGCACGCCGGCGAGCATTCGGTCCTTGTCGTCGAGGCTGACGTTGCCGGCACCGCCGATCAGGTCGGAACGGTTTTCGCTGTCGGCCAGCCAACGGGCGGTCTCCGAGGTGGCGCCACGGTCGGACAGGGCGAACACCGACGCGCCGAACGCGGCGGCCGAAGGTGCGGCGTCGGCGTGGATCGAGACGAACAGGTCGGCGCCCTTCTTGCGGGCGATCTCGGTGCGGCCGCGCAGCGGGATGAAGTAGTCGCCGGTGCGGGTCAGCTCGGCGCGAAAGCCCTTCATGCCGTTGACCTGACGCTGCAGCTCGCGGGCGATCTGCAGCACCACGTCTTTTTCACGCTGGCCGCGCGAGCCCGAGGCGCCGGGGTCTTCGCCGCCGTGGCCGGCGTCGATCACCACGATGATGTCGCGTTTGCCGGCCGGGGCCGGCGGCAGCTTGATCGCCGGTTCCGCCGGGGTCACCGGCACGGCCGGCACGGTGGCCACCGACGGCGTCGGCGCAGGCGGCGGCGCGGCGTCGGCCGGGTTGTCGAACAGGTCGACCACCAGACGGTTGCCGTACTGCGCATTCGGCGCCAGGGAGAAGCTTTTCGGGGTGACGGCCTTCTTCAGGTCGATGACCACCCGCAGGTCGGTCGGCGTACGCTGGGCCGAGCGCATGGCGGTGATCGGCGTGTTGGCGGTCTGTACGTTCAGCGGCGCACCGAGGGTGGCGCCGTTGATGTCGATCACCAGCCGGTCCGGCGCGGTCAGGGTGAACACGCTGTGCTGCACCGGGCCGCTCAGGTCGAACACCAGACGCGTGTTGTCCGGCGCCCGCCACAGGCGCACGCTGTTGACCTTTGTGTCGGCCACAGCGCTGACGGTCACTGCCATCAACATCAGCCCAGCGGCAGCCACCAACGCGCGAAAGCGCATACCTAACCCCATCATTTATTTGGATTCCAACGCCAAAGCGGCACACCAGGCCTCGCCGCGCGAGCCCTGGGACAAAATGGTCAGCGAACGCCCGCTGTCTTGCGGGCTAATGGTAATGGTCAGGTCAGGCTTTGGCAAAAAGCCTGCACCTTTGTCGGGCCACTCGATCAGGCACAGGGCATCGTCTTCGAAGTAGTCGCGGATGCCGAGGAATTCCAGCTCCTCCGGGTCGACCAGCCGGTACAGGTCGAAGTGGAAGGCGCGGATGTCGCCGATCTCGTAGGGCTCGACCAGCGTGAAGGTCGGACTCTTCACCGCGCCCTGGTGGCCCAGGCCCCGGATCAGCCCGCGGGACAGGGTGGTCTTGCCCATGCCCAGGTCACCCACCAGGAAAATCAGGCCATGCCCCCCGGTGATGCGGGCGATCCGTGCGCCAAAGTCGGTCATGGCCTGTTCATCGGCCAGGTACAGGGTTACTTCAGACACGGTGCATGCTCCTCCAACAACTGACGAATGGCTGGAATCAGATCACTGGCCGCCAGCCCACGGCCGAATTCACCTTGTTGCAGACCCGCATTGGCATGCAGCCAGACCGCCAGGCAGGCGGCCTGGAAACTGTCCATGCCTTGGGCCATCAGTGCGCCGAGCAACCCGGCCAGCACATCGCCGAGGCCGGCGGTCGCCATCGCGGGGTGGCCCTGATGGCACACGGCCAACCTGCCGTCGGGATGGGCGATCAGGCTGCCGGCGCCCTTGAGCACCACTACCGCTGTATATTTTTTGCTCAACGCCAAGGCCGCCGCCGGCCGGTCGGCCTGCACTTGCGCGGTGCCGATCCCGAGCAAACGGGCCGCCTCCCCCGGATGCGGCGTGATCACGCAATCCTTCGGCAAGCTCACCCGGCCTGCGGCCAGCTGGTTCAGCGCGTCGGCGTCCCACACCTGGGGCAACGGCGCATTGGCCGCCGCCGACAGCAGGCTGCGCGCCCAACCGGCCTGGCCCAGCCCCGGCCCGACCACCAGCACCGAAGCCTTCTCCAGAAGCCCCATCAACTGATTGGCCGACGATACGCCCAGGGCCATGGCTTCCGGCACCCGGGCCAGCGCCGCCGGCACATGCTCTGCCCGGGTCGCCAGCGACACCATGCCCGCACCGCTGCGCAGCGCGCTTTCGGTGCTGAGCACGATCGCCCCGCCGAAGCCGTGGTCGCCGCCGATCAGCAGCACATGACCGAACCGGCCCTTGTGCGCCGTCGCTGCGCGAGGGACCGGCCGCGGCAGGTTAGCGACCTCGAGACGACGGGCGGCAACGGGAATGTCACTGAAGGTTTCGGCCGGCGCCTGAAGATCGTTGAACGCCAGTTCACCGACATGGTCGGCGGCATCGCCGGTGAACAGCCCCAACTTGAGGCCGATGAACGTCACGGTGAGGTCGGCACGCACCGCCACGCCCAGCACCCGCCCGGTGTCGGCGCACAATCCGGACGGCACATCCACCGCCGCCACCGACAGGCCGCTGGCGTTGATCCCGTGGATGGCCGAGGCATACGGCTCGCGCACCTCGCCGCTCAGGCCGGTGCCGAGCAGCGCATCGAGGATCACGCCGCGCAGTTCGCTCTGCGCATTCCAGCCCTGCACGGCCACCCCTTCGGCCAGGGCCTGCCCATGGGCCTGCGCCGCATCCCCCTGCAAACGCTGCGGATCGCCGACAGCCAGCACCCGCACATGCCAGCCGGCACGGTGCGCCAGCGCCGCCACCAGATAACCGTCGCCGGCGTTGTTGCCGTGGCCGGCCAGCACCGTCAGTTCGTTGGCCGCCGGCCAGCGGCGCACCAGCGCGCGCCAGGTCGCCCGGGCGGCGCGGTGCATCAGTTCCAGGCCCGGCGTGCCGGCAGCGATCAGCCGCGCGTCGATGTCCCGCACCTGCGCGGCGCGGTACAGCGCGTCGGGTAAATGATCTTTCGTGTGCGGCATGCGTCTTCGGGCTCCGATGTCTGGCAGAATTATACGCACCTCAGTTCCGGTTTCTCTCGCCTCATGTCCGCCATCACCACAGACCTCCCCGCCCTGGCCCAATCCATCAAGGACTGGGGCCGCGAGCTGGGCTTTCAGCAAGTCGGCATCAGCGGTCTGGACCTGGCCGAGCACGAGGGGCACCTGCAGCGCTGGCTCGAGGCCGGCTACCACGGCGAAATGGACTACATGGGCGCCCACGGCAGCAAGCGCTCGCACCCCGAAGAGCTGGTGCCGGGCACGCTGCGCGTGGTCTCGCTGCGCATGGACTACCTGCCGGGCGACACGCACATGGCGCATCTGCTCGCCCAACCGGAAAAGGCCTACATCTCCCGCTACGCCCTGGGCCGCGACTACCACAAGCTGATCCGCAAGCGCGTGCAGCAACTGGCGGACCGGATCCAGGCGCAGATCGGCCCGTTCGGCTTCCGCGCCTTCGTCGACAGCGCCCCGGTGCTGGAGAAGGCCATCGCCGAACAGGCCGGCCTGGGATGGATCGGCAAGAACACCCTGGTCCTGAACCGCAAGGCCGGCAGCTATTTCTTCCTCAGCGAACTGTTCGTCGACCTGCCGCTGCCGGTCGACCCGCCCCACGCCACCGAACACTGCGGCCGGTGCAGCGCCTGCCTGGACATCTGCCCGACCAACGCCTTCGTCGGCCCCTATGTGCTGGACGCCCGGCGCTGCATTTCCTACCTCACCATCGAGCTGAAGAACGCCATCCCCGAAGACCTGCGGCCGCTGATCGGCAACCGGGTGTTCGGCTGCGACGATTGCCAGATCGTCTGCCCGTGGAACCGCTTCGCCCGCGCGTCCGGGGAAAGCGACTTCAAGCCCCGGCACAACCTGGACAACGCCGAACTGGCCGAACTGTTCCTGTGGGACGAAGACACGTTCCTCAGCAGCACCGAAGGCTCACCGCTGCGCCGCGCCGGCTACGAGCGCTGGCTGCGCAACCTGGCAGTGGGGCTGGGCAACGCCCCGTCGAGCATTCCGGTGCTGCAAGCGCTGAAGGCACGCCGCGACCATCCGTCGGAACTGGTGCGCGAACATGTCGAGTGGGCCCTCAGGCAGCATGCCGCACGCAGCGCATGAAATCCTTAAAGCTTTTTCCACTTGGCGCTGCGTCCCTTCCCTGTCGACTCGATCAATCCCTCAGCCTTCAGCGAACGTAAAACCATCCGCACGGTATCGCGACTGATGCCAGGGCAGGACACCTCTATCTCTGTGATGGAGAACGGCAGACTGCGCTTCAAGGCTTCGCCCCTGACTCTATCGCTCTTACCCCCACGACGCTTTTCTATCGTACCGACACGTTCTTCGAGTTCCTTATATGCCCTGAGCAGCGTCCCCCAGAAGTAGTCAATCCATGGCCGAACGTCGTGCGTTGCGTCGTGCCACCCCTGGGAACTCAATTCGAGCGTTGAGTAATAGCTTTCCTTCGAATCTTCGAATATTCGCTCAAGGCTTATGAAGCGCCCGACGCGGTAATCAAATTGGTAAAGCAGCAACAATGTCAGCAACCGGGCAACCCGCCCGTTGCCGTCGGAAAAGGGATGAATGCAAAGGAAATCGAGGATGGTCAGCGGAACCAGCACCAAGGGATCCGTCAGATTCAGCTCCAGCGCCTGGCGATAACGCACCATCATTTCGCTCATGGCGATGGGCACCATGTGTGCGGAAACCGGCTGAAAGCGGATACGTGACGATCCGTCCGTGCGGCGCTCGATGATGTCGTTGTTCGTTGCCTTCCAGTCACCCCCGTCCTGCGGCAGGTAACGGTAAAGCAAGCTGTGCAACTGCCTGACCACACCTTCGGAAAACGGCATACCCTCAGCCGCTTCATGGATCAGTGCGAGGGCGTCTCGATAGCCCGCGATTTCCTGCTCGGATCGACTTTTCGGTTCAGAGTGTTTGCTCATCAAGGACTTCAAGCGAGCGGGCGCCACGGTCACGCCCTCAAGCCTGTTGGACGACTCGGCTGATTCGATCACTGCGATCTGCCTCAAGCCAT
The DNA here is from genome assembly GCF_002113645.1 of Pseudomonas sp. B35(2017). Taxonomy (NCBI): domain Bacteria; kingdom Pseudomonadati; phylum Pseudomonadota; class Gammaproteobacteria; order Pseudomonadales; family Pseudomonadaceae; genus Pseudomonas; species Pseudomonas sp. B35(2017). The sequence continues at coordinate 32,537 of NZ_NEIZ01000024.1, read as the reverse complement.
GCAGCACTTGAGGCGATTGCGCAATGAACAACTGTTGCTTGCCCCGGAACTCACCTAGCGTCCGAAGCGTTGAAATCTGTAATCCGTCGTAGCGCAAATCGCTGAGGTACCGGGGCGTCAGTGAGTGCATCTCAAGGCATCCTGCAAAATAGGGCACAGAAGACAAATAGGGTAATGAAGAGTCAATTAACCCCCTTTAAGCTTCTTTTTACCCCATTCGATCAGCCCCAACTATTCAACAAGTCCGACAGGATGTTTCCGCCGGCCAAGCGATACCGCCCTCAATGCTCGTCGTTATAGACGAACTTCGGCATTTCCCAATGAAACCGGATAGCCAGCAGCCGCAGCAGGAAGCCGCCGAACAGGGTGATCAGGATCGCCTGCTCGCTCGGTACGTTCAGGAACAGGCAGAGCATGTAGCACCATGCGGCGGCGAAAGAGACGCTGGCGTACAGTTCGCGCCGGAAGATCAGCGGGATGTCGTTGCAGAAGATGTCCCGCAGGATGCCGCCGAACACCCCGGTGATCACGCCGCTGACCGAAGCCACGAGCATGCCGTGGCCCATTTCCAGGGCGGTCATGCAGCCGATCAGGGTGAACGCCACCAGGCCGACAGCGTCGAGCACCAGGAACAGTGAGCGCAGGTGGCGCATCCAGCGTGCGGTGAACACGGTCAGCATCGCGGCGGCCGAGGTCAGCACCAGGTATTCGGGATGCTTCACCCAGGTCAGCGGATAGTGCCCCAGCAGCACATCGCGCACCGAACCGCCGCCGAGCGCCGTGACGCAGGCGATCAGCACCACGCCGAACCAGTCCATGCCGCGTCGGCCGGCGGACAGGGCGCCGGTCATGGCTTCGGCGGTGATGGCGATCAGGTAGAGCATCAGCAGCATGGTGGCGGTCCTGGCAGGAAGGCGCGCAGTCTAGCCATTTCGCGGCCGCACCAGAAGGGGGCGGATGCGCCGTGGCGAGGGAGCTTGCTCCCGTCGGAGGGCGGAGCACTCCCATGCACCCTTTCAAGCAGGACGCGCCCGCGGGGACTGCGGCGGCTGCGCAGCCGAGCGGGAGCAAGCTCCCTCGCCACAGGGGCCCGCTGCGGCGGATCAGAACTTGATGAAGTGCTCGCGGTAGTGGCGCAGCTCGGCGATGGACTCGCGGATGTCGTCCAGCGCCAGGTGGGTGCTGCCTTTCTTGAAGCTGTCGCGCACGTCCGGCGCCCAGCGGGCGGCCAGTTCCTTGAGGGTCGAGACGTCGAGGTTGCGGTAGTGGAAGTAGCTTTCCAGCGCCTTCATGTGGGCGAACAGGAAGCGCCGGTCCTGGCAGATGCTGTTGCCGCAGATCGGCGACTTGCCCTTCGGCACCCACTTCTCCAGGAAGGCGATGGTTTCGGCTTCGGCCTCGGCCATGCTCACGCGGCTTTCGCGCACACGTTGGGTAAGGCCCGAATTGCCGTGGGTGCGGGTGTTCCATTCGTCCATGCGGGCGAGGACATCGTCGCTGTGGTGGATGGCGATCACCGGGCCTTCGGCCAGGGTGTTCAGGTCGCTGTCGGTGACGATGGTGGCCATCTCGATGATGACGTCGGTGTCCGGGTTCAGACCGGTCATTTCCAGGTCGATCCAGATCAGGTTCTGCGGGTTCTGCATGATTCGTCTCCTAAGCAATGGTGCGCAGTTTAGCCTAGGCGGGTGGCCGGGCGTGCTAAACTCGCCGCCGTTTTACCCATTCGCTGCATTCTTTTTATTACGGAACACCCATGGCCAAACGCCAACTCAACCGCCGCCAGAGCTGGCGCATCGAAAAGATTCAGGGCGAGCGCGCCGCCCGCGCCGCCAAACGCGAGTCCTCGGCCGTCGAGGCCCTGGAGGGCGGCGACCTGGGCCCGGAACAGCACGGCCTGGTGATCGCCCACTTCGGTGTGCAGGTCGAGGTCGAGGCGACCGACGGCGACCAGGCCGGTCAGGTGTTCCGCTGCTACCTGCGCGCCAACCTGCCGGCGCTGGTGACCGGCGACCGGGTGGTCTGGCGCGCCGGCAACCAGGGCATCGGCGTGATCGTCGCGCAGCTGCCGCGCAGCACCGAGCTGTGCCGCCCGGACAGCCGCGGCCAGCTCAAGCCGGTGGCGGCCAACGTCGACATGATCGTCATCGTCTTCGCCCCGCTGCCCGAGCCCCACGCCAACCTGATCGACCGCTACCTGGTGGCGGCCGAGCACGCCGGCATCCGTCCGCTGCTGCTGCTCAACAAGTTCGACCTGATCGACGAGCAGAACGCCCCGGCGCTCAATGCGCTGCTGGCGGTGTACCGCACCCTCGGCTATCCGGTGCTGGAAGTCTCGGCCCACCACGGCAACGGCATGGAACAGCTGCAGCAGTTGCTCGACGGCCGCATCAGCGTGTTCGTCGGCCAGTCCGGCGTCGGCAAGTCGTCGCTGGTCAACAGCCTGCTGCCGGAGGTGGAGACCCGCGTCGGCCCGCTGTCGGAATGGTCCGGCCAGGGCCAGCACACCACAACCACCGCGCGCCTGTTCCACTTCCCCGGCGGCGGTGAGCTGATCGACTCGCCGGGCATCCGCGAATTCGGCCTGGGCCACGTCAGCCGCGCCGACGTCGAAGCCGGCTTCATCGAGTTCGAAGACCTGCTCGGCACCTGCCGCTTCCGCGACTGCAAGCACGATCGCGAACCCGGCTGCGCCCTGCTCAAGGCCCTGGAAGACGGGCGCATCCAGCAGCAACGGATGAACAGCTACCGCTCGATCATCGCCAGCCTGCCCGATAACGGCTACTGAACCGCCGGACACAAAAAAGCCGCGAGATCATCGCGGCTTTTTTGTGGGTCACTGCTTCGGCGCGGGGGCTGCGGGAGCCGCCGGTGCCGGAGCGGGCGCCGGAGCCGGAGTCGGCGCATGGGTGCCCGGCTCGGCTGGTTTCGGCAACGGATCGTCGAACAGGTTCAGCCGTTCGCGCAACTCGTGCGGCGCCACCGGTTGCTGATCCGCCGGCAAGGCGTTCGGATCGGCCGGGGTGGCCGGCGCGGCGCCTTCCTGGCCGTCGGCCGGCTTCGCCGGGTCGGCGCCCTGAGAGCCTTCGATGGCGGCCTGGGCCTTCTTGGTCAGCACCACGATGTCGATGCGGCGGTTGACCGGGTTGAACGGGTTTTCCTTGTCGAACAGCGCCGACGAGGCATAACCCACCACCCGCGCCACCTGCGACTCCGGATAGCTGCCCGCCACCAGTGCACGCCGGGCGGCGTTGGCGCGGTTGGCGGAAAGCTCCCAGTTGCCGAACTCGCCGCTGCCGGTGTACGGCTTGGCGTCGGTGTGGCCGCTGATGCTGATCTTGTTCGGCACCGCCTTGATGGTGTCGGCCATGGCCAGCAGGATGTCCTCGAAGTACGGCTTCAGGCGCGCGGAGCCCGAGTCGAACATCGGCCGGTTCTCGGCGTCCATGATCTGGATGCGCAAGCCGTTCGGGGTGATCTCGAACAGGATCTGATCCTTGAACTTCTGCAGCTGCGGGTTCTCTTCGACCTTGTTCTGCAGTTCCTGCAGCAACAGTTCCAGGCGTTCCTTCTCGACCTGCTCGGCCATGCCCTCGACCTGCTCGGTGTCGACCGTGACCTTGTCCGGCTGCGGCTGCGACTTCACCTCAGGGTTGAGGGTGTTTTCCGGCGCCAGGGTCGGCGTGCCGCCCAGGTCGATGATGTACGGCGTGCCGCTTTCGGAGAAGCCGACCGGATCCTTGAAGTAACCGGCGATGGCGATCTTCTGCTCGGGCGTGGCGGTGGACAGCAGCCACAGCACCAGGAAGAACGCCATCATCGCCGTGGCGAAGTCGGCGAAGGCGATTTTCCAGGCGCCGCCGTGATGTCCGCCACCGTAGCGCTTGACGCGCTTGATGATTATCGGCTGGTTGTTTTCCATGGCTTAACGACCGCGAACCGCTTGTTCCAGCTCGGCGAAGCTCGGACGGTGCGCCGGGTACAGGACCTTGCGGCCGAACTCCACGGCCAGCGACGGCGGCATGCCGGAAGCCGAAGCCACCAGCGAGGCCTTGATGGCTTCGTAGACGTTCAGCTCTTCCTTGGCGTCATGGGCCAGGGAGTGGGCCAGCGGGCCGAAGAAGCCGTAGGCCGCGAGAATACCGAAGAAGGTACCGACCAGCGCCGCACCCACGTGCAGGCCGATGGATTTCTGATCGCCTTCGCCCAGGGAGGCCATGGTCACCACGATACCCAACACCGCCGCGACGATACCGAAGCCGGGCATGCCGTCGGCGATGCCGTTGACCGCGTGGGACGGGTGCTCCAGTTCTTCCTTGAGGCTGAACAGTTCCATGTCGAACAGGCCTTCGAGCTCGTGCGGGGCCATGTTGCCGGAGGACATGATGCGCAGGTAGTCGCAGATGAACGCGGTCATGCGCTCGTCTTTGAGCACGGCCGGGTACTTGGCGAAGATCGGGCTCGCGGCGGCGTCTTCGATGTCGCCTTCGATGGCCATCATGCCTTCGCGGCGGCTCTTGTTGAGGATCTCGTAGATCAGGCCGAGCACTTCCAGGTAGAAAGTGTGGCTGAAGCGCGAACTGAACATGCCCAAGGCTTTCTTGAACACGTGCATCGTCATGTAGCCGGGGTTGGCCTGAAGGAAGGCGCCGAGGGCCGCGCCGCCGATGATCATCACCTCGAAGGGCTGGATCAGGGCCGCGATCTTGCCGTGGGAGAGCACGTATCCGCCGAGCACGCTCGCGAATACGACGATGATGCCGATAATTTTAGCCATAGATAGAAAGTACTTGTTTAAGTCGGGTTCAAGGTCATATTCGGAAGTTAAAAAATCTCTTCTTCTACTTATCGGCAAAACTGCGCCAGACTATAGGCAGTTCAGGCGAAAAGCCAATTTAGCCCATGCCGGGCGCGTCTTTCGAAGATCAAGATCCCGTCCCGACATGGCTAATGAAACGAACGTCCCACACGCAACACCGAACACCCTGGAAGGCTGGGTCAAGCTGCTCGACGGCGTCCGCCTGCCGGTGCCGCAGTCGGCCCACGACCGCGTCTGCCGGGCGATCCGCGACAACCGCAGCTCGCTGCGCGACATCGCCGGCCTGATGCAGGACAGCCCGGCGCTGGCCCTGAGCATCATCCGCGAAGCCAACCGCCACACCCAGGGCAGCATGGCGGAGCCGGCGGAAAACCTCGAAGTCGCCATCAACCGCCTGGGCCTGGCCCGCACCGAAGAACTGCTCGCGCGCCTGCCCGCCGAGCCTGACGGGCAGATCCCCCAGGCCCTGCGCCAGCTGCAGATGATCAGCCAGCACGCCACGCAGCAAGCCAACGGCTTCTTCGCCGGCCGCCTGGCGCGGCTGTGGCAGGACATCCACTGGGGCAGCCTGCTGTTCCTGTCGCCGCTGTGGCCCCTGGCGCTGACCCACCCCAAACTGCTTGAGGAATGGGAACTGCGGGTGATCCACAAGGGCGAATCGGCCCGCGACGTGGAACGGCAACTGTTCGGCGTGCGCCTGCTGAAGATCGGCCAGGCGCTGGTCGATGCCTGGCGCTTGCCGATCTGGGTGCAGCAAGGCTACCGGCTGTTGCTCAACGAGCGGCGCGAACTGGTCAAGGTGCTGCGCATCGCCCGCGACAGCGAGCATCCGCTGCGCCAGCAGAACCGCCTCGACGACGACCCGACCCTGCGCCATTGGCTCAACCAGCCGGCCAACACGGTGCTGCTGGCCAACGGCCTGGCGCTGTCGGCACAACAGGCTTGGGACTGCCCCCACAGCGAGCGCTGGCAGTACCTGACCAGCCTCTATCTGCAGATCCCCATGGACGAGGTGCAGCAACAACTGCACCAGCAGGCCGCCATCAGTGCGCGCCAGCACTTCATGCCGGACCTGTGGCACCCCGCGGTATCCCTGCTCTGGCCCTCGGGCACCCGCCGTGTCCCGGCCGGCCTGCTGCCGCCCGCCGCCCCCAGCGCCGAGGACCTGGCCAAGTGGCGCCGGCAATGCGCCGAGCTGCTGGCCGAGCCGAGCCGCTTCACCAACGCCATGCACCTGACCATCGCCGCCCGCGACGCCCTGGTCGCCAGCGGCCTGCGCCGGGTGATGATCCTGATGGCCGACCGCACCCATTCCAACCTGCGCGTGCACCAGACGGCCGGGCTGCCGCCGGAGGCCGCCGCGCTGAATGTCGCGGTCAGCCAGAGCACCGTGCTGCAGCGCCTGCTGGCCCAGCAGGCGCAGGTGCGCATCACCCCGGACAACAACGCGCAGTTCTCCGCCCTGCTGCCGCCGGCCCTGCGCGCGCTGTTCCGCGGCGAGCACCTGTTCCTGCGTTCGCTGGTGAACAACGGCCGGGTGATCATGATCGTGGTCGCCGACCAGGGCGGCGGGCCGTTCGCCGACGTCACCGTGCAGGCCTTCGGCAAAACCGCGCAGTGCATCGAGAAAGCCCTGCACAGCTTTAGCCACCGCCGCCAATGACGGCTACAATCGTTTCCCTTTGTGCTCTGGAGACCTCACATGTCTGACTTCTCTGGCCTGGCGCTGGTGATCGAGCCGAGCGACCTGCTCCCGCGCCTCGATGCCCCCAACCTGATCCTGGTGGATCTGACCAGCCCTGCCCGCTATGCCGAGGGGCACATTCCCGGCGCACGCTTCGTCGACCCCAAGCGCACCCAGCTCGGCCAGTTGCCGGCGCCGGGGCTGCTGCCGTCCAAGGACAAGCTCGAAGAGCTGTTCGGCGAGCTGGGCCACCGCCCGGACGCGGTCTACGTGGTCTACGACGACGAAGGCGGCGGCTGGGCCGGGCGCTTCATCTGGATGCTCGACGTGATCGGCCACCGCCACTACCACTACCTGGACGGCGGCCTGCCGGCCTGGCTGGCGGAGGGCTCGCCGATGTCGATCCAGGTGCCGCAGCCGGGAGACGGCCCGGTGACCCTGACCCTGCACGAAGAGCCCACCGCCACCCGCGAATACCTGCAAAGCCGCCTCGGCGCCGCCGACCTGGCGATCTGGGACGCCCGCGGGCCGCTGGAATACTCCGGCGAGAAAGTGCTGGCGGCCAAGGGCGGGCACATCCCCGGCGCGGTCAATTTCGAATGGACCGCCGGCATGGATCGGGCGCGCCAGCTGCGCATCCGCACCGACATGCCGCAAATCCTGGAACGCCTCGGGATCACCAAGGACAAAGAAATCATCACCCACTGCCAGACCCATCACCGGTCGGGCTTCACTTATCTGGTGGCCAAGTCCCTCGGTTATCCGCGGGTCAAGGGCTACGCCGGTTCCTGGGGCGAATGGGGCAACCACCCCGACACGCCCGTCGAGCTTTAAAGGTTTTTAAGGACAGTCAATGAAAGAGCGTTTGTTCATCCTCAGCCAGTACCTGCTGCCCCATCACCTGCTGTCGCGCCTGGCCGGCTGCATCGCCGAGTGCCGTGTGCGCTGGTTCAAGAATGCCTTCACCACCTGGTTCGCCAAGCGTTATCAGGTGGACATGTCCCAGGCGCTGGTGGAGGACGTGACGGCCTACGAGCACTTCAACGCCTTCTTCACCCGGGCTTTGAAAGACGGCGCACGTCCGCTGGACACCACACCAGGCGCGATCCTCAGCCCTGCCGACGGCGCCGTCAGCCAGCTCGGCCCGATCGAGCACGGCCGCGTGTTCCAGGCCAAGGGCCACAGTTTCAGCGTGCTGGAACTGCTGGGCGGCGACGCGGCCAACGCCGCGCCGTTCATGGGCGGCGACTTCGCCACCATCTACCTGTCGCCGAAGGACTACCACCGCGTGCACATGCCGCTGGCCGGCACCCTGCGCGAAATGGTCTACATCCCCGGGCGCATCTTCTCGGTCAACCAGACCACCGCCGAGAACGTGCCTGAGCTGTTCGCCCGCAACGAGCGCGTGGCGTGCATCTTCGACACCGAGCGCGGCCCGATGGCCGTGGTGCTGGTGGGCGCGATGATCGTCGCGTCGATCGAAACCGTCTGGGCCGGCCTGGTGACCCCGCCCAAGCGCGAGCTGAAGACCTTCCGCTACGACGAAGCCGCCCGTGCGCCAATCTACCTGGAAAAAGGTGCGGAACTTGGGCGCTTCAAGCTGGGTTCCACCGCGATCGTGCTGTTCGGCCCGGATCAGGTGAAATGGGTCGAATCCCTGTCCGCCGGTTCCCCGGTGCAGATGGGTCAGGCCCTCGCCCTGCCGTCCGCCTGAGCCTGACGCCGCGCCCTTTCGCACCGTTGCGAAGGGGCGCGGCGCACCTTGCCTTCCCGCCTGCCGGCTCGCCTCCCGAGCGCAAAAAACCTTCCGCACACCGGCGAAGCAGAACACACCTGCTAGAGTTCTGGGCATTGCCCCATTCGCCGCCGGAGGCCGTCACGGCATGAGCGAACCTCGACTCCAACCGCAGTTGCAGGCCCCAGTCCCGACCCAATTGCGCCTGACCTTCTGCGCCCCCGCCCCACGCGACCTCAAGCGCTGGATCGCCGCCCTGCCCAAGGCCAACATCGGCGAGTCCGCACGCCAGCTCTACCAAGGGCTGGGCGAGCTCAACCAGTTGCTCACCCCCAGCGACAACCGCCTGCAACTGCTGGAACTGCTGCGCCCTGAGGTGTATTTCGTCTGTCAGCACCTGGAGCGGCACTTTCTGCACCAGGCGATCATGCTCGACGACCGCTCGCGCAAGATCAGCAACCTGTGCCAGGCCCTCCAGGGCCAACTGGCGACCGGCTACAAACAGATCGTCCTGCGGATCGCGCCGAAATACGCCAGCCCTCGCGCCGCCCTGCTCAGCGCCGCGCTGCAGCGGGCCACCCATGCGCTCAAGGGCCAACTGCTGCGCGCGACGCAGCTCTACAGCCCCGCGCCCGAGGGCCTGTGGTTCGAGCTGCATCAGCTGTTCCTCACCGCTGCGCGGCTGCAACTGCAGCATCGGCGGGTGCGCGACGACCTGGCCAGCCTCACGGCGGAGCTGAGCGTCGAACAGACCTACATCGCCGCCCTGCTGCTGGGCAGCGCCCGCTGCAACCAACTGCGCCAGAACCAGATCGCCCGGCTCGCAGAAGTGCTGGAGCCGTGGGCCGCCTGGCTCAAGCTGCATCCCGGGGTGACGGGCGAAGGCCTGTTCGCCGTTTCGGCCGAACTCGACACAGGGCCGCGCTACCGCAGCATGTTCCGCAGCGAGCAGCAGGCCGGCCTGCTCGGCTTCGACCCGCAGCCCCTGGTGAACGCCATCGAAGCCCATCTGCTGCACCAGGACACGCCGAACCCGCTGCCGGTGCCGTCGGGCCTGAGCCACGACAGCCTGCAACACCTGCACGCCACTTGGGGCCAGACGGCCGAACGCAGCTTCCAGCGCACCGTCGGCCAGGGCAACCTGACCGTGTGCATCGGCATGAGTGCGCTGCATTTCTATTTAGGGGGCGAGCGCACGTTCAGCGAGTTGCTCAGGCATCCCGGCGCCCGCACGGCGAACTTCAGCCAGGCGGTGGCCCGGAGCGAAAAGGACAGTTGGAGCCAGGCGTTCGACGCAGCGCCCCAGAGCCCGTCCGACGAATTGCTGCCGTATGAGGAAATCAACTACGAACCGCTGGCCGACGACAGTGACGACGCCGACAACCCGCCGCATTACCCGACCTACGCCTTGCCGGTGATCAACCACAGCCCCGGCGGCTATTGCCTGGCGTGGCCCAAGGAAGTGCCCGCCGAATTGCAGGCGGGTGAAATGGTCGGCATCCAGGACAGCGCGAACCAGGGCTGGAGCATCGCCGTGGTGCGCTGGATCCGCCAGGTGCGCGACGGCGGCACGCAGATGGGCATCGAACTGGTGGCGCCCCATGCCCAGCCCTGCGGGCTGCAACTGGTGCGCACCCGGGACGACCACAGCCATTACCTGCGCGGCCTCTTGCTGCCGCAGATCAGCGCGATCGACCTGCCGGCGACGCTGCTGGCGCCGCGCCTGCCGTTTCAGGAGGGCAACAAGGTGCTGATCAATACGTTGGGGGAAGAGCACCGCGCCGGGCTGGACCGGCGGGTGGCCAGCACCCACAGCTTCAACCAGTTCGCCTACCGCTCGCTGGAAGCCGCGCAGAACGGCGGGAGCGAGGAGGATTTCGATTCGTTGTGGAAGTCGCTGTGAGGCGGCAAGGCCTTGGGGCGAGGGAGCAGGCTCCCCCGCCACAGGCCCTTCCGGACACCGTGCCCGTCAGAGCTGCCCGTCGCGGTCGCGGAAACCCAACAGGTACAGCACGCCGTCCAGGCCCAGGGTGGAGATCGCCTGCTTGGCCGACTGCTTGACCAGCGGCTTGGCGCGGAACGCCACGCCCAGGCCGGCGATCGCCAGCATCGGCAGGTCGTTGGCGCCGTCGCCCACCGCAATGGTCTGCTCCAGGCGCAGGCCTTCCTTCTGCGCCAGCTCCTTGAGCAGGTCGGCCTTGCGCTGGGCGTCGACGATCGGCTCGACCGCCACGCCGGTGCACTTGCCGTCGACCACTTGCAGTTCGTTGGCGAACACGTAGTCGATGCCGAGCTTGGCCTGCAGTTGCTTGGCGAAGTAGGTGAAGCCGCCGGACAGGATCGCGGTCTTGTAGCCCAGGCGCTTGAGCTCGGCGAACAGGGTTTCGGCGCCTTCGGTCAGGCGCAGCGAGGCGCCGATGGCGTCCAGCACGCTGACGTCCAGGCCCTTGAGCAGCGCCAGGCGCTCCTTGAAGCTTGCCCGGAAGTCCAGTTCGCCGGCCATCGCCCGCTCGGTGATCGCCGACACTTGTTCGCCGACGCCGGCGGCCTTGGCCAGCTCATCGATGACTTCGGCCTCGATCAGGGTCGAGTCCATGTCGAACACCGCCAGGCGGCGGTTGCGGCGGAACAGCGAGTCTTCCTGGAAGGCGATGTCGACGTTCAGTTCCTGCGCCACGCTGAGGAACTCGGCGCGCAGCGCCTGCGGATCCGCGGCCTCGCCGCGCACGGAGAACTCGATGCAGCCCTTGCCCTTGTCGTCCGGGGTGTCCAGCGGCATGCGCCCGGACAGGCGGTCGATGTGGTCGATGTTCAGGCCATATTTGGCGGTGATCGAGCTCACGGCCTGCAGCTGGCCGGCGGTCACCTTGCGGGTCAGCAGGGTGACGATGTGGCGCTGCTTGCCCTGGTTGCCCACCCACTGCTGGTAGTCCGCTTCGGACACCGGGGTGAAGCGCACCTGCTGGTCCAGCTCGTAGCCCTTGAACAGGATGTCCTTGAGCACGGACTTGCCCTGCTCGCTGTCGGGGATCTCGACCAGGATGCCGAACGACAGGGTGTCGTGGATCACCGCCTGACCGATGTCGAGGATGTTAACGCCACCCTGGGCCAGAACGCCGGTAATGGCCGCGGTCAGACCCGGACGGTCGGACCCTGTGATGTTAATCAGGACGATTTCGCGCAACGCGCACCCCCGCAACTGGAAAAAAACCGCATTCTACCCATTTTCAGTGACCATCGGGCACCGCAGGCGCTTTGCCGGTCTGGGGCCTGTCGCTATACTGCGCGTCAACTTCACGGACTAAAGAGCCGAGCTCAGTGAACCGGCCCACGCCAGTAAAAACCGACAACTTCTTCCTGCTGATCTTCCGTGCGCTGCGCCACCGCCGTGTGCCGATCGCATTGCGCATCGCCAGCCATAACGTGATCCTGGTCGCCCTGGCCCTGGTGATCTACGCCTGCGTGATGGGCCTGCAGTTCAAGCAGGCCATGCACGAGCAGGCCGACGCCCTGGGCGAGAGCCTGACCACGCAGACCGCCACCTCCGCCACCGAGCTGCTGGTGTCCAACGACATCCTCAGCCTCAATGTGCTGCTCAACAACCTGACCAAGAACAAGCTGGTGGCCCACGCCGCCATCTACAGCGTGGACAACCGCATCCTCGCCGAGTCCGGCCAGCGGCCCAAGCACGGCCTGCTGGGCGAAGCCGAGGGCATGTACCAGAGCAAGATCACCTTCCAGGACGTGACCGCCGGCCAGTTGCGCATCAGCCTGGACATGGATCAGTTCCAGCAGCCGATGACCATCAGCCTGCAGAGCATGGGCATCCTCAGCGCAATCCTGCTGGCGCTGTCCCTGGCCCTGAGCCTGCGCCTGGGCCGCCACCTGTCCACGCCGCTGCTGCAGCTGCGGGTGTGGCTGCGCAACATCGACGAATACACGCCGGGCACCGACCGCCAGGACGAGATCGGCGACCTGGCCCGCCAGCTGCACGCCAACTTCGCCCCGGAGCCGGCCGCGCCGCCGCCCGAGCCGGAACCCGAGTTCGAGGACGACGACGTCGACCCGGCCTTCGAGGTGCGCAACCTGCGTGATCCGAGCTTCGACGAAAGCCGCCCGGTGGAGGCCCGCAAGCCGGCGCCCCGGCAGGTGGTCAGCACCGTGGAAGACGACGAGGACGACGAAGACCCGTTCGCCGACCTGCGCAACGACTCGCTGAACGGTTCGGCCCAGCCGGCCACCCGCAAGGCCACGCCGAGCGTGCCCCAGCACAGCGCGGTGCTGGCGGTGCAGCTGGGTTCGCAGGAACAACTGCGCCGCCTGCCCCGGGCCCGCCTGGAAGAACTGCTGGACCGCTACCGCGATTGCCTGGACCAGGCCGCTTCGCTGTACCAGGGCGAGATCGAAACCCTGAACGACGGCAGCACGCTGATGCTGTTCCACACCGAAGACAGCGGCGACGATTACCTGACCAACGCCATCTGCTGCGGTGAGCTGCTGCGGGCCTTGAGCCATCAGTTGCAGATCGAAGTCGCCGACAGCGGCATCACCCTGCAATTGCAGCTGGGCCTGACCCTGGGCGACGAGCTGTTCGGCCTGAGCCAGATCGACCTGCTGCTGACCGACTCGGCCCAGGACGCCCTGGCCCTGTCGCAGCACAGCCGCAACCTGCTGCTGGTGGAGCGCAAGATCAGCGATGACGCGCTGATCCGCCAGCGCGCACGGATCCGCCCGATCGCCAGCCCCGAAGGCGCCTGCTGCGTCGAACGGCTGATGGAGCCTTACCCGTCGATGCTGGAGCGGCAACTGGCGCGGATGCACGAACGCCGGGCGTAAGCCTCAGGCCCGATGCAAAAAGCCCGCAGGCAAGTCATTGCCTGCGGGCTTTTTGTTGCCCCACAAAAGGTGAGGTCGGCACTGCCGAATTCTGTGGAGGCCGATCCACCGCTATCGCCAGCAGGCTGGCTCCCACGGGGATCCGGGGTGATGACAGGTTCTGTGCCCACCCCAAAAACCTGTGGGAGCTTGCCTGCAAGCGATGAGGCCGGCACTGCCGACATCCCTGTTGCCTGACCCACCGCCATCGCTGGCAGGCCAGCTCCCACGGGGAATTGCGGCGTCATCAGAACTGAACCGACAGGCAAGAAAAAGCCCGCACTTGGCGGGCTTTTTATCGGAGCGGGGCGACCTCAGAAGCGGAACACTTCCATGTCGGTGCGGATCGGCGAAGCCATCGGGATCTTCGGCTGCTTCTCGGCTTCCGCCGCCGGCGCTGCCGGTTTGGGGGCCGGCTTGCGTGGCACTTCAGCCACCGGAGGCTGGTTGGCCAGCGGCTTGAGCGCCACCGACAACTGCTCCGCCAGGCGCTGCAGCAAGATGCCCTGGGCCTGGACCTGCGAAGCGGTGCTGCCGGCGTGCAGCTCTTGCAGATGGACGATGCGGTTGTCCCGCACCTGGCCACGGCGGTCGAGCAGACGCCATTGCGCATCGAGGATCGCCGGCTGCGAAGTGCCGGAATCCAGCCGGGTGATGGTCAGCAGCACCTGCACGTCCGGGGTGAAGCCCTGGGTGGCGGGCGCCAGCACCACACGCTGGCTGTCCAGATGGCCGGCGACCTGGCGCAGCAGCAACTGGTCGATATCCGACGAAAGGCTACCGGCCCAGCGGCCGTCGGTGGCGGCCTGCAGGCTGCCGTCGGGCTGACGCTGCAGCAGGGTTTCGCGTTGCAGGTAGTCGGCGACCACCACAGGGCCCAGCAAAACCGCCATGCCCGCGCTTTGCGCAGGCTGAGCCGGACTTCCGCTGTCCAGCTGATACAGCGACACCGGTTGGTGAACGCTGCAGCCCGCCAGGCCGAGAACGCCGGCGAGCAACAAAATTAGAGGAAGGCGCAGAGCAGTCATCGTCCCGTCCAGGTGGCCGCCACAAGGCTGACCACAGTGAAAATACTCAATAAACATGAAGAACGCGCGGCCACGCCGGCGCTTGAAAGGCCATATCATCCGTGAATATGCGTTCCGACTCCAGCGCCAAAGCGTCGATCCACGCGTTAAATCGTGGATCGGGCGCTCTGGGACGCCTCATTGAGTTATTCGACGAGCAGCGCATCCACCCGCTGGAAGCCACGCGGCAACTTGTTGCCCCGCCGGCCGCGCTCACCTTTGTAGTGTTCGAGGTCGTCGGCCTTCAGCGACAAGGTCCGTTTTCCGGCCTGCAGCACCAAGGTGGCGCCTTCCGGAAGGACGGCGATGTCCGTGACGTATTCTTCGCGGCTGGCCACGCGCTCACCGGGGATGCCGATGATCTTGTTGCCCTTGCCCTTACCCAATTGTGGCAGATCGCTGATCTTGAAGATCAGCAGGCGACCCTCGGTCGTCACCGACGCCAGCCAGTTCTGCTCGCGGTCGGCCACCGGACGCGGCGCGATCACCTTGGCGTTGTTCGGCAGGCTCAGCAGGGCCTTGCCGGCCTTGTTCTTGGCCTGCAGGTCCTCACCCTTGACCACAAAACCGTAGCCGGCGTCGGACGCGATCACGTACATCGCATCGTCTTCAGGCATCAGCACGCATTCGAAGGTGGCGCCGGGCGGCGGCGTCAGACGGCCGGTCAGCGGTTCGCCCTGGCCCCGGGCCGACGGCAGCGTGTGCGCGGCCAGCGAGTAGCTGCGACCGGTGGAGTCAATGAGCACGGCGAACTGGTTGGAACGCCCCGCCGCCGAGGTCTTGAAGCCGTCGCCGGCCTTGTACGACAGGCCGGTGGCGTCGATCTCGTGGCCCTTGGCCGAGCGGATCCAGCCCTTTTCCGACAGCACAACGGTCACTTTCTCGTTCGGCAGCAGGTCGTGCTCGGTCAGCGCCTTGGCCTCGGCGCGCTCGACGATCGGCGAGCGGCGGTCGTCGCCGTAGGTCTCGGCGTCCTTGAGCAGTTCGCTGCGCACCAGTTTCTTCAGCTTGGCTTCGCTGCCCAGCAGGGCTTGCAGCTTGGCCTGCTCCTTGAGCAGTTCGTCCTGCTCGTCGCGCAGCTTCATCTCTTCCAGCCGCGCCAACTGGCGCAGGCGGGTGTCGAGGATGTAGTCGGCCTGGATCTCGCTGAGGGCGAAACGCTCGATCAGCTTGGCCTTGGGCTGATCCTCGGTGCGGATGATGTGGATCACTTCATCCAGGTTGAGGTAGGCGATCAGCAAACCGTCCAACAGGTGCAGGCGGCGCTCGACCTTGTCGAGGCGGAACTGCAGGCGGCGACGGACGGTCTGCACGCGGAATTCCAGCCACTCCACCAGCAGCGCGCGCAGGTTCTTCAACTGCGGCCTGCCGTCCAGACCGATGATGTTGACGTTGACCCGGTAGGTCGATTCCAGCTCGGTGCTGGCGAACAGGTGCTGCATCAGCGCTTCGTGGTCGACGCGGCTGTTGACCGGGATGATCACGATGCGGCACGGGTTCTCGTGGTCGGATTCGTCGCGCAGGTCGGCGATCTGCGGCGCCTTCGACGGCTTGGCCTGCATCAGCGCGGCGATCTGCTCCAGCACCTTGGCCCCGGAGACCTGGTGCGGCAGCGCGGTGATGACGATGTCGCCGTCCTCGACGTGGTACACGGCGCGCATGCGCACCGAGCCCTTGCCGGTCTCGTACATCTTCACCAGGTCGGCGCGCGGCGTGATGATTTCCGCTTCGGTCGGGTAGTCCGGGCCCTGGATGTGCTCGCAGAGTTGCTCGACCGTGGCCTTCGGCTCATCGAGCAGTCGCACGCAGGCGCTGGCGACTTCGCGCAGGTTGTGCGGCGGCACGTCGGTGGCCATGCCCACGGCGATGCCGGTGGTGCCGTTGAGCAGGATGTTCGGCAGGCGCGCCGGCAGCACCAGCGGTTCCTGCAGGGTGCCGTCGAAGTTCGGGCCCCAGTCCGCCGTGCCCTGGCCCAGTTCGCTGAGCAGCACCTCGGAGTAGCGCGACAGGCGGGCTTCGGTGTAGCGCATGGCGGCGAAGGACTTCGGATCGTCCGGCGCACCCCAGTTGCCCTGGCCGTCCACCAGCGTGTAGCGGTAGCTGAACGGCTGGGCCATCAGCACCATCGCTTCGTAGCACGCCGAGTCGCCGTGGGGGTGGAACTTGCCGAGCACGTCGCCGACGGTGCGCGCCGACTTCTTGTGCTTGGCGTCGGCATCCAGCCCCAGCTCGCTCATGGCGTAGACGATACGCCGCTGCACGGGTTTCAGGCCGTCGCCGATATGCGGCAGGGCACGGTCCATGATCACGTACATGGAGTAGTTGAGGTAGGCATTTTCGGTGAAGTCAGCCAGCGACCGGCGTTCCACACCGTCCAGGCTGAGATCAAGGGAGTCGCTCATGCGGGCCTCATCGGTTCGTTGTCTGGCGCAGCAGCATGGTGCCGCCGCGCTGGGTGAATTCAAGTTTGTTCAGGGCGCTCATGCCGAGCAGCACCTGTTCGCCGTGCAGGCCGGGCGCCACCAGTGCGCGGACGTCCCGCAGCACGATGTCGCCCAGTTGCAGGCGGTCGATCCGGGTACGGTAGCCCTGGCTCAGGCCGTTGGCCGTGCTCAGGGTCACGCCGAACCCCTCTTCCAGTTTCAGGCGCGCGGCCAGGTCCGCCGGGATCGACACGTCGGTCGCGCCGGTGTCGAGCATGAACTCCACCGTCTGACCGTTGATCTGGCCGCTGGCGACGAAATGCCCTTGGGCATTGCCGGCCAGTTTCACCTCGATGTAGCCGTCGCCCTGTTCAGAGCTGACCACCACGTTGGGGTTCTGCTGACGCTCTTCCCACTGGCCGAAGAACCGCGTGGCCAGAAACAGCGCCGCGCACCAGGCCAGGATCATCATCACCCGGCCGGCGCGCTTGCCCGGCGGCTGCGGGCTCATGGCTTGGCGCTCCAGCCGCCGTCGGGGGCGGCAAAGCGCCAGACGATCGGACGCTTCTCGCCGTCGGCGCGGGCGCCGTCGTTGTTGTCGAGGCCGATCCAGGCGCCCTGGGCGTCGATCACCAGCGCCTCCGCCAGCCCGTAGGGCTGCGGATAACGGCGTTTTTCCTGCAAGGCGTCTTCGGCGAACGACCAGCAGCGCTCGACCTTGGCCGTCTCCAGGTCGCGCCGGCAGATCTGGAACGCATTGCGCTCCAGGGTGAACAGCTTGCCGTCGAACAGCGACAGGTCGGCGAAGTCACGGGTGACCGCCCGGGCCTTGGGAAACTGCGGCGGCTGCATCTCGACGCCGGCTTCGCTGAGCAGCACGCAGCCGCCGTCGCAGTCCCACACCGTCTGCTGGCGCTTGATCCGCAGCAGGCCGCGGCGCTCACGCTCGGCGGCCAGCCACATCCGGTCGCCCGCCGGGTTGATCGCCAACCCTTCGAACAGGGCGTTGAAGTGCAGCAGCATGCCGCTGGCCCGGGCCTCGCGCACCAGCAGCGGCGAGATCTTCAGCCACGCGGCCTGCCCTTGCGCCGGCACTTGCAGCACCGCCGCATGGGCCTCGCTGACGACGTAGCGGTTGCCCGCGCCGTCGCAGGCGATGCCTTCGAAGTCCAGGTCGCCGCCGCGCACGAACGAAGCCGCCCAGGTGCGCGAACTGATGCCCCACGGCAGGCCGCTGTCCGGCACCGGCGGAGGGTCGATGCGCACGGTTTCCGCGCGCCAGACCGGGTCGCGGGTGTCGAGGCGGTAGATCTGGTCATCGTCGCGGTCCGACACGGTCCACAGCTCGTTGCCGCACAGCGCGAGCCCCGACAGGTTGCCGCCGCGCATGCCTTCGACCGGGTGCTCGGCCAGCAGCCGCAGCTGCGGCGCCGGCTCGGCGGACGCCATTGTCCAGGCAAACGTCGAAGCCAGCAGCAACGCACCCGCCAGGATCCCGCCAAACCGCATCAGGCCTGCACCTCGGCAAGGTTGCCCTTGGACTCCAGCCAGGTCTTGCGGTCGCCGGCGCGTTTCTTCGCCAGCAGCATGTCCATGATTTCCGAGGTCTGGGCGTAGTCTTCGCCCAGCGTCAGCTGCACCAGGCGCCGGGTGTTCGGATCCATGGTGGTTTCACGCAGCTGCGGCGGGTTCATCTCGCCCAGGCCCTTGAATCGGGTGACCTGCGGCTTGCCGCGCTTCTTCTCGGCCACAAAGCGGTCGAGGATCCCGTCGCGCTCGGGTTCGTCCAGGGCGTAGTAGATCTCTTTGCCCAGGTCGATGCGGAACAGCGGCGGCATCGCGACATAGACGTGGCCGGCATCCACCAACGGGCGGAAGTGCTGGACGAACAGCGCGCACAGCAGGGTCGCGATATGCAGGCCGTCGGAGTCGGCGTCGGCGAGGATGCAGATCTTGCCGTAGCGCAGCTGGCTCATGTCCTCGGCGCCCGGGTCGACGCCGATGGCCACCGCGATGTTGTGCACTTCCTGACTGGCCAGCACTTCGCTGCCGTCGACTTCCCAGGTGTTGAGGATCTTGCCGCGCAGCGGCAGGATCGCCTGGAATTCCTTGTCCCGCGCCTGCTTGGCCGAGCCGCCGGCGGAGTCGCCCTCCACCAGGAACAGTTCGGAACGCATCGGGTCCTGGCCTGCGCAGTCCGCCAGCTTGCCCGGCAGCGCCGGGCCCTGGGTGACGCGCTTGCGCTCGACCTTCTTGCTCGCCTTCAGGCGGCGGCCGGCGTTGTTGATCGCCAGTTCCGCCAGGGCCAGGCCGGTCTCCGGGTTGGCGTTGAGCCACAGGCTGAACGCGTCCTTGACCACGCCGGAGACGAACGCCGCCGCCTCGCGGGACGACAGGCGCTCCTTGGTCTGGCCTGAGAACTGCGGCTCCTGCATCTTCATCGACAGCACGAAGGCGATGCGCTCCCAGACGTCTTCCGGCGCCAGCTTCACGCCGCGCGGCAGCAGGCTGCGGAATTCGCAGAACTCGCGCATCGCGTCGAGCAGGCCCTGGCGCAGGCCGTTGACGTGGGTGCCGCCCTGGGCCGTGGGGATCAGGTTGACGTAGCTTTCCTGCACCGCGTCGCCACCCTCGGGCAGCCACAGCAGCGCCCAGTCCACGGCTTCCTTGTTGCCGGCCAGGTTGCCGCAGAACGGCTCGTTCGGCAGGCGCTCGAATTCGCTGACCGCGTCCACCAGGTAGGAGCGCAGGCCGTCTTCGTAGTGCCACTCGACCTTCTCGCCGGTGCTCTTGTCCTCAAACGTCACCGACAGGCCCGGGCACAGGACGGCCTTGGCCTTGAGCACGTGCTTGAGGCGGCTGATGGAGAACTTGGCGGAGTCGAAATACTTCGGGTCCGGCGAGAAGAACACGCTGGTGCCGGTGTTGCGCTTGCCGACGGTGCCGACGATCTCAAGCTCGGACGCCTTGAAGCCGTCCTTGAACGTCATCTGGTATTCGTTGCCGTCGCGCTTGACCCGCACGCGGACTTCGGTCGACAGGGCGTTGACCACCGAGATGCCCACGCCGTGCAGGCCGCCGGAGAACTGGTAGTTCTTGTTGGAGAACTTGCCGCCGGCATGGAGCTTGGTGAGGATCAGCTCGACGCCCGACACGCCCTCTTCCGGGTGGATGTCCACCGGCATGCCGCGGCCGTCGTCGCAGACCTCCAGCGAGTGGTCGGGGTGGAGGATGACCTGCACCGACTTGGCGTGGCCGGCCAGGGCTTCGTCGACGCTGTTGTCGATGACTTCCTGGGCGAGGTGGTTCGGCCGACTGGTGTCGGTGTACATGCCGGGGCGCTTGCGCACCGGGTCGAGGCCCGAGAGGACTTCGATGGCGTCGGCGTTATAGGAGCTAGCGCTGGGAGTGGCCATAGGGTCTCGTCGTCAGTGATTCAGTGAAAATGGGGCAAGGTTTCACAGTGCGGTGAAATCGATTGCCTGATACATATCGGCGCCGATGCCGGCAAACCCGAGCAGCGCCGGCAATTGCGCGGCAAAACCTTGATAGCCGTGGTCGCCGCCGGCCTGGATGCGCAACGCACAGGCCCGGTAATACCGCTGGGCGAGGCGATAGTCCAGCGTTTCGTCGCCGGTCTGCAGCCACACCTGATAGCGCTGCGGATCCTGGGGCGCCGGCACTTCCAGTTCGGCCAGGGCCGTGACGTGGTCGTGGGTCAGCTCCCAGGTTTCGTCGGTGTACAGGTTTTTCTGCGTGCCCAGGAACCCGTCGAACATCCGGTGCGGGCTGACGGCCGGGTTGACCAGCAAGGCCTTCAGGCCATGGCGCTCGGCCAAGTGAGTCGCATAGTAGCCGCCGAGCGAGCTTCCCACCAGCAGCGGCCGGCCCAGCTCGGCGATCGCCTGTTCCAACTGACCGATGGCTTCGCGGGGATGGTGATGCAGCGCCGGAACCCGCAATTGGCCGCCCAGGCCCAGCCGCTCCATCACTTCGACCAGCTGACAGGCCTTTTTCGAGGCCGGAGCGCTGTTGAAACCGTGGATGTAGAGGATCGAACCGGACATTTGAGCTCCCTGGGCGTCGGCGAAGAAATGCGGAGTCTACAGGGAGTCAGCCGGTTCGGGGACGTTTGTGCGGACGCCTTCGCGGGCATGCCCGCTCCCGCAGGGAGCAGCGCTGCCGTTGGAGGGCTCAGTAGCCGTTGGAGCCGTAGTCGATGGTGAAGTCGAACCCGGTCACGCGCTCCACGCCGGTCTCCAGCCGCCCGTCCGGCAACAGCCGCAGCCAGCGGTAGCCCGGCGCCTGTTCGCCGACCTTGAAGTCGTCGCTGCCCGGCTCGAACTGGATGCAGGTCGAGGGCGAGGCGATCAGCCGCACGCCGTTGCGCTCGCGGTCTATTTCCTGGTGCACGTGCCCCCACAGCACCGCCCGAACCTGGGGAAAGCGGTCCAGCACCTCGAAGAACGCCTCGGGGTTGCGCAGGCCGATCGGCGCCATCCACGCGCACCCGATGGGCACCGGGTGATGATGGAAGCACACCAGATGATGGCGCTCGGGCGCCTCGCTCAGGGCGCGGGCGAGCAATTGCAGCTGCTCGTCCTGCAAGTACCCCGGCACCGAGCCGGGCACCGCCGAATCGAGCAGCGTCACCCGCCAGTTGCCGATGTCCACCACCGGTTCAAGCAACGCGCTCTGCACGGCCGCCTCGGCCATGACCTGCGGTTCGTCGTGGTTGCCGGGGATCCACCGCGAAGGGGCGTCGATCTGTTCGGCCAGGCGGCGAAACGCCTGGTAGGACGCCAGCGTGCCGTCCTGGGACAGGTCGCCGGTGGCGATCATCAGGTCGATCCGCGGCTGCTGGCCGAGCACCAGTTCGATGACCTTCTGCAGGCTGTCGCGGGTGTTCATGCCCAGCAGGGTGCCGTCCGCTTCGGCAAACAGGTGGCTGTCGGACAACTGCACCAGCAACGCCGCATCGGCGGTGGTCAACGTGGATACGCTCGGCAAGGCGTTCTCCCAGGCGGAATCACAAAGGGTGCGGCAATTATGCTGGGGGATCGGCAAAAGGGGAAACCGGCGAACCGGACGCAGTTCACAACTCGCCGCTATCGGACCGCCGCGTACTCGTGGCCGCAGGCCAGGCAGTGGCTCAGCCATTCGCCGAGGAACAGGTTGAGCTGGGCCTTTTCGTCCGGCTGGTGCATGGCCGCGTTCGGATAAGGGTAGATACCGCGAAAGCGCCGCGAGTGCTCGGCGCTGATGACTTCGGCCATGCGCGCGTCGTGGTAGACCTGCACCTCCAGCTGCGGCACCGGCAGCCACGGCAGGCTGTGCTCCTGGCGCACCTGCAGGGTCGTGGTGTACGGGCAGGCCTGCAGCACTTCCAGGGTCAGCACGCCAAGCATCTGGTCGCCCTGGGTCATGGCGATGCGCCGCGCCTGGGGTTCGTGGCGCATGTCCGGCAGCAGGCGCATCAGACGCGCGTAGTTCGCCTCGCAGGCCGCCTGCAGCCCCGCCAGGTCGACCCGGTAGCGGTCGCGCTGCAGGCTTACGACCATAGCCCCCTCACTTCGGCGCGGTTCAGCGCCAGCCAGTGCAGGGCGATGATGCTCGCCGCATTGGCGATGCGACCGTCGCGCACCGCCTGCAGGGCATCTTCGAAGGCCCAGACCGTGACGCGAATGTCCTCGGCCTCCTCGACCAGCCCGTGCAAGCCGCCGACGCCTTCGGTGCTGCAGCGCCCCAGGTACAGGTGGACGAATTCGTCGCTGCCCCCCGGCGACGGGAAATAGCGGGTCATCGGCCACAGGGCCTTGATGTCCAGCCCGGCCTCTTCCTGGGCCTCGCGGCGGGCGACCTCTTCCGGCTCCTCGTCCTTGTCGATCAGGCCGGCGACCAGTTCCACCAGCCAAGGGTTGTCGGTCTTGTCCAGCGCGCCGATGCGGAATTGCTCGATCAGCACCACTTCATCGCGCTGCGGATCGTAAGGCAGCATGCACACCGCGTCGTGGCGCACGAACAGCTCGCGGTCGATCTCACGGCTCATGCCGCCGTCGAACAGCTCATGGCGCAGGTAGAGCCGGTCGAGCCGGTAGAAGCCCTTGTAGCACTGCTCGCGCCGCACGATATCAACGGCGCTCGGAGTGGTTTTGGCGAAATCGGTCATGAGCATCCTCTTTACTGCGAATCCGACACGAGGCGCCTCTTGGTCACTTGCGGCCTCGACTTCGCGCCATCCTAACGCGCCCGTACGGTTTGATGCAGCCCCTTTACCGTCAGCGGGATGGACGGTGGAGGCGAAACCCACTCTAATTAGCTTAGTGGCGAACTGACTGCTCCGTTGAGAGTCGAAGCCGTAACTTTTTCGCCTTCCCCTGCTTTCGAAAGGACGTCCATGTCGCTTTTCAAAATCGCTTCCGTGGCTGCCGTCGCCCTGACCCTGGGCGCCTGCGCCAGCCTGTTCCAGCCCAACTACCGCACGCCGCTGGAAACCGTCCGCGACGCGTCCGAACAGCTCAAGCCCGGCTGCGCCAACGCCGACTGCCCGCTGGTGAACATCGACACCCTGCGCTTCCCGGCCGAGCCTGCGCTGGACGGCATCATCGAAAAACGCCTGCTGCAGATGACCCGCACCGAACCGGGCGCCCCGAGCGCGCCGACCCTGGCGGCCTACCGCGAGCAGTTCCTGCGCGACGCCGGCCCGCGCAACAGCAGCTACCTGCAGGCCAAGGTACGCGAGCAGCATGACGGACTGGTGATCGTCGAACTGTCGAGCTACCTCGACACCGGCGGCGCCCACGGCACGCCAGGGCGCGGCTTCATCAACTATTCGCGCCAGCAGCACAAGGTGCTGACCCTTTCGGACATGCTGCTGCCGGGCCAGGAAGAGGCGTTCTGGAAGGCTGCGCAAGTGGCGCACAACAGCTGGCTGATCAGCACCAAGCTCGATCAGGAAGCGGATTTCGTGAAGAACTGGCCGTTCGTGAAGACCCCGAACGTGGCGCTGACCTACGGCGGCGTCATCCTCAAGTACGACGTGACCACCATCGCGCCTTACGCGCTGGGCCACGTCGAACTGAAGATCCCCTACCCGCGCCTGAACGGCATCCTCAAGCCTGAGCTGTTTCCCGGCCGTAACTGAAGGCCCGGCCAAGCACCAGCTGCAGCAGCCCTGCCAGCACCAGCGCCGGCAGGGTCGCGCCCACGTCCGGATACAGGTTGGCCAGCAGGTGATAGGTGCTGATGCCGCCCAGCCAGGCCAACAGCGCCGGCCAGCGCAGCGCGGTTGAAGCGGTCTGGCCGCTGCGCTTGCGCAGGATGAAGTGATCCACCAGCACCACGCCGAACAGCGGCGCGAACACCGAACCGATCAGCAGCAGGAAATTCTGGTACTGGGCCAACGGCGCCAGCAGCGCGATCAGGGTGCAGACCACGCCGATGGCCAGCGCCAGATGCTCCACCTTCAGCCGCAGCAGGATCCCGCTGGACACCGCCGCCGAGTGGATGTCGGCGAAAGCGTTCTCCGACTCGTCCAGCAGGATCAGCAGCAGCGGAATCCCCAGCCCCGCCCCGGCCAATGCCAGCAGCAGCGCGTTGACTTCACCGCTCGGCGCGAACGCCAGGGTGTAGGCCACGCCCAGGCTCATCAGCCAGAAGTTGCCGATGAAGAAACCGACGGCGGTGCCGCCGAACACGTTCTTCGCCCGCTTGCCGAAACGCGAGTAGTCGGCGATCAGCGGCAGCCACGACAGCGGCATGGCGATGGCGATGTCGAAGCCCACGGCGAACGGCATCGAACCGTCGCCCGAACGCGCCCACAGGGCCGCCAGGTCAGCCTTGGCGAACAGGTTCCAGGTCAGCCAGACGCACGCGGCCAACAGCAGCCAGATACCCCACTTGCGCAGGATCTTGCGCACGAACGTCAGCGGCCCGCTCACGGCCAGGAGCGTGGCCAGCGCACCGAAGAACAGCGTCCACAGCACCGGGTTCGCCCACAGTGAACCCTCGCTGAATGCGCGGGTGCCGAGCAGGCTGGCGGCGTCGCGCATGACGATGATCTCGAACGAGCCCCAGCCGATCAGTTGCAGCAGGTTGAGCAGCGCCGGCAGGCTCGCGCCCTGGCGGCCGAGGCTGAGCTTGAGCGCCGCCATCGACGACAGGCCCGTGTCGCTGCCGATCACGCCGACGGCGGCCAACAGCAGGACACCCACCAGCGTGCCGAGGAAGATCGCCAGCAACGCGCCCGACAGGCCCAGGCCCGGCGCCAGCAGCGCACCGGTCTGCAGCACCATCAGGCCGATGCCGAGGGAGAACCACAGGGAAAACAGATCACGGCCGCCGAACACGCGCTTGTCGGCGGGCACGGCGAGGTCGGGGGAATAGGTGCTGGGTTGAATGCTCAAGGGTGTTATCTCAGAGGGACATGTGTTGTTGTGTCGATCGCTATCGCCGGCAGGCTGGCTCCCACACAGAACTCGCGAACGCCGCAAATCCTTTGTGGGAGCCAGCCTGCCGGCGATGGGGCCTGTGCAGGCCCCTTTTTTACGGCCGGATCAAACCTTCTTGTACAGCTGGCTGCCTTCCTTCTTGAACCGCTCGGCCTGCTCGGCCATGCCCTGGGCGACGTCCACGTCCACCGCGTCGATCCGCTGGTTGGCCGCGTATTCGCGCACTTCCTGGGTGATCTTCATCGAGCAGAACTTCGGCCCGCACATCGAACAGAAATGCGCGACCTTGGCCGAGTCCTTCGGCAGGGTCTCGTCGTGGAACGAACGGGCGGTGTCCGGATCCAGGCCGAGGTTGAACTGGTCTTCCCAGCGGAACTCGAACCGTGCCTTGCTCAAGGCGTTGTCGCGGATCTGCGCGCCCGGGTGCCCCTTGGCCAGGTCGGCGGCGTGGGCCGCGATCTTGTAGGTGATGATCCCGGTCTTCACGTCATCCTTGTTCGGCAGGCCCAGGTGCTCCTTCGGCGTCACGTAGCAGAGCATGGCGCAGCCGAACCAGCCGATCATCGCCGCACC
The DNA here is from genome assembly GCF_002113645.1 of Pseudomonas sp. B35(2017). Taxonomy (NCBI): domain Bacteria; kingdom Pseudomonadati; phylum Pseudomonadota; class Gammaproteobacteria; order Pseudomonadales; family Pseudomonadaceae; genus Pseudomonas; species Pseudomonas sp. B35(2017). Next base: position 6,911 of record NZ_NEIZ01000024.1, on the reverse strand, counting down.
GATGCCGGAGGTGATGTGGTCGTAGCCCGGCGCGATGTCGGTGGTCAGGGGGCCGAGGGTGTAGAACGGCGCCTCGTCGCAGCATTCCAGCTGCTTGTCCATGTTCTCCTTGATCAACTGCATCGGCACGTGGCCCGGGCCTTCGATCATGCACTGCACGTCGTGCTTCCAGGCGATCTTGGTCAGCTCGCCCAGGGTCTCCAGTTCGCCGAACTGCGCTTCGTCGTTGGCGTCGGCGATGGAGCCCGGACGCAGGCCGTCGCCCAGCGAGAAGCTGACGTCGTAGGCCTTCATGATTTCGCAGATTTCTTCGAAGTGGGTGTAGAGGAAGTTTTCCTTGTGGTGCGCCAGGCACCACTTGGCCATGATCGAACCGCCGCGGGACACGATGCCGGTCACCCGCTTGGCGGTCAGCGGCACGTAGCGCAGCAGCACGCCGGCGTGGATGGTGAAGTAGTCCACGCCCTGCTCCGCCTGCTCGATCAGCGTGTCGCGGAACAGCTCCCAGGTCAGGTCTTCGGCCACGCCGTTGACCTTCTCCAGCGCCTGGTAGATCGGCACCGTGCCGATCGGCACCGGCGAGTTGCGGATGATCCACTCGCGGGTCTCGTGGATGTGCTTGCCGGTGGACAGATCCATCACGGTGTCCGAGCCCCAGCGGATGCCCCAGGTCAGTTTCGCCACTTCTTCTTCGATGGACGAACCCAGGGCGCTGTTGCCGATGTTGCCGTTGATCTTCACCAGGAAGTTGCGGCCGATGATCATCGGTTCCAGTTCGGTGTGGTTGATGTTGGCCGGAATGATCGCGCGGCCCCGGGCGATCTCTTCGCGCACGAACTCAGGGGTGATTTCCTTGGGGATGCTCGCGCCGAAGCTGTGGCCGGCGTGCTGCTGCTTCAGGAGGCCGGCGGCGCGGGCCTCCTGCAGCTTCATGTTTTCGCGGATGGCGACGTATTCCATCTCGGCGGTGATGATGCCCTTGCGCGCGTAGTGCATCTGGCTGACGTTGGCCCCGGCCTTGGCGCGGCGCGGGTTGTTCACGTGGGCGAAGCGCAGCTTGGTCAGCTCGGGGTCGGCGAGGCGCTGCTGGCCGAAGTCCGAGCTCAGGCCGGCCAGGCGCTCGGTGTCGCCGCGGTCTTCGATCCAGGCCGAACGCACGTCGCCCAGGCCCTTGCGCACGTCGATCACCACATTCGGGTCGGTGTACGGGCCCGAGGTGTCGTAGACGGTGACGGGGGCGTTGATCTCGCCGCCGAAGTCGGTGGGGGTCACATCGAGGGTGATTTCGCGCATCGGCACGCGGATGTCCGGGCGCGAGCCCTGAACGTAGACTTTTTGCGAACGGGTGAACGGCTGAACCGACTGCTCATCGACCTTGGCCGAATCACTGAGGTTGATCGCGCTTTTTTCTTTTGTCGTCATCACGGGCTCTCCAGACAGCATCCAGGCAGTGGATTGTCGGGGCAGAACCTGAAAGGCACGGACGCACCGGGGGCGGTGCTGTGCATCGTCGTCGAGCGTTCGATTGTCGAACAATTTCCCGGACGAAGCACAAGAGGACTCGCCGGGCTGACGAGAAATCTTGTTCCCTACGCAGGCGCTAACCTGATCAGGTTCAACGGGATCCGAAATGATTCGATCTCAGCCTCACAGCAAGGCACCCCGACAAGAACCCGGCCAGTCTAGACACAACCGCCGAAGAACGCCAACGCCACGGCAAACACCATGATGAATGGCGCAATCGCACGGCTCGCCAGGATTGTGAGGGGCCCGAAGCGCTACTACACTCGCCTTGCCCCGCTGCGCCTTGACGCTGCGCAGGCCGCGCCTTACCTTTGGCGCCCGGATTATTCTCATAATATTCAAGCTAGGGATCGCCTCATGCTGCGCAAACTCTCACTGGCTGTCGCCGTGTCCTGTGCGTCCAATGCCATGGCCTGGGCAGCGGAAGCGCCGTTGTCGACCAAGACCGATCTGGTCAGCGTCTACCAGGAAGCGGTCGACAACAACGCCGACCTGGCCGCCGCCCGCGCGCAGTACGGCGCCCAGAAGGAAGTGGTGCCCCAGGCCCGCGCCGGGCTGCTGCCCAACCTCTCCGGCGGCGCCGAAGTGGCCAACGTGCGCACCAGCATCGATCAGCCGTCGGCCACCGCCAACCGCAGCGCCCATTCCTATCAGGCGACCCTGGCCCAGCCGCTGTTCCGCGCCGACCGCTGGTTCCAGTACCAGGCCGCCAAGGACGTCAACGAGCAGGCCGCCCTGCAACTGTCCGCCACCGAGCAGAACCTGATCCTGCAATCGGCGGAAAGCTACTTCAACGTGCTGCGCAGCCAGGACAACCTGGCCTCGACCAAGGCCGAGGAAGCCGCGTTCAAGCGCCAGCTCGACCAGTCCAACGAACGCTTCGACGTGGGCCTGTCGGACAAGACCGACGTGCTCCAGTCCCAGGCCAGCTACGACACCGCCCGGGCCAACCGGATCGTCGCCCAGCGCCAGGTGGATGACGCCTTCGAGGCGCTGATCACCCTGACCAACCGTCAGTACAACTCGATCCAGGGCATCGTGCACACATTGCCGATCCTGCCGCCGGCGCCGAACGACGCCAAGGCCTGGGTCGACACCGCCGCCCGGCAGAACCTCAACCTGCTGGCCAGCAACTACGCGGTCAGCTCGGCGGAAGAGACCCTCAAGCAACGCAAGGCCGGCCACTTGCCGACCCTCGATGCGGTGGCCAAATACGAAAAGGGCGACAACGATGCCCTCGGTTTCTCCAACCCGAACGCCTTCGGCACGCCCTACCGCGGCAACGTCGAGCAGAGCACCGTGGGCCTGCAGCTGAACATCCCGATCTACAGCGGCGGGCTGACCAGCTCCCAGGTGCGCCAGTCCTATGCGCAACTGGACCAGAGCGAGCAGCAGCGCGAATCCCTGCGCCGGCAGATCGTCGAAAGCACCCGCAACCTGCACCGCGCGGTCAACACCGACGTCGAGCAGGTGCAGGCGCGCCGCCAGTCGATCATCTCCAACCAGAGCGCGGTGGAAGCCACCGAAATCGGTTATCAGGTGGGCACGCGCAACATCGTCGACGTGCTCGACGCCCAGCGCCAGCTCTACACCTCGGTGCGCAACTACAACAACACCCGCTACGACTACATCCTCGACAACCTGCGCCTGAAGCAGGCGGCCGGCACGCTCAACCCCGGCGACCTGCAGGATCTGACCCGCTACCTCAAGCCCGACTACAACCCGGACAAGGACTTCCTGCCGCCGGACCTGGCCAAGGCGGCCGAAGAGCAGCTCAAGGCCCGTCCTTGAGGGCAGCAGAAACCCGCAGAAATGCGGGTTTTTTGTGGTTGCGCAACGGCAACGGCGCCAGATAGTCATTGCGCGAAAACATCCCTTTTTTCGTGGTGCCGGCCGTTGGCGCGCTCATGCCGACGCCTCGGCTTGAGCCGCCAATTCCGCTTCGCGCTGGGCGATGGCGGCTGCAAGCGCCGGGGAGCGTTGGGCCCATTGCTCGGGCGGCAGGGGTTTTGACCATTCGAGGATGTCGGGGTGGGACAGGTCGGGCGGCGGCGATAATTTCCAGGTTTGCAACATCATCGCCAGGGGGCCATTCAAGAGGATGCCGCCTATCACCAGCCACACCGCCTTGCCGAACTCCTGCGCCACCCAGTATTGCCGGATACCATCCAGATACGCACAAGTAGTACCCCAGAAAACGCCCCGGCCCCGCAGCTTTTCCCGGCCGCCCTCAAAGTCGTTGGTCTGCGGCAAAACCTGCGGCCCGATCTCCATGTAACTGCGCATGCACTCCCACAACGCCATCGCCGTGGTGCCGCCGCCGCAAGGGAAGCCCAGCGAAAAATGCCTGTTGTCCTCGCCGGCGGTCGGGTCGGGGTTTTCGAAGCCGATGACCAGCAGGCCCATCGTAACCCTGCCGCCTTGACTGACCGATGAATGCTGGGTGGCGGCGGCGGTCACGGTTTCCCAGGGGACGATCCAGTATTCGCCGTTGTCGCGGGGCACGCAGACTTCGCGGCGCTGGCGGTTGAAGCGGACGGGCAAGGGGACTTCGCGGAAGAGGCCTCGGATGAACCAAAAAATTGGGAGGGCCATGATGCATGCGCCGAGGATCAGAACATCTTGACTGAAATCAGAATTCAGATTTCGAGTAAAAAATGACATGGCTAAAAACAACATCACCATGGGCCACATCACCATCACCGCCGAACCGATACTGTAGTTGCCGATGTCAATAAAGACATCGTTCTTGCGCCAGATGGTATTGAGCACGTCACAGGGTTTTTCCCCCGTAGGGATCGGCAACGGCGCCAGATAGTCATTGCGCGAAAACATCCCTTTTCTCGTGGTGCCGGCCGGCGGCTTGCTCATGCCGGCGCCTCGGCTTGAGCGGCCAATTCCGCTTCGCGCTGGGCGATGGCGGCTGTAAGCGCCGGGGAGCGTTGGGCCCATTGTTCGGGGGGCAGGGGTTTTGACCATTCGAGGATGTCGGGATGGAGCAGGTCGGGGGGTGGCGATAACTTCCAGGCTTGCAGCATCATCGCCAAGGGCACGTTCATGAAGATCGCACCTATCACCAACCACACCGCCTTGCCGAACTCCTGCGCCACCCAGTATTGCCGGATGCCATCCAGGTATTCACAAGTGATGCCCCAGATAACGCCTCGACCCCGCAGCTTTTCCCGGCCGCCCTCAAAGTCGTTGGTCTGCGGCAAAACCTGCGGCCCGATCTCCATGTAACTGCGCATGCACTCCCACAACGCCATCGCCGTGGTGCCGCCGCCGCAAGGGAAGCCCAGCGAAAAATGCCTGTTGTCCTCGCTGGCGGTCGGGTCGGGGTTTTCGAAGCCGATGACCAACAGGCCCATCGTGGCCCTGCCGCCCTGACTGACCGATGAATGCTGGGTGGCGGCGGCGGTCACGGTTTCCCAGGGGACGATCCAGTATTCGCCGTTGTCGCGGGGCACGCAGACTTCGCGGCGCTGGCGGTTGAAGCGGACGGGCAAGGGGACTTCGCGGAAGAGGCCTCGGATGAACCAAAAAATTGGGAGGGCCATGATGCATGCGCCGAGGATCAGAACATCTTGACTGAAATCAGAATTCAGATTTCGAGTAAAAAATGACATGGCTAAAAACAACATCACCATGGGCCACATCACCATCACCGCCGAACCGATACTGTAGTTGCCGATGTCAATAAAGACATCGTTCTTGCGCCAGATGGTATTGAGCATGTCACAGGGGTTTTCCCCCGTAGGGATCGGCAATGGCGCCAGATAGTCATTGCGCGAAAACATCCCTTTTTTCGTGGTGCCGGCCGTTGGCGTACTCATCGTTTGTCCTTGGGTTGCAGGTAAATGGCGCCGGGGTGATCGTCGCCGAGCGGGTAGTTCGGCACGCGATCCAGCTCGGGGGTCGGGTCGCCCCGCAGCGCGACGACGCCGGTGTCGTTGTTCAGGGTAAACGCCAGCCCTCGCTCCCCGCCGATGAACGTGCGGGCACCGAGCATTCCGGTGAGGGGCGTGCGGTAACGCAAGCGGAACAACACCGTGCTCGGCGGGGAACCGAGCACGTTCGGCAGTTCCTTGAACGGCCCGCTGAGGCGCAGCCCCTGGCCTTCCTTGACCGGTATCCACCCGCACCGGCTGCCGGACAGCCAGTGCGGCGCCAGGTCTCGCCAGGGCCGTGGCGCCTTGTAGCCGTTGGCCGGGCTGTTCTTGATCAGGTGCCTGTAGCCCTGGGTGTCGATGGGATCGCCGACCATGCTCAGCTCCAGGTAGGCACTGCCGGGTTCGGCGCCCGGCAGGTCGATGGTCAGCGCGTCAACGGCGCTGACGTGTTTCAGGCCGGCGAAGCTGTCGTCACGGGCCGGCCTTGCGCTGCTCTTCATGCTGACCCTAGGGGTGTAGAGGATCAGGTACAGGCGGTCGAGCTCGTCCTGCTGGGCTTTCGGCGCGATGGGCGCCAAATCGCCCGCCCGCGCCTTGGACCAGCAGCAGGTGCTCAGGAAATGCTGCAGCGGCGTTTTCTCGAAGAGCCAGGCCGTCAGGTACAGCACGCCCAGTGCGGCGATGACCCAGTTCACCGGGCCCATGTACAGTGTGTAGCGCAGGATGGCGACGTCCACTGTTATAGAACCGGCCAAGGCTCTCATTGTGTAAGAAGCGCCCAACAATGCCTGGGTGCCGAAAGCCGCTATCTGTCCTCCGACTACGAGCTGACGCATTTCCAGCCATGGATCGACGGCGTTTTGGGCTTTTTCAATTTGCTCCTGTAGAGACTTGAATTCGGCCGATGCTGCACCCGCCGACAACCCACCAATCACCCCACCAAACAACGTAAGCATTGGTGCACTTCCCACCCTGCCATTAGGCAGTTTAAAGGCCATTTCCTTGATCCCCAGCCCCACCCTAACCTGACTATCCACCACCGCCACCAACGCCGCCGCCCCATACAAACTCGCCGAAACCGTGTCATTCACCCGCCGGCTTCCCATCCCCTCCAGCACCGCAGCCTCGCGCAAGTAGTTCTGCACATTCACCACGTTCACCAGCAACGCCGCCAACGGCACCACGCCGCCGCTGTTGACCACCGCCGGCGAGTTCAGGATCCGCTCTCCCCGCCCAGCCCCGATCGCCTTGCCGGTCTTGCGCACCCATTCATCCAGGGCTTCGGCCCGTTGACCCAGCAGCTTCCACACCTGCCGCGCGCCCTCGTTCACGCGCTGCAAGCGGCTTTCGCCGCCCAGCCTCGCGGCGATGAAGAGGCTCATCCACGACGCACTGAAACTGCTGTCGCCCTTGAGCAACAGCAGCGCGGCGCCCAGCCGGTTGACCAGCACGTTCCATTGGCTGGCGGTGTCCCGGGCCATGCCGGCGATGTCGTCG
>NZ_NEIZ01000023.1:0-74168 GCF_002113645.1 Pseudomonas sp. B35(2017) | reverse complement strand
CCATCGCTACTACAATCCGGGGACTGGACGGTTCCTGACGCCGGATCCGATCAAGCTGGCGGGTGGGTTGAACAACTACCAGTACGTGCCTAACCCTACGGGGTGGGTGGATCCGTTGGGGTTGAGCGGAGAATGTCCCAAAGGGAAATCAAGTTCTTCAGGCGATACCGAGAACCCAACAGGAAAGGCGAAAACCAATGAAGGTGAACCAGCAGTTCCTGCTCCTCGCGGTGAAAAAACAGTTCGTGTCCGACATTACACCAACAGAAGAGGATCCACCGGAATCGAAAGTGATGGTGTAATTCAAGCTCAAGATAACAATCGAGTCTATGTTGAACCCGCCAATAAAAAACCACTTAGTCAACTTGAGGCCGAAGAAAAATACCAAATAGGAAGAGGCCGAGGTAGAGATTATATTGAAACAGACGTACCCGAGTCTCAACTGGAATGGGTAAAAAACCCTAGATATGGCACTATGGAACTCACAATCAAGGGCAATCTAAAACTTGAAAATCCAACTTTCACCCGGAGAAAATAATGCTTGATAAAAACAAAAAAATAGTACTCTCTGGGGAGGACGCTCTCGATACCTTAGCAGAGATTGAGTTTATTCTAATCTCGCTTCACAAAATGGGCAGCTACTACGCTGACAAACCAATCGAAGAGTACCGAAGAGCGACGACTGACTTTATCGATGATGAAAAAGTAACTCAGCGTCTTGCAAAAATTCGAAAAATTATCAGCTCAAGTTTTGACTCGACGATCGGAGAGGATGACATGGATGATATCGAACGCCACATGGAAAACATTAAGTTCTGGAAACCCACAAGTTAGGCTCTGTCTGAAATTCCAGAACACTGAAATGTGCTCTGAACTATTTACTCCCCCTTGGACATGCGAGTACCCATAGATTAATAGTACGCCCCCCTGCATGCAGCTCCGCATGAGCTCAAGGATAAAGATGACGAATAGGGCTGCCTGCTGGCCCGTAGCGTAAGCTAGTGCGACAAGAACCAGCTGCTTCAGTGCCACTACACCTACGACGCCCACGGCAACCTGATCCAGCTATGCGACACCTTTAACTACATCCAAAAGGTCGAAAAATCTTTCGATTCTACTGGCCAAACCATTTTGAGGGTCAAAATGAGTAACGATCTTACGATCCCACGCGCCGTCTGGTTCGGACTGGAGGGGAAAGGCTATGACAATATCGCGCAAGAGCTTAAATCTGAAAACCCACTATTTAGAACGTGGGCTTCCATATATGCAATTTACAAGTACGAATTAACAACGCCGCACCAATACTACGACTTCATACACAGCACAAAGGACTCACGCTTTGCGATTGTGGTTTTCACAATTTCCCAAAAGACCATTGAAGCTAGCGACGGAATCGATGACAAAGACATTACGATAGTCAATTTAGAAGAAGCAAACTCAGAAGCCGATCTATATAAACACCTAGAGCACCTAAACATAAACCCCGCCCTTTTCACGCCACCATGGAAATGTGACTACCCGTTATAGCCTACGACATGAGTTAAAAAGCCAGACTCTTGGGGGCAAGCAATCGAACTGCGAGTAGGAAAACAGTCACCAAAACGCTTTGGAAAAGAAACTCCATACGGGTCGCATGAACTACCAAAACTGAGCGGAAAAGAATGAAACATTACTTAGATATAAAAAACAGAAGCTCATTTTCTTTCCCGGAAAGCTTTATAGATGCCATAAGTGCAACCCCGGAAGTCGACATTGAACCGTGGTGGTTCATTGTTTTCGAAGATGGAAGCGTTGACTGCTGGTACCACACCCTGAAAAAACTTTACCCCAAAAGAGATTTAATACCCTTCGCAAAGTTCAACGCAAATGATGACATTGCCTGCTTCGACGGCAATGACAACTGCCACAATCCTCAGGTTTTCATCATTCACACTTTTGCCTCAGAAGGCTGGGAGCTTCATAATACTTACAAAAACTTTAATACCTGGTTTCGACACGCTATAGATGAACATGCAGCCTGGAGTTCAGAAGAATAAAATAACTATAAAAAAGGCGGCAAAGCTCCATCTGTCGTTGACCCTGCAGACCCTCAAAATAACGAGGTGGGCGGTGCCGTAAGAAGGCATATCCTTCTAGAGTCATTACCTGATTCACGTACAAGAACTGGAGATCCACCGTGAATTACCTAGCAGAAGAAATCAATATCGCCCTTAAAAATAACAACATAAGAAGCAAAGAGCTCAATACGGAAGAGCTGAACAATCTAACGATAGAACTAATAGAAAATTCTTTATCCAGAAGGTCAAAAATTTGGACCTTGCACACCTAAATAACCCTACAAAAATATACGACCCGGACTTTTGGAAAAAAATCAACACACTAGATTATCTAGAAAATCCGATACTTATTGTTACTGACAAGAATACCCATGCTTGGAAGCTGCAGTCCTCTACTGACTTAAGTATGGTTCTATCTGAAACAACCGGCTTTCCTTTCTGGATAACCGATACGGTTCTCAGCTTTATCACTTACATGGACGATAATGATTGCGTGCATACAGTCCATTACTCATCGTAAAAATAACCTGTTCCAGCGCCCGTCCACTACAGCCTGATCGCGAACGCCGCGGTGCTGGCCAGAAGCTCGTCACCGAGTACCGCTACGACAGCCAACACCACCTGACCGGCGGCAGCACCGCGCACAAAACACCGCGGCAGCCCGGCGATCCAACATCTGCAGGCCACCGCAGCGTGTTTCGCAAACCGTCAGACTCAAACCTGCGCCTGCCCCCCATCGACAAACAACTCAGCCCCATTCACAAAGCTCGAATCATCGCTCGCAAGGAACACCGCCGCATTGGCGATCTCGACGGGTTCACCCACTCGTCCCATCGGCACTTGCGAAGCCAGGTAGTCGAGCAATCCTTGCTGTTGCGCTGCATCTTGGCCAGCCAGGTCGACCAGGCCGGGCGTACGGGTCGCGCCTGGGCTCAGGGTGTTGACCCGGACTGCGCGGTCCTTCAGGTCCAGGATCCAGCTGCGGGCGAAGGCCCGTACCGCGGCTTTGGAGGCTGAGTAGACGCTGAACGCCGCGGTGCCCGAGCTGCCGGCCGTGGAGCCCGTGAGGATGATGGACGCGTTCTGTGCCAGCAGTGGCAAGGCCTTCTGTACGGTGAACAGCACGCCTTTCACGTTACGATCGAAGGTGTCGTCGTAGTGGGCTTCTGTGATTTCGCCCAGTGGCAGCATGGAGCCGCCGCCGGCGTTGGCGAACAGCACGTCGAGGCGTCCGTGGGTCTGGTTGATGCGGGCATACAGCGCATCGAGTTGGTCGAGCCGCGTGGAGTCGACGGCGATGCCCGTGGCGTTGCCGACCAGTTCCACGGCCTTGTCCAGTTCCGCTTGGCGGCGGCCGGTGATGTAGACGTGGGCGCCTTCCTCGGCGAAGCGTTTGGCGGTGGCGAGGCCGATGCCGGTGGTGCCGCCGGTTACCAGTGCGATTTTGCCTTCGAGTTTCTTGCTCATGATGTTTCTCCCGTGGGGGTTGTGATTTGGTGTGGGAGAAGCGTATCGACCTCGGGATGTTTTCAAAATAGAATCATTTGAAAGTCATCATTGCAGAATTGAAATGCCAAGAATTCCGGATTTCGAAGGGCTGGCGATGTTCGCCAAAGTGGCCGAAGAAGGCTCTTACGCGGCCGCCGCACGGGCCATGGGTGTGTCGGTGCCTACGGTGTCGCGAGCGGTCGCGCGCTTGGAGGAACGGCTCGGTGGTCGCTTGTTCAACCGCACGTCACGCCAACTCTCGATGACGGAGTTCGGCCGACGCATGGTCGAGCAAGCGAGTGCGATGTATCGCCAGGCCGAAGAAATGGAAAGCGACGCCCAGGAACTCTCTGTGCAGCCGCGGGGATTGGTGCGGCTGGCCGTGCCCATGTCGTTCGGCCTGCGCTGGGTCACACCGTTACTCCCTGAGCTGCTGGCGCGCTACCCGGCGCTTGAGCTGGATCTGCACCTGTCGGACTCAACCGTTGACCTGGTCGCCGACGGCTTCGACGCGGCACTGCGGATCGCTGCCCTCCCCGATTCCTCTCTGGTCGCTCGACGGATCTGTTCGGTTAGCCAGCACCTGGTGGCAGCCCCCTCCTATCTGGCCCTGCATGGCCATCCGACCCATCCGCGCGATTTGGCCGCCCATGCGTGCATGAGCTACGCCTATCGGGCACGAAGCCAAGTATGGCGCTTCACCCACGATGACGGCAGCGAACAGGATGTAACACCCAACGGCCCGTTGCGCGTCACCAACGCTGATGCCCTGGTCGCGCCATTGCTGGCCGGGGTGGCCATCGCTGAGCTTCCGGAGTTCATCGCCGCCGAATACCTGGCCGATGGACGTCTGGAACGCATCCTGCCTGAGTGGCACATGACGCGAGGCGGTCTGTATTTCGTGACCCCGTCAGCGCGTGCAAGGCCGAGAAAGGTTCAAGCCCTTTCCGATTTCTTTGCCGAGCATCTTTCAAGGCCAGGTTGGCAGGAGTGACTTGGCCGCTCACACTCCCCAACGAAGCCCCGCGACGCTCACCAGAATCAACCCGATCCAGAAAAACCGCCAAAACGAAACCCCATCCCCCAACCAGTACATTCCCACCAGCGCCGTCCCCGCCGCGCCAATACCGGTCCACACTGCATAGGCCGTTCCGACCGGCAGGATCCGCAGCGCCATCGTCAGTAAGGACAAGCTGCCAACCAACACCACCAAGGTGCCGGCGAGAATCCAAGGCCTCTCCAGGCCATTGGCGGATTTCAGGCCGATCGCAAAAGCGATCTCCAGAAAACCGGCGAGGATCAGCAGCAGCCAGGAGGTGCCGTACGTCATGGGACAAAACCTTTTTCGAGGGTAAAAAAAAGACGAGCCGCTCAGGGCTCGCCAAAGGGGAGGTAGACGTCAATCAGTTGGCCAACAGCTTGCCGCGCACCAGGCTGGCCAGTGTCTTCACGGTCAACACCGTCAGTGCCGCTGTGAGGAACAGCAGGATGAACACAGCGATGGCCGTCAGCAGGATGCTGTCCTGGGCATGTGCATACTTCAGCGCGGCGTTGCTCAGGGCTGCGATGGGAAAGCTGATGGCCCACCACGAAGGCGCGAAAGGCACATCGCGGCGGAACACCTTGAAGCTCAGCACCCCGAACAGGAACAGGCCGAAGTAGAACAACACGCTGGCAAACCGGTCGATCTCGCCGAACACGTTGGTGTACGCCAGGAAGCCGACTTCGAAGGGCGCGATCAACACCATCAGCGACGGCACCATGCCTTTGGCCAGCGCGGCCTGATGGACCAGCCGCGAAAAGATTCGGCTGTAGAACACCAGCGCCAACACCGCGCCCACGGCCATGGCGAACAGATTGAACTCGGCAGCCCAGGCCATGGGCATGTGCGCTCCGGTGACCGCGATATCCAGGGTGGCGACGCCGGGAATCAGCCAGGCAGGCACGGCATTGGACGGATCCTGACTGCCCGACAGCAGCCGTGAAACCACCAGGCCGGCCAGCAGCACGGTCAATCCGCTGCCCACGATCCAAAGTACTTCGCCGAGCAGCGCGCTATGAGGCGCCGCCACCGCAGACAGCAGCAACAGCGCGATGGTGACCGTGCCGAAAAAGTTGCTGGCGACCGGATGATTGAACTCACCGCGCACTGCTTCCGGATGCTTGACCCATTTGCCCAGGTAACCCAGCGTCAGCAGCACGAACACGAGTCCTGCAAACGCACCGATCGCTTCACCCAGCAGGCCGCCGATGCCGAAGTACTGACCGCTCAAGCGCCATGCCAGCCCCAGGCCTGCCAGGCCCATGACGGCGCCGAACAGATTGATCGGCAGATTCTTGATGGAGGTCGTGCGGGCAGCTATCGATTGAGCCGCAGCGACGCTGGGGGTGCAGGCAGTGTTCATGGCAGTCTCCCGTTTGACTGAATTTGCTGTTGTGGCTATTTTCAGTCAATGAGCCTTTGGCTGAAACAGTCGCATGACGACGTATTCAGCCAATCATTCGACCAGGACAGACACCATGCGCATCACACTCCTCGCCTTCCCCCGCGTACAACTGCTGGACGTGGTCGGCCCGGCGGATGTCTTCGCTGAAGCGGCCAAGCAATTGGGCAATCCACGGGCCTATCGGGTGGAAGTGATCGGCACCGACAAGGGGATGATCAAAGGCTCAAGCGGCCTGAAGCTCAGCGTCGATCAGACCGTCGAGACCTACAAAGGCCGGATCGATACCTTGCTCGTGGCCGGCAGCCCGCACATCGACGAGATCGCCCTGAACCCCGCCCTGCAGGATTGGCTGCGCAAGCAGGCCAGATCGGTGCGCCGCATCGGCTCGGTGTGCAGCGGCGCGTTCCTCCTGGCGGCCGCCGGTCTGCTCGACGGACGTCGCGTCACGACGCACTGGAACGCCAGCGCGAAATTGGCCAGGGAAAACCCACAGACCCTGGTCGACGCCGACAGCATCTTCATCAAGGACGGCAACGTGTACACCTCGGCGGGCGTCACCGCCGGCATGGACCTGGCCCTGGCGATGGTCGAGGAAGATCACGGCCGGGAACTGGCGCTCAGCGTGGCGCGGGAGATGGTGATGTTCTTCAAGCGCCCGGGCGGGCAGTCGCAGTTCAGCGCGCAGTTGGCGGCCCAGACGGCCGAACGCAGCGTGATCCGGGAGGTGCAGGATTATGTGCTGCAGCACCTGAAGTCGGACTTGAGCGTCCCTGCCCTCGCCGTTCGCGCCGGCATGAGCGAGCGCAACTTCGCCCGCACCTTCAAGGCCGAGGCCGGCTCGACGCCGGCGGAGTTCGTGGAGCTGGCCCGCATCGATGCCGCCAGGCGCCTGATCGAAGATTCGGACGTCTCCCTCAAGCGCTTGGCCGACACGGTCGGCTATGCCAATACCGATGGTTTCAGGAGAGCCTTCATGCGTCGTCTCGGGGTGGGGCCGAGCGATTATCGGAAGCGGTTTTCATCGGTGTGACCGACGCCCAGAACTTTTCCCCATCTTGATCAAATCTTGAAAAACCCTTGAGCCGGCCTTGTGAATGGCTCCGTAAGCTCCCTCCGTCTGCTCGTTGCAGAACCGTGCAAACCCTCATCGACGGTTCCCCGACGAAGCCCCTCTCCCTCTTTTTGATCTTGATAAGGAATACCCGCGTGCGCGTCATCAATGGACTTCGTAAAGGTCTGATCCTCTCCCTGACATTCAATGCCTCGCTGATCGCCACCGGCGCGCAGGCCGATGAGCCGCGCGCAGGCGACACCGGCCTCTGGGGCGACAAGACCGATGTCACCCTTGGCCTCGGCGCTGCCTACGGCCCTCGCTACCTGGGCTCGGAGAACTACACATCGACGGCCCTGCCGATGCTTCGCGTCGAACGCGGGATGTTTTTCTTTGACCTCAAGGAAGGCCTGGGCCTGCAATGGCAGTCGCCTTCAGGTTTCAGCGCCAGTGCCTCGATCGGCCAGGACGCCGGTCGCGCGGACGGCGACAGCAAGTACCGCTACGGCTCGGACAAGCTCAAAGGCATGGGCGAAGTCGGCAGCTCCACCGTGCTCAACCTGCATGCCGCCCAGCAACTCACCTCGTGGCTGGCACTGAGGGCCAAGGCCGAGCTGCGCACCGGCGGAGAGAAACGCGGCGATCAGTACGCTTTGGGGTTCGAGAGCAAGCTGTTCGACGGCGCCCGCGACAAGGTCACTTGGGGCTTCGATGCCCACGCCGGCAACGCGCGTTTCAACCAGACCTACTTCGGCGTCACCGACCAACAAAGCGCCAAGTCGCGCTTCGCCAGCTACAAGGCCGACAAGGGCATCTATGCCTACTCGTCCGAACTAACTTGGATGCACGCGTTCGATGAGCACTGGTCGACCATCGCCGGCGTCGAACTCACCCACTACACCGACCAGGTCCGCCACAGCCCGATCATCACCAAGGACACCACGGCCGTGAGCTATCTGGGTGTAAACTACGCGTTTTGACGCCACGCCAGCCTCCCCCGAACCTTGCCGTCGCCTGCCCGGGCCGCGGCAAGTCTTGTCTTCGAGCCCCTTATGACCAGCAAACTGATCCTCATTGTCGAGGATGACGCCGACAGCGCGAGCATTCTCGAGGCCTACCTGACACGGGATTTCTTCGATGTGGCGATCGCCAAGGACGGACTCATGGGCGTCGAACTGCACCAGCGGCTCAAGCCCGACCTGGTGCTGCTCGACATGATGCTGCCGGTGATGAACGGATCCGAAGTGCTCAAGACGCTGCGCCGGCGCGGCGACACGCCGGTCATCATGGTCAGCGCCATGGGCGACGAGCCGGAAAAGCTCGGCGCCCTGCGGTACGGCGCAGACGACTACGTAGTCAAGCCGTGCAACCCCAAGGAGGTCGTCGCCCGGGTGCATGCGGTGCTGCGCCGCGTCCAGGCCGGCACCAAGGCCGTGTCCCGGCTGCGTTTCGAGTCACTGTGGCTGGACACCGACAGCCGCTCGGTCGGTGTGGTTCAGGAGGACGGCACGGACCTGCCAGTCGAGCTCACCCCGACCGAATTCAATCTGCTGGCCATCCTGCTGGGCTCGCCGCAGAAAGCGTTCAGCCGGGAGGATCTGTTGGCCCGCTGCCTGCCGGACAGCGATGCGCTGATCCGGGTGGTCGACACGCATATCCACAATATCCGGCGCAAACTCGAGCTTCAGGGCATCACTGGTGTGCTGGTGACGGTGCGCTCGATCGGTTACCGCTTCCATTGAGGCCCCTGCGATGAACAAACCGGTCACGCTGTGGAAATGGGTCGGTTGGCGCATGGGGCTCATCGCCGGCAGTGCCGTCGTCTCGATGGCGATGATCATGTGGATCCGCTACCTCTGGTGGCAGAAAGAGGTCAACGCCAACATTCCCCTGCACGCGCAACAGCGCTTCGCCTCGCTCATGGAACAACCCGCCGGCCATGAGGCCGAACTGTGGGCCTACATCACCCGCTATTACCATTTCGATGACATCCGCCCCGGCATCACCGGCGCCGACTGGTGGACCATCGCCCTGCTCTTGGCCGCCGCGCTTCCGCTGATCGTCGCCACCGGTTTTCTGCTGGTGCGCCCGCTGTCGAGGCGGTTCATCGGGATTGCCGCGGCGGCGCAGAAGGTCGCCGGCGGCAACCTCAACGTGAGCCTTCGCGTCAGCGAAAGAATGCCGCTGGAGATGCAGCGCCTGACCAGCGACTTCAACAGCATGACCCGCCGGCTCAGGCTCTACGAACAAGAAGTGCAGGCGTCCAGCGCCGTGCTGGCCCACGAGTTGCGCACGCCCCTCAACGCCGCGATGGGCCGGGTTCGCGGGATGATCGACACCGTGTTCCCCGCCAATGAGGAGCAGCTCGGTCTGGTGCTCAATCAATTGGAGCACCTGAACCTGCTGGTCGATGACTTGCTTCTGTTGTCCCTCGCCCAGGCGGGTCAGTTGCCCCTGTCGAGAACCACCTTCAACGTCGAGGAACTGCTGCACGAACGGATCAACTGGTTCAAGCCGCAGTTGGCCGACGCCGGGCGCGAGGTCAAGGTCAGCGGCCTTTCGCCGCTGCCGATCAGCGCAGACCGCAACCGCATCGGCCAGCTGTTCAACATCCTTCTGGACAATTACCTGCGCTACGCCGCAACCGGGGGCGATCTGCACATTCAGGGGCGACCGGATCCGGAGCGATTCACGCTGATCTTCAGCGACCGCGGCCCCGGATTGTCCGAAGCGGCGCTGCAGCGTGTGTTTCAGCGATTCTGGCGCCAGGAGCCGTCGCGCAGCCGCGGTGCGGGCGGCAGCGGGCTGGGGCTTTCGATTGCCTTGGCCATCTGCACCGCCCACGGCGGCGAGATCGCCGCGCGCCGAGGTGCGCAAGGCGGAATGGACATTGAAATCAGCTTGCCCTGTGCCTGCGACGACCTTGCGACATCAAAGGGGCATGATCTTTAAGCGTGACAGCGGCGCACTCCCAGCGCCTGGCAGCGACAACGTGTCGACCGTCACCCTTTCTCTGGGCTACGAATCGCTGAGCTCATTCAGCCCCGCGCTCAAGCGCAACATGGCCGCCACGCTGAGCCAATACCGTCATCGCGCGGTCAACGCCCGGTGGGAGGATGTGCCCTTGCAAAACCCCGGCGACCGTCTAGCTTTGTGTTAGTTCCATTTAAATAACATCAAAACACCATCACCCAGCCAGGAGGCGCCTCCCCAGAAAACCATCAGCACACTGCCTTTAGTCACTGAAACGGATCTCAGTCAAAACGAATCAAGAGGGATGCTTGATGAAGCGCAGTCTTTTGCACCGTGTGCGTTCGGCACGCGGGCCAGCTGATCATTTCTGGGTGTCGGTGTTTTGCTTCTCGGGTCTTGTGATCGCCAGCTTCTTGCTGTTCGAGCAGCAGATCCAGGACTTCATCGCCCAGCTCGACCTGTACCTGCCCCGCACACCTTCCCAGCAAATCAACCTGGCCCTGGTGCTGATCGCACTGCTGGCCCTGGACGTCGTGCTGCCGGTGCCTTCGAGCATGGTGGCGCTGTTGGCCGTGGCCGCCCTGGGCGGAGTCGGCGGGTATCTGGTGATCTTCATCGGCCTGTGCCTGGGGGCTTGGTTGGGGTATGCCTTGGGCGCCGGGTATTTCCGGGTGCTGTCCGGCCGTCTCGGGCTGCATCAGCGCAAGCCGGGGCAACTGGCGCAACGGTTGGGCACGCTGTCGTTGATCTGCCTGCGCGGCGTGCCGGTGCTGGCGGAAACCTCGGTGGTGGCCGCCGGCATGCAGCGCTATCCGCTGCGCGCGTTCGTGCTGGTGACGACCCTGGCCAATGCCGGCCTGGCGCTGGCCTACAGCGCCATCGGCACCTTGCTCGTCGAACAGAACGCGCTGCTGGTGACCCTCCTGGCCAGCATGGTGTTGCCGGGTCTGTTCATCGCCGGGTACAGCCTGTTCAAGAGCCTGCGCGGGCCGGCGCCGGAGCGTCCGCTGCAAGGTCGCTTCGACGTGAGTTACGACTATCCGGTGCTGTTCACCGACCATCTGTTCGATCCGTCAAACCCCTGCCTGCACCGACAGCTCACCGCCGGCCAACGGGGCCCGGTGACCGTGCTGGCGTTCGCCGATGAACAGCTGCTGCAATCCACTCCGCAACTGGCGGGACAGATCGAAACCTGGTTCGCCGTCCACGCCGGCGAGCTGCGTTTGAAGGCACCGCCCATCGCCGTGCCGGCCGGGGAACTGAGCAAGACAGCCGAAGTGCTGCAGCAGCTGTACGCCGACATGCTGGAGCACGGGTTGGACCGGCACTGCTATGTCCTGGCCTTGGGCGGCGGTGCCGTGCTGGATTCGGTGGGCTACGCCTGCGCGACCTTTCACCGGGGCATCCGACTGATCCGTATCCCCAGCACAGTGCTGGCCCAGAACGACGCCGGCATCGGGGTGAAGAACGGCATCAATGCCTTCGGCCAGAAGAACCTGCTCGGTGCGTTCTACCCCGCCAGCGCCGTGATCAACGACTTTCAGTTGCTGACCAGCCTCAGCCGCCGCGACCAGATCGCCGGCCTGGCCGAGGCGGTGAAGGTGGCGCTGATCAAGGACGACGGATTTTTCCAATGGATGGAGCAGCAGGCCGACGCCCTCGCCCGCTTCGATCATCCGGCCAGCCGCTACGCCATCCGCCGCTGCGCCGAGCTGCACTTGGGGCACATCACCGGCGCCGGCGACCCCTTCGAACGCGGCAACGGGCGGCCGCTGGACTACGGCCACTGGGCTGCGCACAGGCTGGAGAACCTCAGCCACCATCGCTTGCGCCACGGCGAGGCGGTCGCGGTGGGCATGGCCCTGGACGGGCTCTACGCCAATGCCCTGGGCCTGTTGAGCGATGCCGAGACCGAGCGTGTGCTGAGCCTGCTGACCCGGCTCGGCTTCAATCTGTCGCCGCCGGAACTGGCACTGAAAGACGCGCAAGGCCGTTCGCAGGTGCTGCTCGGGCTGGAGGAGTTCCGCCAGCACCTGGGCGGGCAGCTTTCCATCCCGCTGCTGAACCGCATCGGCGCATCCATCGACCTGCATGAGATCGACGACCGGCTGATGGAACAGGCGCTGATCCGGCTGTCCACCCGCGGTGCTTCGGCACTTGCCTTGAACGAGGGCTGCGCGCAATGAGCCAGATGTCGGGCCTTAAGACCTGGATGACCCTGGGCCGAATCTCCAACCTGCCGACGGTGTGGACCAACACCTTGGCCGCTGCGCTGTTGGCCAGCAGTGCCGGCGCCCTGGCGCCGCCGTCGTCGCTGGTGTGGATCCTGCTGCTGGTCACGCTCTCGCTGCTGTACCTGGCCGGCATGCTGCTGAACGACCTGCTGGATGCCGACTGGGACCTGCTGCACCACAACCCGCGGCCGATCACCCTGGGCCTGGTCAGCCGGGAACACGTGCGCCTCGCCACCTTACTGTTGCTGGCACTGGCGACGGCCTCGGCGCTGGGCCTGAGCCGACTCACCGAGCAGCCGCACTGGCTGCTGGGCAGTGTCGTCCTGCTGGTGGGCTGCATCCTCGGCTACAACCTGCTGCACAAGAAATACGCCCACAGCGTCTGGCTGATGGGCGCCTGCCGCTCGGCGCTGTACCTCACCGCTGCGGCCAGCCTGGCGGTGCCGCCGGAGCCCATCTGGCTCTGCGCCGTTTTGCTGGGCGTGTACATCAGCGGGCTGACCTACCTGGCCCGCCAGGAACACCGCAACCAGTTGCTCAGCCGCTTACCCCTGGCTCTGATGCTGAGTCCGCTGGCCCTGGCGGTATATGCGGACAACCTGTGGTTCTGGCCGGTGTTGCTGCTGTGGCTCGGCTGGCTGGGATGGCACTACCGGCAGCACCTCGCCGATCCCCGGCGACGGCAGGTGCGTGCCTTCATCGGTGCGGGACTGGCGGCCCTGCCGCTGTTCGACGCGCTGGTGATGGCCGTGGCCGATCAACCGCTGGGCAGCCTGTTCTGCGTGATGGTGTTTTTCCTGCTTCCCCACTTTCAGCGCTGGGTGAAACCGACATGAACATGGACGTCACCGTACCGCCCACGGACGCACTCGACATGCGCCGCGAATGCCTGGCCGAGCGGCAGCAGGCCCTGATCCGTCAGCTCGATCCGACCGAGCTGCAATGGTGGCGCGAAGCGCAAGAGCAGCTCGCCCGAACCCCAGACGCCGACACCGCAGCGCTGCTGAGCAGTCAGTGCAAACGCCATCTGCGCGAACAGGCCGTGGCCGACGGCGACTGGAGCACCCTTGAACTGGCCCGTGCACTGTTGCTGGCAGAACTGCTCGAACACAATGTGCGCGGCGCGCAACTGCCGTTGCTGCACCAGCTGTTTCTGTGGGGCGACGACCACGAAAAAATCGCCCTGCTCAAAGCCCTCGACTGGCTCGACAGCCGTGGCCGTTGCCTCGATCTGGCGTTGCAGGCCGGCCGCACCAGCAACAGCCAGGTGTTCGCCGCCCTCGCCCTCGACACCCCTTACCCGTCGCGCCACTACCCCGAACGGGCCTTCCACCAACTGGTGCTGAAGGCACTCGGCATGGGGCTCGACGCCGCACGCCTGACCGGCCTGGCGCAGCGGCACAGCGTCACCCTCAACCAGCTGGCCCTCGACCTGCTGGAAGAGCAGCTCGCCGCCGAGCGCACGGTGTCCCCCGGCCTGCCCCGGCTGATCGCCTTCAGCCTGCTCGGCCCTGCGCAACGCCAGCGGCTGGAAGACCTGAACCAGCAGCACCGCTTGCCGCCGGAGTGGCGCGCCCACCTGGCCGGCACCCCATCGAACTGATGCCCAACCCGCCTGTGCCTTTGACGAGGAGTCACCATGCCCAAGTATTTCGATCCGCATATCCATATGGTCAGCCGCACCACCGACGACTACCAGAACATGGCGGCCGCCGGCATCACCGGGGTGATCGAGCCGGCGTTCTGGCAGGGCCAGGCCCGAACCAGCGTCGGCAGCTTCGTGGACTACTTCGACACCCTGCTGGGCTGGGAACGCTTTCGCGCCAGCATGTTCGGCATCCATCATTTCTGCACCATCGGCCTCAACCCGAAGGAGGCCAATGACCTGTCGGTGGCCGACGAAGTGCTGAAGATACTGCCGCGCTATCTGGTGAAGGACGGCGTCGTGGCCGTCGGCGAAATCGGCTACGACGACATCACGCCCGCCGAGGACCGTTTCCTGTGCATCCAACTGGAGCTGGCCAAGCGGCACAAGCTGCCGGTGCTGGTGCACACCCCGCACCGCGACAAGATCGGCGGCACCAAACGCACCCTGGCCGTGATCCGTGAAGTCGGGATCCCGGAACATCAGGTGATCATCGATCACCTCAACGAACTGACCCTGCCGCTGGTGATGGAGACCGCTTGCTGGCGCGGCCACTCGATCTACCCCAACACCAAGATGTCGGAAACGCGCATGGTCGCGCTGCTCCAGCAGTACGGCACGGACAAGATGGTGGTCAATAGCGCCGCCGACTGGGGCATCAGCGATCCGCTCAAAGTGCCGAAGACGGGCCAGGCCATGCTGGACGCCGGCTTCAGCGAGGCCCAGGTCGAAAAGGTGCTGTTCCACAACCCGGTGGACTTCTTCGCCCAGAGCGGCCAGCTCGACAAGGCCCTGGTCAGCACGCCGCTGCCCATCGACCAACGTAAGCAGTGGCAAGAGAACTCCGCCCTGCGCGGTCAGGATCCGGTGATCAAATGAGCGCAGCCGCCGGTTGGACGGCCGCCCAGGTCGGCTATTGCAGCAACGTGCACCCGACCCGTGACCTGGCCGGGCTGCGGGCCTCCATCGAGCGGCACTTTCAGGGCGTGCGCCGGCTGCGCGGGTTGAGCGAACAGGACAGCGGCCTGTGGATCTGCGCCCGCGCCGCCGCCGAGCTGCGGCAGGCGCCGGCACGCTCGCAGTTCCTGAGCCTGCTGCAACAAAAAGGGCTGAGGCTGACCTCGCTGAACGGCTTTCCCTACGGGCAGTTCCATGACGGCGCGGTCAAGGCCGACGTCTACCTGCCCGACTGGTCCATGCCGGAACGCCTGGACTACAGCCTAGACCTGGCGCACCTGCTGGCGCAGGCCTTGCCGGCGGACTGCCCTCAGGGCGTGATTTCCACTGTCCCCTTGGGGTATGCCGCCCGCTGGAGCCCGGCATTGCAGCAACGGGCCGAGCATCAGTTGCGCCAACTCACTGCGTCGCTGGCCAAGCTGCACCGGGAAACGGGGAAGAAGATCGTGTTCTGTCTGGAGATGGAGCCCGACTGCGTGCTGGAGAACACCGACCAGGCCCTCGCGTTCTTCCGCCATTGGCAAGCCGTCGATCCGCACCATGATCACCTGGCGCTCTGTTTCGACGTCTGCCATCAGGCGGTGATGTTCGAAGACTGTTATCAATCGCTGGGCCGGTTGCGCCAGGCCGGGGTGCCGGTCGGCAAGATCCAGCTGTCCAACGCGCTGATCTGCCGCCTGGCCGGTCTGGACGAAAACCGCGCCCGGCAAATCCTCGACGTGTTGAGCGCGTTTTCAGAAGCCACGTACCTGCATCAAGTCAAGGCACGCGATGCCGAAGGCCGCTTGATGGCCTGGCCGGACCTGCCCGCTGCGCTCGACGATTGCGCGAAGCATCCGGGGCGATACCCCGAGCTGAGGATCCATTTCCATGTGCCGCTGTTCAGCGAACACTTGCTGATGCCTGAGCTCAGCGGCAGTCAGATCGCCTTGGCGCAGACCTTCGATTACCTGGCCGACCACGAGGACTTTCGTCCGGTGCTGGAAGTGGAGACCTACAGTTGGGGCGTGTTGCCCGCGTCGCTGCGGCCCGCCGATGAGCAGGCGCTGCTTCAGGGGATCGGCGCCGAGCTGCGCTGGGTCGAGGCGCAACTCCGCCAGCGGCGCCTGCTGAAAGTCCACGCACAGGAGATCAGCGCCGATGTCCTCTGACCGTCCGCGTCAACCGTTGCTGCTGATCAACGTGGTCGGGCTGACCCCGGCGCTGCTGGGGCCCAACACGCCGCACATCAATGCGCTGCTGAAGACAGCACAGATGGCCAGCCTGCAACCGTCGTTTCCGGCCGTCACGTCCACCGTGCAGGCGTCGATCCTCACCGGGCTGCCGCCCTCCGGGCACGGCATCGTCGGCAATGGCTGGTACTTCCGAGACCAGGCCGAAGTGCGTTTCTGGCTGCAGCCCAACGCGCTGATCCAGGGCGAGAAGGTCTGGGACGTGCTCAAGCGCGAGCTGCCGGGTTTTCGCTGCAGCCAGTTGTTCTGGTGGTACAACATGTACGCGGACGTGGACGCCTCGATCACCCCGCGCCCCCACTACCCGGCCGACGGCCGCAAGCTGTTCGGCCTGTATTCGTCGCCGCCGGGGCTGCACGAACGCATCGAGGCGCAGATCGGCGAGTTCCCGTTCCCGGGCTTCTGGGGACCGGCGGCCGGCATCGCCTCCAGCCGCTGGATCGTCGATTGCGCCCTGCTGGAATTCCGGCTCAACCGGCCCGACCTGCAACTGATCTACCTGCCGCACCTCGACTACAGCCTGCAACGGGTAGGGCCCGATCATCCTTCGGTCGGCGCCGAAGTGCAGGCCATCGACAGCGAGGTCGGCCGCCTGCTGGACTTCGCCCGGGAACAGGGCGCGGCGGTGATGCTGCTGTCCGAGTACGGGATCGAAGCCGTCGAACGTTCGGTGTCGATCAACCGCACACTGCGTTCGGAAGGCCTGCTGCAGGTGCGCCAGTCGCTGACCTGGGAGCTGCTGGATCCGGGGGCCAGCGCCGCCTTCGCGGTGGTCGATCATCAGGTCGCGCACATCTATGTGAAGCACACCCGCGACATCCCTCGGGTCAAGGCGCTGCTGCAGCGGGAACCGGGCATCGAACAGGTGCTGGACAACAGCGAACAGCGCGCCCGCCAGCTGAATCACCCGCGCAGCGGCGAGTTGGTGGCCGTGGCTGCCGCGGGACACTGGTTCGACTACCGCTACTGGCTCGACGACCGCAAGGCACCCGACTTCGCCCGCACCGTGGACATCCACCGCAAGCCGGGTTACGACCCGCTGGAGCTGTTCATCGACCCGGCCATCCGTTTTCCGAAACTGAGAGTGGCGCGCCGCCTGCTGCAGAAGAAGCTCGGCTTTCGCTACTACATGGATCTGATTCCGCTGGACACGGCACTGGTCCGCGGCAGCCATGGCCGGCCGCCTGCCGACGAACAGACCGGCCCTTTGCTCATCACCGATTGCGACCTGCCGTTGCCGCAGCGTTTGGCGGCGACGGCGGTGCAACAACTGCTCCTTCGGCATTTCCTGGGGCAGACCTACACCCACCTGGCCAATGCCAAGGAGCTCACATGCGGCGAGCCATCTCCATAACCGTTCTCAGTACCCTGGCAGGATTAGCCCAGGCGGGAACGAACGACACCTTCGATTGCAGCAACTTCCTGCAATTCGGCGGCGACCTGAACAAGACCCGGGCCGAATTCGCGCAAAGCCCGGAAACCATGAGCTGGAACTGGTTCGCCTGTCTGAACCAGCCGGCGTCCGCGAACAGCCCCGACCGGGTCTGGGAAACCATGAAACCGTCGGACCAGGTGTACCTGAGCAACGGCGCCCAGCCCCTGCCCTACGCCCAGCGCGTGCCGACGCCCCAGGCCGTGCTGGACAAGGCCACGCAGCAGAAGATGAACCTGAACCGGGTGTTCCACAACCTCAACGCCATTCAGCAGGTGGACGGGCTGATCCTGGAAATGGGCGGTGACGTGCCGGAGGCCGAGCGCGGCAAGCCGGTGCGGTTCCAGTTGCTGATGGGCGAAGGCACCTTCGACTACATCGTCGAGAAGCAGGTCTACAACATGAACGGTCAGTACGCGCTGACCAGCAACCTGGCCTTCCCTTCCGACGCCTGGGAGCTGAAGTCCGGCTGGCTGTGGATCGGCAATGACCCGGCCTACCAGAAGCGGCTGGAAGACGACGGTTACTACATCGGCCAGGCCTACTACCAGGACAAGGACGGGTATCAGGTCGGCTACGCCGCGCTGAGCGCACTGCACGTGATCAACAAGCTGAACCCCGGCTGGGTGTGGACCACCTTCGAGAACCGCAACAACAGCAAGTACACCGTGACCAATGCGATCCCGCCCACCCCAATGACCAACAGCACCGGCCCCACCCCGGCGGCGCAGCCGGTCAACACGCAGTTCCAGGGCCAGTTCCCGCAGTTGGCGCAATACGAACAGATCGGCACGCAGATCCGGACGACCCCCACCCTGCTCGCCAACTCTCAGCTGGAGTCGGCCTTCCAGAGCCAGTCCTCGTGTTTCGCTTGCCACGACACCGCCGCGTACTCGAAGAAAGACGGCTACTTCAATTTCGCTCTGAAACAGCAAGGAGGCATCGTTTACCCCACTGCCTTGGTGCCGGCATCGGATTTCGCCGGTTACAACAAACTGGATTTTGTCTGGTCGCTGAAGCGCGCCCAGTGGCAACGCTAAGGAGCATGACATGAGCGTACTGAACTTCCCCCGCATCTACATGAACGGCCATATGTTCTGGAACCCGCCGACGGCCAACAACAACGACACCTACCCGCTCTACGACGCGGTGAAGATGGAGATGAACTGGCGGTTCCTGGAGCACTACAACGTCACGCCGGAAAACGCCGCCGCCGACCTGATGCCCTGGATCATCACCCCACGGGTGCTGCACGAGGCACCCGCCTACGTCACCCAGGTGCCGGGCAACGTCGGCATGAGCTCCCCCACCATGCTGCCCGGTGAATGGGATCTGTTCGGCGACAACGCCTGCGGCACCGTCAACTACGACCAGACCCGCTCCGTCATCATCGGCGGCGAGTTGCCCAACGGCGGTTACGTCGATCAGGATCCGCTGATCAACCAGACCTACAACCTGATCGGCAACCCGTTCGGCAGCACCAGCCCCACGGCGGCCCGCTTCGTCGACGTCAGCCCCTGGGAGAACACCTTCACGGCGCTGTACTTCGACAAACTGGTGCTGGGCGACGACCAGTGCGGCCTGACGCTCAACCGGCAGTACCGGATGCTGGACCGCTTCCTCAACTTCAACTGGGCGGCGACGCTGCGCGGCCTGATCTACGTGACCGTCACCTGGCAAACCTGCTTCCCGAGAGAGAACCTGAACTGGGCCGTCGGCGATTCGGCCCTGCTGCGAAACCTCAAGGAACAGATGGAACAGCAGAACGCCCAAGGCTTGATGTTCCGGTTTTCCTCCTACCTGACCTGCTACGACAGGAACGGCGTGTTCAACAACTACCCCTTCGTCGATACCCGTTCCGATTCGCCCTTGGCGTTGGCGAAGCTGCAGGACATGTACCAGCAAGGGCTGGACAACGTCGGCAGCATCTTCTTCAACCCGGCCTACAGCCGCACATCAGGCACCCTGGGCCTGTGGCTGGACGGCGAGTACCCGACGGCGCCGTCGGGCCGGCGTCTGGTTCCGGCCAAGCCGGTTCCCGTCACCGGCATCGGACAAGCCGACAACAAGGTGACGCTGGGCGTCATCTCGGCGCAGGCCCATGGCGACACCTTGTCGCTGGATCTGTTGAACACCTTCCCCAGCTACGCGTTCGACTCGAAGGCCCCCATACCGGTGGCGGAAAAGTTCGAGGCCGGCAACTACAAGCTCGGGATACGCCAAGGCGACCAGTTCACCCCGTTGGCGGGTTTCGGCTTCAAGGAATACCGGCAGTCCGAGTTCGACAAACGCTCGGGCATCCTCGATCTGCCGCTCGACGCCGAGGCGCAGAAGCAACTGCAAAGCGGCACCCTTGAGCTGCAATTGCAGACGTCTCCCCCCGTGGTGGCCGCGACCCAGCAGATGTGGACCGCCGAGGTGGTCGAAAGCGGCAGCTTCATCGACGTGGGCGAGAGCCGCACGCTGCACATCATGGTGCAGCGCGACGGCCAGCCCGCGCCGCAAGGCACCGTGCTGACGGTGGCGGAGTACAACAACCCGTACCTTGTCGGCACGTCCGATTACTACCTGGCGTTCAGCAACCCCGCCGACTTCACTCTGTTCATCGATCATCCGCAAGACCGTTCGAAGAACACCTCCAACCTGCCCCAATTCGAAGGCATGCCTGCGGTTGCCCGCAAGGTCAACGAAGGTACGGGCCGTCAGCTCGTCGCGACCCGCGAAGCCGTGTCGTCCCCCACCGAGCAGCCGGTCAGCTACCGGCAGTACCTGCCCACGCCAGGCTCGGTGGCCCTGAGCCCCTGCCTGTCGTACGAGAACCCCATCCTGGCAGAAGGGCAACTGAAGGATGAGCCCAACGGCTCGGTACAGTACAGCTACACCCGGATCCAGACCGACGCCAACGGCGTTGCCCGGTTGACCGTCACCGGACGGGCGGCGGGCTTCCCGACCCTGCGTTTCTTCTTGCACGACAGCGGGCAGCCGCCGGCCATCCCCTTCAGTTTCGAGACGGGGCAGGCCTACCTCGACTTCCTCTCGCCGCTGCGCGTCCTGCCGCGGGAGCCGCAGATGGAGCAGGACTTCGTGGATGCGTGGAACAGCATCTACCGGCAAGCCGACGCCGGCGAGCTGATCTGGACGACCTTCATCTACCCGCGCATCCTGGAGCCCTTCTATTACCTGTACCCGATCATGAACAAGTACATGCCGCTCAATTCGCTGCCGCGGATCGAAGGTGCCATCGACCAGTTCATCGTGCTGATCAGCAAGGAGTACCAGGAAGAAAGCACCCTGGCGATGCCCATCACCCGGGACCTGCCGCAGAGCCGGCGGGCGATCCTGGAGCTGTGGGCGAACGCGCTGGTCAAGCATAACTACCCACCCGTCCCGCTCAGCCTGAGCGACTACCCGCCACGCAAGGCCTGAAGCGGCAGCGCTTCACGCAGGAACGCCGGGTGACAGGCCTGTCACCCGGCGCTTGTCCACGGAGAGAGACCCATGCCTATGCACATCCCGGCGCAGCCCCACGAGGTTCTGCGCCCCCAGACGATCATCGCCGAAGGCCTGCTGAACCCCCGCGGCGTCTGCGCCGAGGCCGACGGCAGCCTGCTGCTGGCCGAGGCCGGTTCCGGCCTGCCGGACGAACCGTTCAGCGGCCGGATCAGCCGGCTGCGGCCAGATCCGCACACCCCCGGCGCTTACCTGCCACGGGAAACCCTGGCGCAGGGTTTCCGCGCCATGAACATGCAGGCCCGCATGCTGCGGGACGAAATCATGGGGCTGTCGGACATCGCGTTCGGTGACGACCGCTGCCTGGTCAGCCAGACCGATTACGTCGAAGGCTCCAAACTGCTCGACCTGCACTACAGCCCGCCGGAACCGGTGTGCCACAGCCGGGGCAACCTCAACGCCCTGTGCTACCACCCGGGGCGCCGCAGCTGGCTGGCAGTCAAGCCCGATACCAACGAACTGGTGGCGTTCAGGCCCGGCCAAGAGGAACGCGTGCTGGTCCGGTTGCCCGACCTGGATCAGGGCCAGGAAGCGGTGCCCGTCACCCTGGTGCACGAACCGGCGACGGACGCCGTGCTGATCAGCCTGTTCTCCGGCGAACTGCACGGCGATCCGGATCGCAAGGGCATCGACTTCGCCGACAAGGCCGGCCAGGTGGTCCGGGTGTGGCCGGACAGCGGGCAGATCGAGCGCCTGATCGACGGCCTGCAACTGCCCACCGGGCTGGCCCTGAGCCCCGAGGGGGATGTACTGGTGCTGGAACTCTGCGAGCGCCTGCAGCAACCCTTGACCGCCGACTGGCAAGGCGAGCCCCGGCACGGCGGCTTCACCCGATTCAGCGGACGGCTGCTGCGCTGCGACCTGACAACCGCCCAAGTGACCGTGCTCGCCCGCGACCTCGACACCCCCTCCAACCTGTGCGTGCTGCAGGACGCGGTGCTGATCAGCGAAGGCATGGGCCTGACGGGCCGGCCGCTGCCCACGCCGGAGGGCGGCGTGGTGCCGCTGCGCGGCCGGTTGCGTCGGGTGCAACTCTAAAGGGGAAAGGCCCTGCGCCGAAACCTCAAATCAGGAATGAAGCCCCGGTCATCAGCAGCCCGAAGATCAGCAGCATCGTCGTCACCCGCGTGCTGACCCGAAGCTTGGGCTGATGCTCGACCACTTTGCCGACCGCGAAATACAGCCGTTCGAGTATCTGCTGCTCGTCGAGGTCCTTCGACTCGAAGATCGAGTCGATCACCGAGCCTGCATTGGGAAACGGATCATGCAGGAACGGCGCCGCGTCGAACGCGCCTTGCTGCAAGGCGCGGGCCGAGAGCATGGCGGAAGCCACCAGCGAGCCCAGGGCCATGACCGCGCACCCCGCCTCCAGCGCAGTGATCATGTCGAGGCTGGCGGACACGCTGAAGCGCAGTATCGCGCCGTACAGCGTCACTACGCCGGCCAACGCGCCGAGCGACAGCGTGAACATCAGGCGCAGGTACACCGTCACCAATCCGCGCGAGACGGAAATTTGCTCAAGATAGATTTTGACCAGCGTTTCGATGGTCAGGCGGCGGGCTTCGAATGCGAAACGACGTTCTTCTGCCGGGGTTACGGGGTGCATCGACAGCTCCTCAAAAACAGCAAACAGGGATGATCAACAATATAGGAACCAAATGGCAGAACCGTGAGCGGAACCGACTCACGCAAGGCTGTCGTCTTCATTCAGCGGGGTGTTCCAGATCAACAGTTCAAGGGCTGCGGCAATCTGGATACGGTGGTCGGCAAACTCGATGGGCAACAGGTCCTGGGCCCGCTCCAGACGGCGCAGCAACGTATTGCGGTGGGTGCCCAGGGCCTCGGCGGTCTGGGTGATGTTGCAACCGTTGGCCAGGAACGCATGCAGTGCGTGCTGAAGCACCGTGGACTCGGTCGCCAGCCGACCGAGGGTACTCACCACAAACTGCTTGGACGCCCGGGCGTCCTGGGTCATGAGGGAAACCATCCGCACCTGGTCGATGCGGGTGACCGCCGGCGCGCCGGCCAGGCGCCCCACCAGGCTTTGCGTGTTCAGCGCCTCCAGGTGCGAACGCCGGAAGCCGTTCAGGCCCGCCGCAGGAGAGCCGATGGCCGCGCGGATCTTCGGGAACTGCTGAACCACGCCCTGCAGCAAGCTTGGGTCCAAAGGCTTTGCCGCGCCGGCCCAGAGCCAAACGGTGGCGGGACCTGCAAACACGATCAGGGGCGCCGCGGTGCCGGTCAGGCGAGCCAGGGCGCGGGCCATCTCTTCCAGCGGGCGGATCTCGGCATCCTGGATCTCGCTCCAGATGACGTAGGCATAGTGTTTCTGCTGGAGGGAGTAGCCCAGCCGCTGGCTCAACTGTTCGGTGTCCACGTCGCGGCCATCGAGCAGCCGCGTGACCAGGCTGCGCTTGTCGATGTGGTCGTGGTGGGTCAGTGCGCTCTTTTCTTCCAGGACGATCTGGGTGATCACCCGCATGTTGCCGGCGATGAACTCCGAGATGGAGCGGGACGACACCTCCAGCAACTCTTCAAGCAGCACCGGATCCTGCGTCAGGCCGAAGGCCATCTTCATCCACATTTCCCAGGCCGCGCTTTGCGTGGTTCTGGCGGAGTTCATCAGGACTTCCGACAGCCCTCTGCGCGCCAGCTCCCGGGCGGTGTCCACCATGTCGGCGGACACATAAACCCCCACCGGCTCGCCAGGGCGCTGCATGTTGGCGTTCGCCCAATGCAGCAGCTCCGAGCGGTTGGCCCGTCGGCACGCCGCGAGGATCACCGGATCCTCCAGCAGCTTCTCGTCCTCGGGCGACGAAAACAGTGACTGGTTCAGGCGCTCGATCCATTCCGGCGGCAGGCTTTGCGCCCTCTCCGCGCCTTTGCGCATGAGCTCGCGAACGGCTTCCGACGGGCGTGGCCAGGGCTGTGCGGTGGTGTTCATGTGATGTTCAAATCAACCCAAAAAAGCCATTGGAATGGTGCACTTTGTATCTTGTCGAAAGTGCCCGGCAAAAATAGCATGAACCCACTGCCTGAACCAAATGACCCTAAAGAAGCACCCTGCTTCTGCACACTTGTCTTGAGTTCAGTGCAGTCACTTCCGTAACGGCCGGCCTGTCCAGTGACGCAGTTCCATGCGTCTCTGAGCGCCCGCCTGCGCGAAATCCGTTCCTCTTTAATTGGAGTCGCTTCAATGTCCAGCGATCGAAATTCAACCGCCAGCCTGCCTATCGTCACCCGCTCAAACTCAGCGCAGGAAATCGTCTCGCTCAGTGACGGCGCGGGTGCGGTCATCATCCGGGGCTTCATGACGCCGGAGCAAGTCGCGCGCATCAACCACGAACTGGACGCACCGCTTGCGGCGTTGAATGCCGGTTCGAAACATGAACTTCAGTTGGTCAAGGATTTTCATGGCTATCAAACCAAGCGGCTCACCAACCTCATTACCTACAGCAAGACGTTCCGCGAAGAAATCCTCGATGACGACCTCTTCCACGAAATCGGCCGTGAACTTTACGAGTCGGAATGCGGCGACTGGTGGCTGACCACCGCGCAACTCATCGAGATCGGCCCGGGCAACACCGCGCAGATGCTGCATCGGGACTCGGCCCAGTACTATCCGTTCGTGGCCATGGACAAGCATGCACCGCGAGCCATCACCAACCTGATGCTGGCCCTGACCGACTTCACCGAAGAAAACGGCGCCACACGGGTGATTCCAGGGAGCCAGGATTGGGACAACTTCGAGGATGTGGGATCGCCCGAGATGACCATTCCCATCGAGCTGAAGGCCGGTGACGCCGTGCTGTTCGGGGGCAAAGTGGTTCATGGCGGCGGCGCCAACGTCACGGCCGACCAGTTCCGTCGTGGCCTGACGATCCCGCTGCAGGCCTCGATCCTGACGCCTGAGGAAGCCTATCCGTTGATCGTCCCTCTTGAGGTGGTCAGGACCCTCTCCCCTCGCGTGCAGAAGATCATCGGCTTCCGTTCGCAGTACCCCCTTGCCAGCCCGGGCCTGTGGCAGCATGACTACGCGGATCTGGCGGACTATCTCAAGCTCTGACCTCAAGCTCTGACCGATGCAAAAGGTTCGGGGGAAGGCAACCGCCGCCCCCCGAACCGCGTTCACTGCCCTGTCGACGACGTGAGCAACACGCCACGGCGGGAAAACAGCACCGGCGCCCCTTGCGGATCGAGCAACGCCGCCGTCAGCGAAAGTCCATCGACCGACTGACTCTCCTCGAAGCGCTCTCCCCCATCGCTGCTCTTCATCATCAGCCCGTCCAACCCGACCGCCAGCACCCGACCGCCGGACACCGCCACCGAGGTGACGGAACCTTTGCTCTGGGTCGGCACTCGGCGAAAGTCCTTGCCCTCGGCCGTGCCATGCATCAGCGTGCCGCGCTGGCCGCCCAGCAGCAGGCTGCCGTCCGCCAACACGGCGCCGGACCACAACGTGCCCTCGTAACCGGTGCTGATGTACCGCCAGCTTTTGCCTTCATCCTCGGAAAGCAGAACCTGGCCGTGTTCGGCGGTGGCATAGAGTTTGTGTTGGCCATCGGCAAACAGCCCCATCAGATTGAGGTCCGCCTTCTTCGAACCGGGTGGCGCTTGCAAGGTCTGCTCCGTCCACGTCAGTCCGCCGTCCTCGGTGGTCAGCACCAGGGACCACAGCCCCACGGCGACACCTTGTTGGGCATTGAAGAAATGCACGGCGAACAGCGGCCGGTCCTCTTCGTTGGACATGCGCTGGACCTGCCAGGAGTCGCCGCCGTCCGCAGTCACCAGGATCGCGCCCCAATGGCCCACGGCCCAGCCCCGTTTGGCGTCGACGAACGACACCCCCGTCAGCGGCGTGGACAACGGCACCGAGCTGGCCTGGCGAAAGCTTTTACCGTGGTCGTCCGACAGCAGCACGATCCCGTGGTCGCCGACCGCGACCACCCGCTCGCCGGCCCAGACCGCATCGAGCATGGTCGCCTGGCTGGCATGTTCCGACTGCACCGCCGGCACCACCTGCAACGGCGAAGCCTGCAAGGAAAACGGCGGCAGCATCGCGGCGATCAACACGCCGATGGACAAAAAACCGTTACGCATGACTCTCTCCTCAATGCATCAGCGCGCCGATCATGCGCACGGGGCGCCTGCGCGGGAAAACCCGTTCCAGCCAGACCGCAAAGGCCGGCAGCACGGTCATGGCCATGACCATGTTGACGATGAACATGAACGCCAGCAGCTTGCCCATGTCGGCCTGGAACTTGAGGTCGGAGAACGCCCAGGTGGCGACGCCGATCGCCAGGGTGATGGCGGTGAAGATGGTCGCCATGCCGACTTCCAGCAACGCATGCTCCACGGCTTTGGTGATGGGCTGGCCAAAAGCCTGGTGCAGTTGCAGGCGGTTGTAGATGTAGAACGCGTAATCGACGCCGATGCCCACCGCCAACACCATCACCGGCAAGGTGGCGATGGTCAGGCCGATCTGCAGTTCCTTCATGAACCAGTAGCCGATGAAGGTGCCGATGGTCAGCGGCAGGCAGCAGACCAGCACCGCCCGCCAGTCGCGGTAGACGACGAACACCAGCAACGCAATGGCGGCGTAGACGTAAAGCAGCATCGGGGTTTCGCTCTTCTCCACCTCTTCGTTGATGGCGGCCAGCACGCCGGCGTTGCCGGAAGCGAGGCGCACCGTGACGTCGGGCGACGGGTTTTCGCTGCGGAAAGCCTTGGCCGCGTCCACCACCCGGTTGATCGTGGTGGCCTTGTGATCGGCCAAGTACAGGTGCACCGCCGACATGCTGCAATCGGAGCGCATCAGCCCGGGTGTGCGCGCGACCTCGGTGGCCAGTGCGGCGTAGTTCATCGGGTCGATGGGCACCGCGCCCATCTTCGGGTTGCCTTCGTTGTAGCCCTCGTTGAACTGGCGCATGGTGGACGAGAACGACGCGACGGACAAAACCCCGGGCACGCCCTGCATGGCCCAGACGAAACGGTCCTGGTACTGCCCCACCGCGACGTTCTCGCAGGCGGCCTGGCTGTCTTCGCCGGTGCTGTCGCGGTTGGCCTCGAACACCACGCTGAGCCAGTCCAGGCCGATGTCGTAGTTGCTGGCGATGGACACGGCGTCGCGGTTGAAGCGCGAGTCTTCGCGCAACTCCGGGGCGCCGGCCTGCAGTGTGCCGACGACCCGGTCATGGCTCTGCCAGATCGCCACCACGAAGACCGCCAAGGCCACGCCCAGCACCCACTGTGCGTTGCGCCGCTCGGCGAGCCGGCTCAGGCCGTGCAGCCAGCGGGTGCGGCGCTGGCGGGAGACTTCCTGCGCGGCAGCGTACTTGTCGTCCACCTTGAGCAAGGACGCCACCAACGGCAGCATCACCAGGTTGGTGACGATCTTGTAGGCCACACCGAGCGACGCGGTGATCGCCAGCTCCCGCACCATGGGAATCGGGATCAGCAGCAACGTCACGAAGGACACCAGCGCCGTCACCAGCGCCAAAGTGCCGGGCACCAGCAGCCCGGTGAAGCTTGAGCGCGCCGCCTGCTCGGCGCTCTTGCCGACGGCGATCTCACGCACGATGAAGTTGATCTGCTGCACGCCATGGGACACCCCGATGGCGAAGACCAGGAACGGCACCAGCACCGCCAGCGGATCGAGGCCGTAGCCCAACAGGCGCAGGCTGCCGAACTGCCACACCAGCGACGCCAGGGAGCACACCAAGGCGAGCAAGGTGAAGCGCAGCGAGTGGCAGTACCAGTAGACCGCAGCCGCCGTCAGCAGCAACGCCAGCAGGCAGAACTCCAGCACCGCCGAAGCGCCGTCGGCGATGTCGCCGATCTGCTTGGCGAAGCCGATCATCTGGATCTCGAAATCGCCGTCCTCGAAGCGCTGGCGGACTTCCTTCTCCAGCGCGTGGTTGAACGCGACGTAGTCCAGGTGGGCGCCGTTGGCGTCGAACTCATTGAGCTCCGCGGTGATCATCGCACTGCTCTGATCCCGCGAGACCAGGGTGCCGATGAAGCCACCCTGGGCGCTGGAGTTGGCGATGGTCGCGATGATTTCATCGTCCAGACGTTCGGGCGTCACCGTCCCCGGCACCAACGGGTCGGCCCGGAAGCCCTCTTCGGTGATCTCGTTGACGAAGGCATTGGGCGTCCACAGCGAACGCACGCTGCTGCGGGACACGCCGGGCAGGAAGGTGACCGCCTGGGTGACGTCGTAGAGCCGCTTGAGGCCCGGCGCGCTCCAGATCGCGCCGTGGCGGGCCTTGACCACGATGGTCAGGCGGTTCGCGCCCATCAGGTCGTTGCGGTAGGCCTCGAAGGTCTTGATGTATTCGTGGCCGATGGGCAGTTGCTTTTCGAAGCCGGCATCCATGCGCAGCTGCACGGCGAACCACGCCATGATCAGGGTGAAGACGGCCAGGCTCGCCAGCACCAGCCGGCGATGCCCGAACAGGACGCCCTCGACGCGCGGCAGCAGGCCGCGCGTCCTTGCTTCAGTCAATTTCACAGAACCATTCACGGCAGGCCTCACAATGAGCGGGAGATCGCGATGCCGACATAATCTCGGTCACGGTAGAGCTGGTCGTAAGGCGTGTCGCCGCCCATGAACTTGGCGTAGTTGAGGTTCACCTGCCAACTGGCCGGGTTGCGCACGAAGTTGAGGTACAGGTTCATGCTGCTGGCGTCTTCCGTGAAGGTGGCGGTGAGGTTCGGCGTGCGCCCCCCCAGCGAGCGCGAGTAGAAGATCCCCGGCGTGACTTGCCAGCCCGGCAGCAACGTACCGTCGTAGGTCAGGCTCATGTCCAGGTTGATGCCCGAGGACGTCTTGTTGCCGTGGGCCTTGGGCGGGATCGCCGGATCCAGTTGCCACGTGTTCAGGCCGGGCGCGAGCGGCTCGCCGTTGACCTCGTCATGCAGCCCCGGGTACTTGATGACCACCAGTTCCGACAGCAAGGTGCCGGTGCTGGCCCCGGTGAAGTCCAGCAGCGTCGGCGAGTTGGACGGCGTGAAGCTGTACAGGCCGGTCAGGTGCCACTGGAATTTCTTTTCGTCCTTCCAGCATTTGCCGCCGTTGTTCGCGCACAGGTCGACGACCGGATTGAGCATCACCGCATCCTTGGGCCGGTACGACAGCTCAGTGCCGACCGCCCAGTCGCCGATCGGCATGTTCGCGCTGACGCCGTACATCATGCGGTCTTCCTGGTACTCCCAGGTGGGTGCCACGGCGAAGGTGTTCGGATCGAGCGCCACGCTCAAAGTCGGCAACTTGTCGTGGTAGCGCATCACGTACAGGCCGTAGTTGATGTCGCTGTCCTCCGGCTGCCAGCGCAGCGAAAGGCCCCACTGGCCGCTGTCGCGGGCCTTCTTGTCGGAGAACCCGTAATCGCCCATGCCCTTGCCCGGGCCGTTGCTCGTGGACCAGTAGCTGCCCACCGGCGGCAATTCGCTCTTGTTCCAGCCGAACTGGTAGTAGGTCTCGATGTTGAGCCCCGAGCCCAGGCCGGAGGCGACACTGAGCATCGGCGCCGGCAGCACGGCCTCCTTGAGCTGGACGCCGGGGCGCGCCAGGGCCTGGTAGTCGTAGGCGTTGGTGTTGTTGATGCCGCCGGCCACGAACAGGCTTTCGCCCCAGTTGATCACCTGGTTGCCCAGGCGCGCCCGGACGCGCTGTTCGCCCACGTCGAAGCCCTTGCTCACCCACAGGTCGAGCAGTCGGGCCTTGAACGCGAGGTCGTCGTGGGCAGAGTCGCTGAGGCCGTCGCTGCCGACGCTCGCGGGGGTGTTGAAGGACTGGGTGCCGGTGGTGTCGGTGGCGGCGAAGTCGCGGATCCAGCTGCCGCGCGCCAAGAAGCTGACGTCGTTGGGCATTTTGAGCAGCAGCTCGTGCGTGCCTTTGAGGTAGTTGGTGAACAGGTCGCCGCGGTCGTAGTTCAGGTCGCCCTGGTCGGCGACACCCGAGCTCTGTGCCAGGCAGCCCGAGGGCGCGTTGTGCCCGGTGACGCCCTGGTTGATCAGGTTGCAGGCGCGCGACTCCGTGCGCAGGCCCATGCCTGCGGTGATCGTGGAGTCGAACGAGCCGCGGATCGTTTCGGTTTCAAACGTGAAGCCCATTGCAAATGGGGTGGCGCACGCGATGACAAGGCCTGAAGCTTTCGTAATTGTTTTTTTCATGCTGGCTCTCGATCTGACGACGTTCGTTAGCGTTCGCTGATGGCTCGCAGGTTATCGGAGGTGAAGAAATCCCTTTTCAGGCGCGGGCTGGCGTTGTCCTCGGTGAGCCAGCGGATGTCGCTCTTGCCCGCGCCGACCGTGGTCATGTCGAAGAGGTAGCGGCCGTCCACCAGGTTGTACTGGATCTGGGCTTCCACATCGCAGGTGCCGGTTTCGTACACGGGCGTGGAGAGCCCTTCGCGCACTTTCCAGATCTGCCCCTGCTTGTCGTAGTCGACGGCCATCACCGCGTTCCAGCTGTCCTCGTCGATGTAGAACAGACGCTTCGGCGCCTGGTGGCGCATGCCCTGGCGCACGTTGGCTTCGACGACCCAAACGCGGTGCAGCTCATAGCGGCGTGCCTGCGGCGCCACCGAGTCGTTGCCGGCGAAGGCTTCCACTTTGGCGGCGGTGTCGTAGGCGCCGAACATGTTGTAGGGCACCAGCAGCTCCTGCTTGCCGACCAGCTTCCAGTCGAAGCGGTCCATGGTGCCGAAAAACACGTTCCCTTCATCGACGGTGTACTGGTTGTCGAGGCCGATCTGCGGCGCGTCGTAGGAGTACGACGGCATGCGCCGCACACGGCGTTGGCCGGGGAAGTAGTAGAAGGTGGTGGCTTGTTCGCCGGCGACGGCGGTCTGCACCGCGGCCTGACCGGCCAGCGCCGCCGGCTCCAGGTAGTTGAAGAAGGTGGCGTTCTCCAGGCGCCCGACCGACGAGAACAGCGCACTGCCCTTCTTGCCCCACGGCGTGAAGAAGAATATGTCCACCGACTGGCGTGACCACTCCCCGCCCTTGCGCGGCGAGATCCCGGAAACGCTGCGCGGGATTTCGACGCCGACGCCGCGGTAACGCATCTTCATGTTCCACATCACCTCGGCGCCGTTCTTGGGGGCAGGAAACGGAATGCCGGGCACATGGGCTTCTTCGAGGGCGAGCCCCGCGGCGTCAAGCTTGGCGAAGCCGATGTTCTGCTTGGTGTTCTCGGCCACGAAGTCCGGCGCGCCGCAGGTGCGGCGGGTCTGGTAGACATCCATGCGGTAGCCGGGAATCTTCTTGAACAGCTCAAGCTGGCCGGGAGACAGCTTGGCGGCGTATTGGGCGACGTTGTTCGAGTCGATGCTGTACAGGGGCTTGTCGCCCTTGAACTTCCAGAAGTCGCCACGAACCTGCCCGTAACTCCATCCCGCGCCCTGGGGCCCCGGCTGCGTCCAGGCCGGAATGTCTCCGCTTTTGCTGGCGGCGACCTCACCGCCCAAGGGGGTCAGCTTCGTCCCCAGCATGGCGGGCTCCACGCTCTCGGCCTGGGCCGAAAACACCACCGTCGCTGCAGCGATCCCCACGATCAGTTGCCGGATGGCATGACGGGGAAAGACTGCGCCTTTTGGATGTTCAACTACGTCATTCATTGCAAGATCCTCAGGGGGCTTTAACCGGCGGCTCGACCGCCAAATGCAAGAAAAGCTGGATGCCTCATGGGTAGATCACCTGACATGATCATTTGATCAAGTCCGAAGATCAGAAAAGCAAGCCATATGCCAAAATCCGGGGATTTGGATTTTTCGCCGGCGTATCAATGGGTTATGGGTTGGCTGTGAATTTGTGTGCGTCGACGGCCCGCACTGCTCTGTAAAATATGGAAACACCTGTTACGAAGATTCACTCGACCCTTCGGGCCCCAAGGGCCATTTCAGGCCCCACTCCGTACGCACCCGGTGTTCCGCCTCGCGCTGCCCCGCCACGGGGCGCCCCGATCCCTTTTGCACCGGCGTAGAACCTTCTGTGTCGGCGCGCGTCGGCAATTCGAATCGGGTCGGGCTGTCCTGCCCGCTTCACATATGCTTGAAGAGATCGCTCATGCTGACGATCGGATGTTTGGTCGGCGGCATGGGTGACAGCCTCACAAACTCTGTTTTCAGTACGTAGATGGTGCTCAGGGTCAGGGCGACGCCAAAGCAAGCGAATCCGAAACGACGCATGGCAAACCTCCAGAATCAACCTTGTTATTGTTTGAACTTGATTGCTGTCCTACACATCCGCCTCATCGCGAGGCTTGAGCCTTACCTGGCGCCCAGCAGCGAGCGGGAAGCCACTTTGCGGGTTCGCTCCAAGGCGCCGTAGGCGTAATACGACTGCACGATCGAGTAGGACCAGGTCAGGAAAGCGAGGGTCATGAACACCAACTTGGTGTCATCCCCGGCGATGGGGAAGAAGTCATACCTGAGCGCGATGGTCAGCCCCGCCACCCCGCCCAGCGCGGTCGCCAGCGCATGGAAGCCGGCGCCTGCGCGCACCAGCCGCCACGTGAAGTAGCACAGGTACACGGTGTAGAGAGACCACATCACCACGTAGAAGTAAGGAAGCGCCCCTTTGGTGAAGTCGGACAGGTAGTAGAAAAAGGTCGCGGCAAATCCGCCGACGAACAGCGTGATGTCTTTCGCCCGGGATGGCTTGTAACCATGGGTGACGGCCATCAATCCCAGCGTGGCGATGATCGGCACGCCGACGCCCCGCGAAAAGGCGTCGAGAAACAGCGCGACCTCGTAATT
The DNA here is from genome assembly GCF_002113645.1 of Pseudomonas sp. B35(2017). NCBI lineage: Bacteria > Pseudomonadati > Pseudomonadota > Gammaproteobacteria > Pseudomonadales > Pseudomonadaceae > Pseudomonas > Pseudomonas sp. B35(2017). The sequence goes on along the minus strand of NZ_NEIZ01000023.1, from coordinate 41,377 downwards.
GCCTTTCCAGCCCGTGGCGATGTAAGTGGTGAAGTTCGTGGCAGAGATGCCCACGATCAGGACCTCCAGCCCTAGCAGGTAATTGCCTTTTCTGATGAATCCCACCCCGTAGCACAGCCCGGAAATCACCAGGACAATGCACGAGACCAGTGCGCACGCATCGATCAGTTCCACAATGACAGCCTCTTATAGTGTTGTGGCGCCTTACCTGCGCCAGGGTTTTCAGCGCTTGCGGGCGCTGTCCTCGCGGACTTTGCGGTTGGTTCGTTCATCCATCCATTTGGCCGCCGCAAACGCCGTCTTCAACGCGCACCACTGGAACGGCTCGGGCAGCATCGAAGGCGTCTTGTGCTCCAGCGCCGTCAGGTGCGAGGGATCCGTGCCGTTGATCCGTGCGGCGAGGTACGAGCCCATCACCGATTGCGAGGCCAGGCCGTGGCCGGAGCAGCCCGCCGCATAGAAGATGTTGTGTTTCTCGCCGGTCGTGCCGACCACGGGCAATGCGTCGTAGGCCGCGCTGATGTAGCCGCTCCAGCAATGCTGGATGCCGAGGCCCTGCAAGGTGGGAAAGCGCTCGCGCAGCCCGCGCACCAACGCGGCATAAGCGCTGTCGTCCGGCACATTGGGGGTCTTGGAACCGTAGGCGTAGCCCAGCTGTTTGGTGGTCAGCACCATCGTGTCGTGGGCGGTCAGGCGGTGGCTCTCCATGGTGAAGTGCGGGGTGATCAGCCCTTCCCGGTTCTTCCAGCCCAGGGACGCCAATTGCTCCGGCGAGAGTCGCTGGGTTTCGATCGCCGACACCCGGATCGGCGCCACCTTGTTGCGCAGCAGCCCCAACTGGGGGGTGTAGGCGTTGGTCGTCAGCACCATGACCGGTGCGGTCGCGCTGCCCGACGGGGTCTTGCAGGTGATGGACGGTCCTTCGCTGAAGGACAGCAACGGCGTGCGTTCGTACAGTTTCACGCCGGCGGCGAGCGCCGCGCGGCGCAGGCCGGAGATGTACTTGCCGGGGTTCAGGGTGCCGCCGCATTGCCCGCTCCCGAACAGGAAGGCCGGCGGGATTTCACGGGCACGCATTTCCGCCGGGTCGATGAAGCGCGTCACCGAACCCAACTCATGCCCCAGCTTCATGTTGGCGCGCAGGCGCTTTTCCTGGGAAGGATGGACCGCTGCGCGGATGACGCCGGAGGGGTTGTAGTCGCAGTCGATGCCCAGCTCCGTCAAGCGCCTTTCCACATAGATCACCCCGTCGTCGTAGAGCCGGACGAACTGCCGGGCCCTTTCCAGTCCGACGCGTTTGACGAAGAGGTCAAACTCGATGCCCATGCTGCCGAGCAGATAGCCGGCGTTGCGTCCGCTGGCGCCGAACCCGGCGAACTCCTGTTCCAGGACAATGACCTTGGCGCCGGCCGCATTCAGTTCGAGCGCAGTCGACATCCCGGCGAAACCGCCACCGACCACGATCACATCGGCCTGTTCGTCGCCGAGGAGTTCCGGTTGCAGGTCGATCGGGCGCTCCACCCAGCCGCCCAGGCTGCGAAATTTCAGCGGTCCGGCACCGCTGTTGCCGATCGCGTTGTTTGAGGCATTCATCTGTTTCGCTCCTCTGTGCATCCATCCCATCGGGCACGACGGCACGCGCCGCCCAAAGGGAGCGTGTCGTCGCCGTTCGGTCAGCGGGCTGACCGTGTTGCCGGCAGGGCCTTTCTGTGGGGGCTTAGATGCCTTTCCCGACCTCGGAGAAGGACTCCAGGGCAAGCAGTTCTTGTGGGTCCCGCATCTGCCCGTCGATTTCCACCCAGCCGAGCAGCGTGCTGCTGGCGCTCCAGCCCAGCAGGCGTTGCAGCTCGCTGGGCAGTTGCCGGACGCGTTCGATCGGGATCGACAGAAAATGGTTTTCTTCCAGCCGCAAGAAGGCCAGGTCGTAGGCCATGGTCAGGCCGGTGCGTGGCTGCGCCGTGGTGTTGGCCCCGCCGCCGTGGTACACCGAGCCCATCCACAACAGTGCGGAACCGGCCTTCATCTCGGCCGCCACGGTTTCTTCCTGGGTCGGCATGCGCTCGTCGTCCCAGGTGTGGCTGCCGGGGATGACGCGCGTTGCGCCGTTCTCTTCGGTGAAGTCGGTGATGGCCACCATAATCTGCAACCGGGCCTCGCGGCCGAACTGCGGGTGACGCCAGAGCGAGGTGGCATCGTCGCGGTGCAGAGGCTGCAAGCCTTGCCCCGATCCGATCTGGATCGCCTGGGTCATGCTCAGTTGGATGTTGGGTTCGATCGGGATGCGGTCGCTGCCCACCCATACGTGGGTCGGGGTCTGCAGGATTTTTCTGGCCGTCTCGATGAAGAGCGGGTTCAGCGCGACCTCGATGGCGGTGTCGCTGCGTTCGAAAATGCGCGCGACACGCCGGGTCTGGGTGCCCGCGAAGTAGGGATCGACACCGCAAGGCGTGGCGTTCAGGTAACGGTCGAGTTCTTCTTTAAGGGCCTGCAGCGTTTGCTGCGAAACAAAATCGGAGATGATGACGCCGCCGTCACGCTTAATGGTTTCGACCACCGCCTCGACAGAATCGCTGCTGCTTAAAGTCTTGAGTGTGAGTGTTTGCATTTATCAATTCCTGCCTATTGGATTTCACGTCAGAAAGAGGCCGTTCCACAGACTTGGCTATATAAAGGACAATTTTGATCGCTCGATATGATCATTTGATCAGGTCGCTTGATTAAAGCAATACACATGCCATTCTTTGAGGAGGCGCAAAACCGAGAAAGTTGAATGCCTGAACCCTGTAAGTTGGATATAAGCGATACCAACCTACCCACTTTTTTCCGGAGTTCTCTTTGATGTGTCACTTCAGGCCGGGTACTTACGAAACACTCACATGGCAGGAAAGGAAATCATTGATCCCTGCCCAAGCACGCATGGATTGAGACGCAGCCATGCGTTAGCATCCATCCCCGCAGACACTGAACCGGGTTACTGACGGAAACACCGAAAAGGAGGCTGAGCCTATGGCCAGAATGGGCGCGGAAGTGCGCAGACAAGATTTCATCGACGCCACCGTGAAGGTGATCGCGAAGTACGGCGCCGCCAACGCGACGACTCGCCGGATCGCCGCAGAGGCCGAGTCTCCGCTGGCGTCGTTGCACTACACTTTCCACACCAAGGATGAACTGTTCTATGCGGTGTACGAGTCGCTGATCAACACGCCGCAACAGGCCTTGGAGCAGATTCCGACGGGCGCCACCGCCGCCGAAGCCGTGGGGGAAATGCTGCGCCAGGCGGTCGACTGGTTCATGACCCACCCTGATCTGGCCATTGCGCAGTCCGAGCTTTTCACCTGGTCGTTGCGCAACAATCCGGCCATGGCGACCCAGATCTATGCCGATGCCGGCCGGGCGACAGAACAGGCCATCGAAAAGGTCGTGGGCGCGGGGCTGGACAAAACCGCGTTGGTCACCGTCAGCCGTTTGCTGATCAATCTGCTCGACGGGCTGCTGGTCGCTTGGTCCGCCCATAGCGACGCGCAGCGTCTGAAGACGGACACCGACGCGGCCTGTCAGGCATTGAAGCTGTTGGTGGCGACTTTCGAAAAGGCTCCCGAAGCAGCCAGAACGTCATAAGAAGCCGGCGCGGGACCCTGACGCTCAGAACTTTTCAAGTTTCCGATTGCGTCTGTCCCCTGCCCGCTCGACAGCGTTGTCGAGAAATAAACATAACGCCGGCGCAATAGAGAGCAGGCAACTTCAAGTCGGTGAGAAAGTTATAAAACGAGTGCGCAAAAAATAATGACTACTTGAACGCGTCATTTGAAATAAGGCAGGCGAAGCAGAAATAAAAAAATTCAAACGTGAGCATGTAAAAAGAGGGGAGCAAACTGCACTCCCCTAAATGAGACAAATGCTGCTTACAGCATATGCCCTGCCAATAGCGAAAGTAGCGTGTCGTTTAGCGAGTTGGGAAAGTCATGCCCCATGCCCGGCAGAAGAACCAACTTCGATCCGGGGATGGCGTCGGCGGTGGCGAACCCTCCGCTGGTGGCGACCATCAGATCCTTATCCCCGTGAATGACCAGTGTGCTGCACCTTATTTGCTTCAGTTCACGGGTGCGGTCACCCGAGTTGATGATGGCGCCGATCTGCCTGGCGGTTCCCACATTGTTCAGCTCATCCCCTCCGCGACCCCAGGCTTGCGCGGCATAACTGCGCAAGCTGTCTTCGCTCCACTCCAGCGTGGAGCCGATGACGCGCATGATGTCCACATAGTCCCGTACGCTTTCCGTCTGGTTCCTGGGCGGGCGACGCAGCAGCTTCATCAGCGCCTTGAGTGCCGGCTGCCCCACGCGGAGCGATCCGGTGGTGGAAAAAATCGAGGTCAGGGTGATGACCCGCTGCGGGTAACGCGCCGCCAGGGTCTGGGCGATCATGCCGCCCATGGACATCCCCACCACGTGCGCCGCCTCCAGTTGCAGGCTGTCCATCAGCCCGATCACGTCATCCGCCATGTGGCCCAGGTCGTAGCCGTCAGTGGCCTTGCGGAAAAACTGCTGCAAGACCGTCGGCGGCGTCGCATCGGTGAAGAAGGACCGGCCCGAATCACGGTTGTCCAGGGTGATGACGCGCAGGCCCTGGCCGACCAGGCCGGCGATGATCGCCTGGGGCCAGTAGGTCAGTTGCAACCCCAGGCCCACCACCAGAATCACGGCCGGGTCGGCTTCAGCCCCGTAGCTGCGGTAACAGAGACGTCCCTTGCCCGCCAATTCACAGAAGTTGTCTTTGCTCATCGACCTTCACTCACAGGCTCCAGGCCGACGCTTTCCTGCCGGCGGACAGCAGGTGCCGAGGTGAACTTGAGGCAGTCTTCGGCCACCGTCCCGCGACGCAGCAGTTTGACGTCGCGGAAGTAGTCCATCGACATCACCCACGGCTCGCACGGGCCTTGGCGCGGCATGCCGTCCAGGGCGCGCTGCACGTAGCCGGCACCGAAGTCCAGCAGCGGACGGGTCTCGATCCCTTCAGGCGCCTGGGGCTCGCAGACGGTGTGGCCCTGCTCGTCCATGAAACCCAGCAGACGGCAGAAGTGGTCGCACAACAGGCACACCTTCAACGTCCAGGACGAGTTGGTGTAGCCCACCGCGAAGGCGAAGTTCGGAACACCGGACAGCATCATGCCTTTGTAGGCCAGGGTCTGGCTCAGGGTCACGGGCTGGCCGTCCTTGTGCAGGGTGATGCCGCCGAAGAGCTGCACATTGAGCCCCGTGGCCGTGACGATGATGTCGGCCTTCAGTTCCTTTCCGGACTTGAGCAGCACGCCCGACTCGGTGAACCGCTGGATGTGGTCGGTCTCCACGGACGCCTTGCCCGCGCTGATGGCCTTGAACAGATCCCCTTCCGGCACCGAGCACAGCCGCTGGTCCCAAGGGTCGTACGGCGGGTTGAAGTGCACGTCCACCGGATAGTCTTTCGGCAGTTCCTGACGGGTCAGCCAAAGGAGCAGTTTGCGGGCGAGTTTCGGGAAACGCTGGCAGAAACCCCAGAAGCCCAATGTGATTTTGGCGTTCTTCCAGCGGGTCAACGAATAGGCGGTCTGCGCCGGCAGCACTTTGCGCAGGAACGCGGCCACGGCATCCTTGGCCGGCTGATTGATGATGTAGGACGGCGTGCGCTGCAGCATGGTGATGCTGGCCACCTTGTCCGCCATGGCCGGAATCAGCGTCACCGCCGTGGCGCCGCTGCCGATCACGACCACGTGCTTGCCGGTGTAGTCCAGGTCTTCCGGCCAGTGCTGCGGGTGAACGATCTGGCCCTTGAACTGCTCCGCGCCCTCGAAGCGCGGGCTGAAGCCTTGGTCGTAGCGGTAATAGCCGCCGGCGCCGAACAGCCAGCGGCACTCAACCGTACGGGTGACGCCCAGGTGACCGTCCTCGACCTGAACCGCCCACAGGCCTTTTTCGCTCTGCCAGTTGGCCGACACGACCTTCTGCTGGTACTGGATGTAGGGCTCCAGCCCGTACTCGTCGACCGTCTCGCTCAGGTACTCGAGGATGTCCTTGGCGTCCGCCAGGGATTTGTCTTTGGTCCAGGGCTTGAAATCGAAACCGAAGGTGAACAGGTCCGAGTCGGAACGGATGCCAGGGTAGCGAAACAGATCCCACGTTCCCCCCGCTCGCTCACGAGACTCAAGAATCGCAAAGGCCTTGCCCGGCTGGTTGCGTCGCAGATAAGCCGCGGCGCCGATGCCGGACACGCCAGCGCCCATGATCAGGACATCCAGCGGCTCGGTGGGAAGAACTGCGTGAGAAGACATGTCGCCTCCTGTTGTTGTGTTATAGAGACCTGATCATGTGATTTGATCATGCGATCATGGTAAGTCGCGCTGTCGCCATGCAACAAGGTACAAAATGCACCACGATCCGACTGATTTGGTGCAATCTGCACAACAAACAAGCAGCCCCGCAACTTCCCCCTCTGTGCGCTCGCGTCAAACTTCGTGTTTCAGGGGGAGCAATGAAGAGTCTTGAGGACTGTAGCCGATCAGCAGACAACGGCCCGCCTGCGGCATCACGCCGCGAGCGAGCATCGAGAGAGACATTGAGGAGGTGTTTCGAGGAAGTATCGCGAGGAAAAGCAGACCACGCGCCAGGCTGAACCGCCGGCCCGTGGCCTCATGCAGCGGCCGTCACATCTTGGCCTTGCCCACCAACGGGATGCGTTGCCCGGTTTCCAGCATGTCCGCCGCATCCAGCTGCTCTTCGATCTGCAGGAAGCGCATGGCGGTCACCGGGGACATCTTCTCGGCCACCTCATCGATGTAGCGGTTCAGGAGCATCTGCCGTTTGACGTGCAGGGTCTTGTAGACCTTGATCATCTTCGCCGCATCCTCATCGGTGACCGCGCCGGAGCCGTAGGCCCGCGCATACTCAAGCAGCAGCTGGAACGTGTCGCGGTTCAGGCCATCCGTTTCGTTGCGGTAGCGGGTGTAGATCGGCCAGAAGGTTTCGGCCTGCGCGCCGTCGAGCGCCATGTTGGCCTCCACCATGCGCTTGCGCTTGTAGTTCAGGGTTTCGATCTGGTTGTTGATCTTCTCCTTGTTTTCGCTCATCACCTGGTCCACCGAAGGCAAGGGTTCCTGGGCCGGTGCGGCATACGCGCAGCCGACAGCGAATAAAGCGGCAAAAATGAGGTGCCTGGACATCAGTTGACTCCTGTTGCGTTAACCAAAAAATTCGGCGCGATCATTGCGCGGTTTCCTTGAGCGGGATCTTCGGCGCCCACACCAGCCATTGCTCATCGACGGCCTCGAACAGCGCGAAGGTCTGGCCCGGCCGGGCCGGCTCGCCCATTTGCCCGTTGTCCGGCGTGGCGAAGGCGATGCCGCCTGCGACCATGGCCTCCAGGGATTCGGTGCGCACCGACACCCCTTTGAACAGGCCGGCCTCGATGCCGATTCCGCTGGCGTTCCAGAAGCGGCTGCCGGTGTGCACCAGCGGCGCGTAACGCGGCTCGATCAGGACGCTGATCAGCACCCGGTCCGCCTGCGGCCCCAGGTTCATGTCGACCACCTTGCCCACCGGCATCTTGCGGTAGGTCACCGGGCTGCCGAGCTTGATCGAACCCTTGTCCACGGCGCTCAGGGTCAGGCGCAGGCCGCTGCCCTGCCCCAGCAGGTTCGGTGCTTCGGCCAGGGTCTGGAAACGCGTCTGGCGCTCTCCCGGACGACTGCCGGCCAAGGCCTCGATGTAAGGCCCGCTGACCAGCGTGCCGAGGTGTTCCGTGCGCAGCAGGCCCAGCGCCGGGCGCACCACCCAGAAGCGCGTGCCGCTGCGGGCGAACGATTCGCCATTGGGCAACAGGCGCGCCTTGAGCTGTACGCCGGACAGGTCGGCCTTAAGGTCGACGCTCTCGACCTTGCCGATCGTCAGCCCCTTGAAGCGGATGGGCGTGCCGTCGCGCAGGCCTTCGCCGTCCTCGACGCTCAGCTGGATCTCCACGCCCTGGGCCAGTGCGGCCTCTTCGCTGTCGTAGAGGGAGAACCGCCGGTCCTTGCCCGAGGCCGGCGCTTTCGCATCCGGGGTGTCGAAGGCTATGCCGCCGTTGATCAGGGTCTGCAGCGACTCGCTCTTGACCTTCAGGCCCGTCAAATCGCCGCTCAGGGTCACGCCGCTGGCGTTCCAGAACCGCGTGGAGCTGTTCACCAGGCGCGCAAACTCCGGCTCGACATGCACCCCGATCATCACCTGCCGGTTGTCCCCGGACAGTTGGTAGCTCTGCACGCTGCCGACTCGGATCTGCCGGTAGAGCACGGGCGCGCCGACCTCCACCGAGCCGCGCTTGTCGCTGGTCAGCACCAGGTGCAGGCCCGGCACGTTGATGTCCATGGCCGGTGCCTTGGAAAGGACGCTGAACTCGCGCCGCGGCGCGCCGCTCTTGGGGAAACGCACGGCGATGTAGTTGCCCTTCACCAGCGCGTCCAGGCCGGTGATCCCGGCCAGCGAGATGTTCGGCTTGACGGTCCAGAACTCGGTGCCCTCCAGCAGCATGGCCTCGACCCGAGGATCCATCGCCAGCTCGGCGGTGGCGCCGCTGAAGTCCTGGTTCATGTCGACGCTCTTGACCAGGCCGACCTGCACGCCGTTGTACATGACCTGCGTCTGCCCCGGCTGGATGTCGCTCAGGTCCTTCATCTTCAGCGACACCCGCAGGCCGACCTGGGCCGCGTCATAGTCCTCGTACAGGCGAAAAGGCTTGCTGCTGTCAGTGGGCGGGCTGTCGCGGTGGTTGTCCGGCGTGGCGAAGGCAATGCCGCCGGCGGCCAGGGTCAGCAGCGATTCGCTGCGTACCTTGAACCCCGACAGGCCGCCGGAGATCGACAGGCCGCTGGCGTTCCAGAAACGCGTGTGCTTGCGCACCAGGTCCGCATAGGCCGGTTCGATGTGCACCTTGATCTCGATGGTGCGCTGATCCTCGCCCAGCTGAAAATTCTTCACCTGGCCCACCAGGATCTGCTTGTAGAACACCGGGCTGCCCTGCTCCAGGGAACCGAGGCGATCGGCCTTGAGGGTGATGTGCAGGCCCGGGACCTTTTCGGACATGGGCGGCGGCTCCTTCAGGGCCGTGTAGGCGCGCACGCCTTGATCGCCCTTGTCGCCCTTGGCCGGATCGACGGCGATGTAGACCCCGGAGACCAGCGTCTCCAGGCCCGTGACGCCCGCCAGCGACACCCGCGGCTTGACCAGCCAGAAGTGGGTGTCTTCGTTCAGGTAATGCTGGGTTTCCTTGTTCATTTCGATGGTGGCGAGCACGCCCTTGATGTCGTCGCTGACATTCAGTTCCACCACCTTGCCCACCGCGATGCCCTTGTACAGCACCTCGGTCTTCTTGGCCTGGATGCCGTCGCCGCTCTCGAAGCGCACCTGGATGACCGGGCCGGCCTCGTCATAGGCGCGCCAGGTCAGCCAGGCGCCGATGACCAAGGCCAGCAGCGGCAGAATCCAGATCGCCGACCAGTTGGAGGTGGGGCGTTTCGTCGGGGTGGGGAGGTCACTCATGTTCATTGTCCACGTCGGTGTTGTCCCAAATGAGCCGGGGGTCGAAAGTCAGGGCGGCGAGCATGGTCAGCACCACCACGCCGGCGAAGGCGGCGGCGCCGAGGTTGGCCTCGATGCGCGCCAGGTTGCCGAAGTTCACCAGCGCCACCAGGATGGCGATGACGAAGATGTCGAGCATGGACCAGCGGCCCACCCACTCGATGAAGCGGTACATGACGATCCGCTGGCGGGCGGACATCGGCTGGTGCCGCTGTACCGAATAGAGCAGCAGCGCGATCCCGGCCAGCTTGAAGGTGGGCACCACGATGCTGGCCACGAACACCACCAGGGCGATGGGGATCATCCCCAACTGCAGCAGGCTGATGACGCCGCTCATGATGGTGGCCGGCGCGCCCTTGCCCAGGACGCTGACCGTCATGATCGGCAGCAGGTTGGCCGGGATGTAGAGAATCGTCGCGGTGATCAGCAAGGCCCAGGTGCGACGGATGCTGTCGGGGCGGCGCACATGCAGCAGCGACTCGCAACGGCTGCAATGCGCAGGCTGCGGGCCGTCGATGGGATTGAGTTGATGGCAGTCGCCGCAGACCTGGATGCCGGCATCGATCGCACGCATGGTTACCCTCCTCGCGCGGCTCGCGCCGAACCATTGCCGACAGACGCCGGATGCCCGTCCTGGGCCGGTGAACCTCCGCTCCCGATTGCGCGCACTGTGCTCATGACTCACCTGAGGCTTGATTGAAAACGGCGCGAATGCTACTTTTCAATCCCTAATGAGTCAATATTGTCTCATATGATTTATTTTTATCTTGGCTGTTCTTTTTCCAGAGACCCGGCACCCGATGTCCCCCTTACCTACCGGCCGCTTGCCGGACCTTCCCCTCGACGCGCTGCTCGCCTGCCATGAGTGCGACCTGCTCATGCGCCGCGAACCGCTCGCGCCCGGCGAGAAATGCTGCTGCCCGCGCTGCGGCTACGAGCTGGCCGTGCATCGCCCCCACTGGCAGAGGCGTTCCCTCGCGCTGGTGCTGACCGCCCTGCTCCTCTACATTCCGGCCAACTTCCTGCCGATCATGCACCTGAGCCTGCTCGGGCAGACCCGCAGCGAAACAGTCTGGGGCGGCGTGCTCGGGCTGTTCGAAAGCGGCATGCAGGGGGTCGCGGTGGTGGTGTTGCTGAGCAGCATGGCCATCCCCCTGCTCAAGCTGCTGTGCCAGTTGCTGGTGCTGTTGAGCGTGCGGTTCAAGGTGGCGCGCCGGGCTGGCCTGCAGCTGTACCGCAGTTATCACCACCTGCGCGAATGGGGCATGCTTGAGGTCTACCTGTTCGGGATCCTGGTCTCCATCGTCAAGCTGGTCGACATCGCCGACCTGAGCCTGGGCATCGGCCTGGCCTGCTTCGTCGCGCTGCTGCTGACCCAGGTCTGGCTGGAACTGAGCATGCCGTCCCACCAGGTCTGGGAGGCGCTGTCCGACGATTAACGCCGGGCAGCGCCTGCCGTCAGATCAGGCCTTGGGAATGGGCCCACTCCGTCGCGTCATGCAGTGTCTTGCCGAACGCTTCGAAGATCGCGTCCACGTCGTCCTGCGTGGTGATCAGCGGCGGGCAGAACGCGATGGTGTCGTAGATGGCACGAACGATCAGCCCATGCTTGTGGGCCTGCCTGAAGACGTAGCTGCCCAGGATCCCCGGTTGGCTGAACGGCTGCTTGCGCGCCTTGTCCGCCACCAGCTCGATCCCGCCCATCAGGCCGACGCCCCGCACATCGCCCACCAGCGGGTGATCGGCGAAGGCCTGCAGCCGCTCCTGGAACACAGGCGCCAAGCGCTGGACATGGCCCACCAGATCGCGCTCTTCGATGATGCGGATGTTCTCCAGCGCCACGGCCGTGGCGACAGGATGCCCGGTGGCGGTCAAGCCATGCACGAACGCCCCCAGCCGCTCGCTTTGGCTCACCAGCACGTCATGGAGGGCATCGGACACCAGCAGCGCCGCCAGCGGCAGATAGGATGAGGTGAGCTGCTTGGACAGCACCAGGATGTCGGGCTGGATCCCGTACAGCTCGGAACCGAACATCGTGCCGAGCCGGCCGAAGCCGGTGACGATTTCGTCGATCACCAGCAGGATGTCGTAGCGTTTGCACACTGCCTGGATCGCCGCCCAATAGCCCTTGGGCGGCGGCAGCACGCCGCCTGCGGCGATGACGGGCTCGCCGATGAACGCGGCGATGGTCTCAGGCCCCTCCACCAGGATGTGCCGCTCCAGTTCCTCTGCCAGGCGCAACGAGAACGCCTCTTGCGACTCCCCCGGTTTGGCGAGGCGGTAATAGTTGGGGCAGGTCAGGTGGTGCACCGGAATCGCCGGCAGATCGAAATCGCGGTGGATCGACGGGATGCCGGTCAGGCTGGCGGACGCGACGGTGGTGCCGTGGTAGGCCTGCTGGCGGGAAATGAATTTCTTCTTGGCGGGTTTGCCCCGAGCGTTGTTCACGTACCAGACCAGCTTCACCACCGAATCGTTGGCCTCGGAGCCGGAGTTGGTGAAGAACACATGGTTGAGGTCGCCGGGTGCCAGTTCCGCCAGTTTTGCCGCGAGCGCCGCGGCTGGCGCGTTCGTCTTGTGGCTGAAGGTGTGGTAGTACGGCAGCTGATTGAACTGCGCCATCGCCGCATCGGCCAGCCGCTTTTCGCTGAACCCCAAGGCCGCGCTCCACAGGCCCGACATGGCTTCGATGTAGGCATTGCCCCGGTCATCGAAGACCCGTATGCCCTCTCCCCTCGTGATGACGAAAGGCCCGGTCTCACGGTGCAGCGCCAGGTTGGTGTAGGGGTGGATCAGTGCGGACAGATCGTCCCGCACGGTAGAAGTCACGCTGTTCATTCGCGGATTTTCCTGCTGCGAAGTGGGGGCGATAAGGCCCCTTGCAGCGCCAACCTCGGCGCGCTGCAAGGGGCTGGCCGGTTTACTGGCTCAGTGCGGCGGCGACCGATTCGGCGAAGATCTTCAGGCCCTCACCCAACTGATCGGTCGGCGTGTTGATCGGCGGCATCAGCTTGATGATTTCCCCGTTCGGGCCGCAGCGGTCGGCCAGCAGGCCTGCCCGCAGGGCGCGTTGCTGGGCGTCCTTGGTCAGCGCGACGTTGCCGCGGCCGAAGTCGATGCCGGCCACCATCCCACGGCAGCGCGCGCCGACGACGCCGGGGATTTCGGCGATGTCGGCCACGCCCCGCTCCATCAGCGCCATGTTCTCGGCCAGCAGTTTCAGGAAGGCCTCGTCGTGCCAGTAGCCGAGGGCGATCTGCGCGGTCAGGAACGCCAACTGATTGCCGCGGAACGTGCCGATGTGGTCGCCCGGCTGCCACACGTCCAGCGCGGAACGGATCAGCACGATGGCCATCGGCAGGCCGAAGCCGCCGATGGATTTCGCGCAGGTCACCAGGTCCGGCTGGATCCCTGAGCGCTCGAAGCCGAAGAAGTCGCCGGTGCGGCCGCAGCCGGCCTGGACCTCGTCGCAGATGAGGAGCACGCCGTGGTCCGAGGTCCACTGGCGCAGCCGTTGCAGCCAGAGGTCCGAGGCCGCATAAACGCCCGCCTGGATCTGCACCGACTCCACGATGACCGCCGCAGGCAGTTCCGTTCCGCTGGCCTGGTCGTCGGCCAGGCGTTCGAGAAAGCCGATGCTGTCGAACTCGCCGTACGGGCTGTCCTCGTAGGGCACGAAAATCACCTCGGAGGACAACGCGGCGCCGCGCCGGGTGCGGTTGCCGGTGACGGCCAGGGCCCCGGCCGTCATGCCGTGGTAGGCGCCATAGAACGAGACGACCTTGCTGCGCCCGGTGGCCTTGCGCGCCAGCTTCAGCGCGGCCTCGACGGCGTCCGCGCCGGTGGGGCCTGTGAACTGCACCTTGTAGTCCCAGCCGCGCGGATCGAACAGGTCGCGCTTGATCGACTCCAGGAAGCGGCGCTTCATGCCGGTGTGCAGGTCCAGGGCATGGGTGATGCCGTTGGCCGACAGGTACTCGATCAAGGCGTCCCGCATGCGCGGGTCGTTGTGGCCGTAGTTGAGGGCGCCGGCCCCGGCGAAGAAGTCCAGGTAGTCGCGGCCGTCCTCGCCGCGAATCTTGCTGCCCAGGGCGGTATCGAACACCACGGGCAGGTCGCGGCAATACATCCGCACGTTGGATTCAAGCTTTTCGAAGGTCTCTATGTTGTTCATGCGTAGCCTCTTGCAATGGATCCGGGCCTGTCTGGAGTTGACAGGCCCGGGGGATTCACAATCCCTTGTGTCGATGGATGGAGGGAAACCTAAGCCAAGGCGTCCGGCACGGGGCTGCGGAAGAAACCGGTGCGGCACGCCAGGTAAACGGTGCCGATGCCCAACCAGGCGCACCCCAGGATCAGCGCATCCTTGTCCAGGCTGATGAGCATCCAGCCGGCGGTGATCACGCCGATGACCGGCAGGATCACGCCCCGCAGCAGTCCGGCGCCGTCCCGGTATCCGGCATCGAAGGTGAGCCGCAAGGCGCACAGGTTGACCGCGGTGAACGCGACGAAGGCGCCGAAGTTCACCAGGGACGTTGCGGTGGCGATCGTCAGGGCAAACCCCACGGTGCCGAACGCCCCGGACAGCAGAATGTTGAACACCGGCGTGCGGAAGCGAGGGTGCAAGCTGCCGAACAGCTTACGCGGCAGCTGGTTGTCCCGGCCGAGGGCGTACAGCAGCCGGCCGACGCTCGCCTGGAACGACAGCCCCGCCGCGAAGTGCGCGATGATGATCCCCGCCAGCACCGCAGCGAAGAACACATCGCCGCCGATCATCCGGGCGATCTCGAACGCCGCGCCGTCCACGTTGGCGAACGCCATGGAGGGATGCGTCAGGTGCATGAAGTACGACGAGCCCACATACAGCACCCCGCCGATCACCGCGACCAGCAGGATCGCCCGCGGAATCGTCCGGCTCGGATCCTTGGTCTCCTCGCTCAATGTGGACAGCGCGTCGAAGCCCAGGAACGAATAGGCGGCGATGGCTGCACCGGCCATGGTCGTGGCGAACGGCACGTCCGGGTTGAAGAACGGACTGGCCGACAGCAGCCCGCCGGGGCCGTTGGCCGCAACGATGTAGTGCCAGCAGAGGCCGATGAAGACCGCAATGATCGCCATCTGGACAACCATCAACATGATGTTGAAGCGGTTGGCCACCTGGATGCCCAGCACGTTGAGCACCGTGCTGGAGACGATGAAGCCGACGATCCACACCCACTGCGGCACATCCGGGAACGCCATGTTGAGGTAACTGGCCCCCAGCAGCCAGATCAGCATCGGGATGAAGAAGTAGTCGAGCAGCGCCGCCCAGCCCACCATGAACCCAAGGTTCGGGTTCAGCATCTTGCGGGTATAGGTGTAGGCCGAACCGGCGGCCGGGAACACCCGGACCAGGCGGCCGTAGCTCAACGCGGTGACGATGACGCCCAGCGCGGCAATCGCGTAGGACAAGGCCGTGGTGTTCTCGCTGGCCTGGGAGATCACCCCGTAGGTGCCGAACACGATCAGCGGCGCCAGGAACGCCAGACCGAACAGCAGCACGGAAAACGGGCCCAGGGCGCGCTTCAACGAAGCATCGGAAGATGACTGGCTCATGATCTCCCCCTCAACCGGCGAAGCGGTAAGCGGCGACGATGATCGCGTGATAAGTCTCCACGGTCATGGCCTTGGCGTTGCTGGGGTCGGAGAAGTTCTTCTTCGACTTGTCGGCGATGGTCAGGAAGTCCTCTTCACGTACCCCTTTCACGTCGGCGAAACGAGGAATGCCCAGGGCCTTGCTCATCTGGAACAGGTACTCGACCGCCGCTTGGGCGGCGCTGGCCGGCGCCAGGCTCGGGTCGATGCCCAGCGCGTAGGCGACCTGGGCATGGCGCAGAAGGTCCGCATCGATGTTGTGGCCGAACACAAACGGCAGGAAGATCGCGTTGCCCACGCCGTGCGGCGTGTCGTACATGCCGCCGATGGCCTCGGAAATGCAGTGCACGCTGCCGACGTCGGCGTTGCCGAAGGCCATGCCGGCGATCAGGCTGGCCACGAGCATCTGCTCGCGGGCCTCCAGGTTGTCCGGCTCCTGCACGGCGGCCTTCAAGTGTTGGCTGATCAGGCGGATGGCATGCAGCGCGAGGCCGTCGCTGATCGGATTCGACACGCGGCAGGTGTAGGCCTCGATGGCGTGCGTCAGGGCGTCCATGCCGGTCGCGGCGGCGATGGCCGACGGCAGCGTCGCGGTGATGTTCGAGTCGAGCAGCGCCAGCACCGGGCCGATCCGGTAGTCCAACAGGTTCATCTTGAAGTGGCGCGCGGTGTCGGTGATCACCGAGAAGCACGTCACCTCGCTGCCGGTGCCCGCCGTGGTGGGGATCGCCACGATCGGCAGCACCCCGTGGGTGAGTTTGAAGGAACCTTCGTAATCTTCGATCCGGCCGTCGTGGGTCAGCAGCACGCTCAAGGCCTTGGCGGCGTCCATCGCGCTGCCGCCGCCGATGGCCAGCAGGCCGTCGATGCCTCGGCCCCGGAGTGCCTGCGCCGTGCGGTTGATGTCATCGCTGCGGGGGTTGGCCTTGACGTCCGAGATCTCCTCGAACGCAATGCCCGACGCGTCCAGGCTGGCGTAGATGCCGTTCAACAGCCCGGCGGCCTTGACCCCGGCGTCCGTCACGATGAGGACGCGCGCAAGGCCCAGCTCACGCAGATGCTCGCCCGTGCGCTCGCGCAGGCCAGGTTCCATGACGACTTTGGTGGGGAGTAGGAATTGGAATTTCATACGTACCTCTTGCCGGTCAGGCTCAGTTTTTGTCGTTGTTCGGGTTCTCGGCAGTTACATCTTCCGGGCTGTACGTCCTGCCCGAATCCCGGCGTGTGCAACGCCGGGGTCACGTCCTGTGCTGATCTTGTTGTTGTTCAATGCGCAGCCGTCAGGATCCGGTATCGGCGGTCTCCTGTTGCCGTGCCCACTCGCGCAGCACGAATTTCTGGATCTTGCCGGTGGCCGTCTTCGGCAGCGGCATCAACGACACATGCCGCGGCGCCTTGAAGTGCGCCAGGCGTTCGCGGCACCAGCGGATCAGGTCGTCGCCGCTGATGTCGGCCAAGGCGTCCTCGCGCAGGGTGACGAAGGCGTGCGGGGTTTCGCCCCAGCGCGCATCGGGGCGCGCCACCACGGCGGCTTCGATCACGGACGGGTGCTGGTAGAGCACTTCTTCGATCTCCAGCGAGCTGATGTTCTCGCCGCCGGAAATGATGATGTCCTTGGCCCGGTCCTTGATCTCCACATAACCGTCCGGGTGCAGCACGGCCAGGTCGCCGGTGTGCAGCCAGCCGTCGGCCAGGGCATCGCGGGTGGCCTGCGGGTTGTCCAGGTAGCCTTTCATCACGGTGTTGCCGCGCACCACCAGCTCGCCCAGGGTCGCGCCATCGGCAGGCACCGGCCGGCCGGTGTCCATGTCCAGCACCGTGGCCTCTTCGAGCATCGGGTGGGCGACGCCCTGGCGGCTCATGAACCGGGCCCGGGCCTCCAGCGGCAGCTCGTCGATGCCCGGCTGCCACAGGCACAAGGTGCTGGGGCCGTAGCTTTCGGTCATGCCGTAGGCGTGGGTGATGTTGAAGCCGCGCGCCTCCATCGCGGCGATCACCGCACTGGGCGGCGCCGCCCCGCCGGTGATCACCGACACGCTCGTCGACGGCGTTGCCGAGTTGCCGTGCTCGGCGTGGATCAGCATCGACATCACCACCGGGGCGGCACTCAAGTGGGTCACCCCGTGCTCGGCGATGGCAGCGTGGATGGCATCGGCCTGCACCTTGCGCAGGCACACATGGGTGCCACCGGACAGGGTCACCGCCCAGGTGTGGCTCCAGCCGTTGCAGTGGAACATCGGCAAGGTCCACAGGTAGACGCTGCGCGGGCCGAGCTGGAAGATCAGCGCCCCAGCGCAGGCATTGAGGTAGGCGCCCCGGTGATGCAGCACCACGCCCTTGGGGTCGCCGGTGGTGCCCGAGGTGTAGTTGATGGCGATGGACTGCCATTCGTTCTGCGGCGCGGTCAGCGGTCGGCCGGGGTCGCCTTGGGCCAGGAAGCTTTCGTAGTCCAGGCTGCAGTCCAGATCGTGAGCCGGCCCCTCAGCCTGGCTGTCGTCGATCCCCACCAGCAGCGGCGGCGAATCGAGCAGGGCCAAGGCTTGGCGCACCACCGGGCCGAACTCGCGGTCGCAGATCAGCACCTTCGCGGCGCAGTGGCGCAGGATGAAAGCGATGCTGCGTGCCTCCAGGCGGATGTTGATGCAGACCAGCACGGCCCCGGCACCGGGCACGCCGTAGTGGGCCTCCAGCATTTCCGGGACGTTCGGCGCCAGAATGGCCACACGCTCTCCCGGCCGCACGCCGACATGCTCCAGGGCGCTGGCCAGGGCGCGGCTGCGCTGGTGCAACTGGCGGTAGCTGTAGCGCCGCTCGCCGTAGACCACCGCATCGCGTTCCGGGTACACCTGCGCGGCACGCTTGAGGAACGACAGCGGCGACAGCGGCACATGGTTGGCTTCGTTGGGGGCCAGTCCGTGCTCGAAGGTCGAGGTCATCATGACCGCCCCTCCATCAAGACATCGCCCAGGCATCGCACATTCATACACACCTCCTGTCCGTTGCGGGTTCTTGTTGTTCTTGCGTTAGGGCGCCTCACAGGCTGCTGCACAGGTGCCCGGCGTCGACCACGATCTCGGCACCGCTCATGGCCCGGCCGGCATCGCTGGCGAGCAGCAGCAACGCACCGTCCAGGTCCTGCGGCTGACTGAAGCGGCGGCCGGGAATGCGCAGACGCAGCTTTTCGCCGGCCTCGCCGGTGAGGAAGTCCTCGTTCAGATCGGTCATCACGTACCCCGGCGCCAAGGCGTTCACGCGGATCCCGTGGCGCGCCAGTTCCAGGGCCATGGCGCGGGTGAGGTGGGCCAGGCCGGCCTTGGCCGCCACGTACGGCGCAATGGCCCCCGCCACCCGACTGGCGAGAATCGAAGTGACATTGATCAGGCTGCCGCCGTGCCCGGCGGCGATCATCCGCCGGGCGCTTTCCTGGGCCACCGTCCAGGCGCCTTTGAGGTTGGTGTCCAGCACGCGATCCCAGGCCTGGTCGTCGCAGTCCAGCAAAGGCTGGCTGTCGCTGACTCCGGCGTTATTGACCAGCACATCCAGCGATCCGGCGGCATCGAGCACCCGGCAGACGTCATCGCGGCAGGTCACGTCGAGGGCGAAGGCCCGGGCACGGCCGCCGGCCGCCTCGATCGCTTCCACCAGCGTCTGCAACGGCTCCAGGCGCCTGGCCGTCACGATCACTTCGGCGCCGGCGGCGGCCAACGTCATCGCGAAATGGCGGCCGAGGCCGCTGGAAGCACCGGTGACCAAGGCGCGGCGCCCCTCAAGGTCGAACAGTCGGGCAATAGAGGGTTGCATCACCGATCCCCCAGACGTTGGTCGAGCAGCTTCTTCGCCAGGCTCATGCGGTGCACTTCGCTCGGGCCGTCGTAGATGCGGAATGGGCGGATGTCGCGGAAGATCCGTTCCACCACGGTCTCCCCGGTGACCCCGCGCCCGCCCAGGACCTGCACGCAACGGTCCACCACCCGCCACAGCGCTTCGGCGCTGATCACTTTGGTCATGCTCGAATCGACGTTGCCGCGCCCGCCCTCGTCCAGCACCCAGGCGCAGTGCCAGATCGCCAGGCGCACCACGTGCAGGTCCATCAGGTTGTCGGCCAGCATGAAGCCGACGCCCTGGTGTTCGCCCAGCGGCTTGCCGAAGGTTTCCCGGGTGCGGGCGTAGTCGCAGGCGATGTCATGGGCGCGCCGTGCGGCCCCCAGCCAGCGCATGCAATGGGTCAGGCGTGCCGGCGCCAGGCGCACTTGGGCGTAACGGAAGCCTTTGCCGATCTCCCCCAGCACGTCGCTGGCCGGCACGCGCAGGTTGTCGAAGCGCAACTGCCCGTGGCCGCCGGTGAAGCAGCTGTCCAGCGAGTCCAACTGACGTTCATGGACGATCCCTTCGCGCTGCATGTCGGTGAGGAACATGGTCGCGGTGCCGTCCTCCATGCGCGCCATGATGATGGCGAAGCCGGCGCCCTCGGCCCCGGTGATCAGCCATTTGCGGCCATTGATCAGGTAATCGTCGCCGTCGCGGACGGCGGTGGTGCGCAGCATCGAAGGGTCGGAGCCCGAGCCCGGCGCCGGTTCGGTCATGGCGAAACAGGAACGCACGTGCCCCTGCACCAGAGGCCGCAGCCAGCGGTCCTTCTGCGCGTCGGTGGCCACCACGTCCATCAGGTGGATGTTGCCTTCGTCCGGGGCATGGATGTTCATCGCCACCGGGCCCAGCGGCGAATACCCCGCCTCCTCGAACACGATTGCCTTGGCCACATGGCTCAGGCCCAGACCGCCCATCTCAAGGCTGGCGTGGGGCGTCAGCAGGCCGGCGGCCCGGGCGCGGGCCTGCAAGTCCACGCGCAGGGCGTCGCTGGGGCCATGGGCGCCCTGGCGCGGGTCGTTCTCGAACGGGATGACCTGCTCGGCGATGAATTCGCGGGTTTTGCGCTGCAGTTCAAGCAGCTCGTCCGGGAGGGTGAAGTTCATGGTTATCCTTCTTTTTCTCTTGGCAGTTCGGGAAATGGAGGGCGGCGCGGCGCTCACGGCACGGCTTTGGGATTGCTGATCGCCAGCCGGGTGAGCGTCATCTGGCGCAAGGCCTCGGTCAGCGAGCGCTGGCTGTGCGCGGCATCGTGATGGCCCTGGCGGATGTCCCGGGCCAGTTGCCGACGGGCCTCGCGCAGCGGCGCCCCGCCGTCGCCGGTCAGGACGCTGAGCAACGCCAGTTCCTGGCAGCGGGCATCGGCTTGCAGACGGTTTTCGCGGGCGGCGATGGCCATGGCATTGGCGATCATCAGCAGCGGGTAGCGCAGTTCCCCGGGCAGCGCAGGCAGCAGCTGTTCCAGCAGGGTCTGACGGGCGATCTCCAGCAGTTCATGGGCGTTCGGCTGGGTCATGGCGCGTCTCCGCAGGTCAGGTTCAGGATGTCGAGTTCGAGCTCCGGCAGTAGGCGCGCGGTCAGCGCCAGCTCAAGGGAAGGCTCTTCGCCGGACAGGTGGCGTTGGCCTTGCTGCAGGGCGATCACGGCCCAGCGCAACGTCGCCATGACCTGCCAGTAATGCAGTTGGCCGGGTTCGATGCGCAGCGGCGAAACCGAGTGGTAGCCGGCCAGGAAATCCTCGAGCCGGCCGATGCCGCCCGCCTCCAGGTCCGGCCGGGTGAAGCGCCAGCAACGGGCGGTGAACCAGCCCAGGTCCTCGCAGGGGTCGCCCCAGCCGGTGAACTCCCAGTCCAACACTGCCTCCAGCCCTTGTTCGCTGGCCAGGTAGTTGCCGGTGCGGTAGTCGCGGTGCAGCAGGCAAAGGTGCGTGCTGCGCGGTGCGTTGAGCTCGCACCAACGCAGGCCCCACTCCAGGACCGGATAGGCCTCGTCGAGGGTGTCGAGGTAACGGCGGTAGGCGCTGACGGTGCTCAGGGCCGGCGACGCCTCCGGTACGGGCAGGAACGCCAGCGCCGGGCACGGCGGGCGAAGCTGATGCAGACGCGCCAGGTTGGCACCGAGTTGAGCGGCCAACCGCGTCCGGCCTTGGGGGCCCGCGTCGGCGCTGAGCAGGCGTCCGGCCGCAACGCCCGGCACATGTTCCATCAGGAAGAACACCCGCCCATGGACGCTCGTGTCACGGCACAGCCAGAGCGGCCGCGGCACTTTCACCCCGGCCTGGTGCACCGCTTGCAGCACGGCGAACTCCTGCTCGCGGCCAAGGCTGGCCGGCAGCGCCGAGAGCGCGTCGCTGCGCAACACCCAGCGCCGCGCGCCGGCCCATGGGCCGCCTTCGATCTGCAGTTCAATCAGCCAGTTTTCCTGGATGGCGCCGCCGCTCAGGCGTTTGCGGGCCTCAATGACCACCCGGGTCGCTTCGGCTTGCTGGCGGATGAAGTCGACCAGATTTCCATCGCCGGTCTTGGTTGCGAACGAATCATCAGCCTGATGCTTAGTTAGGGAACTGCTCATGGATCCAAGGGCCCCGCCTGCACTTTTTGAAGTTGTCGGGTCAGCTAGAGCAATGCCTGGGCCAACTTTGCAGCGATGGGCTGCGGGCCACGCCGTTCGGGCGTTTGAGATCTTTCGCGGGTAGGCATGAACAGAACCCGCGTTTCACACCTGAAATGAATTGGTTCAGTATTGGGACATTTCACTCCTGAACAGGTCTCGCCATGCACTCTCCCGCCTCAAAGGTCGTCGTGCTGATCAGCCACCTGCAGCGCCCCCGGCAGCGCAGCCGCCTCGCCCAAGTGGTGGCCGGGCTCACCGGGGATTACCCCGACACGCACATTGAAGTGCTCGACACCTCGGTGTCCGAAGCGCTGCAGACCGCCCGCGAGCTGGAACAGCGCGGCGAAGCCGATGTGTTCGTCTGCGCCGGCGCCACGGCCGCCTACCTGCGCAAGCACCTGGCGCGGCCGGTGCTGACGATGCACGTCGGCGGCGATGACCTGCTGCGGGCGCTGGGGCGGGCCCGCGAGCACTCCCCGCAAGTGGCCCTGCTCAGCTACAACAGCATCAACCACGACCTGCAAGCCATGAACGCGCTGTTCACCGTGCAGGTTCACCAGGCGGCCTACACCTCGCTGGAAGAAGCTCGCCAAGCTGTCGAACACGCCGCCCGGCTGGGCTGCCGCAGCATCATCGGTTCGTCGACGGTGGTGGAACTGGCGCTGCAGGCCGGCCTGCACGGCGTGCTGTCGCTGAGCGAGGACACTGTGCGCAAGGCACTGGAAGAGGCGTTGGGCATCCTCGACAGCCAACGCATCGAGATCGCCAAGCGCCGCCACTTGAACGCCGTGCTGCAGCACATCCCCACCGGCGTGGCGGCGGTCGACAACCAAGGCGTGGTGCAGTCGCTCAACCCGGCCCTTGCCCACTTGCTCGATCTGCCGGCCGGCGAAGCGCTGGGCCGGCCCTTGCAGCAGCTGTGCCCCGAGCTGGACCTGCCGCAGGCATTGGAGGACGGCAGCGGCGAGGAAAACCGGGTGATCCGGCTCGGCTCCCATGCGGTGGTCAGCAACCTGTTGCCCATCCTTGAGAACGGCGAGCGCACCGGCCTGGTCCTGACCTGCCAGGACATCACCGCCGTGCAGCGGGCCGACCAACGCATCCGCTCCACCCGCCGTCCGGGCGCGTTCACGGCCCGCTACCGGCTTGAGCAGCTCGCCGGCAACAGCCAGGCCAACCGCGACATGCTGCAATTGGCCAAACGGTTCGCCGTCAGCCACTCGACGATCCTGATCACCGGCGAAAGCGGCACCGGCAAGGAACTGCTGGCCCAAGGCATCCACAACGAGAGCCCCCGCCGGCAGGGCCCGTTTGTCGGCATCAACTGCGCGGCGTTCCCGGAGTCGCTGCTGGAAAGCGAACTGTTCGGCTACGAGGAAGGCGCCTTCAGCGGTTCGCGCAAGGGCGGCAAGCCCGGCCTGTTCGAAGCGGCGCACCGCGGCACGCTGTTTCTCGACGAGATCGGCGACATGCCGGTGTCGTTGCAGACCCGCCTTCTGCGCGTGCTGCAAGAGCGCGAGGTACTGCGCCTGGGCGGCACCGAGCCGATCTCCATCGACGTGCGGATCATCGCCGCCACCCACCAGAACCTGCGCACCGCCATGGACGAAGGCGACTTTCGCAGCGATCTCTACTACCGCCTCAACATCCTGCGCCTGCAGACCACCCCGCTACGCGAACGGCCAGAGGACATCGCCCTCATCTGCCGGGGCATCAGCCAGCGCCTGCTGGTCCAGGGCCAGCCCCTGGGGGCCGCCGACATCCCGGCCGCCCTGCTCCCGCACCTGAGCCGTTATGCCTGGCCGGGCAATGTCCGGGAACTGGAGAACGTGATCGAACGGGCGATGCTCTCCGCCCGCGAACTGCTGCACGACCACGGCCTGGACGAGCAATACCTGGCCCGCGTGCTGCCCGAACTGTGCGAAGGCCCAGCCCTGACCCCGGCCCCGAAAACGTCTTCACGGGAATCGGACTTGCAGATGATCGGCAAGGCCGCGCAACTGCGGCACGTGCAGGAAACGCTGGACAGTTGTCAGGGCAACCTCGATGAAGCGGCGCGCCGGCTCGGCATCAGCCGGACCACGTTGTGGCGCCGGCTGCGCTCCGTTCAGTGATGAGGCATTGAGGGCTCACTCGGCCGCATACACCCGCGTGCGGTTGCGCCCCTCATGCTTGGCCCGGTAAAGGGCCTGGTCGGCCAGGCTGACCCAATGCTCAAGCGAAGCGTCGCCGTCGAGCTGCACCATGCCGATGCTGACGGTCGACGCCAGCTCGCCGCCGGGCACCGGCAACCGGTGCTGGCTCCAGGTCTCGCGCAGGCGTTCCAGCAAGGCCAAGGCCTGTTCACGGTCGGTCTGCGGCAGCAACAGCACGAACTCTTCGCCGCCATAGCGGGCAAACAGGTCTGTGCGCCGGACATGGCTTTCGCACACGGCGCTGAAGGCCTTGAGCGCTTGGTCGCCCACCAGGTGGCCATGGGTGTCGTTGACGTGCTTGAAGTGATCGATGTCGAACATCGCCAGGCACGCCGGACGGCCTTGTTGGCGGGTTTTGGCCAGTTCAAGCTGAGCTTGCTCGATGAAGGCCCGGCGGTTGAGGACGCCGGTCAAGGCGTCCCGCGCGGCGGTCCGGCGCAGTTCCTGTTCCAGGGATTTGCGGCCGCTGACGTCGCGGATCTCCGCCACCTGGGTGCCATCGTCCAGCGCCGCGACCGTCAGCTCCGCAGCGAACCGATTGCCGTCGCAGCGCACCGCCACCCGGTCCATCGGCACACCGTCGCAGCGGCCCAGCTGTTTCTGCAAGTCTTCGTCGGTTTCGAACAGGTCTACCAGCGGACGCTCGTACAAAAATTCCCGCGGACAGCCGAACAGGTGCTTGAGCACCGGGTTGGCATCGACAATCCGGCCGTCGCGCACGATCACCACGGCGGCGCTCGTGATGTTCATCAGGCGCTCGAAACGCACCGCACTGCTCTGGGACGCCAAAAGGAAGCGGCGCAGGCTGAGCAGCGTCAGGCCGAACAGGCACAGGATCCACAACGGATAACCCACGTTGTAGGCAAGCATTTCGGCGGCCGGCTCGACGTCTTGGCGCCCCTGGCTTTGCGACAACCCCTCGAACAGGCCGAGCACCCCGCTGCCGGCCGCGCTCAAGGCCAGCAAGCCAAACATCAGCGCGGCGAAGATCCGCGCGCTGTGCAGCCGACGGTCGCCCGGCAGCCGCAGCAGCGCATAACAAGCCATTCCCCGGATGAAGGCGCTGAGGAACGCGTACAGGGCCACCACGTCACCGGTCTCCAACGGCTGCAAAAGCCAGTGCCAAAGCCACCAGGGCGCCGCCGCCAGGAAAGTCACCGGTATCAGCCACCAGGGCGTGGGGCGGCCGAGGAAGCGGAACACGCCGATGACCAGCACCGTTTCTCCCGCGGTCAGCAAGCTGTGGCACAAGACGTTGTAGGGCAGCGAGGCCGTATAGGCGGTGCCCTGCGCCAGGTACTGGCCCACCGTCACCAGCAGGACGCCGCACGTCCAAAGGCCGGGCCCCGGATGGGGCCGCGAGTAGTACCACAGGGCCAGGCAAATGATGGCGCTGGCAATCAGGATGTTGGTACCGATCAGGTGGGGTGACAGCAACAAGGCATTCATGGCGGTGGGAGTCTGCAAACCGAAGGGGTCGATCACCGGACGGAGCGCCCGGCGAGGCCTACGAGTTTTCTGCCGGGCCCGTCCGAACTTTAGGCGGCCGGCGAAAAATCCGCCCGTCGGGCTCCAGGTTTGCCCGCCGCCGCCCAAAGAATGCGCTTGACCTTAAAGGCAGCTTTAATCTTAGGGTGCACACCACCCCGACTCGACATCCTCAATCCTCATAGGAAACACCATGCAAACCGTCCTGGGAGCAACCGGCCAGATCGCCATGGAGCTGGCCCGCGAACTGCACCGAAACCATACGCAAGACATCCGGCTCGTCAGCCGCAAGCCCCTCAAGGTCAATGACACCGACACCTTGGCGCCGGCCGACCTTTTGGATGCCGAACAAGCGACCAAGGCAGTGAAAGGCAGCAGCATCGTCTACTTCACCGCCGGGCTGCCGCCGGACACCCAGGTGTGGGAAACCCAATTCCCCGTGATGCTGCAAAACGCACTCGACGCGACCCGCGCGGCCGGGGCGAAGTTCGTGTATTTCGACAACACCTACATGTACCCCCAAGATGCCCGCGTGCTGAGCGAAGACGCTCCGTTCGAGCCGTTCGGCCGCAAAGGCCGGGTGCGCGCACAGATGGCGTCCATGGTCCTGCGGGAAATGCAGCGAAGCGAGATCCCGGTCGTCATCGGCCGCGCTCCGGAGTTCTATGGGCCAGGCAAGACCCAGAGCTTCACCAACGCGCTGATCCTCGACAACCTCAAGGCCGGCAAGACGCCCCGCGTTCCCGTGCGGGACGATACGAAGCGCACGCTGATCTGGACCCCGGACGCCAGCCGCGCCCTGGCCGCGCTGGGGAACGCACCGGACACCTACGGCCAGACCTGGCACCTGCCCTGCGACGACGACCGCCTCACCTACAAGCAATTCGTGGCCCTGGCATCCGGCATCGTCGGCAGGAAACCGACCTACAAGGTGCTCGGCAAATGGACGCTGACGGCCGCCGGCCTGTTCGTCAAACCAGTGCGCGAACTGCGCGAGCTGCTGCCGCGGTACGAGCACGACAACCTGTTCGATTCCTCGAAGTTCAAGCGGCGTTTTCCGGAGTTCGAGGTCACGACCTATCGCGAAGGGCTCACCCGGATACTGACCGGCCCTGGTCGCAGCATGGGCTGACCGTGCCGGCACATCGAGACGAATCGCTGTTCAGAACTCACAGGACCAGCGCCACTCGCCCTGAGCCGAGCGAAAGAACAAGCCGACACCGTTCTCTGCCCATTTCCAGTTGATCAACGATTCCGAAGCGATCTGAAACACGAACTCGTCGAGCCTGGAGGTGCGCAGGATTTCAGAAGGATAGCCACCCACCTTGGTTCCGGTGCAATGGGCGGCCGCCCCGTCGCAGGAACGCCCCGCTGTCTGGCTTTGAAATGCATCGCCCCCCTCGTGCGCCTTGCGCCAATGGATCGGGTAGGAATGATCGGGGGACAGAACGTTGTGAACCGCCGACAACCCCTCGGCGCAAGCGTATTCGCGGATGGCCCAGCCCTGGCCATGAGGCTGTCCGAACGGGTAGCTCTGAAGGTTCATGTACAACACCAGGACTGCGATGTGCCTCAATTGCACAGGGACAAAAGGCAGTTCATCGACCCTGATCTGAAGCAACGGAAACATCGGTTTTCCTTCCCAGAAAAGCGTGTCTTCGCCGGCATGGCGAACGCCATGGAAAAAACGCGAATCGACATAGGCCGTCGGGCGTGTCGGTTTGCCGATGACCGCGACCGAAACGCTTCGCCCAACGACATCCAGTCTGTCCGGTGCATTGATCGTGCTTGAGTCCATTCTGTACCCCTGTCCTTTGTGACCGTATCGGGCAACGCCGTCATTGGCGCGCTCATGCACTGGAGCGTTCGCTCAGAAACGATCCGGGCTGAACGCCTGGATCGGAACCGTCGTCGCCCCCTCCAGCGCCAGCTGGGCGGCGGCCAATCCTACTGCCGGCGCATGCTTGAAGCCATGGCCGGCAAAGCCGCCGCACAATACGAAACCAGGCAACCGATCGGACTGCCCGAGGATAAAGTCCCCGTCAGGCGCCTGTGCGCTCATGCAAGGCCGAGCGAAGGCCGGGCGGGCCGAGAGACCCGGCAGCGCCGCTGCGACAAAATCGCTGACCGGTTGCAGTTCCTTGTCGTCCGGTTGCCTGCCCTTGTTGTCTTCCGGACGGTCGAGCCATAGTTTTTTCTCGATGGAAGCGCTGCTTACGCCGACTTTCACGCCCATGCCGTCGATGTCGGGGATCCCCCAGCCATCCAGCGCCCCGCTCTTGTAGGTGAACACGGGAAAGGACGACGGCCCGTAGCCTGACGGATCTTCGAGGGACTTGAACCATGACAGCGTCGAGCGCTGCAGGCGGATGGGGCAGTCCAGCTTACGGGCAAAATGGTTGAACCAGCCCCCCGTCGCCAGTATGACTTTCGATGCATTGAACGTCCCGGTGTCGGTGATCAGCTTCAGGTGCTTCCCCGCCCGGTCGGCCTGTATGTCCAGGCACCGGGAGCGCCTTTCGATCCGCGCACCCTGCCGAACAGCGACGGCGATGGCCGCAAGCACCGACGCCTCAGGACGGATCACCCCGGCGCTAGGCTCATACAGGCCCAGATCGCCGCTTGCGAGTGAAAACTGAGGAAAGCGCAGGCCCATGGCCTGTCGGGTCAGGCACTCGAACGGGATGCCGTGGGCAGCGGCATTTGCCATGGCGTCTGCGATAAGGCGGCTTTCACCGGGTGCGACGGCAAGGCCGCCGCACAGGGTCAGGAGCGGCTGACCGCTCTTTTGACCCAGCGCCTGATAAAGAGCGAGGGACGTTTTGGCAAGCGGGACATAATGCTTGCCCTCCGCCCCCAGTGTCCGGAAGATCCTCGACCCGCCGTGCGATGCGCCATTGGGGTGCCCGGGGTCGAACTGTTCGAACGCTATGACCTTCGCCCCTTGCTCCGCAGCCTGCCATGTCGCCATCGCCCCCATTACCCCTAGTCCGACGACCGCAACGTCAAAGCGATCAGACATGGCATTCTCTCCTTCCCGCCAACCCTGGCGGCATTTCCGGCAACGCTGCCGGCGCTGAAAAACGTCGCAAGGGCAAAGGCATTCCGAGGCACCTCACAATCCTTTGCCGTGTTCGATCGATGCCGTGTGATTCAGGGACGGCGTGCGGCAAGCACTGTCCACACCAGCAGTCCATCGCGGGCGAAACCGATTTTCTTGTTCCAGCGATCCAGCAAGTTGTCGTATTCAGCGGAGGACAAGTCCTGCATGAACAGTTCCTTTTGCGTCAGCAACAGTTCCCTTCCCTCCAGCATACTGTTCAATAGATCCTCGGTTCGATCACTCAAGACGATATCGGTGAAACCGGCGGCGGTCAGGATTTCGATATAGCGCGACGGCAACATCATATGTTGGCCCCAGGCATCCATAATATTGTCGAACTCCGTCGACTCAGCAGGCCCTTTGCAATAGTCCGTTATGAGAACTTGCCCGTCCGGCCGCAGTGCCTGATGTAAACGCCCCCAGATATCCGCCTTTTCTTGCTCGCTCCAGAACGCGCCGCAGTCCCGGGTCCACACCACGTCGAACGAGGCGGGTTCCAGCAGCGCTGTCGTGCGTACATCGCCGGTCGTAAACGTTACGCCCTTGATCGGCGAATTTCGGTAACGCTCAAGGCATATCCCGGTCATGTCCGGTGCCGCGTCCAGGCCGACCACCGCGACACCGAACTTTTCAGCCAGTCGAAGGCAGTCTCCGCCCAGCCCGCTCCCGACGTCCAGCACGCTCAACCCCTGCCTCAGGTCGAGCCTGGCGGCCAGTCGGTCGAAAACCGCCTCGCTGCCCGGGCCCTGATACCCATGCCCGTAGAGTCGCTCGTGTCGCAATGCCACTTTGCGCGAATAACGCTCATCCATAACCGCCGACATATGTTCGTCCATCCTGTCTTGAAATGAATAGTGAAGTCAGAGCCCCACACTAAAAGAACAAAAAACAATCATTGTTAACATCGCTTCATGACAATTCCATGACCACTCCCCAATGACTTGTTTATCAAGAACACCGACCTGACAAATATTGTCAAAAGCAACGACTGCGCCAATGCAATTGAATTAACATCCTGCGATACAGCCAGAACAACATAGGCAGACGAACGTTTTTTCGTTCTGCCGACAACAGTTGCCCGCCCCGTTTTTTCTGACGACCGCACGAGGAACACATGAAGGAACAATGGAAAAGTACCCACTTGGACAGTCTCCCGCTGCGCAGTGACCTGCGAGGACAAACGCCTTACGGAGCACCTCAGCTCGACGTTCCGGTGCAACTCAATGTCAATGAAAACCCCTACCCTCCCTCGGAAAAAGTTGTCGCTGAAATCACCAAAGCCGTGACGCTCGCCGTCCAGAACATCAATCGCTACCCCGACCGAGAGTTCCTGGGGTTGCGCGGCGACCTGGCGTCCTACCTGAGCGAAGACACCGGGACACCGTTGCAGGCCGAGAACGTGTGGGCGGCCAACGGCTCCAACGAAGTCCTGCAGCAACTCCTGCAAGCCTTTGGCGGCACCGGGCGCACTGCGCTCTCTTTCGCCCCGACCTACCCCATGTACCCCGAGTACTCGCGCAACTCACTGACTCAATGGGTGGAGGGGCGACGCCAGGAAGACTTCAGCCTGGATATCGGACACGTGCTGGATTTGATCAATGTCCATAACCCCTCAGTGATCTTTCTGACCTCCCCCAACAACCCCACGGGAACCGCACTGACCCTTCCCGAGATCGAATCCGTCCTGGCCGCCGCCCCCGGCATCGTCATCGTGGATGAAGCGTATGCCGAGTTCCGGCGCGCCGGTGTCCCCAGCGCGGTGTCTCTTCTGCCCCGCTACCCTCACCTGGTTGTCAGCCGGACAATGAGCAAGGCGTTCGCGTTGGCCGGCGGTCGTCTCGGTTATCTGGCGACCTCCCCCGCGATTGTCGATGCACTGCGCATCGTTCGGCTGCCCTATCACCTCTCGGCCGTCACCCAGGCGGTGGCCCGTGCCGCCCTTTCACATCGTGACGCCTTAATGGCCAACGTGGATGAACTGAGACAAGAAAGGGACAGAACCGTGACCTGGCTGCGCTCCATCGGCCTGGAGGTCGCTGATTCTGACGCTAACTTTGTCCTGTTCGGACGTTTCGATGACCGCCATGCCGTCTGGCAGGGCCTGCTTGAACGGGGGGTACTCATCCGTGAAGCCGGCCCTGCGGGATGGTTGAGGGTCTCCATTGGAACCGCTGCTGAAATGCACGCCTTCAAAGAGGCGCTGGTTTCGGTTCTGGCCGCTCCGGCCGCCTGACCGGCTCGTGCCCCGAGCTTGTCTCGGGGCTGCTTGCGGATGTTTGCGCCTGCACATGCCCCCAGAACCCCTTCAGCCATTTAAGGATGTCCTGCATCACGTAGTGGTTCTGCGAGGGACGCAGCGCCGACAGCAGAAACGACTTCCCGCCCTCCGCCGGCGGGCCCAGCACCGTGATCTGCTTCTCGACCGTTCCATCCTTGCGGATCGGGTGATGGTCGTCTGTCAAATCAATCCCGCCAGGCACGTAGCGTTCTCCCGGCAATGAGTCGTTGGCCCACATGCGCACTGTCCCTCGGGCAATCAGGTTTCGGTACAGCCTTGATGCGTCCTTGCGGGGGTCAAAGGGATGAAGCCTTGCGTTGATCAGCGTATCCACCCTGGCCAGCCTCCCGGTCTGCGCCCCTCTGACCGTGAAACAGCCATGCGCCTGATCGGTTTCGACCACCGCGCCCGGGCCGATGCCGACATCCAGCAGACCGCACTCTATCAACGCCCGGACTTTTTCCATGATCTGCGCCGCAGCGCCGTTTGAAAGCCGGTTGTGGATGCTCAAGTACTCTCGCTGGAAGCGCTGATGAGAGGCGGCTGTCAGCCCGGCGTCGTCAATCGCATGGGAGATCACCGAGCGCAGGTCCCGCCAGACGCCGTCTGCGGCAGCCTTATGGGGGTTGTGCAGGTTTCCTTGAGCCGCCCACAGCAGATCGCGGTCCATGAAGTCGAGCACCGCTGCGCGATACGCGTGCCCGTCAGCACAATCGCTCGGCGAAACGGGATTGATCGTCAGTTCCCAGCAGAACCTGTTCCCGCGCACATCATTCTCCAGCCGCCAAGGCGACGACCAGGCTTGGGCGATACCGGCGAGGCCTGCGGGGTCATGCAGCTGCATGCGCGCCTGTTCCCGCGCCTCGGCACCGTGAACGACACCGATCCAGTGGTCCAGAACGCATTCGACCGACCACCCGGCCGCCTGCCGCTGGGCTTGCGCCACCGTCGCTTGCCCGGTCAGCACCCGGGACAGCACCGCCGTCACCTCATCGACGATGCCTTCAATCGCGGCGAGTCCGTCGAAGTCAGCGGGCAAGGTGGCTTCATTGGCGGCATGCGCCTGAAAGTCAGGCAGCACGCGTGCCGAAACCAGAACCTCGATCGAAGGCCCGAACAGTGTGAGGTAGTGGAGGTAGCCCATCTCCAGCTTCAGCACGGGCAACAGGTCCGCGTCAAAATCAAACTGCGGCCGTGCCTTCTCGGCTTCGCTGCGCCGGCCGGCGAGCTTTCGGCGCAAGCGGTCAACGGTCTCCCTGGTAAAAAAGACCCCCTGATGCTCCAGGTTCACCGGGCCGGTCTCCTTATGGTTTTCCGGGCGCGCAAAGGTAAACAGGCCCGAATGGCTGAACGCCAGGATGGAGGACGGTTCCCGGCCACTGGGCTGATAGTGCAAGCCGCCGTTTTGCGCCTTGGAGAACCACCCCCCTCGCCCCTCCGTCAGATGCAGGATCACATCGATCGCGGTCAGGCCCATGCCCCAGCAGCCGACCGTTTCGGGCCTTTCCTGGGTGGGCGATGGAAGCGCCCTGTCCAGCGGGTAGGCAAAAGGGACGTAGGCGGCCTGCTCGTGGCGCCGGGCAAACTCGATCAACGCTCTGGCGTCGTCGCACCGGTCCGGATCATGGTGGGTGTGCCCCGTCAGCAGCAGCACATAATCGACGAGGAACACCTCGCCCGCCGAATCTTCGACATGGAACCGTGCGTCTTCGGCGAGGACATCGACCACCTCGGTCGGGCGCAGGATCACCTTGGCTCGGGAATCGGCGTCTATGTCACGAATGAAGTCCATCAGCATGTCCTGAAGGGCCAGCCCATGGACATAGCGCTTGGGCCAGTCGGTGGGGCCCAGATCGAAATCGCGATGGCCGGTCAACGCATACTGGCGCCGACACCACTCGTGCAATGTCGGACGCTTGTGCGCCGCACGGAGGGGGCCCGCATCCGTGACACTTTCATCGGCAGCGAAACTCACCTGGCCGGCGATCCTGTTGAGATAGCTCGTCTTGGGTTGGGAGCCACTGTGCGCCTGGCCCGCACCGAATTCACCGCTGCGCTCGAACAGGTACACTTCCAGCTCCGCATCAGGGCCGAGCCGCTCAAGCGTCGCCGACAGACGCTCCATCGCATAGACCGCTCGGGGGCCGCCACCGACCACAGCAAGCCGGTATGGCCTGCCGCTCACAGAAAGATTATTCATCGCGAACCCCGTCTCAACGATCGTGCGTTACAGGCCGGACAGACAGAAACTGCGCCATCGTCTCCAGGAAGCCGTCGATGTCCTCCGCGGACATGCACCCCATGGTGGACAGCCGGAAGAACCTGTTCGCCAGATGTTCCTGGGCGGTGTAGATGACGTACCCGGCGCTTTTCAGCACCGGGTGCAGATCCGCATAGTGGACACCCTCCGGCAAGCCGACCGTGGTCAGGCCGACCGCTCGGTGTTCGGGAGCCAGCAATATGCTCAGCCCTAGTCGGGTCAAACCGTCGCGAAGGTGCGTCGCCAACCGACGGTAGCGCGAGTTTCGTTCCGCCACCCCTTCCGCCATCAGCAGGTCCAGCGCGGTGTCCAGTGCGTAGAACAGGGGAACGGCGGGTGTGAACGCCGGTGCGTTGGAGGTCTCTTGCGCAGTGAAATGGCGATGCAGATCAAGGTAAAACGTACGTGCCTTGTGGGCTTTCAGGGACGCGAAATCCGCTTTGAGAGCGCACACGAATGACAGGCCCGGCATCCCCTCGATGCACTTGCCGGCGGAGCCGATCAGCCAGTCGATGCCATCACGTGACTGGTCGATCGGTTCAGCCCCCAGGCTGCTGACGGCATCGACAATCATTTTGCAGCCGTGCCGATGGGCAATGGCGGCCAACCCGACAATGTCATTGAGCATGCCGGTGCTGGTCTCGTGATGGACCACGGCCACATGAGTGACGCCGGGGTTTTCACGGAGGGTTCTGTCGATCAGTTCCTTATCGACCGGCACGCTCCAGCCCAGCGTCAACCGAACGCTGGCGATGGCGTGGATTTTGGCGATGTCATGCAGACGCTCGGCGTAGTGTCCGTTGTCGATGATCAGCACGGTGCCGCCGTCCGGTATCACCGACGCCATCGTCGCTTCGACCGCCGCGGTGCCTGAACCGGTCAGCACGACCGATGCGTACCGGTCATCGCCCCCCGACACTTGGGTGATCTTTTGCCGGACGGCCGTCATCAGTGCTGCAAACTCCGGCTCACGATGACACTGGTCGGGCCCCGCCAACGACAATCGAACACGCTCTTGAGTTGTGACAGGCCCCGGGTTCATCAATACCTGGCGTTTATCGGCCGCACCCTGTGTAGAAGCCATATGCAAACCTCCTCCCTGAGTCAGTGGACTGACATTCAGAATGATTGATCAAACGGCGCGCACCCCGTGTCTGAACGCGACACCAGGACGGCGCGGATAACGAGTGCACTGAGGTTCAATCGCCTTCAGCCAAGCGACAGGGCGTCCAGCAGCGCTTCAAGAAAACCGTCGATGGCCGCCGCTTCCTGAGGTCTCGCCACCGTTTTCAGGTGAGCCGAGTAACTGCCTGCCTTATTGATGACATTGAGCAGTTCCTCAACGCTGAACGCCCGTGCGTCTGTCATTGCCGACAACCGCTGCTTGAATGCGCCTACGGATGCGTAGGGCGTGGTGTCTGCGCCCCCTGCTGGCTCGCCGCCTGATACGGGCGCACGACTATGGCTCTCGGCGTACCCCTTGGTGGCGAACTCGGGGCAACTGTCGGCCAGGTTGGTCCTCAATCGTTTGAGTTCACCTTCTTTCAGCAGGTCGGCAGCCCAGATGACGTTATTGCGGCTTGATGAGATCTTGGCGTTGTTCAGGAACAGGAAAAAACTGGCCTTCAATGCCGTGGGCACCATGGCGGTGATGCCCAGCACCATGGAAAGGTAGGGAAACAGGAACGCATAGTAATAAGAGTTATCGATCCCGAAGTAGGCGACGACCTCAGGCGGGTGCTCCAAAGCGTTCAAGCGCCGCACGGACTCTGCAAAACCGACTGATGTGTCCACATTGCACGCTTTCAGAACGGAATACAGATGCCCGAAGTAGATCTCAATCCAGGGATTCAAGGCCCCCTGCATCGTTTTGGGAAACACGCCGTACGCGGCATCGTAGCTGAACCCGATCCGGTGGGCCTTCAGGTGCTGGAACATCGAGTCGATGCGACGGTTGCCCGAATGCAGCGTGTCGACCACTTCTGCGATCCGTTCAACTTCCTTGGCCGTGATCGCAAGGAACTGCACCTCTTTTTCGCTCAGGACATGATCCGCATGACCGCAGGTATCGCACACCGGTGCGATCGCTTTTTCAAACGCCATAGGGATGCAGCAATTTTCGCAGACGTTGAGAAAGGCGTCGTGAAGACAATGGCTGCAAAAGCCTTTCACGTTGGCCTCATACAGCGAACTGTCACACTTTGAGCAATGCTTTGCCTTGGCGGTTTCCAGATTCAGCCGGGGGATCAGGTGCTCCACCGCCGAATCGAGAAACGCCAGGTATAGCGTCGAGGTGTTGTCGATGAACAGATCGTGGTCGATGCCGAACGATTTGAAGTCATGCTTGATGCCCGCCTGGACATCCTCGAAGAACTCATTGACGTCACGGCCCAGTTGAGCCGCCTTTTTCGGGACGTAGCTCTGATAGGTATCGATGTGGGACAGGTGTTGGACGGGCCGTCCGCTCACAAACCGAATCAGCCGTGAATGCAGGTCCGCACGAAGGTAAGGGCCTGAGATATGGCCGATGTGCAAACGACCGTTGGGCGTCGGAGGTGGCGTCAGGATGATCATGGGCGATGAAGGCGAACGGCTCACTGTGCTCATGCCGGCACCTGCTCGGTGCTCACCGCTTTCCACCACAGGCTGAACAGGCGGGCCTTATCGGTCGACGTGTTTTTGAACGAGTGGCTTTGTCCGATTTTCGCGAAAGCGACATCGCCCGCCTTCACGGAATGAACGACGCCATCCAGCGTGAAATCAGCCGTGCCATCGAGCAGCAGAAAAATCTCTTCTACGTTTTCTTTATTGATGTGCTCGCGGATGGTTTCACCTGGATAGAACTCGACCATGGCAGCGCCCATGGCCTCCTTCTTTGCGGAAGTCAGGGCCAGCAAGTCACTCAGGCGGCGTACCGATACATCATATTCGGCACTGTATTTACTGCTTTCATCACGATCGATAGTCACGCTTAAATCCCTCTTAGGTTAACTATGTTTTATTGAACTGCGGGCAATGCAAAGCCCTTCGTGGATATCGCTTGTTTGCGCAAAACCTGAGCGCAAAACAAGCGACACCACAAATCATCAAAACAACAGCGATCATTTGGACATGCCCTTCGCAGGCGAGTCCGTCTTTCTTTTAACAGCGGCTCGTTCGCTTCATCGCAACGATGGCTGACTCACCGTAACGAAATGACGAGCAGGCCCAGCAACATCACAGCGACACTGATGATCTTCAGGGGCGGCGCTGTTTCCTTGAGCCACACCACGCCAATCAATACCCCCACGGGAATCGACAGTTGCCTCAGCGCGACGATGTAACTGACATCCGTACTGAACGCCATGGCGATGAGGACAAGTCCGTAAGTAGCGGTAATCATCAAACCGGTGACGAGTATCGAGCGACGATGCTCGCGCCAGACAGGAGCGAACA
The DNA here is from genome assembly GCF_002113645.1 of Pseudomonas sp. B35(2017). Lineage (NCBI taxonomy): Bacteria > Pseudomonadati > Pseudomonadota > Gammaproteobacteria > Pseudomonadales > Pseudomonadaceae > Pseudomonas > Pseudomonas sp. B35(2017). Next base: position 4,923 of record NZ_NEIZ01000023.1, on the reverse strand, counting down.
CCGTTCGCTCTGAACTCATCACCGCAATCAACGGCAGTCCCCACAACACCGTGGTCAACGCTTGCAGCACCATGTAGTTGGCGCCGGCCGTCAATCGTGAAAAGCCGGCATTGACCATCATATCCAGCGCCACTTTGTCGATCACCGAATAGCCTACGGTTCCTGCGGCGGCCAACAGCGCATAGCCCAATGCCGGGTTGAAGTATGTTTTCAGTCGAAAGGAACGGAAGCTGCTCAACGGCAGACAGAGCGCGCCCAACACAATCAAGACAATGCCGTACCAGTCTCTGGCGACCAGCGCCTGGCTGCCCAGCAGGCCCACCGTCACCATGGGAACCATCACCACCGGCAGCGCTCGGGCCAGCGGGTAAATGACGCTGACATCCCCACGGGAATAGGCCCAGGCCAACCCGCCCATGTACAGCATCTGGCAAAGCCCGGTCGCCAGCAGCAGCCACCAGAACATCGCCGGCAGCTTATCCAGGCCCGCCCCCAGGCTCAGCAGCGGGCTGAACAGAATGGCGCTCGTGCCGATCGCCAGTATGAAAAAGCTCAAGGACGGCGCCTGTTTCTTGCCGAGCAGATTCCAGCCCGCGTGCATGCATACCGACAAAAGAGTTATTGCAAATGCCATTGAGTTCAAACGCTTTTTCTCCTTGTGCTTGTCGCTTATCCCTGGCCTGCCGCTGCATGAGCCGGCACCCTGCCGATCGCCGGTGCCGGCCACGGACGGCACGACAAGGTTGGGATTCAATCGGAAACGAATGCCATGAACCCCGCCAGCCCTTCCTTCAAGTCCATCGAGGGCCGACCCAGATCGCCTCGGGCGCCCTTGTCGACCATGATCTCCAGCAAGGCCGGGCCCTGCGCATCAAGCAACCACTCGATCTCCTCAAACAGATCGCCGCGCGCGACGCAGAGCGACACGTAGCTGTAGCCACAGCCGACGAACACTGACTGCAGGTCGATCGATTGCGCGACGGTCGGCTGACCGCCCACGGAGTCGTGGGCGCCGTTATTGATGACAAGGTGCTTGAAGTTGCCTTTGGCCCTCGTCCCTGCAATGGCCGCGCTCCCCATGTGCATCAGCAGCGCGCCGTCCCCGTCCAGGCAGATCACTTGGCGATCCGGCTTGTGCGTGGCAATCTCGAGGGCGATCTGCGACGCGTGCCCCATGCCGCCGATGGTCAGGAAGTCCGCATCATGCCCTTGTCCGTGCCTTTTGCGGCACTCGAACAACTCCCTTGAAATCATGCCGGTGGTGGCAACCACAATGTGGCGTTCATCGAGCCGCTGGACCAGCGCATCGATGACGTCTTCGCGAGAGTAGGAAAACACCTTATTGCCCTCGACGCGGGGTTCGAAGCTGCCGACGGCCCCGCCCTTGACCACCAGTGCATAGGCGCGGGACTGAGAGGCGGCGGTCTCGACCGCTCTTGATATGGCTGCCCGGGCGAGGGATTCGTCACCGTCAATCACGTCATAAGGTATTTCCATGGCCTCCAGCAGCGCCAATGTCACGCGCCCTTGCTTCAGGTGCTGCGGCTCATCCTTCACCCCAGGCTCGCCTCTCCAGCCAATGATCAGAATCATCGGGATAGAGTAGACATCGGGATCGCCCAGCGACAGCAACGGATTGATTGCATTGCCCAAGCCCGAGTTCTGCATGTACACCGCCGGGATGCCGCCTGTCGCCAGGTGATACCCCATCGCCAAACCGATGGCGCCGCCCTCGTTGGCCGCGATGACATGATGGCTGGCGGGTGTGTGCTCGGAAACGTAGAAGCAGAACGACTTCAACAACGAGTCCGGCGTGCCCGCAAAGTACTCGACACCCTTGCTTTTCAGTGACTGGTAAAAAAACTCTGGAGAAATCATCGAATCACCGCGTCCCTGGTATCAGATCCAAAATCTCGTTGATCGGCATGCATTCCGACTCGCACTCCATGGAGCGGCCATGCGTCAGGATCGACTGCGCGATGCGGCTCATCGCCGGATAGGAAGCCCGCAACATGTGGTTGGCGTAGATGACGATGTTCACACCTGCGCGGGACAACTCAATGTCAGTGATGCTGTTGTAACTGGAGGGAACGGCGACAAGGGGTACGCGCTCATCGAACATCGCGTAGTGCCGGCAGAACTCCAGGATCTCGGCAGGGGATTTTTCACGGCTGTGGATCATGATGCCGTCGGCCCCGGCCGCGATGTACGCCTTGGCGCGCGCTAGCGCGTCATGCATGCCTTTCTCGAGTATCAGGCTTTCGATTCTCGCAATGATCATGAAGTCATTGGTTTGGCAGGCCGCCTTGCCGACTTGGATCTTATGGCAAAACGCTTCGATACTTTCCTGATCCTGCGTGACGGTGTTGCCGAACAGTGAGTTCTTCTTCAACCCGGTCTTGTCTTCAATGATGACCGCAGAGACACCGACCCTCTCCAGGCTCTTCACCGCCAGCGCAAAGTGCTCGGGTTTGCCGCCGGTGTCGGCGTCATAGATGAGCGGTTTGGTGGTGACCTCAAAGATGTCGTTGATGTTCTGCAGACGCGACGTCAGGTCCACCGCCTCGATGTCGGGTTTCCCCTTGGATGTCGAGTCGGTCAGGCTGCTGGACCACATCGCATCAAACGTTCGGGATTCTCCGCCTGATTCAACCTGCAGGTTTTCGATAATCAGCCCGCACAGCGGTGTATGGGCTTCGAGCACCCGGACAAAGGACTTGGCCTCAAGAAGGCGGCTCAGTTGCTGCTGCCTGGAATGCGGTCTGGCGTAGGCCTTGTTCAAGCGCTCAAACACTGACGCATTCGAGCCTGTGTGAGATTGATCGCTGACAATCAGTTTCCCGCCCCAGCCGGAAAGCGCCTGTTCGACGCGTTCCCGCTCGGGCCGACCGATGCCCTTGCCTTCATCGTCCCAGTGGAGAACGTAGGTCGGTTGTAAATCCAGAATGTTGGTGATGGCGTCCGCACTGTCTTGAGGCACCACCTTGGAGACACCTTTGACACGACTGAAAACACTTGCACGCTGTTCGAAATTCAATATCGGCTCGCGTCCGGACAACGCCATCGCCTTGTCCGTCAACACACCAACGACCACAGAACCATACTTTTCCGCTTCACCGATCACGTCAATGTGACCCGAATGAAGAATATCAGCGTTCATCTTTACGTATACAACATTGCCAGCAATATCCATATGCCCTATTCCAGATCTTCATGATAATGCTATTGAAGTTGACGTCTCGAACCAACCGCGCCCGCCTTGCCCATTAGAACCAATAGGCAAGTTTTTAATCAGAGCAAACACGAGTTCACCCCAACAGAATGCGCAGGCCAAACATATATAAGAATTGAATAAGTGAGCGACGACCATTGGCTGCCTGTAAGGCTACAGGGCCGTAACTGTCGGGCAACACGAAACAAGATACTGGTATTGCAGAGATCGGGAGCCGTTTCGAAGCAGGCGAGTCTGATTGGACGTTATGCTTCTCAGGAATCTTATTCCATCGACGGTGAAGTGCTTTATTACTTCCGAATCGAAGTATCTTGTCATGAAATAAACATGTCAATATTTTTTTATCGGAGCAAAACTTTAATATTTAATTCACTTTCATGTAGCAATTGTGAAATATTGCCCAAGCTCGCCCTCTGCAGAAGTTGCACTGCATTATATGTACATACAACTATAGCCATGTAAGAAACATATCGCAGACACCGTACGGTGAAAGACAACGAGAACATCGCAAGTGCGGCACCTGAGCGTTCCGCGACAAAGGAGAACAGGCGCAGGACGAGGCGCAGCGGCCATGCCCTGCTCCGGCACGCCATTTGAATGCGCCCGGCACTTGCGGCTGTCCCTCCTAAGCTGTGAGGATAGCGGCTTTGTCGCCAAGACTCGGCAAGCGCCTTTGCCGTGGAAGAGATTCGGATTGATTGACTGATGACTAAGAATGCGCCGCAAGCGCGCTATCAACGCGCGAAGGATTTCGTGCAAGGCAAGCTTCGCGCCGGGGTCTGGAAACCCGGCGACCTGATCCCTTCCGAGCATCAGTTGGTGCAGGAACTGGGCATGTCGCGCATGACGGTCAACCGTGCCCTGCGCGAACTCGCCGACGAAGGCCACCTGGTGCGGATCTCGGGGGTCGGCACGTTCGTGGCCGAGAGCAAGCCGCAGTCGAACCTGCTGCGCATCACCAACATCGCCGACGAAATCATCGCCCGGGGGCACAGCTACACGTGCAAGGTGCTGCACCTGGCACGCGAGGCCGCCTCGATGCAGGTGGCCGCTGCGTTGGCGTTGCCTACAGGGGCGTCGGTGTTTCATTTGATCTGTGTGCACAGCGAAGAAGGCGTGCCGGTGCAATTGGAGGACCGCTACGTCAATCCCGAGATGGTGCCGGAGTTTCTGCAGCAGGCGTTCGGCGAAAGCCTGCAACCGGCCCGGTACCTGTTGCAGGTCATCCGGCCGGATGAGATGGAGCACATCGTCGAGGCCAGCCACCCCAGCGGCGACGAGAGCAAATACATGCAGATCGATGACAACGAGCCTTGCCTGGTGCTCATGCGCCGGACCTGGAACCAGGGCAAGATCGTCACCTATGTGCGCCTGGTCCATCCGTCGTCGCGCTACCGTCTGGGCAGCCGTCTTCCGGTCAATGGCGCCCACAGGGAAAGTTGATCCCTCAGGGCTCCACCGCTTTCAAAATCCAATCGCAATGCCGCTTCCGCAAGGTGTACAGGCTTCAATGCGGGAGCAGCTGTCTTTGCGGCGCCTGGACTGCCGTCATCGCTGGCAAGCCAGCTCCCACAGGGGACTGCGCAGAACCCGTGGGAGCTGGCTTGCCAGCGATGAGGCCCTTACAGGCTCGGCAGCAGTTTGGCAGGCACCAACGCGCTCAGGCACCGCGACGCCAGCAGCCCGGTCGC
>NZ_NEIZ01000022.1:0-81649 GCF_002113645.1 Pseudomonas sp. B35(2017) | reverse complement strand
GGGTTATTCCGGGCGGGGGGTGGCGGCGGCGCCTTGCAGGAACATCAGTTCCATCACATGGGCCGAGTTGGCGCTGGCGGCGCGCCCGCGTCGTTCGGCGTCGACCATGCCGAAGATCATGGTCAGGAACAGTTCGGTGAACACCGCCGCCGTGACGTCGATGCGGAACGCGCCCAGTTGCTGGCCGCGCAGGAAAAACGCATCCAGCGCGTCAGCGTAGGGCTGCCAGCGCTCGTCGCCGCCGTTGAGGGTATCGGGGCGGTACTGGAACAGCAGGAACGCCAGCATCTCGCGATGGGCCAGGTGTTCGTTGATCAGGCTACGCAGCGCCGCCAGGGGCTCGCCATGCACGAGGTCGGTGGTGCCGACGATCTGGTTGAGCACGGTCTGGCCGTGGTTTTCCATGATCAGCACCAGGTTGTCGCGGGTGCCGCAGAAGCGGTGCAGGGTGGCCTTGCTGACGCCAGCGGCCTCGGCCAGCTCCTTGAGCGTCGCCCGCGGGCGATCGACGATGGCCAGTGCCAGCGCCTTGATGAGTCGTTCGTCGTGAGGAGTCAGGGACATCAGGAGTCTCGGTGGTGTTTCGAATGCCTGCCATTGTGCAGAAAAAGCGCGGGGGTTCAATGAAAAGGGCCATCGCGAATGCGTTGTCATGTGCGCGAAGGGGAGCACAGGCATTGCAAATGCGATGGCCGATCCGCAGCCATAAGCCTTTTTGTGGCCGACGCTCAGTCCAGCACGTCGTGCAGCACCTCGTAGATCAGCCCCGTGGCAATCGTCACCAGCAGCAGGTCGGTGCCTGCCTGTTGCCATTCATAGCCTTCGTAGTGGGGCAGGCGGCCGCTTAAGCGGCTGTCGAGTTTCTTGGCGATGCCCGGCGGCAGCGGCTTGCCCCGGGCCAGGTTTTTCTGGATGCCCGGCGGCAGCGACGGGCCGGGGCTCCAGTAGCCGCGGTTGTCGTTGAGAATCACCCGCACGCCGCCGATGTCGACGGTGGGTTGGCCGTATCCGCCGTGGGCCTGGTTTCCGTGCTGGGCGCCCTTGTCGTGGCCCTTGCCATTGCCCTTGCCGTTGCCCGGATCGGCCAACAGGGCCGGGGCGGTGGCCGCAAAGGTGAGGCCGGCGACGATGGCCAGCAGGGTCTTGTTGATCGACATCGGGCACGCTCCTTGGAAAAGTCCTGACGTTGGCGAGTGTAGCCCAGCCGGGGCACGGTTCCGTCGCCGGGATTTGAAATGTGCGACGCAGCCCGACACAATCGCGTCCCGATCCGGCCGCCGGGCCGATTCCGCTGGTGAACAGGAACCGCCGTTGAACGAACAGACATTGTCCATGCGCCTTGAGCGCGTCGCCGCCCAAGTGCCGCAGGGCGCACGCTTGGCTGACATCGGCTCGGACCACGGCTACCTGCCGGTGGCGCTGATGCGCCGTGGCGCGATTGCGGCGGCGGTGGCCGGCGAAGTGGCGCGCACGCCGTTCCATGCCGCCGAGCGCACCGTGCGCGAAAACGGCCTGGACGAATCCATCACCGTGCGCCTGGCCAACGGCCTGGAGGCCATCGAGCCGGACGACGGCATCACCGCAGTCAGCCTGTGCGGCATGGGCGGGGAGACGATCCGCGACATCCTCGACAGCGGCAAGGCGCGCCTGAACGGCCGGGAGCGCCTGATCCTGCAGCCCAACGGCGGCGAAGAGCCGTTGCGCCTGTGGCTGATGGAAAACGGCTACCGGATCCTTCACGAAGAAGTGCTGCGGGAAAACCGCTTCGACTACGAGATCATCGTCGCCGAACGCGGCGAGGCGCCGGCCTACAGCGACCGGGAACTGTACTTCGGCCCGTTGCAGATGCAGGCCCGCAGCCCGGCCTTCCTCGACAAATGGCAGCGCACGCTGCGCCGCCGTCAGCAGACCCTGAGCCACTTCGCCCGGGCCCGCCAGTCGGTGCCCGAAGAGAAGACCGGGGAAATCGAGCGGCAGGCGCGCTGGATTACCGAACTGCTGGCATAGGCTGGCGCTCGACGTGAGGGATGGCGCAGCTACTCTGGTTCATTGAACCCATTGAGCGAAAGGATTCGAGCACGCCATGACCGACCGCGAGCAACTCCACCAAAACGGTTTTGTGCTGCTCCGTCGGGCGATCCCCGCCCAATGGCTGGATGGACTGCGCGCGACCTTCGACGCTCAGGTGAAACCCTCGGACCAATGGCCCGTGCCCCGAGGCTGGGACTGGCGGCATTCGCTGCTCGATAACGATCCGACGGTTCTGGCCGTGTGCCGTTTGCCGTCGGTGCTGGCGGCGGCGGGGGCGTTGATCGCCGAGCGGTTCTTCATTTCGCAGGTGGAGGGGCGCGAGCCGCTGGCCGGCGGCGGCCACCAAGTGCTGCACCGCGACCTGTCGGCGCAGAGGCCGGGGGATCGGGTGAACGCGCTGGCCTTCCTGGATGACTACGGGCAGGAGAACGGTGCGACCCGGATCGTCCCCGGCAGCCACCGGCCCGAGCCGGGCGAGGCGCCGTTCGACTTCAGCGACGAGTCGCGATCCGTGCAGCTGTGCGGCACCGCCGGCGACATTCTGCTGTTCGATGCCGACCTGGTGCACGCCGGCAGCCTGAACGTTGTCGGCGGACGTCGCCGGACACTGTTGATCGGCTATTGCGCCGAAGGCCTCTACGCGTCCCACCTCGCCACGGCGCCCTTGCGCAATGTCCGCATGGACACCTCGGAGCGCTTCGAGCCCGCGGGTTGTGCGGCGGCGAGCCGCTAGCCCTAGGCATTGCGGGGCCCCACCGAACCTCAGCGCAGGCTCCACGACACCCCGACGTACATCGCCATCCCTTCGCCCGGCGTGGAGCGCGCCACGTCCAGCCCCTTGTCGTCGTAACCCGGCGTGACGGTGGCGGCGTAGCGCTTGTCGGTCAGGTTGCGCAGATCCAGCCAGGTCTGCCAGTTGCCCTTGGGCGCGTTGTAGCCCACGGTGGCGCCGAAGATCGCGTACGGGTCGGCGTAATAGCTGTTGGCGTAGTCCACGGCGACCTTCGAGGCCCACTGGGTGTTGACGCCGGCGAAGAAGCCCTGGGGCCAGTCGTAGCGCAGTTCGCCCTGGTAGAAGTGCATCGGCAGGCCCGGCAGGCGGTTGTCGCCGAAGCGGTCGTCGTCGCGGTAGTGGAAGTCGCTGAAGGTGTAGCTCTGGCGCAGGCTCAAGCGGCCACCGTCGGTGGCGGTCCACAGGTCGCTCAGCAGGCCGGCTTCCACTCCTTGGTGCACGGTGGGGCTGGCGTTGAGTTCGTACGGGGTGGTGGCGTTGGCGTCCGGGAGCACCGACAGCAATTCATGACGCACCTGGGCGTAGTACCAGGCCAGGCTCCACTGGCCGATGGCGGCGTCGCCCCGGCCGCCCAGTTCCAGGGTGGTGGCGGTCTGGTTCTGCAGCTTGATCGGGTCGCGCTGGGCGCCGGTGGCCACGCCGCTGCCGGCGGGGAAACGCACATTGGAGCTGTAGATCAGCGACCACGGGTGCGGTGCCTCGACCGAGCGGCTGAGGTTGCCGAACAGTTGCAGATCCGGCGTCAGCTGGTAGCGCAGGCCGATGCGCGGGGCGTAGTCCCAGTCGCCGAGGCTGGTCTTGCCGCCGCCGTCGGGGTAGGTCACGGCGCTTTCGCGGCGGGTGTAGATGGCGGCCAGGCCCGTGGTCAGCCACAGGTCGTCGGCGATCTCCAGGTCGTTGCCGGCGTGCAGCACGGTGTCCGAGCCTTGGTAGGTGAAGTCGCGGATGTGGGTGCCCGGCGCGTAGCCGGCGGTGTTGCCGGTGGGGATGCGCACCAGCTCAGTGGCACCGGCGTTGGGCAGGTGCTTGGTCACGCGCAGGCCCACGTTGCTGCGGCTTTCCAGGCCCCAGAGGGTGTCGCGGCGCTTGTAGTCCAGGGTGCCGCTGACGTCGGTGTACGCCACCTTCAGGCGGTTGGGGCCTTCGCGCAGGTCCATCGGGTAGTCGTGGTAGGCCAGGCCGGTCTGCAGGCTCGAATCGTCGTCGATGTACCACGTGGTCTTGTTGCCGAAGAACGTGCTGCCGGGCTCGTCGCGGCTGTCGTTGCGGGTCACGTAGGCCGGGTTGGCGGCGCGCGGGTCGTGTTCGATGGAATGCTTGGTCACCCGTCCGGCGAGGTCGTTGTCGGTCTCGCGGTGGCGCAGGTAGAAGCGGGTTTCCAGGTTCGGGTTGAACCGGTAGCCGACGTTGGCGATGACACCCTGGCTCTTGCTGGCGGTGTGGTCTTGGTAGCCGTCGGACTGCGCGCCGGTCACCGCCATGTAGTAATCGAGGTTACCCAGCACCTGCCCGGAGCTGACCTGGCGCTGGATGTAGCCATGGCTGCCCATGGCGTAGCGCACCTGCAGCAGCGGCGAGTCGTAGCCGGTGTGGCTGACGTAATCGATGGCGCCGCCCAGCGCCAGGGCGCCCCGGTCGAACCCGTTGGCGCCGCGCAGCACTTCCACATGATCGAGCCACAGCGGTTCCAGCAACTCATAGGGCGTGCCGCCGGGGCCGGTCAGCGGCAGGCCGTCGAGCATCGCGTACAGCCCCGAGGCATGGGCCCCCGGTGCGCGGTTGATGCCGGAGCCGCGGATCGACACCTTGACCCCTTCGTTGCCCGAAGACTGGGCGTAGATCCCCGGCTGATAGGCCAGCACGTCCTGGTTGCTGGCCACCCGGCCCTGCAACGGGCGACGCGCATCGATGACGTTGGTGCCGCCGGGCACCTCGGCCAGCCGGGCCTTGGCGTCCTCCACCGATTGGTCCTCGCCGCTGCGGTCTTCGGCGCCGATCACCACCTGGCCCAGTTCCAGCCCCTCGGCGTCGGCCATGGCCGGACAGACGAGGGCCAGGCCCAGCAAAGCGGTGGGCAGGGATTTGGGCGAGGGCATCGGGGCAACTCCAGGCAAGACGAACGGGCAGGGAACAGTGCGACGCCCTTAAGAACGAAGGAAACACATGGGGATTTTGCTTTTTCGGTCAGATGGCGCGGGCGTTCAGTCCTTGCACCCGGCCAGCACCACTTGGCAGGTGTCCGGCGTGCCGCCGGAGCGGCCGGCGTAGCGCATGCAGTTGGCCATGGATTTCTGCCGGGCCGCACTCAAGGTGTCGCCCCAGGCCAGACCGCCTTCGCCCAGTGTGGGCAGGGCCTTGGCGTAGCAGTTGGAGCCGGTCTGGGCGGCGGCGTAGCGAATGTTGGCCTTCTTGTCGGAGCAGCCGGCGGCCAGCGCGAGCGTGACGGCGAACAGGGTCAGCAGAGTGGCGGTGTTCATGGACGGCCGGCTCCTGGGGCAAGAGGCTGACGGCGTCCATGCAGGGTGGGGTTCTGTGAGCATAGTGGCTGTTGCGCCGGACCGTGGATCCGTGCGCCGGGATTGTGTACAACGTCAGCTTCACGCCACTGCGCAGGGAGCAGCCCTTGGATCTTACGTTCAGCCACATCGATGTGCTCGTCGCCGACCTCGACGAAGCCTGCCGCTATTACGCCAAGGTCTTCAACGCCCGCATCTCCAAGACCCTCGACTGGCAGCGCGGCGGCCTGCACGTGCGTTACGCGGTCGTGCGGTTCGGCAGCGAACGCCTGATGCTGGTGCAGCCGTTCGCCGGCAACCTCAAGGACCTGATGGACGCCAAGGGCGAAGGCACGATCTACCGCCATTGCTATTCCACCCCGGACATCGAGGCGGCCTACGACGAACTGGTGGCCAGCGGCGTGCAGCCGGAAGACGAGAACGGCCGGCCGCTGACCCGCGACAACCTCCAGTCGCCGAGCGGGACGCGGATCCTTTGGCTGCCGAAACGCTTCGGGCAGTTTTCGATTGAGCTGCTGGAGGAGAGGGAACTGGAGGCGTTCATCGAGCAGGCGTTCGCCGAGCCATGAGAGAAGGCCGGGCATGAAAAAGCCGGAGCTCCCTTTCAGGAGGCTCCGGCTTCGGTCACATCAGGCTCCGCCTTGTTTCTTCACCAGCGTTTCGACGATGTTCGGCGGCGCTTCGGCGTACTTGGAGAACTCCATCGAGTAGCTCGCACGCCCCTGGGACATCGAGCGCACGTCCGTCGCATAGCCGAACATCTCGCCCAGCGGCACCTCGGCGCGGATGATCTTGCCGGACACCGAGTCTTCCATGCCCTGGATCAGGCCGCGGCGGCGGTTCAGGTCGCCCATCACGTCACCCATGTAGTCCTCGGGGGTGACCACCTCCACCTTCATGATCGGCTCCAGCACCACGCCGCCGCCTTTCTGGGCCAGTTGCTTGGTGGCCATGGAGGCCGCGACCTTGAACGCCATCTCGTTGGAGTCGACGTCGTGGTAGGAGCCGTCGAACACGGTGGCCTTCAGGCCGATCAGCGGATAGCCGGCAACGACGCCGTTCTTCATCTGCTCCTCGATGCCTTTCTGGATCGCCGGGATGTACTCCTTCGGCACCACGCCGCCGACCACCTCGTTGGTGAACGCCAGGCCTTCGGTGATGTTGCCTTTCTCGTCCACGTCCGGCTGCGAGAAGCGGATCCAGCAGTGACCGAACTGACCGCGGCCGCCGGATTGGCGGACGAACTTGCCTTCGATCTCGACGTTGTTCTTGGTGATTTTCTCGCGGTACGACACCTGCGGCTTGCCGATGTTGGCCTCGACGTTGAACTCGCGCTTCATGCGGTCGACGAGGATGTCCAGGTGCAGCTCGCCCATGCCGGAGATGATCGTCTGGCCGGTCTCTTCGTCGGTCTTGACGCGGAACGACGGGTCTTCCTGGGCCAGCTTGCCCAGGGCGATGCCCATCTTTTCCTGGTCCTGCTTGGTCTTGGGCTCCACGGCCACGGAAATCACCGGCTCAGGGAAGTCCATGCGCTCCAGGATGATCGGCTTGTCGATGTCGCACAGGGTGTCCCCGGTGGTGACGTCCTTCATGCCGATCAGCGCGGCGATGTCGCCGGCGCGCACTTCCTTGATCTCGTCGCGCTGGTTGGCGTGCATCTGCACCATCCGGCCCACGCGTTCTTTCTTGCCCTTGACCGAGTTGATCACCGAGTCGCCCGAACTCAAGAAGCCCGAGTAGACCCGCACGAACGTCAGCGTGCCCACGAACGGGTCGGTGGCGATCTTGAACGCCAGCGCCGAGAACGGCTCGTCGTCGTCCGCGTGGCGTTCGTCGATGATCTCGTTGTCGTCGGTGCTGTCCGGGTGATGGCCCTTGATCGACGGAATCTCGATGGGCGCCGGCAAATAGTCGATCACCGCGTCGAGCACCAGCGGAACGCCCTTGTTCTTGAACGACGAGCCGCAGACCGCCGGCACGATTTCGCTGGCCAGGGTACGGGCGCGCAGGCCGGCCTTGATCTCCTCGGGGGACAGGTCGCCTTCGTCCAGGTACTTGTTCATCAGCTCTTCGTTGGCTTCGGCGGCGGCCTCGACCATGTTGTTGCGCCACTCGTTGGCCAGCGCCAGCAGGTCGGCCGGAATCTCTTCCTCGCGGTAGGTGGTGCCCTTGTCGTCATCGTTCCAGTAGATGGCCTTCATCTTGATCAGGTCGATCTGGCCCTGGAAGTTCTCTTCCGCGCCGATGGCCAGCTGCACCGGCACCGGGGTGTGGCCCAGGCGGTTCTTGATCTGGGCGACGACGCGCAGGAAGTCCGCGCCGGCGCGATCCATCTTGTTCACGTAGACCACACGGGGCACGTGGTACTTGTTGGCCTGGCGCCACACGGTCTCGGATTGCGGCTCGACGCCGGAGGTGCCGCAGAACACCACGACCGCGCCGTCGAGTACCCGCAGCGAACGCTCCACTTCGATGGTGAAGTCCACGTGGCCGGGGGTGTCGATGATGTTGACGCGGTAGTTGTCGTACTGGCCGCGCGAACCTTTCCAGAACGTGGTCACGGCGGCGGACGTGATGGTGATGCCGCGTTCCTGTTCCTGCACCATCCAGTCGGTGGTGGCGGCACCGTCGTGCACCTCACCCATCTTGTGGCTCAGACCCGTGTAGAACAGGATCCGCTCTGTGGTGGTGGTCTTGCCCGCGTCAACGTGGGCGACGATGCCCAGGTTGCGGTAGCGGTTGATGGGGGTCGTGCGTGCCATGGTGTTCTCCTCGAAACAATGTTCATGGGATACCGGTTGCTCGATCTTAGAAGCTCGACGAGCAAGCAACCACCCCCAGATGGAGGGTCATCGCACAAATTGCAAGGGCCCTCGCTCATTGGCTGGTATAGATCCGGAACGGACGGCTGCCAACACCGGCGGGCAAAAAAGCGGCCCGCCCGACGGGCGCAGCGGGCGGGCCTGACCAGCGGTCGGCCGGACAGGTCGCACAAGGATCGCGATCAGCCCATCGGCAGCTCCCGGTACAGCAGCGAAGCGGCCAGCACCAGCATGATCACCCCGGACACCCGGCCGATCAGCCGCGCCGCATCGGGCCGCGTCCGCAGCGTGCGTTCCGCGCCCAACCCCACCAGCGTGTAGATGACCGAGCAACTGGCGGTGTAGACCAGGCCCAGGGCCAGCAACTGCGCGGGGATGCCCCAACTGGCCTGGGCGGACGTCCACGGCGGCAGGAACGCGACGAAAAACAGCAGGCCTTTGGGATTGAGGCCGCTGACCAACGTGCCTTTGACGTACCAGTCCATCCCGCGCAGTGCGCCGGTCGCGTCGTCCGCCTTGATCGACGCCGGCGGGCTGCGCAGCATGCCGACCCCCAGCCAGCACAGGTACAGGGCGCCGGCGATGGACAGGCCCATCAGCAGGCTGGGGTTGGCTGCCACCAGCACGCCCAGGCCGGCGGCCACCACCACGGTCAGCACGGTGTAGCCGGTCAGGAGGCCGAGTACGGCGGGAATGACGCCTTGGCCGCGCACCCCGGCGGAAATCGCATAGGCCCAGTCGGCGCCGGGCACGATCACGAACACCAGGGCAAAGGCCCAGAAACCGAGCAGGGTCGAGGCGCTCATCGGTGTGCACCCTGTCGGCAGGGGTTGAAGGAGGCGGAGCGTCGGCCCGCCGCAACAAAAGAATCGAACATCGTCGAACACCGCTTGAAAGGTGGGAAGGGAAAGGCTCACGCGTGCAGCGACAGGCCTTTGGTTGCCTTGTCCACGGCCTTTTTCGAGCCGCGCAGGACGATCCCGACCAAGTCCAGGTTGTCCGGATCCTGTGCCCGGAACACCTCGCGGTTGGCTTCGTCGAAACCGGTGGAGAACATCGGGAACACGTAGGGGAGCAGGGTGAGTTCGCGCTCAAGGCCGATCCGGTGGGCCTTTTGCAGGCCGGCCAGATCCCCTTCGAACACCAGCATCGGCTGGCCGGCCATGTTGCCGTAGCGGTGGCCGTTGGCGTCGATGTAGGGCTCGCCCATGATGTCGGGGGCAGCCGAGGCGATGCCGGTGGCGAGAAACGCCACGACGTTCATCCGCTGCCAGGTGGCCAGGTCGTTGCGCACGATGAAGGCGATTTTGGTATCGAACATGAGTGGAAGGCTCCGTCAGTCTGGAGCCTGCATCATGGAAGGCGGGCGGATTCCCGGTCTGTAAGGTTTGTGCACTGTCGCTGATAGCCGGCCGGGGTGAGCCGGTAGGCGCGGCGGAACCACAGCCCCAAATGGCTTTGGTCAGCGAAGCCCACGGCGGCGGCCACGTCCACCGGCGCCTGGCCGCTGGCCAAGAGAATGCGCGCGGCCCGCAGGCGCAGCCGCACCAGGTAGGCGTGGGGCGTCTGGCCGAAGGCGCGCTTGAACTGGCGGGTGAGGCGGAAACGGTCGATCCCCGAATGCATCGCCAAGTCATCCAGGCCAATGTCGTCGGACAGATGGGCGTGCAGGTATTCCCGGGCCCGCTGCATTTCGAAGTCGGCGTCGGCCTTGCCGGAAGGCGTCGGCCGGTAGATGTGCCGGGCCAGCAGGCCGATCAGGTGATCCAGGCTTTGGTCCCGGGCCAGCCGGCCTTCCTCGTTGTGGATGGCGAGGAACGCTTGCTGGATCGAGGCGCTGAGCTGCGAGTCGTCCGCCAGGGTGCTGCGGAACGCCGCCTCCAGCGCCGACGCATCGCCCAATCCGAGGCGGTCGGTCATGCCCGCGACCCACGTCTGCGGCAGGTACAGCATCGCGTAGGTGAAGCCTTCCGGCTCCGGCGCATGGCCGTCATGCACCGCGCCCGGCTCGATGAGGATCGAACGTCCCGGCGTGCTGGTGTGCAGCGAACGGTGGCAACTGAAACGCTGCACGCCTTGCTGGGTGACGCCCACCAGCATCTCGTCATGATCGTGGGGCTCGTAGGCGTGGCCCTGAAAGTGCGCATGCACGCTTTCGATGCCGGTGTCCCGGTCGCGACGGATGTTGATCCAGTCGTTGGCGGTCGGGTCGTGGGTGGAAGAGGTCATCGCGAAACTGCCTGATTGCCGGACGCTCCACCTTGATGAGAATCCGGCGAGGTTGCAAGTCCGTTGCGCGCGCAGGCAGGCATTTCGCGGATCCGGTCGCTAATGCGACGACACATAGATCGAAGGCGATGCGGGTGCCGGCAGCGCATACGTCGCTTTCATCCATTCGATCTCGGCCAGCGGCGTCCTGCCGAAGAAGCGCTTGAACTCGCGGTTGAACTGCGAGGCGCTTTCGTAGCCGACGGCGAACGCCGCCGACGACGCGGTCATGGTGTGGCGCAGCATCAGCAGCCGTGCCTGATGCAGGCGCGTGGACTTGAGGTACTGCATGGGCGAGGCGTCCGTGACGTTGCGAAAGTGCAGGTGGAAGTTGGGCACGCTCATGCTCGCTTCCCGGGCGAGTCGCTCGACGTCCAGATGCTGCGGGTAGCAGGTATGGATCATGCGGATCGCACGGGTCACCTTGCCGAAATGCCCTTGCCGATCAAGCGCCGCCCGCATCGAGCCGCCTTGGGCACCGGTGAGGATGCGGTAGTAGATCTCCCGCATCAGCGACGGCCCCAGGATCTGCGCCTCGCCCGGGACGCTCATGGCCTCCAGGAAACGCAGCGTCGAGGCACGCAGCGAATCGTCCATCGGCGAGGCGTACATGCCTTTGGGCGGCGCCTGGCTCGGGCCGTGCACCTCGTCCACCTGCTGCATCAGCTCGCTGGCCAGGCGCAGGTCCAGGCGCATGTAGACCGCCAGCATCGGTTCCTCTTCGCTGGCGTCGGTCTCCATGGTGAAGGGCACCGGCACGGACACGACCAGATAGTGGCTGGCGTCGTAGACATACACCTCATCGCCCAGATACCCGCGCTTGCGCCCCTGGCACAGGATCACGATGCCGGGGTCGTACAGCACCGGCGTGCGGGTCAGCGGCCGGTTCGAGCGCAGGAAGCGCACGTCATCCAACGCGCTGAGGTTGTAGCCCTCCACCGGGGCCAGCTTCTCCATGAGCCGCACCATGCGCCGGGTGTCTGCATCGTGCGGGTTCATGGGTGCATCTCCTGCCGTGGGGTCAATGGTCGGTCGAGCGGGTCAGGGCTTCCCATCGGTCGATCTCGTCGGCGGTGCGCTTGAGCTTGTCGCGCACCAGGTTCAGGGCGTCGCTGCCCAGCAGCAGGTGGGCCGGCGGCGTCGGGTCGGCGATGACCTGCAACATCGCTTGCGCGGCCTTCTGCGGGTCGCCGAGCTGCTTGCCGCTTTTGTCCTCGCGGGCCTTGCGGATCGGGTCGAAGCTGGCGTCGTAGTCGGCGATGCTGCGCGGGGTGCGCCGCATCGAGCGGCCGGCCCAGTCCGTGCGGAACGAACCGGGCGCCACGGCGGTGACGAAAATGCCGAACGGGCGCAGTTCCTGGCTCAGGGTATCGGAGATGCCTTCGAGCGCAAACTTGCTGGCGCAGTAATAGGCGATGCCCGGCATCGTGATCGTGCCGCCCATGGAGGTGACGTTGAGGATGTGCCCGGCGCGGCGTTGGCGGAAGTAGGGCAGGAACGCCTTGGTCACGGCCACGGCGCCGAACACGTTGACGTCGAACTGACGGCGCATCTCCTCCAGCGGCGACTCCTCGAAGACGCCTTCGTGGCCGTAGCCGGCGTTGTTGACCAGCACATCGACCGGGCCGAAAGCGGCCTCGGTTTCGGCGACGGCGGCGTCGATCCGGTCGAAGTCGGTGACATCCAGGATCACGCCATGGGCATTGCCCGGCGACAGGGCCTCGAAGGCCTGCAAGTCCGCCTCGCGGCGCACGGTGCCGATGACACGGTGGCCGGCGGCGAGCGCTTCCTTGGCCAGGGCATGGCCGAAGCCGCTGCTGGCGCCGGTGATGAAGAGGGTTTTGGTGGCTGGCATGGTGGGCTCCGGTGTGTTGGCGTGGAGCCCATGGTAGGGAATCAGGCCGGGTCGACCTATGCCGGTTCGTCTTTGAGGGTTGCCTATTCCTATCAGGGGCCGGCATCGGCAGGGCAGGACATGCCACCTCGCCGGGATCAGGAACGCTAAAGATTGCCTTCGGCGATTTTGGCGTCCGGCGCGATCTTCGCCGTGCGTTCGATGATGATCGAGTCGTTCGGGATCTCCAGCCGGGTCGCCGTGTCGGGGGTACGCATTTCGATGAGCGTCGTGTTGCCCACGCCCCTGAAAATCACGGTGGCCTTTTCGAAGGTCTTGAAGTTGTCGATCTTTGACTCTTTCGGGTTCGGCAGCAGGTTGGCGTAGGGCGCCTTCACCAGGATGGTCGCGTGGTCGATGCGGATTTTTGCGAAGCTCATGGCCAGCTGCAACAGATCGGATGTCACGCCGCCCATCAAAATCGGGACTATCAGAATGATGCCCGCCAGGATGGCCCTGGACTTTCTGATGGGGTGCAAGTCGGTGGTTTCTTGCGGATCAGACTCGGCCCGAAGTTTTGCCAGCCGCATCTTCTCGTTCTGCTCCACGAGCGCCGCATACATGACGCATTGGAACACAGGCAGCACGATCAGGGGCAGGTGATCGATCAGGCTTCTGCGCGCCAGCAAATAGATGATGGCCAGTCCGCAGATCCCGAAGAACACCGCCGGGAAACCGATCTTCTGCTGCGTGACGGGCGAAGCGATCTTCTGTTCCTTGAATCGGTTCACGACCCGGACGGCCAGCCTTACGGCGGGCGCGAGGATCGGCGACAGCAGAATCCCGACCGCCGTGATGGAGATCGAGAAGTACAGGCAGACGATTCCGAAGGAAAACGCCGACACCAGAAACAGCAATCCATCGCCCAGGGAGACGCCTTGCGGGTAGTGTCCGTTCATCAGCAGATAACCCACGATCGAACCGCCGCCGACCAGCAGGCCGACTTTGGCCGACAGGGACAGCAGTTTCATCGCGGTGTCGATTTGTCTTCCAAGATCCGTTGATGCGTCCTTCATCGTGGGGTTCCTGATGGTGTGAGCCTTAGCGATCCGTCGTTGTGCTGGAGTGGGGCATGTTCTAGGGGCTGCGCTCCGGCGTCTCAGGTGTGAACTATAGTCGGTGTGGGGCTGTATCCCTGAAAAATGCGGCGCAGGTATCGCCATGGATATTAATGCGGAAGTGTTCGAGGCGGTCGGAAAGACCGCCGGTATCGGCGGCATTGCAGTCGTTGTTTTTCTGTTTGTTCTGATGAAGTTGATATCGAGTGGCTTGATCCGGGTGATGCGTCCGATGCAAGTGTTTCGCTTGCTGCGTCTGGTCGTGAACTGGGTCGGGGCGGTGGCGGTTGCAGGGATTGTCGCGTGGTTGGTGAGTGTTTATGCGAACAATGCAAAACCGGATGGAACCAATGACCCGTCAGCCAGGATCAAGGCGTTTTCCGAAGATGAACGGCTAAAGCAAGTTGAACGTCTCCACTACACCGGGCGGGACTCCGAGAAGATATACAGTCTGCTCGATGAACTGGTTAAGGATGAGAATCCATTCGCGGAAGCTTATCTGAGCGACAGGCTTTTCAACGATGCCGGTGTCAGGAAGGATACCGCCCGGGCTGTTGGTCTTGCGCAGAAATCATTTCCGGCGTTGCAGAAATGGTGCGATGAGAGTCAAGTGGTGGCGGCATGCTTTTACTTGGGAGAAATGTACGACACAGGTGTGTTTGTCGGTGCGGATCAGAAAAAGGCATTTCAGTTCATCAAGTTTTCCGCTGATCGAGGCTATCAACGCGCCTACAATTTTTTGGGATCAATGTATCTCGATGGAGAGGGGGTCGAGGGCAACAAGGAAATTGCAAGAATCTGGCTGAGGAAAGCTGCGGGGCTCGGGAATAGCTTTGCATTGTATTTGTTGGCGCAGTCGTATCAGAGTGAGGATGATGGAAAATACCTGGACTATCTCACCCAGTCCGCAGGGCGTCGTCGGCCGGAAGCGCAAACCGAGTTGTCGATTGTGTACCGTGCAGGATCGCTGGTGCCTCGTGATAACGAGAAGGCAAGGCATCTGCTTGAGGACTCGCTGGTGGACACTAATCCAGAGTCGTTTGGTCTGCTCGGAACCTATTACGAACTGGGCGCTGAGGGATATCCGAAGGACTTGGCCAAAGCGCGGAGTCTTTACAAGAACGGCGCGGAATATGGCAGCCCGAACGCAATGAACAGCTATGGCCTGACATTGCTGTACGGTAGGGGAGGCAATAAAGATGAGTCGGAAGCGCTCAAATGGTTCGAGAAATCGGCCAAGGCTGGCAGTGCATCAGCGAAGTCTTCTCTTGGCATGCTCTATGAGCAAGGGGTAGCGGTCGCAAAAAATATCAGCACGGCAATTGAGTACTATGTCGAGGCTGCCAAGGATAACGACGTATACGCCATTGAAAGGCTTTTCAATATTTACCGTTACGGCCTGGGGGTGCCCGTTGACAAGGTCGAAGCCCGTAAGTGGGTTGATCTAGGGGTTGCCACCCAGGATGCGCATCTGACTTTCGTTGCGGGGTATTTTATCTTCGAAGACTCAAGTGGTGCCAAAGGTATTGAGATGCTTGAAAAAGCAGTCAGTCTCGGAAGCGCTGAGGCAGCCAATGTCTTGGGCACAATCTATGAAGAAGGCACAGCGGTTTCTCCGGACATGGCTGCGGCTAGCCGATATTACGTTAAGGCCAAGGAACTTGATCCGTCTGATCCAACCTATGACGTAGATGTTCAGTACTCTAATTTCTTGCTGCTCGAATCCATGCCGGAGAAGGATGCGGCTGTTGCTGCGGTTCTGAAGTTTGCTGAGAAAGATGACAAATGGGCACAGTACCGGATGTACAAGATTTACCGCAGCCCACGTTATCAGGATCCGAATAAGGCGATGCATTGGCTGGAGCTTTCCGCCAGGAACGGGCAACCGTGCGCCAGTGTCGATTACGGACTGGCGCTATTGAAAGGCGATCAAGTGAACAAAGATGTGCCGGGGGCCCTACATTGGCTGGAGAAAGGCTTTGCTGGTGGGCGACCGAATGCAGGATTCAACTTGGGGGTGATTTATGTCACAGGAGAGTTGACTGCTCAAGACACTCCGCGCGGCCTGAAGTACCTGAACGATGCCGCCGATCTGGGAAGCAATGAGAGCCGAGTCTATCTGGCGCGGATCTACAGGGACGGAAAGTACGTCACCAAGGATCTGGTCAAGAGCCAGAACTATTTGGTGAAGGCAGCGGTCGAGGGAGACGCCGAGGCCAAGCAGATTCTTGAAGGCGCCGTCGAGCCTCCGCTCAGATCGTGCACCGCGAGCATCAATTAGCCATTTGATCGGAGCATCGCTGCGCAGAGACGGCTCAAACCTGACCTATGCTTCAGCCTGGGCTGGATTCGACACCGCGCCGAAACTGATCAAAGGACCTGAGACATGAAAAATCCGTCGATAGACCACGCGTTCTATGCGCAACTGCAACAGGACATAGACAGGGTCGACAGCAAGGCTGACACCTATAGGCTGGTCTATTACTCATTCCGAATCTGTCTGATCCTTGTGGCGTCCGCCGTGACGCTGGTGTCCGGCTGGACTGGCGCCGAGGCTGATGCTCTGGCCTTGAAATGGCTGCTGGTGTTGGGTGTCGTGACGACTGTCATCACCGCGATGGACACATTGTTCGGGGTCGAGACCAAAAAGAATACGTACCGGTTGATGCTCGTCGAACTGAGAGAGGTCAGAAGCGAGTTCGTCTTCTATTTCGACCATCAGCGATCCGATCTGGAGACGGTGCTTCGGGACAAGCTGTTTCCCAAGTACCAGGCCATAAAGGCGTACACCAAAGCTCTGGTGGAGCAGGAGCGCGAAAAGGAAATTCCTGCAAAGCCATAGTGGACGGCATTTCCGGATCACTGGTTTGACCGGAATCACAGCCCTATCTACGCTCATCCCCAAGGACGTTTCACCTCCCACGACAAGGAGTCGTCGGCCATGCGCGCAGCTCTGCGTTCGTCTTTCGCTCTCGTGTGTTCCCTTACCCTGGCCTTCGGCGCGGCGGCCCAGACGGTGCTCGATCCGGTCGAGACGCTGAACCGCATCAACCGCAACTACAACACCCTCAAGGACGCCTGCCAGGAGCCCGACACCGGCGCCGCCCGCGGGCATTACTACTGCAGCGGCGTGACCTTGCGCATGGTCAACGACGGGCCGTTCAACCCGTGGGACTACAGCCCTTACGCAATCAAGATCGGCGCGACGTCCTATTCGTGGATCCGCAAGGACCTGAGCACGCGCATCCTCATCCATCCGGCCGGGTTCATCCTGCGCACGCCCATCGATTCGCGGGCCTTGCAGCTGCCGGTCAAGGAGCAGGGCTGGACGTGCATCTACGCGTTCGACGGCGGCACGGGGCCGGAGCGCAAGTGGTACGGCTGCGGCTTCTTCGACAGCAAGGAACCGCCGCGCAAGGCCCAGGCCGCGATGGACAACCGCAACGCGGCGCTGGCCTACGGCACCTGCGCCGAAGCCGGGGTCAGCACCGCCGCCCAGTGGACGGCCCGCTACACCGGCCTGTTCAAGGGGCCGATCCAGTACGACCAGTGCTCCTGGAACGCCGAACGGCCCGACGACTGGAACGCCATGATCCGCGTCCACGAATCGCGGGTGAAGACCACCAACAAGGACCCTTTCGCCTTCAGCGCGCAGGTCAACGAATTCATGTTGAAGAACGCCTCGGCCAGCAACGACGGCAGCGAAAACATGAAGTACATCGACGCTTTCATCTACAACGTCAACAGCACACAGAACTTCGCCACCCGCGGCGACCAGGCACCGCCGAAGCCGGAGAACGGCCTCAACAGCGCCCGCAATTTCCAGAAAAAGCTTCAGGCCCAGGGCTACAGCGTGCCGATCCTGCGGCTGGATTTCACCAAGCCGCCGGAGCAGCGTTTCAGCTATGTCGCCGCCGACCAGGCGATCGACCTGACGGCGGCCGGCAACGGCCAGCCGACGCCGGTGCCGCCGACCGCCCGGTACATCGCCTCGGCCACTTGGGTCGAGCGCCATGACCCCGGCACCGGGAAAAACGAATGGACCCTCAACGTCGTCCCCACCGCCGAGGGCAAGGCGAGCCAGGCGAGCGACCAGGAGGCGGTCTACAAGGAGTTGTTCGAGCTGCGCGGCACCGACCGCCAGTGGCGCGACAACGAGAAGGCCGCCGGCAGCATGCGCCAGCAACTGAGTTGCCTGGTGCAGCATTACCCGGGCAAGACCGAATGGAACCTTGAACCGTTCCGCCCCGTCGTCACGCCGCAGGAAGCGGCCAAGGCCGGGTGCAATCCGGTGCCGGCCAAAGCGGTGCAGTACATTGCGTCCGCCGATTGGGTCAAACGCTATGACCCGGGCACCCGCCAGGACGAATGGACCTTGAGTGTGGTGCCGACTGCGGCCGGGCGCGCCTTGCCCCCCGACCAGCTCGGCGCCCTGTACGACCAGCTGTTCGCCCTGCGCGGCGGCGACGGCAACTGGCGCGACAACGAAAAGTCCGCCGGCAGCATGCGCGGGCAACTGAACTGCGTGCTGGTCAACTACCGCAGCAAGACGCCATGGAATCTTGAGCCGTTCAGGCCCGCGCTGTCGGACAGCGACACCCGCGCGGCGGGCTGCAATCCGGTGGCGCGCTAGGTTTTGCAAGAAGGCAAGGAGACAGTCGTCATGAAGACTCGCTGGAACAGGATCGCGCCGCTGTGCGTGTTGCCGCTATGCCTGCACATGGCCTCGGCTTATGCCGAGTCATGCGCGGAAACGCTGAAGAAAGTCGAAACGCTGTACAACAACACCGTCGACAGTTGCGGCAGGGATCCGGCGTCGGACTGTTCGGGGCTGCTGGTCCGGGGCACCCACCGGGCGGATCCGGCGAAGGGGCAGCAGTGGGATGTCTGGAACCCCAGCCCCAAGGCCCAGGAACTGGGCACGTTCGCCGCGTCGTGGATGCGCGCCGACGGCATCAGCTACGAAGACCCCGGCATGAGCACCCAGAACGGCTACCTCATCACGCCGGTGGATCTGGTGCGCGACCCCGAGAACCCGGTGCACATCTACTGCGCGTTCCCCAACGACGCCTGGACCGATTTTCGCGACGACCGGGGCTGCGGCAACAACAAGAACACCACCCAGACCGAAGCAGTGTGCCAGTCCATGGCGCCGCCGATCAGCAACGTCAATGCGTGGGTCGCGCACTTCACCCAGTTCAACAACAACCGCCAGCAGGATCAACTGCAGTGCGGCTTCAACATGCGCAACCCCATGAGCAGCCAGGAGCGGGTCACCGCGTTCCAGAACTTCATGGGCTCGCGGCGGGTGATCAACAGCCGTGAGTTCCAGACACAGACCGAGCTGCGCCTGGGTAACCCGAAGACCGACGAACTGCCGATCCTGGCCTTCTTCTACAGCGACCAGCGCGGCCTCAACGATGCGTTGGCCAATCAGAAGGATTACAAGAACAAGACCGGCAAGGATCGCAACATCATCAAGATCGACTTCCCGAAAACCCCGGTGGCCAAGGCGACGTTCTCCTGCATACAGACCGCATCGACGTCTGAGCCCAAGTACTGCGACAAGTACATCGAGTCCAGCACGTGGGTGAAGCGCCCAGATCCCAAGCTCGGCCCCGACACCTGGTCGCTGCAGGTGGTGCCCACCGCGTGCGGCCGGGCGATCAAGGACGACCAGACCGACCGGATGTTCGCCGAGCTGTACAACAAGCACAAAAACGACGACCAGTGGCGCCAGTACAGCGTCAACGGCGGATCGCTGCGTCGTCAATTGGTTTGCCACCTGGCGGCCACCTTCGACGGCAGGCCCGTGCGCAACAAGCCGGAGTGGAACCTGGAGCCGGCGCGGCCCTATGTCGACCAGGCCACCGCGGTGGCGCAACAGTGCAACCCTTACTGAGGCTGTCTGAGAGGGCGCCGGACGGCCGGACCCGCTAACGGGTGCCGGCCGTCGCTGCCTGTGCTTTGGCGCGCCTGGCGAATGCGATCTTGACCGCCACCAGCAGCGGGGCGGCGAACGCGAACAGCAGGACCACCGCCATGAAGGCGCTGTCGAAGGCGATCACCATCGATTGCCCGGAAACCGTGCGGCCCAGCAGATTCGCTGCGGCGCGGCCGGTTGCCGGCACGTCCAGGCCTTTGTCGGTCAGCATCGCCGACAGTTTCGCCAACCGCTCGATGACGGCCGGGCCGCCCGGTGTGACATGGGTGCCGAGGACCACGGCATTGTGCGCATGGCCGTGTTCGATCAGCGTCTGCAGCGCGGCCACGCCGATCAGCCCGCCCAATTGCCGGCCGGTGTTGAACAGGCCGATGCCGGCGGCCAGGTGACGGCTGGTCAGGCGGCTGAACGCGATCAGCGTGATGGACAGGAACAGGAAACCGAGGCCCAGACCGCGCAGCAGGATCGCCGCCATCATGTCGTCGCTGCCGCTCTCGAGGGTGGAACCGGACAGCATCCACATGGCGAGGGCGATCAGCCCGATGCCGAGCGGCACCGTGGCGAACGGCGCCACGCCCCGCGCCTGCATCAGCCAGGCCGAAACGAGCAGGGCGGCGATGAACACGGCGCCGCTGGGCAACAGCAGCAGGCCGGCCTCAGTGAGGGTGAAGCCGAGCACCGACACGGCGAAGGCCGGTATCAGGTAGGCGCTGCCGAACAACGCCGCCCCGGCGACAAAACTGACGATGAAGGCAAAGGCGAAATCGCTCGATCCGAACAGATCGAAGTCCAGCAGCGGCGGGCGCCTGGAAAGCAACTGCCTGGCCAGGAACCCCAGCAGGGCGGCGGTGCCCGCCAGTGTCAGCCAAACGATGCGCGGCTCTTCGAACCAGTCCCAACGCTCGCCCTGACTGAACACGTAGGTGAAGCACAGCAGGGCGGCGCTGATCAGCCCCCAGCCGATCCAGTCGAAGGGCCGTCGGTCTGCCTTGGCCGGCCGGGGCAGCTCCGCCCACAGCATCAGGCCGCAGCCCGCCAGCGCCAACGGCACGGCGCTGAAGAAAATCCAGCCCCAGGAGCGGCTGTCCACCAGCCACCCTTGCAGGGCCGGGGTCAAGGTGGCGGAGGCAACCACGGCGCCGATGGCGAACAGCGCCTGCAGCAACGGTTGCCGTTCGCGCCCAAAGGCACGGAAGATCAAGGCCTGGCCCGCCACCAGCAGGGTGCCGCCGGCGAAGCCCTGAACCATGCGCAACGGCACCAGCAGCTCAAGCCGGGTGCCGGCGGCGGCCAGGGCGCAGGTCAGGCCCATGGCCAATGTGGCGCCGACGATCACGGTGCGGGGTGCGAAGCGGGTCAGCAAGGCCGAGGCGCTGATGAAGCCGATCAGCTTGAGCGCGGTGTAGCCGATGTCCAGCCAGGCAAATTCGTCGGGCGTGGCGTAGGTGTCGCCGATGATGCCGTTGCGTCCCAGTACCAGGGCGCTGCCGGCGATCGCTTCGGTCAGGCTGGCCAGCAGGACGCCGGCCAGGAGCAGGGCACCGCTCCACGTGCCGGCCAGCCGTTTCATGACCCGGGCTCCACGTCGACCCGGGCCGACAGGCCGGGCACGATGCGGCCGGGCAGCGGGTTATGGGCCAGGCGGATCTTCACCGGCACCCGCTGCACCACCCGGACGAAGTTGCCGGTGGCGTTGTCGGTGGGCAACAGGCTGAAGGCCGAACCGCTGCCGGGGGCGAAACTGTCGACCACGCCGTGCAGGGCATCGTCGGGGTAGCCGTCGACCGTGATGCGTACCGGTTGGCCGGGGTTGATCCGTTCGAGCTGGGTTTCCTTGAAGTTGGCCACGACCCAGACGTCCTGGACCGGAACGATGTCGAGCAGGGCGCCCCCGGGCGTGACGAAGCGGCCGACACGCACCTGACGGTTGCCGACCACGCCGTTCACCGGCGCGCGCACCACGGTGCTGTCGAGGTCGATCCGGGCCAGGTCCCGAGAAGCCTGGGCCTGGGCCACGCTGGCCAGCGCCGCGGCGCGCTGGGCCGACAGCACGGCGATGCGTTGCTGTTGCGCTTGCACCGATGCGGATGCCGCTTCCACCGTCGCGGACGCCCGGGTCTGGGCGGCGGCGGTTTCATCGACCAGCGCCTGGCTCACCGCATTGCTGACGATCAGCTTGCGGTTGCGTTCGTGGGTCTTGCTGGCCAGGTTCAGCTGCGCGGCGGCCGAGCGCCGCTGAGCCTCGGCCTGACGGATCTGGGCATGCTGCAGTTCGGTCTGGGCGTCCACGTTGCTCAATCGCGCCTGCGCCGACTGGAGATTGGCCTCCGCCAGCGCCAGACGGGCGCGGTAGTCCTGGTCACCGATGCGAAACAGCACGTCGCCGCTGCGCACCGGTTGGTTGTCCTGCACCTCGACTGCGGTCA
The DNA here is from genome assembly GCF_002113645.1 of Pseudomonas sp. B35(2017). Taxonomy (NCBI): domain Bacteria; kingdom Pseudomonadati; phylum Pseudomonadota; class Gammaproteobacteria; order Pseudomonadales; family Pseudomonadaceae; genus Pseudomonas; species Pseudomonas sp. B35(2017). The sequence goes on along the minus strand of NZ_NEIZ01000022.1, from coordinate 59,894 downwards.
CGTAGCCGGCCACCTTGGCCGCCAGCGATGTGACATCGCCGCGAACATAGGCATTGTCGGTGCTGACGCCGCCGTCGCCGAACAGCAGGACACCGCCGCCCGCCACCACGGCCGCCACCGCGCACAACAGCACGCCCGCCACTTTGCGCTTGCGCCGCGGCACGGCGGACGACGAGGGTTCGCCGGCCTGGCTATCGGGTACTTCGTGCTGGAGGGCGTTCATGTTCAGGATCCTGCGCAAGGCCAACGCCTCCGGCAGCGTGGGGCTGCCGGAGGCGGGCGGTAGAAGGGGGCGGTTACGGTTTCACGGGCCGGACCAGATCCCCCTCGGTGCTGTCGAGCACGAACACCGCCAGCAGGCGGGACGGCTCGGTGGTGCTGGCGTTGGCGCTGACGGCGTGGAAGTCGCCCGGCTGCTCGACGAAGTGTTCCCCGGCCTTGTAGACCTTCTCCGGCGCATCGCCGACCTTGCTGCGCACGGCGCCTTCAAGCACCGTGGCGTAGATGAACGCCGACTTCGGATGGAAGTGCGCAGGCGAAGACCCGCCCGGCGCGTATTCCACCAGCACGCCCTTCATGGTCTTGCCCGGCACGTTGGGCAGGGCGCGGTCGAACACCACGGTGACCTTGCCCGCCTGCGGCTCGGCCGCAGAGACCGTCGAGGCAGCGGTGACCGACACGGCCGCGAGGGTGGCGGCCAACAGGATTCGGCTAAACATGGCAGTGCTCCTATAGATGAGGGTGAGTGCGCGTTCAGCGCGCAGCCGACGCGGTCGATTTCGCCAGCCAGTCTTCGAAACGGGTCGGGCCCAGGCGCGGGTTGGCGCTGCCGGGGGTGAGCGACTGGTCGTCCAGTTCATCGCCGAAGTAGCGGGCGTGGACGTCCGGGATCACCTTGCGGGTGTCGCCGGTGACGCGGAAGAAACGCCGGACCAGCTCATCCAGCGGCAAGGCCTCGGGGCCGGCGACTTCCTGGGTGCCGTTGCTCGGCGCGGCCAGCGCCACATCCGTCAGCGCGGCGGCGACGTCGTCCGACGCCATGGGCTGGATCAGCGCAGGCGACAGGCGCACTTCGTCGCCGACCGTGGCCGACTGGGCGATGCCGCCGACGAATTCGAAGAACTGGGTGGCCCGCAGCAGGCTGTAGGGCATGCCGGAGGCCTTGATCAGGTTTTCCTGGGCGACTTTGGCGCGGAAGTAGCCGTTGTCCGGCAGCCGCTCGCTGCCCACCACCGACAGCGCCACGTGATGGCGGACCCCGGCGGCGGCCTCGGCGGCCAGCAGGTTGCGGGTGGAGGTCTCGAAGAACTCCAGCACCGCTTGGTCTTCCCAGGACGGCGCGTTGGACACGTCGACCACCACCTGGGCGCCGTCCATCGCTTGGGCGAGGCCTTCGCGGGTGATGCTGTTCACGCCGGTGTTGGGCGAGGCCGCCAGTGCATCATGGCCGCGCTCGCGCAGGTTCTTCACAAGTTTCGATCCGATGAGGCCGGTGCCTCCGATAACGACAATCTTCATGGCGTCTCTCCGCTTGCCGACCGCAACCATTGCTGTCGATGTGCTTCGAGGATGCCTGCGGCGGGGATCCGAATCTTTGCCCGGGGCTTGGATTTGCCTTGGCCCGAGCTTGGATTTGCGTCCAAACCGTCCAAACTGCTGTGGCCGGCGCACAGACCGGTGCGGCGGCGCACACTCTGCCGTACCATTGAGGGCCCAACCCACTGCCACCCCGGATTCCGCGCCGGGGGCGTCCGATCAGGGAACCGCCAGCGTGCCATTCAAGTTTGAAGACTTCGTGCTCGACCCAGAGCGCCGGGACCTGACCCAACGCGGCCAGACCGTGACCGTCGGGCCGCAAGTCTTCGATCTGCTGCTGCAACTGATCAGCCACCGCGACCGGGTGGTGAGCAAGGACGAACTGCTCGATGCCGTGTGGAGCGGCCGGGTCGTCTCCGAATCCACCATCACCAGCCACATCAACGCCGTGCGCAAGGCCATCGGCGACACCGGCGAGCACCAGCGCCTGGTGCGCACCGTGCCGCGCAAGGGCTACCGTTTCGTCGGCGAGGTCCAACCGAGCGACGATCCCGAGCCTCCCGCCGCAACGCAGCCGACGGCGCCGCCGCGCCCGGCGCTCCTGCTGCCGGACAAGCCTTCGATCACCGTGCTGCCGTTCCAGAACCTCAGCGGCGACCCCGAACAGGACTACTTCGCCGACGGCATGGCCGAGGACATCATCACCGCGCTGTCGCGCCTGCGCTGGCTGTTCGTCATCGCCCGCAACTCCAGTTTCACCTACAAGGGCAGGGCGGTGGACACCCGCAGCGTCGGCCAGGAACTGGGCGTGCGCTACGTGCTCGAAGGCAGCGTGCGCAAGTGCGGCAACAAGGTGCGCATCACCGGCCAGCTGATCGACGCCAGCAGCGGCATGCATTTGTGGGCCGAGCGCTTCGAGGGCCAGCTCGACGACATCTTCGAGCTGCAGGACCGGATCGCCGAAAGCGTGGTCGGCGCCATTGCGCCGCAACTGGAGCGCGCGGAAATCGAACGGGCCAAGCGCAAGCCCACCGACAGCCTCGATGCCTACGACTATTACCTGCGCGCCACGGCCAAACTGCACATCGCCACCCGCGAGGCCATCGACGAATCGCTCGCGCTGTTCTACCGCGCCATCGAACTGGATCCGGAGTTCGCCTCCGCCTACGGCATGGCCGCCTGGTGCCACTTCTGGCGCAAGCTCAACGGTTGGATGACCGACCGGCCGCGGGAAATCGTCGAAGGCGCACGGCTGGCGCGGATGGCGGTGGAGCTGGGCCGCGACGACGCCGTGGCCCTGACCCGCAGCGGCCACGCGCTGGCCCACCTGACCGGCGACGTCGACGGCGGCATCGCCTTGCTCGACCGGGCCCGGCTGCTCAATCCCAACCTGGCGCCGGCCTGGTACCTGGGCGGGATCTTGCGGGCCATGCGCGGCGAGACCGATGCCGCCATCCAGAACCTGGAGCACGCGGTACGCCTCAGCCCTTTGGATCCGGAGATGTTCCGCATGCAGGTGGGCATGGCTATCGCCCACTTCTTCGCCGGTCGCTTCGAGATCGCGGCCGGTTATGCCGAACAGTCGGTCGGCAATCTGCCCAGCCTGCTGCCGGCGGTGGCGCTGATGGCCGCCAGCCACGCGCTGGGCGGGCGGATGGACAAGGCCGGGCCGGTCATGGCGCGCCTGCTTGAGTTGGATCCCACCCTGCGGGTGTCCAGGCTCAAGGAGTGGTTGCCGATCCAGCGCCCCGAAGACGTCGCCCTCTTCATCGAAGGGCTGCGCCTGGCCGGGTTGCCCGAATAGAAAACGCCCGATGCGGGCATCGGGCGTTTGTGGGGGGAGGCAAAGCGCTGCGCCGTCAGGCCACGCGGTCGTAGGTCTGGATGTTGTGCCGCAGCGCCGCCAGGAACGAGAACGCATTCTCGACGCGCTCGCCGTCGAACCCTTGGTAGTAGTTCTGGGCCGTCACCACGGTGCCGGCGTTGCGTCGGTTGTCCGGGTGCAGGCAGTACGGGATCGACAGGAAGCCGCCGGCGAAGGCATCTAGGATCGCCTCGGACAGGTCGCTGTCGCGGGCGAGGGTGCCTTCGATCAGCTTTCGGGCGGCGCCGAGGACGCGGGCGTGCTCTTGCGCATCGAACGGGATGTCCGGCAGTTCGCCGTCGGTGTTCAGGCAGAAGTCGGCGTACTCCAGCGCCGCGATGTTCTCCTCGATGCGGGGGATGCGGCGCGATTCCACCGGGGTCTTCATGATCACCCGCTGCACGCCGGTGGCGCGGATCATCGCCAGCGCATCGCTGGTGATCCGGCAGAACCCGCCCAACGAGCGCGGGAAGAAGCCCATGAACACATAGCCGACAAAGTGGTAGCTGCCCGGCGCGAAGTACTCGCTGGCCAACTGCTGCAACGCCGTCACCGCTGCCCGGTCCTGTACCGGCGAAGTGCCTTGTGCGTAGGAGAACGACAGGGTCTGGATGCCGTGGGAACGCAGGAACAGGCCTTCGAGAATGTTCAGCGCCACCAGGATCGCCGGATCGCACATCTGGCCCATCATGCAGCCGGCGAAGCTCTCGATGTGGCTGTGCTCCACACCGTCGGCCAGCACCCGGCACGCTTTCTCCCAATGGCCGAACGCCTCGCGCAGCGGTGTGCGGCTGTAGGGCAGGCAGTAAGAGATCGGTCCGCCTTCGGTGGTGGGCAGGCCGATCTCGACCATCCGCTCGAAAATGTGCAGCGGATCGGGCGAGCCATGCCGGATCTGCACCGGCAGGCGGTGGCGGGCGTAGATCTGCTCCAGCATCGCGCGGGTGTCTTCGCCGGGGTGGTTGACGATCGGATAGCCGTTGAGCATCGACCCACTGTCGATGGCCCGCTGCGCCGCCGCGAGGTTGTTCACCCGGGTGAACGCATCGAGGGTGATGGTGCAGACGGTGTTGGCGCGGCTGGCGGCCACGCCCTCAAGCCCCGCCTGCATCCGGGCCGGGTCGCTGAAGCCCATGCGCGGCTGGAGCACCGGACCTTGCTCGGCGAACCGTTCAAGGACATGCGTGTTGAAGTCGATCATGCGGTAAACCTTTTCATCAAACCGGTAGGTGGCGCGGACGGGTCAGCGGGCGACCCGTTTCTCCAGGAAGTGCGTCGAGTTCAGTTGCGCGGTCACCAGTTCCTGAAAGGTATCGAAGCTGTTGGCCACGCTGTCGTCGAACACTTCATCGAAACCGGCCGTGCGCAGGGTTTCGCTGTGCCGGGCGATGGTCTGGCTGTCGTTCTCGGTGCAGATCTTGCCGCCGATGTACAGCCCGCCCTGGTGACGGGTCTCGCTGCGCACGCGCTTGGCCAGTTCCGCGCCCTCAAGGTAGCCGTGGCCGTTGACGGTGCTGACCACGACGATCGCGTTGCCTTTGCGGTTGAGGCGGTCGATCACCTCGTCCATGGGCGTGTTGGGCCCCAGGTTCTCGACCTTGTAGCCCAGGTCGTTGAGCAGGAATTCCATGAACACCAGGTTCCAGCTGTGGGAGTCGGAAGGTACGGTGGCGAGCAGAGCGGTTTTGTTGAACATCATCCTTAAAGTCCTTTTTGGGTTGCAGTCCTGTTGGCGTAGTACGGAAGTGCTCGTTGAAAGTTGCGGAAGTTGGCGGTCACCGCGTTGATGTAGCCCCAGTTTTCGCTGTAGTTGGTCGGGAAGGGCTTGGAGCCTTCAAGCATGTCCCGCTCGCGGGCGGTGATGTAGTTGGGCCAGTCGGCGGAGCGCGGGCGGCGGTGATGGAAGTCATGGCAGGGCGTGTCGCCGACCATCACGAACAGGCGCACGAACAGGTGGAAGCACAGCATCTTCACCAGCCACAGGGCGATCAGGGCCTGGCGGCGGATGAAACCGGCGTCTTGCGGCAGGCGCAGTTCTTCGCCGATGAACACGCCGGTGGTGCTTTCGCAGATGAAGTCGATGCCGCGGCGCTCCAGCACATCCACGCTGGGCCAGGTGTGCTCGGCGGCCAGGCGGAACGTGGTGCTGATGTGATAGCCGGCGAACACCGGCACCACCCAGGCCATGACGAACAGGTCGAAATGCCCCAGGGCAGCGGAGAGCAGGGCGAGGGCGACCCAGAACATCAGCGTCCATTGGGCGACGCGGCGGTTGTCGGCCACGGCGGTGGCTTTCACGCGGCCCCAGAACGACCGCAGGATGGCCAGCGGCGACAGCGCGGTGGTCACAAGCTTGGTCCACATGGTGGAGATGCTGTCGGACGGCTTGAGTTTCACCACTTCCTGGAGATAGGACAGGGTGTCGTCATCGTCGGTCAAAAGGGCCCTGGAACTGTGGTGGAGCGTGTGTTCATGCTTGTAGACGTCGAAGGGCTTGAGCATCAGCACGCCGGAAATGATCCGGCCGACCCTCAGGTTGCGCTCGCGGTCCTTGAAGACCATGTCGTGGGCGCAGTTGTGGCAGATCATCACCTGCATCTGTTTGATGCCGCCGGTCGCCAGCACGAAGCCCAGCAGCCAGAGCCAGACGCTGCCTTGCAGGTAGCCGGCGCCGGCCAGCGACGCGCCGATGCCGATCAATCCGGCGGAGACGATGATATGGTGCATCGGTTTGAGGGGCCGGACCCGGTCGAGGTCCTCGGGCAGGGGCTTGGCGGTCAGCCAACTCAAGAACGGCTGCATGAACCCTGGAAGCGGGCGCATCGAGTTACGTATCATCCATGTTTCCTCTAGGGTTTTGCTCCATGCAAAAAACTTTAACGTGACCTCTGGTTATTTCGAACAGAAATACATGGGGATCGATTTTTCATTTTTGGGTAAATCATCGACATGGATTGGGATGATCTGAAAGTTTTTATCTTCGTCGCCAAATCGAACAACGTGACCGAGGCCGGCGCCTCGCTCAAAGTGTCGGCTTCGACGGTGTCCCGCAAAATCGCGGCGCTGGAGGAATCCCTCGGCGCCGCTCTGTTCCTGAAGAAGACCAACGGCTACTTCCTGACCGAGGCCGGCCGGGCGTTGCTGCCGCTGGCGCTGGAGACGGAAGAGCGCTTCAAACTCATCGAGCGGCAGATGTCGCAGCCGGGGGAACGGATGGCCGGGCAGGTGCGCATCGACTGCCCGGAACTGATGGGCACGCACCTGATCATTCCCGCGCTGGCGCAGTTCCGTGAGCAGTACCCGGAGATCAGCTTCGACTTCTTCAATTCGGCCGTGTCGTCCAAGCTCACCCAGAGCCACAGCGACATCATCGTCCGCCTGCGCCGGCCCGAGAACGGCAACTTCACCATGCGCCGGGTCGGCACGCTGACCCAGGCGCTGTTCTGTTCCGAAGGCTATGCCGCCGCCCACGGGCTGCCGGCGGCGGTCGATGACCTGAAGCGCCACCGGCTGATCGGCTGGACCGAGGAAATGGCGTACATGCCGCTCGCGCAGTGGCTGAGCGACATGAGCGGCGAACAGAAACCGTGGATGCGCGTCTCCAACCTCAACGGTCAGCTCAAGGCCGTCGAAGCGGATCTCGGCATCGCGGCGTTGCCGGTCTATGTCGCGCACCAGTCAGGCTTGTGCCGGGTGTTGGCGGACGGCCCTTCGCACAGCTCCGAGGTCTGGCTGCTGCGCAACCAGGCGACCCAGGGCATCGGCCGTGTCGACCGGGTGGTGGACTATCTGACGCAAGTGCTGAGCGAAAGAACGGCCGCGATTCACTGACGGCCGTTCTGCGGGCGGGTCATGGCATGAGGATCAGGGAACCGCGGGTTTCCCGGTCCTGCACCCGGCGATGGGCTTCGGCGGCGTCGGCCAGCGGCAGGCGGGTGATGGCGGGCGCTCGGATGGCGCCGTCGGAGAAGGCCCGCAGCACCCGCTGAGCGGCCTCGGCGAGCTCGCTGTCTTGGCCGATGTAGTGCTTGAGCGACGGCCGGGTCACGTGCAGCGAACCCATCTGCCCCAACCGGGACAGGTTGAATCCGGTCACGTCGCCGGAGGCGTTGCCGAACGACACCAGATGCCCGCGTTGGCGCAGGCACGCCAGCGACAGTTCGACCGTCGCGCGCCCCACGGAATCGAACACAGTGTGGACGCCCTTGTTCGCCGTCAGTTCGCGGATGTGCCTGAGCGTGTCCGGCGCTTCGGCGTCGAAGGCCGCCACGCAGCCGGCGGCGAGCGCCTGACGTCGTTTGTCTTCGCTCGACGCCAGGCCGATGACGTGCAGGCCCCGGGCGCTCAGCCAGGCCGTGGCGATGCTGCCCACGCCACCGGCGGCGGCATGCCAGACCACCCAGTCGCCGGGTGCCACGGGTATGCAGCGGTGCGTCAGGTACTCGACGGTCAGCCCCTTGAACATCAAGGCGGCGGCCACTTCGCTGGGCATGTCGCCGGGCAGGCGGATGGCCCGCGAGGCCGGCAGCACGGCGTGGCTGGCGTAGCTCCCCGTCGAACTGTCGACGAACGCGACCCGGTCGCCGGGGGCGAGGCCTTGCACCTGCGGCCCGCATTCGAGGACGCGGCCGGCGCCTTCCATGCCCAGGCCCCGGGGGAACGGCGAGCCGTCGTCCAGCGCGCCGGAGCGGCGGTGCAGATCGATGAAGTTGACCCCGGCCGCCTCGACGGCGACGGTGATCTCGCCGGCGCCGGGGGCGCGCAGCTTGAGTTCGCGCAGTTCCAGGACGTCCGGTGCGCCGGGGGTGGTGAAGACGATGGCGTGGGCGTGAGTCATGGGCAGTCCTTACAGCGGGCCGATGCGCAGGAAGATCCACACGGCGACCGCAATCAGCATCAGGCCGAACGCGGCGTTCTGGGCCACCAGCAAGCGGGGACGCGAGCGGATCAGCTTCTGCACGGTCGAGCCCATCGAGACCCAGATGACGTGGGAGAAGAAGTTCAGCGAAATCAGTGCGGCGCTGAGGACCAGCACCACGGTGCTGCTGGTGTCGCCGGCGGGCAGGAAGGTCGAGAACATCACCAGCAGCATGACGATCCCTTGCACGTTGCCCAACTGCACGAAGATGCCGTCGCGAAACTGCAGGTGCAGGGTCTTGTCGCCGGGTGCCTTGAGCGGACGGCGCAGCAGGCGCACGCCCAGCCACAGGATGTACAGGCTGCCCGCCACTTGCAGGCCCCAGACCAGCGTCGGGTGGTTCATCAGCGTGTGGTAGAGCCCCAGGCCCACCAGCACGGCGATCAGGAAATAGGTGATGTCGAGGCCGGCGATGAACCAGACCGAGCGGCGCACGCCGCTTTGCGCGCCGGAGGTGGCGACCATCAGGTTGCCGGGGCCTGCGCTGAGGGTGAGCGGCACCATGGTCGACAGCCAGAGCAACCAGTTGATGCTGAAAATGTCTTGCATGCTTTCTTCCTTAAATCGCGGTGCGAACTGCTTTCGCGCCAGTCTAATTCGCGGCCGCTTCTAAGGTTATAGCGAAGAGCGCAAGGCGATATCCCAGAAATGGTGGAAGCCTTGCGCGCCGCCCGATGCAGGCATCGGGCGGCGGTCTGGAAGGGTGGGGAGGGAAGGGCTCAGACTGTGACGACGATCTTGCCGATCTGCTGGTTGGCCTCAAGGAAACGGTGGGCCTGCTGGATCTCTTCCAGCGCGAATGTCTTGGCGATCACCGGCTTGAGCGCGCCCGAGGCCAGGCCGTCGAGGATGAACGCCTTGGCCCGTTCCAGCGCGGCCGGGTCGGCGACGATCTCGGCGTACAGGTAGCCTTTGAGCGTCAGGCATTTGCCCAGCACGGTGAACAGCGGGAACGGCGTGGGTTCCGGGCTCAGGGCGCCGTATTCGAGCAGGATGCCGCCGCGGGCCATGCTCTGGGTGAGCGTTTCGAAGGCCGGGCCGCCGACCGGGTCGAACACCACCCGGGCGCCCTGGCCGTCGGTGAGGGCCATGACCCGCGCCACGATGTCTTCTTCGTCGCTGACGATCACATGGGCGGCGCCGGCGTCCAGCAGGGCCTGCTTTTTCGCCTGGGTGCGGGTGATGGCCACCGGCACCGCGCCAACGCTGCGGGCGATCTGGAACGCGGCCAGGCCGACGCTGCTGGAGGCGGCGGTGATCAGCACCACGTCGCCCTGGGTCAGTTTCGCCTGCTCGATCAGCGCGCCCCACGCGGTGACGTACTGCATCCAGGACGCGGCGGCCTGTTCGAAGGACAGGTTGGCCGGGTGCTTGACGGTGAGGTGAGCGGGCACGTTCGCCACTTCGCCGTAGGTGCCCCAGCGGGCGATGTCCAGCGGCGGGATCAGGCTGACCGCGTCGCTGACATTGAAGCCGCTGACGCCTTCGCCGACCGCCGCCACCACGCCGGCCGCTTCGTAGCCCAGACGGCTGGGGAATTCGGCTTCCTGCAGGTAGGCGTGGTTGCGGAACATCACTTCCGCGCGGTTCAGGCCGAAGGCCTTGACCTGGATCTGCACCTCGCCGGGCGCGGGGGCGGGCACGTCCACCGCTTCCAGTTTCAAGACGCTTGCGTCGCCGTATTCGTGAATCCTGACAATCCGGGCCATGTGCACCTCTGCTGTATCAATGGAGCGACGCACCGGGGCAGTCCCGGTGCGTGCGTGTCGTGGCGCCCAATTTAGTCTTTGGCCTGGGCCGGATAAAGCCCTACGATGGCGCGACACTAGAAACACAGGGTTTCCAATGGATCGCCTCACGTTGATGGCCACTTTCGTCCGTTCGGTGGAGCTGGGTTCGTTCAGCGCCGTGGCCGACGAGCTCAACCTGTCGCCGCAACTGGTCGGCAAGCAGGTGAAAATGCTCGAACAGCATTTGGGCGTTTCCTTGCTCAACCGCACCACCCGCAAGCAAAGCCTGACCGACTTCGGCCGCACCTTCTACGAGCGGGCCAAGCTGATCCTGGCCGACGTGGACGCCGCCGAGGAAATGGCCGCCGTCACCCGTGGCGTGCCCAGCGGGCGGCTGCGGATCAACGCGCCGGTGACCTTCGGCGTGAGCACATTGTCGCCGCGCCTGCTGGAGTACATGGTGCGTTTTCCGCAGGTGTCGGTGGACCTGACCCTGTCGAACGAACTGGTGGATCTGGTGGAGGGCGGCTATGACGCCGTGTTTCGAATCGGCGAACTGGCCGACAGCGGCATGAAGGCCTTGCCGCTCAAGCCGTACCCCATGGTGCTGTGCGCCGCGCCGGCATACCTGGCCCGGCGCCCGGCCATCGCGACGCCGCAGGACCTGCAGGCCCATGAGTGCCTGGCGTTCGCCTATTCGGACGGACGTTCGCACATTCGCCTTGAGGGACCGGAAGGCGTCGTCGATGTGCCGATCAAGAGCCGGCTGACGATCAACCAGGGCGACCCGTTGCTGGCCGCCGCCGTGGCCGGGCTGGGGGTGGTGATGCTGCCGCTGGAGCTGGTCAAGGATGCCTTGCGCGCAGGCACGCTGGTGCGGCTGTTGCCGCAGTACAAGGTGCCGGTCTCGCCGATGAACCTGCTGTACGCCCCGGACCGGCGGCTGACGCCCAAGCTGCAAAGCTTCATGGAGTTCGTCAGGGCCGCGTTCGGTCCGGGTGCGTGAGGCTCAGAGCTCCTGTTCTTGCTCGAACAGGGCGTCCAGGGTCTGCCGGCGGCGGATCAAGCGGGCCTGGCCGTCGCTGAACAGCACCTCCGGCAGCAGCGGCCGGCTGTTGTAGTTGGACGACATTGACGCGCCGTAGGCGCCGGTGTCATGGAACACCAGCAAGTCGCCGACCTTGGCTTCAGGCAGCGGTTGCGGGCGCAGTTCCTGGTCGTCCTGGGTGAAGATGTCGCCGGACTCGCACAACGGGCCGCCGACGACGGTGTCCACCAGCGGCCGGTCCACCGGGCGGCCTTCGGCGTCCAGCAGCGTCATGTGGTGGTAGGCACCGTACATGGCCGGGCGCATCAGGTCGTTGAAGCCGGCGTCGACCAGCACGTAGCGGCGGTTGCCCATGCGCTTGACTGCCCGCACTTCGCTCACCAGCCGGCCCGACTCGGCCATCAGGAAGCGGCCCGGTTCGATCTCCATGTGCACCGGATGGCCCAGCAGCGCTTCGATTTCCTTCCTGGCCACCGCCCAGGTGCGCGCATAGCGCTCGACGTCCACGGCGGCCTCGCCCGGACGGTAGGGCGTGGAGAGGCCGCCGCCGATGGAGAAGGCTTCGATGTCCTGGCCCAGGCCAGCGATCAGTTGCACCATCGACCGCGCCACCTCTTCCAGGTGCGAGTAGTCCACGCCGGAGCCGATGTGCATGTGCACGCCCACCAGTTTCAGGCCGAACTCACGGATCACCGCCAGGGCCTCGTGCAGGTCTTCGTGCCAGATGCCGTGCTTGCTGTTCTCGCCGCCGGTGTTGGTCTTGCGGCTGTGGCCGTGACCGAAACCGGGGTTGATCCGCAGCCATACGCGGTGCCCCGGCGAACGCTCGCCCAGTTGGCGCAGCATGTCGATGGAACCGGCGTTGACCTCCACCCCCAGCTCGACCACGCGCTCAAGGGTCTTGCGGTCGAACAGGTCGCAGGTGAACACGATGCCCGCCGGCGCGCCGCCGACCTGGAAACCGGCGAGCAGGGCGCGTTCGATCTCACCCAGGGAGACGGCATCCACGTGCAGGCCGTGCTCGCGCATCAGGCGCAGGATGTGCAGGTTGGAGCAGGCCTTCTGCGCGTAGCGGACGGTGTCGAACGCGCGCAGGCGCCCGATGCGCTCAAGGATTGTCGCGGCGTCGTAGCTCCATAGCGGGGTGCCGTGGGTACGGGCGCTGTCGGCCAACAGGGTGAAGGGAAGCGTAGGGGACATGGCGCATGCTCATCGAAAGGATCGGCGCAGCATGCCGTGCCTCGCTCATCAAAAAAATAGCTTTTTATTCGCTACCCATTCATATCTGATATGGCCTTCTTGTTGTCACCGGAAAATCCCAGTGAAGATCTCGCTGCGTCAGATCGAAGTGTTCCGTTCCATCATGCAGGCCGGCAGCGTCACGGGCGCGGCGCGGTTGCTGTTCACCTCGCAGCCGACGGTCAGCCGCGAACTGGCCCGGCTCGAACAAGTCTCCGGACTGCGCCTGTTCGAGCGCGCCGGCGGGCGCCTGCTGCCGACGGACCAGGCCCTGATGCTGTTCGATGAGGTCGAGCGCAGTTATGTAGGGCTTGAGCGCATCGAGCGCTGCGCGCAGTCGATCCGCAATTTCGAGCACGGCCGGCTGGCCCTGACCTGTTTGCCGCTGTTTTCCCAGACCCTGCTGCCCCGGGTGTGCCGGCGCTTCTACCGCTCCCGACCGGGCGTCAGCGTGAGCATCGTGGCGCAGGAGTCGCCGATGCTCGAAGAGTCGCTGGTCACCCAGCAGCACGATCTGGGCCTGACCGAAGTCGAGCAAGTGCCGCGCGGCACCCGGGGCGAGCCGCTGTTCAGCGCAGACATGATTTGCGTCCTGGCGCCGGGGCATCCGCTTTTGGCCAAACCGGTGCTGTCGCTGGCGGACTTTCACCGGGTCGACTTCATCAACCTGTCCAGCCTGGACGTTTACCGCCAGCGCCTGGACGAGTGTTTCCGCCAGGCGCAGGTCGACCGGCGCACGGTGATCGAAACGGACAACGCCGCATCGGTCTGCGCCATGGTCAGGCAGGGCCTGGGGGTGGCGATCATCAACCCGCTGACCGCATTGACGGAGGCGGGGCGCGACCTGGTGATGCGTCCGCTGGCGGTGTCGCTGCCGTACCGGGTCATGCTGATCCGGCCGGAGCACCGACCGGCGTCGGTCAGCGCCGATGCGTTCTGCCAGGCGCTGCGCGAAGAGGCGCAGTCGATGGCCGAGGGGGTGAGGGCCGCCTTGCGACGGCCATGAGGCGCGGTTCCGGAATTGAGCGTTTCTATGGCCTTTGCGGCGAATTTCAATTTCGCCCCGCACCTGTGCGACGCTAGACTGCGGCCTTGCCGCAGGAGAGCGGCCGGCGCACCCGCAGCGGCGTCCGGCCTTGGAAATCGCACTGAACCATCGGGGGAATGAACGCAGGCTGGTGATGGAAATCTGCTGCTATCAATATCGCCCTGAACAAAAACAATGGTGTCGCAGGCATACGCTTGAGTTTCTGACGTCCATCGACCTTCCGATGCTCGGATTGAAAGAAGGCGCGGCGTTTCTGTATTCCTCGATCCCGACAGAAGTGATCATCATCGTGAGGGAACAAGATGACTGGGGGCTTTTCGAACAACCACTCCGTGCAATGGGAACATGAAGTTCTCGACACAGTGGGCACCTTGCAAGCGTTTATCAGAAAGGCCGCACCGTTGAAGGTCGACATGGTGCTGGAGGGGGAGACCGGCACCGGCAAGGACACCCTGGCCCGGCGCATCCACGAACTGTCCGGACGCGAAGGTCAGCTGGTGGCCCTCAACTGCGCGGCGGTGCCGGAACAGCTGGCCGAGAGCGAACTGTTCGGGGTCATGGCCGGGGCCTACACCGGCGCCTCCAAGTCCCGGGCCGGCTACATCGAAGCGTCCGACCGCGGCACCCTCTACCTCGATGAGATCGACAGCATGCCCTTGCTGCTGCAGGCCAAGCTGCTGCGGGTGCTGGAGATGCGCGGCATCGAACGCCTGGGCTCGACCCGTTTCGTGCCGCTGGACCTGCGGGTGATCGTCGCCACCCAGACGCCGCTGGAGAAACTGGTGGACGAGGGCAAGTTCCGCCGCGACCTGTTCTTTCGCCTCAATGTGATCAAGATCCAGCTGCCGACCCTGCGTTCGCGCCTGCAAAACATCCAGCCGCTGTTCCAGCGCTTCGTCTGCGAGGCCGCCGAACGCCACCGCCAGCCGATGCCGGCCCCTGACCCGCACCTGCTCAAGTGCCTGCTCAACCACCGCTGGCCGGGCAACATCCGTGAACTCAAGTGCGCCGCCGAGCGCTTCGTGCTGGGCATGCCGGCCTTGCAGACCGACGATCCTTCGCCCCCGTGCCGGCAGGCCGCACCGCTCAAGAGCCACCTGCGCCTGTTCGAAAAGACCCTGATCATGGATTGCCTGTCGCGCCACGCCAAATGCATCGACTCGGTGGTCAGCGAGCTGGGCATTCCGCGCCGGACTCTCTATCACCGCATGAAAAGCCTGAGCATCGACTCCCCGGAACTCTGACGCCCGCGGTCCGTCCCCCGACGCCCGGAACCTGCCGCACCGGCCAATTCGCGTTCGCCATGGAACCGCTGCCGAGAATCGACCACTCATTGTTCGAACACCATCCGGTGCTCAAACAACAATCGATTATCAGGAGTAGACACTATGGCCGGTACCGCATCCCTTGGCGCTTCGATGGCTGCCATGCAACAAATGGACGCCACTGCAGCAGCCACCACCACCATGAACGCCCAGGCTCAGTCCAACAAGATGATGACCGATACCGTCAACGGTATCGCCAGCGCCTACCAGGACTCCGCCACCAAGGCGCAGAACGCCGCCCAGCAGACCGGCAAGGCGATCAACTACTAAGTGGTCACAGGCCCTTCCGGCCTTGGCCGGAAGGGCCGTGACTTGGGCAATCCAGGCAAGGAGCACCTTATGTTTTCCACTGCGTTGACACTCCCTCCAGGCGGCTCGTTCCAGGGCGGCTTCAGCCTGCCGGGCATGGGCGGGTCCCAGGGCGGCTCGGGCAACAGCGCCGGGCAGATCGCCGAGCTGTTGAGCCAGGCGCTGTTCGAGAAATCCGGCAGCGGCGCCAACATCCGCGACGCGAAAAACCCGTTGCTGGGCATGATCGCCGACTACATGGACAAGAACCCCGGCAAGTTCGGCAAGCCCGACGACGCCAACGGCAAGGTGCGCAGCTGGCGCGACGAGCTGACCGAGGACAACTACCTCAACAGCGAAGAGAAGGCCGCGTTCACCAAAGGCCTCGAAGGCATGATCAAGGACATGCTGGGCGGCGGCCTGCAGAACGGCGGCCAGTTCGGCGGCGGCAACGGCGGCGGCTGGAACCCGATGCCGGGCGGCAACGGCGGCGGAGGCTGGAACCCGATGCCAGGCGGAAACGGCGGGGGCGGCTGGAACCCCATGCCCGGCGGCATCGGCGGCGGTGGCGGCGTGCAGGACCTGCTGTCGTCGCTGCTGGGCAGCCTGGGCGAGGAGAAGCTCGACAACCTGCTCAAGCCCACCGGCAACCCGGCCCGCGATGCCCGCGGCGAGATGGCGTTCTCCAACGATGACAAGGACGTGCTCAAGGAAATCGCACGCTTCATGGACATGCACCCTGAAGAGTTCGGCAAGCCGGACGGCAAGTCCAAGGACTGGATGGGCGAGCTGTCCGAGGGCGATCAATACATGTCCCGCGATGAGAGCAAGCAGTTCCAGAAGGCGATCGACATGATCAAGGGCGAGGTCAAGGGCAGTGCCCAGGGCCACTCGATGGGCGGACTGTTCCCCAACGCCGAGCAGAACTTCCTCAACGGCGGCGCCGGCAACACGCTGCAGACCGATGCCCGGATCACCGCCGGCAACGTGCTCTCGGTGCTGACGCAGCAAAGCACCGGCAGCCTCTTCGGCTGAATGTAAACCTTCGTCCTGGCAGGAGAGCGTGAATGGCGATTACAGGGGTAACAACCGGGCATTCGGGTGCAGCCGCGCCCGAGGCATTGCCGGCCAGGCCGCCTGCCGAGGCGGACATCGCCTGGTTCAATGCGCAGATGCAGCAGGCGGCGACGCGCGCCGCCGGCAACGAACCGTCGGTGACGGCGATTTCCCAGGCCTCGACGGCGTTGCACAAAGACGCCGACAAGGCGACCCGCGAACTGCAGCGCGCCGCGCGCTCGGTGGACCCGCAGCAGGCGCTGCAGGCCAACCGGTCGCTGTCGTCGTTTTATCTGCAAAGCCTGCTCAGCGCCAAACTGGTGAGCAAGGCCGCCCAGAGCGTGGAAAAACTCACCAGTCTTCAATGAGGCGCAGCCATGCATCCCAAGGTATTCGGGCCGCTCGCGGCGGTGCTGACGGTTCTGCTGCTGGCCGGTTGCGGCGAGCGCATGGAACTGCACCGCGACCTCTCTGAACAGGACGCCAACGAAGTGCTGGCGGAACTGGCCGGCAAGGACATCGACGCGCAGAAGCGTCTGGACAAGAACGGCGTGGCGGTGCTGGTGGCCAACCGCGACATTTCCCGGGCGGTGCGGGCGCTGGAGGCGGTGGGTTTGCCCCGGCGCTCGCGTTCGAGCCTGGGCGAGGTGTTCCGCAAGGAAGGGGTGATCTCATCGCCCCTGGAAGAACGGGCGCGCTATCTCTATGCGCTGTCCCAGGAACTTGAGCAGACCCTGTCGCAGATCGACGGCGTGGTGGTGGCGCGGGTGCACGTGGTGCTGCCCGAACGCATCGCGCCGGGCGAGCCGGTGCAGCCGGCGTCGGCGGCGGTGTTCATCAAGCACCGCGCCGAGCTGGATCCGGACAGCGTGCTGCCGCGCATCCGACGCATGGTGGCCAGCAGCATTCCGGGGATCGGCGGCGCCGACGACAAGAAGCTCGCGGTGGTGTTCGTGCCGGCCCAGGGTTACCGCGAGACCGTGGAGACGGTGACGGTCGGTCCGTTCACCCTGACCCGCGAGCGCTGGCGGTTCTGGCAATGGCTGCTGGGGCTGTGCGCGGTGGCCGGCGTGCTGCTGGTCGCCGGCCTGTTCGCCCTCAATCCGCACTGGCGCCAACGCCTGGGCAACGCGGCAGGCGGCGGCAAGAACGCGCCGTCCGGGCCGGCATGAAGCCCCAGGAGGTCACGCCGCCGCAGGCGCTTGCCTGGGTGCGCTGGTGGGCCGACGCCGCTCCGCCATCGAACACCCCATGGCCGGCTGAGTGGCGGGCCCGTCATGCGGGCATGGGCGCCACGCGGCCCGCGCCGCCCAACGGCGGACTGTTGCCGTTGCTGGTGCTGGACGCGCAGCAGTGGGCGAAGGTGCTGAGCCTGGCGGTGGCGGTCTGCGCCGGCAGCCAGGGCGAACCGCCGCCGGGGCTCGATGACGCGGGGCTGCGCTGGTGCCGCCGCCTGGGCCGGGCGCTGCAGCCGGGCCATTGGCTGCCGGCCCGCTGGCGCGAGGGCGACACGCAGAGCCAAGGCCTGAGGCTGCTGCGGGCCTGGGTCGGCGAACCGGTGTGGCAACGCCTGCGCCTGGAGTTCGCCTGCACATCCATCGAAGACGCGCCGCTCCAGGGGTTGCCCCACGCACGGCTGGCCTCACTCTGGCAGGCGGTCGGCTGGTACGCCCTCACGTTCACTACACAAGGATCTCCCCATGCTGACCCGTCGCCGACTGAGCCTGAGCCATCCCCAGGCGTTGCCTGACGGCCCCGTCCTGCGCCGAGAAGTCTTCGAAGACAGCCTGCTGGCCGGGCAACTGCTGGCGCATGCCCGCGCCCAGGCCGACACGTTGCTGGCCGACGCCCGCGAAGAGGCCGAGCGCCTGCGCCAAGCGGCGCAGGAACAAGCCTTGGCCGAGGTCTGGCAGCAGGCCGATGCGCTGCTCGCCCAATGGCAGGCGCAACGCCAACAGATGTGGGACGCCATTCTCCAGAGCGCCGAATCGCTGTTGGGCCAAGCCTGGCAGCGACTGCTGGGCGAGCAGGGCGATGCGGCACGGATCGCCGCCCTGTGCCGGCAGCTGAGCGCTGCCCGGCCGGCGGACGAACCCGGCGTGCTGCATTGCCACCCTGACCGGCTGGACCTGGCCGCGAACCACCTGCAGCAGGCCCAGGCCGTGTGGAGCCTGCGCGCCGATCCGCAGCAGGCGCCGGACAGCCTGTGCCTGCGCACCGAGCACGGCGACTTCGCGATCGACTGGCAGGCCCTGGGCAGCGCGCTCGGGCCGCTGCCGGACAGCGCGCAGCCATGAAGCTGGCGCAATGAGCGCAGGCGGGCAGGGAACCAACGTCGGGAACGTGCCACTCAATGGGCAGTTATCGACCTGGAGCCTCACCATGCTTTCTCCCGATGCACTGCGCCGCCGCCTGGACAACAACTTCGAAAACGCGCAACAGGATCTGGACGCCGCGGCGCTGGACATGGATGCGTTTTCCCCGGACGACTGGCATGCCTTCAACTCGGCGATCCGCCAGTCCTCCACCGCCAGCTGGGCGGCGAACCAGGAAATCGTGGTCAAGCACAACCTGGCCAAGGCGATCATCAATGAAATCCGCTGAACTGGCGCTCGCCGCGCAACGCTGGCTGGACGGCGGCGACGGCGAACTGGGGCTGCTGATCGACGGCGCGCCGCTGCGCCTGCAACGGCGGCCCGGCGGCGTGCTGTGCCTGGCCATGCTCAGCGCAGCCTGGCGCGGCGACGACGCCAGCCTTGAAGCGGCGCTGCGCCTGTCCGGCCCCAGCCTCGGGCGATTCGGCGGGGCGCTGGCGCTGGATCCGGCCGAGCGTCGCCTGTGCCTGATGCGCTACCTGCCGTTGCAGGGCATCCCGGCGCTGATCGCCGCCATCGAATCGCTGGCCAACCAACGGGACGTGTGGGAGGCGATGCTTGAACGCAGCGCCGCGGTTTCCCGTTCTTTGCCCCGCCCTGTGAACCGTCCTCTGCCTCTGGGAAGAACCTATGTTTAAGCGACTGTGCGGCCTGACCCTGCTGTTGGCCGCGTCCTGCCCGGCGCTGGCCGTGGTGCCCGATGACTGGCGGCAATCGGCCTACGCCTACGAGGCCTCGCGCACGCCGCTGGAGACCGTGCTCAAGGATTTCGCCAACGCCTATGGTGTGGGCCTGAGCCTGAGCGGCGTCAGCGGCACGGTGGACGCCAAGCTGCGGGCGGCGACGGCCGAGGAATTCCTCGACCGCTTGGCGCTGGAGCATCAGTTCCAGTGGTTCGTCTACAACGGCAAGCTGTACGTCAGTCCGCAGTCGGCCCAGGTCTCGCAGCGGCTGGAGGTGTCCTCCGACGCCGCGCCGGACCTGAAGCAGGCGTTGACCGACATCGGCCTGCTGGACAAGCGTTTCGGTTGGGGCGAGCTGCCCGACGAAGGCGTGGTGCTGGTCAGCGGTCCTGTGCGCTACGTCGAGCTGATCCGCGGGTTCAGCAAGGAGAAGGCCAAGCCCGACGAAAAGCAGCAGGTGATGATGTTCCCCCTGCGCTACGCGGCGGTGGCCGACCGCCAGGTCAATTACCGCGACCAGAGCCTGCGCATCCCCGGCGTGGCCAGCATCCTGGAGGACATGCTCGACAGCCAGCGCCCGACGCAGCCGTCGCCCCAGGATCCCAAGGCCAACATCGACGCCCTGCAAGGCATGGCGGACATGGCCCGGGGCAAGATCCTCAACTTGGCCAGCGAACGCACCGCCGGGCGCAGCGGCCACCGGCCCCAGTCCGCCGCAGGCCAGCGCCGGGTGGCGGCCGACGTGCGCAACAACGCCGTGCTGATCTACGACAACCCGGACAAGCGCGCCACCTACCAGCAACTGATCGAGCAGTTGGACCTGCCGGGCAATCTGGTGGAGATCGACGCGATCATCCTCGACATCGACCGCAGCCAACTGGCCAACCTGGAGTCGCGCTGGTCGGCGAGGGCGGGCAAGGTCGGCTTCGGCAGTTCGTTGCTCAACAGCGGTTCATCGACGCTGTTCATCAGCGACTTCGAGCGGTTCTTCGCCGAGATCCAGGCGCTGGAGGGGCAGGGCATGGCCTCGATGATCGCCCGGCCCTCGGTGCTGACCCTGGAGAACCAGCCGGCGGTGATCGACTTCAGCCGCACCCAGTTCATCACCGCTACGGGCGAGCGGGTGGCGACGATCCAGCCGGTCACCGCCGGCACCAGCCTGCAAGTAGTGCCGCGCACCATCGGGGGCGGGCCGAACAACCGCTTCCAGTTGATCGTCGACATCGAGGACGGCCAGCTGGAGCAGCAGCGTGACCAGCAGACGCCGACGGTCAAGCGCGGCACGGTCAGCACCCAGGCGGTGATCAGCGAAAACCGTTCGCTGGTGATCGGCGGTTTCCACGTGGACGAGCAGGGCGACCAGAGCGACCGCGTGCCGGTGCTGGGCAAGCTGCCGTGGGTCGGGCCGATGTTTTCCTCGACCCGCCGCGAGCTGTCGCGCCGCGAGCGCCTGTTCATCCTGACCCCGCGCCTGATCGGCGATCAGGTCGACCCGGCCCGCTACGTGGCCAGCGAAAACCGCGCGCAGCTGGGCCAGGCCCTGGCGTCCGGCCGCCAACCGGGGGGGCCTGCGGTGTTGCGGGCATCGATCGGCGCTACCTTCGCCGAGCTGGTGCGCGGGCGGATACCCGGTGATATCAAACGAACATCATCTGGTGTGGCCTTGGGCGACCTGTGTAAAGTGGACGGCCCGTTCGCGCTGGACCGCGGGCGGATGCAGTGGTTCAGCGCAACGGACTACTCGGTGGCGGTCGGCGTGGTCAAGAACGTCGGTGTCAAACCGCAGCGTTTCAACCCCGAGGCCTGTTCCGGCGGCGCGACATTGGCAGTGACGGCCGCACCGCGGTTCCTGTTGCAACCTGGTGAATCAACGGAGGTGTTCGTGGCCTTGCGGCCCGCAGCGACAGCGTCGCCTGCGGCGGCGCCGGCACGGGTATCGATGTTGCCCCCGCTTTCGCGCGGGTTATAAGAGAAGACTCAATCATCTGGACATGGCTTTTGCCTGTCGCGGTGCCCTTAAGCAGCTAGGCTTTGAGGCGATAATCTGTAGAGTCCGACAAGGAAGGTGAAGAGATGAAGTGGTGTCGTGCCGGTATTGCGTGGTTGTGTTTACTTATATTGAGCGCTTGTACGTCAGTACCTGAAACTTCCTGTCACATAGGGAATTGTCAGCAACTTGACGCCAACAACTCCGAGTTGAACGTCTGGTGGTCCCCGGCACTGCGTGACGGCGGTGGCCAATACAGTACGGTGCCTCTGAATGACTGAAACGATTTTTCAAAGCACCGATCAGCAGGACTTCCTCCAGCGCATCGCCCAGAAGCGGGCAAGCGTCTGGCAGTGGGCTCCGGGCGTCGAATTCGTCTGCCGCCAGGAGAGCCTGGGCTGGGGACTTTCCCTGAACATCCAGCGCCAGGCCCAGCGCCCGGATCTGTTTTCCGAGACTCTCAAGCGGCGTTTCGACAATGTCGAATCCTATGAGGGTTACTACATATGTCTCGATAGCCAGCACACTTTCGTGGTCTGGCATGAACTGCACAACGACGATCAGGGCGAACAACTACAGGCCTTGCTCGGACAACTCCTGTCGTTGGCGGGATTGAAGCACTGAGTCCGGAATATTTGTTCCGGCTGGAACTATTCGCCATTGTTTTTCCACTCAAGTTGCGAAACGGCCAACCCCAAGGCCATTCAACTTAAGAGGAAAAACAAATGGCGAACTCCACACCGGCCATCCAGCGTTTCATCGCCCATCTGGCCGATCGGTTGGGCACCCCCCTGACCTGGCAGAACGGCGTCTGCGCGCTGTACGACCGCGAACAGATCCAGGCCGCCGTCATCGAGTGGCCCGAACACAGCGAAAACGTGATCATCCACTGCCGGCTCGGCGCCTTGCGGCCAGGCCCGGACAACCTGCAACGCCTGCTGACCATGAACTTCGACATCGCGGCCTTGCGCGGTTGCTGGCTGGCCCTGGACAAGGGCGATGTGCGGCTGTGCACCCAGCGCGAACTGGCCCGGCTGGACGAGGACAGCTTCAGCGACGTGGTCGGCGGCTTCGTCGCCCAGGTACGCGAGACCCGCTCGGGGCTGGGTCGGGTCTTGCACTGACATACCCGGACAAATAAAAAACGGGCGCATGCATCATGCGCCCGTTTCTTTTTGTGCGCCCGGCGGCGCGCCTCACGTCGGGCGTGCGAGGCGCGCCCGGTCGAACTCCAGATAGAGCAGGGTGCGCGGCGCCTCGCTGGCGTTGACCACGAAATGGTCCAGCGAGCCGTCGAACACCGCCGCCGCACCGCAGCGGTGCCGATGGAATTCGCCGGCCACGTTCAGGTAGGCATCGTTGCGCTCGTGCGCGGCATCGAGGGTCAAGTGCATCTGCAACAGGCCTTCGGCGCGGATCTCCGGGTGCCGGTGGCGAGGCAGGAACGCCTGGGGCGCCAACCGTGCGAGCGCCGCGACCTTGAGTCCGCCGACTTCGCCGAGCATGGCCAGGGTCTGGGGCAGGGCCGCCAGCGCCGGGGCGATGGGCTCATCCCGGAACAGCAGCGGGTATTGCACCCAGTCGCGATTGCCGCCCGATTCGCCCCAGCCCTTGAGCCAGCCGTAGGTGCCGCCCTGTCGCAGATGGGCGCTGACTTCGTCGTGCACCGCTTGGTGGGGCTTGTCGGTGCGGTCGATGTCCAGCAGCGGCGCGTGCAGCGCCAGCAGTTCCTGGCGCATCACCGTCCAGCGGTCGGCCAGGGCGGCCAGGGCCGGGAAGGTGTCGAGCGGGTAGAAGGCAGGATCCATGTGAACTCCTTGTCGGGGGTAAAGGCCCCGCCCGGGCGGACGGGGCCGTGGGGCGGGCGTCAGCCCTTGAGTTGCAGGCCCTCCTGTTTCAGCGCGCCGAGCGTGGCCTTCAACGCTTCGCCCGGCTTGGCGATCATGCCGTCGAGGAAGTAGCTCTTGGGCGTGTCCTGATCCTGGCCGTAGCTGAAGTTGATCTTGCCCAACGCCTTGCTGAGGTTGACCGACGCGTTGCTGCTGTAGCTCAGCACCGGCAGCGGCGAGGTGAAGTTTTCCGGTTGGTTGACGCTGTGGGACACGGTGATCGCCTTGATCCGCATGTTGTTGCGGTCCGACAGCAGCGCGCCGAGTTCCTTCTGCGAGAGGGTGCCGTCGCGGCTGCGCTGGTCGATGAGGTCTTGCACATCGTCCTTCAGTTCCAGGCGCACCCGCGCCTGGGTGCCGGGGGTGGCTTGCAGTTGCTTGACCAAGGCCTTGAGGTCCGGATCCCGCTCGATCAGCGCGGTGATGCGTTCGGCGTTGCTCGGCGAATGGTGGGGATTGATTTTCGCCATGACACTGGCGACCGCGCTTTTGCCGTCGATGCGCGAGAGGTTGGTGTAGGTCGATTCGAACCGGCCGCTGTCGAGCAGGCTGTGGCGGGCCTCGGCCGCCTGGTGCTGGACGCCGGCGCGGGTGAGGGCGCGCAGGGCGGCGTATTGCTCGTCGTTGTCCTTGGGCTTGCTGGCGAAGTGCGCCTGCAAGCCCTCCAGGTGGCGCTGCAGCCGCTCTGTGGCGTCCAGGCCTGCGTACTGCGCGTCGTCGGCGTCGGCCAGGCGGCCCAGCACCCGCTCCGATTCCGGATCCTTGAACGCCTTGCCCAGGCTTTTGCCGAGCTTGTCCAGGTTCTCGGCGGTCAGCGGTTCTGCCTCCTTGAAGGTGAACTTGATCCGCTTGCTGGTCTTGTTGTCCACCGAAACGCCGGCGCTGACGCCCAGCGGGGCGGTGATGCCCTGGTTGGCGGGCGTCGCGGCGTCCGAGGCCGGGGTGCGGCTGCCGGCGAACTGGGCACGGGCGAATCCCGACACGCCGAAGTTGTTGAGCAGGCGGGGCCGGTTGCGGCTGCTTTCCTGCAGCTCGCCCTTGTTGCTGTGCTGCTCGAGCGAATAGTTGCTGTAGTTGAGCAGGTTGACGTTGACCGTGCCGCCCACGCCGACCCGCGCCGCCGCCGACAGCGGCGTGCTGTCCTTGTCGGTCAGGCCGAACCCCACCCGGAATTCCGCGGTGGCGCTGGCATTGAGGTCGAAGTTGAAGCGCAGGCTCTTCTGGGCTTCGTGGTCGACGCCTTTCTTCATCAGTTCCAGCGGATCGAGCTTGCCGTCGACCAGCTTGTCGATGAACGGATCGATTTCCTCGTCGGGCAACGTGAACACCACGCCGTCTCGCCAGGTGGTGGCGGCGGTGCCGGTGACGTCCGCCCCCAGGCGCAGGGCCGGGGTCAGGCGGCGGTCGTTGCCGATGTCGACCTTGGTGAAACGGTCGGCGTCTTCGCCCCTGAAGAACCCCGGCCAATAGTCTTTGCCGCCGCCGACGCCCCCGCTGGCGGTGCCCGAGCCTTCGCGCTGCAGGTAGACGGTCACGCCTTTCTCGCCGCGTTCGGCGCTGAAGCTGTAGTTGCGTGCGCCGCTGACGGCGCCGCTGGGCCACGGCCCCAGGCCCTTGTTGGCCAGGGACACGAACGGCGTGCTCACGCTCATGCCGTAGCCGCGCTGCACGGCGATCTCGTCGTCGGGGTGATGCAGTTGCTTGAGCGCCTCTTTGAGGGTCTGCGCCATCTCCGGCTGGGTCTTGCTGCCGGTGGCGGCGCGCAGGCTGACGCTGGTGGCGTGGTCTTCCTTCTTGAAGCCGTTGAGGAAGCCCTTGATGCCGTCGTAGGCGCCTTCCAGGCTGGCGTGGTCGGCGAAGCCCATGTCGGTGATCTGCTTGAGCGGATGCTCGCCGTATTTCTTGTCCTTCAGTTCGCCCAGTTCCTTTTTCAAGGCCTCGACCCCGGCCTCGGTGTTGGAGGCCCCGGCCAGTTTCTCGGCGCCTTTGAGCACCTGGTCGAACTCTTCCATCGTGCCCACGTCCAGCGCCAGACGCGCTTTGATCAGGCCCAGGCTGTCGCTGGCGTCGCGCTGTTGGCCGAGGGGGATGTCGGCTTTCTGGTGGGACACCCGCAAGCCGTTGTTGCGCAGTTCCGTGAGCAGGGCGCCGGTGCGGTTCTGCGCCGAGGGCGCCAGATGCGCGAGGGCGCCGTTCAGTTCCTTGAGGAAATCATGGCCGGAGCTGGCGAAGTTGAAGTTCTGCGAAAGCCGGTCCAGCTTCAGGCTCAACTGACTGCGCTTGGAGGGCGCCGACAGCTCGCCGTGGACGTTGAGCAGGCCTTCCTTCTGCTGCAGCAGCGTTGACTTGCCGGCGTGCCGGCCCAGGTGCTGGGTGGCGCGCAGGCTGTTGTCTTCCAGCTCCTTGCGGAACGCTTCCAGCGCCTCGACCAGTCCGGTGCCCTGCAGGCCGGGGCGGGAGCCCAGCGCGGCGATGCGCGACTGCAGATCCTGGCCGGCGCCGGTCCGCGGCGGTTTCTCGCTCAGCAGTTCCAGGCGCTTGAACTCGCGGCCTTCGGAGGCGTAGAGCGGCCTCAGGCCTTCGCGCCCCTGATAGCGGTGCTGGAGGTGATAGCCGACGTTCTTCAGCGGCCGCGGCATTTCCAGGGTCGGCTTGAAGATGTGCGCGCGGAAGTAGTCGCCGACGCTGGCCTGGTTGCCCGTTTCCATCGCGCCGCGGCCCATCAGGTTGTAGTTGAACCGGGCCGTGAGGCCGGTGCCGGGGATCTTCGCGGTCTTGACGCCGCCCTTGAGCCGGTCGAACAGATTGTCCAGGGCGTTGTGGTCGGCGGGGCGCGGCGTCAGCGGTTGCCAGGCGTTGCCCTTGAGCTGTACCTGCGAGTGATCCTGGCTGCCGTGCAGGGTGGCGCTCAAGCGGTTGTCGTCGGAGGTGCGGATGCTGGCCAGCGTCTTGCCCTCGGGCAGCGCCACGGGTTTCCATTTGGCCTGCGGACGCGGGTTGTCCGGGGGCGCCTGCCAGTCGTCCTTGGCCAGGGTGAACAGTTTGCCTTCGGTGGTCAGGGCATGCAGGTTGTGGTTCTCGTCGAGCGCCAGCGAGGCCACCGTGCCTTCGAGGTCCAGGCGGCTGAGTTCGCTGGTTTCGCCGTTCTTGTGGTGGGCGGTGAAGCGGTTGTGGTCGTCCAGCGCCACGAACTGCTTGTCGTTGAGCATGGCGAATGCGGTGATGTGGCGGTCGGTCAGGCCCGGCAGCGCATCGCCCAGGGCCACGTCGGTGCTGCGCGGCGGCCGGTTGAGCGCATGGCCGTCGCTGACCGCCACCGACTCGAACTTGGCGCTGACGTCCAGCTTGTGCAGCTTGCCGTCCTGCAGCAGGTAGGCCTTGCTGTCGGTGCCCCGTTGCAGCTGCGTGACGTCCTTGATGCCGGTGTCCTTCCAGTCCTGGCGGGCTGAATCCCAGCTCTGCACGCGGCCGTCGCTCAGGCCGATCCGGCCCGAACGCTCCAGGTCGAACGTGGCGGCCGGTGTCGGCGCCTCGGCGCCGGGCAGGCCGCGGCGGTTGTCCAGCACCAGTGCGTCGCTGAGGTTCCAGCCGTGCTCCAGCGCAGGGTGTTGCTCGTCCAGGGGATGGGAATGGGCGTGCCCGGCCTTGTCGCCGACCAGCACATGCAGGCTGCCGTCGTCGCCAGGGAGGAAACCGCTGACCTGACGGCTGCCGCCCAGGGGTTCGCCCGGCGGCTGGAAGCGGCGGTCGGGCTGGAGCTTGAGGGTGGTCGCGTCGTCGTCGATCTCTTCGCGCCCGACGCTGTACAGCCGGCCTTCGGTGTCGCTGACGAACAGCCGGTCCTCTGTCAGGCCGATGTGCTTGGGTTCGGCCGAGCCGCCGTTCAGCTCCAGGGTCATGGACTTGGCGGTGTGGTCCGCGAGTTGCGTGAACTGCAGGGTCTGGCTCTTTTCGCCGCTCAGGCTGGCGGCGATGCCCTCGTTGTTCACGGAGAAGGCCTTGAGGTCCGCCACCGTGAGCGGTACGGCATCGTGGTCGGTCAGGTTCACCAGGTTGTCGCCGCTCTGGCCGTAGAGATGGCCGTTGCCCTGCCGGGAGAGCTGGCTGAACATCGCCGGCTCGGCCTCCGTGGCCGGCTGCTGCCAGGTCGCGCTGGCGCGGTCGAGCTCATACAGTTTGCCGTCGTGCAGGCGCAGCGTCTGGCCTGCGTCGTCCTCGTGGATGCCGGTGAGGTGCCCCAACTGCGCCCGCCCGAGGGTGGGCAGCGGCGCGCCGTCGCCGACCTTGGCGGCGTTGCCCTCAAGCGTCAGGCCCGGCGCGGCCGCCGCTTTGTCCGCCACCGGCCCTTCGGCCCGGCTGCTGCGCACCGTGACCAAGGCTGTCGGGGTCTGTTTCACGTGCAGCAAGTGGCCTTGGCGGTCCAGCAGCAAATGGTTCCGACCGTCGCCGGCGCTGTGTTGCGCCTGATAGCGTTGGCCGGACTGGCCCAATGCGTTTTGCAGCAGGTCGCCCACCGCCGACGGCTGGAAGTGCTGGAACTCGGGCTTGCCCTTGGCGTCGAGGCGGATACCCGCCGAGGGCGGTTCGGGCGTGGGTTGGCGCTGGATGCGTTCGCTGTGGCTGTCGAAGCGCCCGGCGTTGCTGCGGTTCAGGCGCGGGGTGGAGCCGGACGCCTCGGCGGCCTCGCTGGGGTGTTCCTGCAGTTCGATCGTCTCGCTCGCCGGCGCCGCCCCGCGCTGTAGCGGTGCGCCGGTGGCCGGGGCCAGGTTGCCCGTCGGGGCCGTGTTCTGGCTGCGCCCCCAGGGGCGCGGCAGGGCCCGCAGGTCCTGGGACAGTTGGCCGATGTTGCGCATCAGCCGCTGGCCCATGTGGCGCAAGGAATGGGCGCTGCGTTGGGTCGGCTCCTGGGGGCGCTGTTCCAGGCCCTGGGGGTTTTGCCCGGCAGGGGCGGTGACCGGCGCGGTGATCGGGGTAGTGACCGCGCTGAAGTTGGCGTGAACCGGTGACGGCATGCTGTTCTCCGTGTCATGGACTGACAGGGCGAGTTCGTTAGGCTCGCCGGGGGCGTTCAGGAAAGATTCCTTTGCCCTGAGTGGCAGCGCTCGCGGCCTGGTTCCAGCTCTGGGGCGTCAGTACGGCACGCCGGGCATCTCGATCAGTTCGCCGTGGGCGGCGTCGTCCAGTTCGCGCAGCAGGCGATAGACCTGGGCCACCGCCTGCAAGGTCTCGCGCGGGACGAAGTGACCCACCTCGCTGCGGTACAGCGTGCGGGCCAGCCAGACGAAGCGGATCACCGGCACGCCGGCCTGGCGGGCGCGCTCGATCAGCGCCCGGGCCTCGGCGTCGTGCCCTTTGCAGATGATCCGCGGCAACGGCGTCTGCTGCGGGCGGTAGAACAGCGCGACGGCGTAGTGGGTCGGGTTCACCAGCAGCAGGTCGGCGTCTTCCACCGGCGCCTTGGCCGGCGCGGCGCCGGCCGGCTGCTGGGTGAGTTCGCGGGCCAGGGACTTGCGGTGCGACTTCATGTGCGGGTCGCCCTCCATCTCCTTGTATTCCTTGCGCACGTCCTCGTGGCTCATGCGCTGGCCCTTGATGAAGAAGTACTTCTGCAAGGCGAAGTCGGCCACCGCCAGCACCAGCAGCACGCCCAGGCAGGTGCGCGACAGCCGGCTGAACAGGGCGATCATCGCCTGCCAGTAGGTGTCCAGGTCGGTGTTGGCCAAGCCGATCAGGTCGTTGAGGGCCGGCGGCAGCACCCAATACAGCACCGCACCGATCAGCAGGGCCTTGCACAGGCTGTTGAGCAGGTTGAACAGTTGGCGCGAGGAGAACATCTGCTTGAACTGGTTCAGCGGGTTGAGCCGCTCAAAATCGAGCTTCAGGCTCTCGGTGGCGAACAGCGGGCCGAACTGCACCCAGCCGCCGGCCAGGCGCATGGCCACGGCGATGCCCAGTACCGGCAGCATGAACAGCAGCAGGTCCCAGCCGGCCTTGGTCAGCACCTCGCCGACCGCCGCGGCGAAGGGTCGGTCCAGTTGGCGCAGCGGCAGCATCACCAGACCTTCGAGCTTGCCGATGCCGCCGCCGGCCAGGCCCAGGATCAGCTCCAGCAGCGCCGCGAAGATCAGCAGCTTGGGCACGTCCTGACTCTGGCCGACCTGGCCTTTCTTGCGGGCGTCGGCGAGTTTCTTGGGGGTGGGCTGTTCGGTCTTTTCGCTCACGGGCGGTGCTCGTCAGGTTTCATGGCAGAGAGGTCAGGGGGCAGGCCTCAGGGGGTAGGGCGCAGCAGCAAGGGCAGCAGGTGCCTGAGGTCGGCCAGTTCCGCCAGCCGGCCGTTGCCCAGCCAGCACAGCATCGGCAGATAGAGGACCAGGAAGCCCAGGCCGATCAGGCTCTTGGCCGGCATCGCCAGGGTCGAGACCTGCAACTGCGGGCTGTACAGGCTGAGGATCGCCATGCCGAACTCGATCAGCAGCAACAGGCCCACCAGCGGCGCGGCGAACAGCACCATGAAGCGAAAGGTACTGGCCAGCAGCTTGAGGTACAGGCCCCAGCCGTCCACGGCGGGCATCGGCAGCCACTGGCTGGCGGGCCACAGGCCGTAGCTGTCCCAGATCACCTGGGTGAGGCTGGCGTAGCCGCCGCCCAGGATCAGCAGCAGGATCAGCACCTGCTTGAACATGTGCCCCAGCTCCGAGGTGTTGTCCCCCAGCGCCGGGTTGATCTGCCCGCCGATCAGGGCGCCGCGCTGGTTGTCGAACAGGCAGCCGACCGACTCGAACAGCCAGAACGGCATCGCCAGCAACAGCCCCAGCAGCAGGCCGATCAGGCTTTCCTTGAGCATCAGCCCGCTCAGGTCGAGCCAGCCGAGGTCGCGCCCGGCCAGGCTGGCGCGGATCGCCGGCATCGGCACCAGGGCCAGCGCCAGGACGATCGCGTGGCGCAGCGCGCCCTTGATCTCCCGGAAGGCGAACGCCGGCACCAGGAACAGGCACGGGTACAGGCGCGCCATGCCGACGGTCAGGGCGATGATCGATTCGCTGATGTCGCTGAAGGCCGCCTGGAACATCTCAGGCCCTCGTCTGCGGGATCATGGCGAAGGCCAGTTGCGCCAGTTGGATCAGCTCCACGCCGATCCAGCGCCCGGTCAGCGCCAGGGCGATGCCCACGGCCACCAGTTTCACGGCGAACGGCAGGGTCTGGTCCTGTAGCTGCATCACCGCCTGAAGCAGCGAGGTCAGCACGCCGACGATCACCGCCACGATCAGCGGCGGCGCCGACAGCACCACCACCAGCAACATGGCCTGCTTGAACAGGGTCAAGGTTTCCATGGCGTCCTCACAGGTAGCTGTAGAACAGGCCGTCGAGCAGCCGCGTCCAGCCGTCCACCAGCACGAACAGCAGGATCTTGAGCGGCAGCGAGATGGTCATCGGCGCCACCATCTGCATGCCCAGGGCCAGCAGAATGTTGGAGACGATCAGGTCGATGACGATGAACGGCACGTAGATCAGAAAACCGATCTGGAAACCCGCCTGCAACTCCGAGAGCACGAACGCCGGGATGACCAGCAGCAGGTCGTCGCGGCTGGCCTTGGCCGCCATCGCCGCCGGCCACATGCGCTGGGTGTTTTCCAGCAGGTGGGTCTGGATGTCCGGGTCGACGTTGCGCGACATGAACTTGCGCAGCGGTTCGGCCACTTGGCCGGCGGCGCTCTCCATCGCGGGGTAGTCGGCCATGCGCTGGGGCAGTTGTCTGAAGCGTTGGCCCATGTCGCTGAACACCGGGGCCATGATGAACAGCGTCGCCGCCAACGCGATGCCGTACAGCGCCATGTTCGGCGGCGCCTGCTGGACGCCGATGGCGTTGCGGGTGATCAGCAGCACCATGGAGATCTTCAGGAACGCGGTGCAGATCATCATCAGCAGGGGCACCAGCGACAGCGCCCCGAGAAACAGCGCGAGCGTCAGCGGATCGACATCCTGCAGGTTCACGGGCGCGGCTCCAGGCGGGTGATCTGCAGGCCCAGCCGGCCGTCGATGTCCACCAGGTCGCCGTGGGCCAGCGCGCGTTCGCCCTGGAACAGGCTGGCCTGGCCCGGTGCGCAGCCGCTGAAGGCCAGCACCGAACCGACGCTCAGGTGACGCAACTGGCCCAGGCTCAGGCTCACGCTGCCGGCGCGCAGGGTCAGGGCCAGCGGCAGGTCGTCGAAACGGCCCGGGTCGGGCTGCGCGTCGAAGGATTCGGACGCGGCGTACAGCGGCTCGCTGTCGGCCAGGGCGAAAGCGTCAAGGGAGGCGTTCATGGGCAGGTCTTCCAGTTCAGTGAGGGTAAAACGCAGATCCGTTGCAGGCAGGAGCCGCAGGTGCAGGCGACAGGCGCCGAGTTGCAGGTGGCCGAGGCCCTCGGGGGTGAACAGCGACTGTTCGGCGAGCAGCACATCGCCCGTCCGCAGGCTGGCCAGCTCCGCAGCGCTCAGCGTGCAGTGGCCCAGCGGCAGGGGGATGCGCAGCGGCCAGTCCGGCGCTGCGTCATGGCTCGATAGCCGTTGCCAGGGCGCGCCACGGATCAGGTTCAGCAGCGTGGCGGCGGGTATCCGCGCACGGCAGATGAGGGCGGTCGCGCTGTCCTCGTGCAGCCCCAGCAGGCAATCGATGCCCCCATCCGGCACTGCCGCCACCGTCCGCAACGGGCTGAGCAGCGGCTGGAGTTCGGCAGCGAGGTAATGGTTGTACAGCGGCCAGTACCAGTCGTTGTCGTCTGACGCCGGTTGCACCGGATCCAGGATCGCCGGGCACTGCGACAGTCGGCTGAGCAACGGCTGGGCATCGTCCAGCCACAGCCGCCCGCAGGCGGTTTCGAGGGCGTTGCCCGGTGCGCGGACGAAGGGCTCGGGGGCCAGGCGCAGGGTCAACGTGGCGGAGGACGGCGCGGCGAGCCGCAGGTCCAGGCCGGCGCCCAATTGCAGGCGGGCCTGGGCGTCGGCGGCGGGCAGGCCAGGCAGGCGCAGGGCATGGGCCGGCATGTCAGTGCGCCTCACTGTGCAGGGTCAGGCGCACGCGGCGGCCCAACTGCCGGCCGAGCCAATCGGCACTGGCCTGGCGCCGGGCGTCGCAATAGCGCCGGGCGCTGTCCTTGGCGAAACCCAGGGCGATCTCCAACGCGTCGCCCTGTTGGCTGATCCGCGCCGACACCGTGCCGAGGGTCGGCATGTGCAACTGGACGTCGAGCGGTCCTGCGTCGAGCGCTTGGAGCCGTTCCTCCAGGCGCGCCAATAGGGTTTGCCAAAGGCCCGCCGACGGCCCGGGGGGCAGGGGGGCGCCGGCGGATCGCTCCGGATCCTGGCCGGAGGGCTGGCGGTCGCCGCCGCCGAAGTCCGCCACCGCACCTTGGCCGACGTCTGCCGGACTTGGGCCGTCAATGCCTGCCAGCAGTTGTTCGAAGCGGTCGCCGTCGTCGTGGGTTTCGCCGCGCAGTTCACGGGAGGCGCCGTGCCGGGCCGGCCAGGCACCGGGCGCTTGCGGCTCCTGGCGCGCACGGGGCGGCTCCGCCGGCCGGGGCGGCGGCTTGAGCAAGGCAGGACGTGCGCTCATGAGGCCTCCCGGGACAGGTCGCGCAGGCAGTCGAGCTTTTCCAGGTCGCGCTGGCGCCGACGCAGCTGTTGGCGACTGTCGTCGGTCCAGTGCTGCTGTTGCCGGTGCTCTTGCTGCAAGGCCTTGTAGTGCTGCTCGAAGCGCTCGATGCGGCGGATCGCCTGCTGCTCGCCGGCCAGCCAGCGGTTCATTTCGTGCAGCGGCAGGCGGCGGTGGCTGTGCTGCTCGCGCTGCTCCTGGCGCTCCTGCTGCTGGCTTTGGCGCAGCCGTTGCAGCTCGTCGGCCATTTGCGTCAGGCGCGTCTGCAACGCCGCCAGCACGTCGCGCTGGCGGCGCCAGGCCTGTTCGGCCATGGCCAGCCGGTGGCGGCGGATCGGGGCCAGCAGGTCGAGGGTCGGCAGCAGCGCGTCGCCGGCCGGCGACAGGGTGTCGGAATCAGAGTGGGACATCGGCGGTCACCTGCAAGAGATGGTCGAGGGTGTCGTCGAGCGACACGGGTTCGCGCAGCGACTGCTGCAGAAAAGCGTCGATCCGCGCCCGGGCATCCACGGCGCAATCGGTCAACGGGTCGTTGCCCGGCTGGTATTCGCCCAGCTTGAGGAGCATCTCCACTTGCTGGTAGGCCGCCATCAGCCGGCGCAACTGTGTGGCGCCGTGCAGCTGTTCGGTTCCCGTGACGTTGCCCATCGTCCGGCTCAGGCTGGCGAGCACGTCCACCGCCGGGTAGTGCCCGCGCTCGGCCAGGCGCCGGGACAGCACGATGTGGCCGTCCAGCAGCGAGCGCACCTCGTCGGCCACCGGGTCGTTCATCGAGTCCTGTTCGATCAGCACCGAGTACAGCGCGGTGATCGCCCCGTCGCCGGTGCGCCCGGCCCGTTCCACCAGGCGCGGCAGCAGGCTGTAGACCGAGGGCGGCAGGCCGCCGCGCCCGGCCGGTTCGCCGCTCGCCAGGCCGATCTCACGCTGGGCCCGGGCGAAGCGGGTCAGCGAGTCGATGATCAGCAGCGTCGAGCGGCCCTGTGCGCGG
The DNA here is from genome assembly GCF_002113645.1 of Pseudomonas sp. B35(2017). NCBI lineage: Bacteria > Pseudomonadati > Pseudomonadota > Gammaproteobacteria > Pseudomonadales > Pseudomonadaceae > Pseudomonas > Pseudomonas sp. B35(2017). The sequence goes on along the minus strand of NZ_NEIZ01000022.1, from coordinate 26,290 downwards.
AACCCCTCGGCGATGGCCGTGGCGGTGAAGGCGGCACGGGCCCGCTCCATGCTGCTGCGGTCCGAGGTGGCGCAGACCAGCACGGTGCGGCTGCGCAGTTCGGCGTCCAGTTCATGGTCGAGGAATTCACGCAGTTCGCGGCCCCGTTCGCCGATCAGGCCGAACACGATGGCCTGGCACGGCGTGTTGCGCGCCAGTTCGGCGAGCAGGGTGGTCTTGCCGCAGCCGGCCCCGGCGAACACCCCGACGCGCTGGCCTTCGCCCAGGGTGAGCAGGCCGTCGATGGCGCGCAGCCCGGTGGGCAGCGGGGCCTCGATGCGCGGCCGTTCGGTTGCCGCCGGGGCATCGCGGATCACCGGCAGGGCGCCGGGCGTGCCGGCCGGTGCGAAGGCTTCCGGGCCTTCGCCACCGAGGGCGCGGCCGAAGCCGTCGAGCACGGTGCCGAGCAGCCGGTCGCTGACCACCAGGCCATGGGGCTGGAACAGCGGCGTGACCGGCGCACCGACGGCAATGCCGTCCAGCGGGCCGAGGGCCGCCAGCAGGGTGTGGTCGCGGTCGAAGCCGACGATCTCGGCCATCACCTCGCCGCCGTCGGCCCGGCGGATCCGGCACAGGTCGCCGATCCGCGCCCGGGGCATGCGGCTGTGCAGCAGGATGCCGCTGACCCCGACGATGCGCCCGCGGATCTCCACCGCCGCGCAGTGCCCGAGGCGGGCCTGGTGCTGGCCTTGCCACTGGGCCAGGCGTTCGAGCGCGGCCTGCATCACCAGCTCAGCTCGACGCGTTGGTCGCCTTCGAACACCACCGTGTGGTCGCTGATGTCCACCAGCCGCACCCCGGCGACCTCGTCACCGAGGAACAGCCGGCGGCCGTCGCTGGTCAGCACGCTGGGCAACCGCGCATTGCTGATCTGCACCACGGTGAACGGCAAGACATCGGTGGCTGGGGGCAGGGCGCTCTGCACCGGCAGGGGGCTGCGGTACTGTTGCTCGAAGCGCAGCAGCATGCGTTCGGTGGATTGCAGCAGGTCGTCCTCTTCGAAACGGCCCTTGAGCAGCAGCTTGCCCTGTTCCTCGACGATGCTGATGCGGCTTTGCAGCTCCCGTTCCTTGAGCATGTCCTCCAGCACCCCGCGCACGGCGGCGGCATCCTTGAGCGGCGTGCGGGCCGGCGCAACCGGCACCGGCGGCACCGGATCCTCGGCGCTGAGCCCCCAGATCAGCGCCCCGAGAAACAGCGCCAACGCGCCCAGCAACAGCAGCGGCCCGAGCAGCGGACGGGACTGCACCACCGCTTGCGGCCGGGGCGTGTCATCCGGTTCGGCGTTCAGCGGCAAGGCCTCGGGCGCGAAGGCGTCGGCGACGGGCTCCTCGTCCTCGGGCCATTCGGTGTTGGCGCTGACCACCGACAGCCAGACGCCGTTGAGCGAGAAGGGCGTGCCCGGCTCCAGGGTGTCGATGGCGTCGACCTTGTGCCCTTCGCTGTCGGTCACTGCGCCGTCCTTGCGCGACAGCGACCAGGTGTCGTCCACCAGCCGCAGCAGGCAATGGCGATCCTTGATGCCGGGATCGTAGAGCGCCAGGTCGGCGCCGTTGGAGGAGCCGATGCTCCACTCGTCGCCGGTCAGCGGCAGGGCCGCGCCACGGTGCAGGCCCGTGAGCACGCGCAGTTCATAGAGCATCTGGGGTTTCATGGTCGCACTCCGTCAGGCCAGCATGGCCTGTGCCTCTTGCAGATCGATACGCCCCAGCACCTGCACCTGCACGCTGGACAGCAGTTCGGCGAAGGACAGCACCGGGACGTGGTTGAATTCCTCGTTGAGCAGGCCGTGCAGCGGGCTGCGCAGGTCCTGGGCCACCAGCAGCACCGGGGCCGGCCGGGCCCGCAGCGGGAACGCGTCGCGCAGTTGCTCCAGCAGGGCGCCGCCGAGCTCGGGCTCCAGGGCGAAATAGGCTTCGCTCTGACTCTGGCGCAGGGCGTCGCGCAGCAGCACTTCGGTCTCAGGGTTCAGCAGCCAGGCGTTCAGCGCACCCTGGTCGGCGTGCTGATGGCAGATCTGCGCCTTGAGGGCGATGCGCACGTAGTCGGTGAGGGCGCTCAGGTCGCGTTCGTGCTGGCCCTGCTCGATCAGGGTCTCGGCGATCGGCCGCACGGCGCGTAGCGACACCAGTTCCGCCGACAGCCGTTGCAGCACCGCCGCGAAGCGGGCCAGCGGCAGGGTACGCTGCAGCTCCTGGGCCAGTTCCGGCTGTTCGCTTTCCAGCCAACCGAGGATCGCCTTGCTTTCCTGCAAACCGATGAAGCGCGGGCCGGTGGCCTGGAAGGCGCGGCTCATGCGTTCCAGGATCAGTTCTTCGGCGCTCGCCGGCTCCACGCTGGTCATGCGCAGCAGCGTGTGTTCCGGTTCGAGCCAGACCCACTGGCCTTCGTCGCGCTCCGCCGAGCCGCGTTCGCCGTCATGCAGTTCGCCCACCTGATGCACCGGCACCGCCACCCGGCGGCTGTCGAAGGTGGCGCGGATCAGCGGCACCTCGTAGACGCAGAAGCAGAATTCGTCCTCGGCGCAGCGCTCGGTGAACTCCAGCTCGAACGAGGGCAGGGTCAGGCCAAACCGGTGCACCAGGGTGTTGCGCCGCTGACGGATGCCGGACACCAGCCGCTCGACCTCGGCGCTGCCCTGGTGAGCGGGGTGAAATTGCAGCAGGTAAGGGCGCGAGGGGTTGAAGCGGCGGATGTCCTCGCGGCCGTTGAGCTCGGGCGCGGCGTTGCGGGCGGCGCCGGCATGTTCCTGCAACAGTTGCCGGCGGCGGATGCGCCACAGCTGGAACAGCCCGCCGGACAGGCACACCAGGCTGATGCTGACGAACACCAGGCCCGGCATGCCGGGGATGGCCGCAAAACCCAGCATGCCGATGGAGGAGAACACCCAGGCCTTGGGCTGGCTGGTCAGCTGCTCGGCGATTTCGTGGCCGATGTTGGCGTCGCCGGCCTGACTGTCCGGCGCCACGCGGGTGATGATCATGCCGGCGGTGAGGGAAATCAGCAGCGCCGGAATCTGCGCGATCAGGCCGTCGCCGATGGTCAGCACCGAGTACAGGTGCATGGCGTCCGCGGCTTCCATGCCGTTCTGCAGGACGCCGATGGAGAACCCGCCGATCAGGTTGATGAACACGATCACCAGGCCGGCGATGGCATCGCCCTTGACGAACTTCATGGCCCCGTCCATGGCGCCGAACAGCTGGCTTTCCTTGGACAGCTGCTCGCGCCGCTGGCGCGCCTCGCGGACGGTGATCAGGTTGGCCCGCAGGTCGCTGTCGATGGACATCTGCTTGCCGGGCATGGCGTCCAGGGTGAAGCGCGCCGCCACTTCGGCCACCCGTTCCGACCCCTTGGTGATCACCAGGAAGTTGACGATGGTCAGGATCAGGAAGATCACCAGGCCCACCGCCAGGTTGCCGCCGACCACGAAGCTGCCGAACGCCTCGACGATGTGCCCGGCGTCCTGCTGCAGCAGGATCAGGCGGGTGGTGGCGATCGACAGCGACAGGCGGAACATGGTGGTCAGCAGCAGCACCGCCGGAAACGTGGAAAACGCCAGGGGCCGGGGCAGGTACATGGCCAGCACGATCAGCAGTGAGGAAATGCAGATGTTCAGGGCGATCAGCACGTCAACCAGCGGCGTGGGCAAGGGCAGGATCATCATGAACACGATGGCCATGACCATCACCGCGCCGACGATCTCGGTGCGCCGCATCACCGCCAGCGCCAGGCGGTTGAGGCTTTGGATCAGTCGGTTCATCGCGGGCTCCGGCCATCGTCCAGGCCCAGGGCCTGACGCTCCTGGCGGGCCATCTCTTCCATCAGGCCCTGCAGCAGGCGCAGGCCGTTCTGGCGGGTCTTGAGGTCTTTCCACAGCACCAGCGGCAGCTGTTGCAGCAACGGATACAGGGCATTGAAGAACCACGCCTGACGGTCGGAGGCCGGCCCCAACGTGTCATCGCCCAGCAGCGTCAGGTCCCGGGCGAAGAAACCGTTGCCGCAAAAGCGCAGCAGCCGTTTGCTCATGCCCAGCGAGGTCATGCCGCCGTGCCGCTGGCCCAGGCGCTCCAGCAACGCCTGGCAGGCCTGGAGCAGGCTGTTGAGCCGCCCGCAGGAACCCAGCCCGCGCAGCATCGAGCCCAGCACGCCACCGGGCAGGGACGGCGACAGGGCGGCGATGTCGTCGGCCAGTGCCCGCTGCAAGGTGCGCAGGCCCCGGCCGAACTGCTCTTCGCTGAACTGTTCGAGCAGCCCTTCGAGCAGGTTGGCCAACGGCTGCTGGCCGACGATGGCCTTGTAGTAGAGCTGGCGCATCGCGGCGCGCTGCTGCGGGTCGCGGGTGAACAGGGCGATGGCCCCGGCGGTGTTGAACCCGGCGCGGATCCGGTCGCCGTGCAGCTGGCGCAGCTCGTCGATCAGGCTGCGGGTGGATTGCGCATCGGTCTCCCGGCCTTCCTGCAAGGACAGGCGCAAGGCCTGCTGCAACAGGATGTCGGCCCGCGCCGGATCCTGCTCGGCCAGCCCCAGCGCGGTCTGCAGCGACGGTTGCTGCTGCAGTTGCATCTGCATGCGCCGGGCCTGTTGCTCCAGGCTCGGTTGGTCGCCGTGGTCGAGCAAGCGGTAGAGCTCGGCGAGCTTCTCGATGCGCTCGACCCGCTGGCCCCGCGTCGATTCGCTGATCAGGCGTTCGTCCAGGCTCTTGCTGTGCCGCTCGACGCTTTCGCTGAACTTGAGCGCGACTTCTTCCATGGAGTCGATCAGCGGGTTTTTCGCCGTGGCCACGGTCGTGTCGGCGGGGAAGGGAAACCGGCCCGGCAGGTCCAGGGGCAGGACGTCGTTGTAGCTGTTGATTTTCATGGAGGCGCGCTTTCCACCGCAGTGCAGGTGAGCTCTGAGTGGCGCGCGGCGGCATCCGGTTCCCTGGACATTCTTTGGCGCGAAAACGGCGTGCAAGAACTGGCACGGGGATTTTTCCGAAAGTGCAACAAGTTGCCCGAATCGGCGTTTCTCGAAAATTAAATCCTTATGAATCAATAACTTGAAAATGCATCGAGGTTGGTACGTTCGCTGCTCTCTGTCTCTCCCGCCACTGTCGGCATAGCGTGAGACATGAGGGATCAAGCGTGGATTCGAATACCGTTCAAACGGACATGAAAGTGATTGGCGCGATCAAGCTGGACCTGGGAGGCCTGGCTCGCAGCAGCGAACGCAAACTGCGCTGCTTCATCAATAAGCGGGTGTTCAACCAGGCCGACGTCGATGACCTGATGCAAATGACTTACCTGGAGGCCTGGCGCAACCAGCACAAGTTCGCCGGCGCGTCCCGGCCGGAGACTTGGCTGTTCGGCATCGCCTCCAACCTGGTCAGCAACCATTTCAAGAGCCTGTACAGCCGCCCGCAATGCGCGGTGCTGGAAGAGTCGGGCATCGAAAGCCTGGAGCACGGGCACGACCCTAGCCACGTCAGCGAACACCAGCGCCTGCTCAGCCGCGCGGTGGAGGCCATCGACGGGTTGTCGGTGGACATGCGCGCGGTGATCGACCTGCTGGTTGATTCCGACATCAGCTATCAGGACGCCGCCGTGCAGCTGGGGGTGCCCATCGGCACCGTGCGTTCGCGCCTGGCCCGGGCCCGGGGCCAACTGAAGATGAGCGTCTTCGCAGAGGAGGCCGGCGCATGAACGGTTTCAACCGCCGGGCCTTGCCCGCGACCCTGCCGCGCGGCGTGCGCGAGTCCTGCGACGCCGACCTGCCGGCGATGATGGAGATCTTCAACGAAACCGCCGGCACCGGCGCCAACTCGCCGGTGACCCGGCCGATGACGCTGGAGGAAGTGACGTTCTACATCAACCTCTACAAGCGCGACGGGCTGCCGGTGTACGTGCTCGAACGCGGCGGCGAGGTGGTGGGCTGGCTGTCGATCAACCGCTTCAGCTGGGGCACCCAGGCCTGCCGCCACACCGGCGAGACCGCGATCTACGTGCGGGCCGACCGCCACGGCAGCGGCATCGGCGTGCGCCTGGGCCATGCGACGGTGATCCTCGGCCGCCAGTTCGGCCTGGAGACCCTGGTGGCGTGGATCATGGCGGCCAACCGGCCCAGCCAGCAGATCGTGCAGTCCATCGGCGCGGTGCTGTGGGCCCGCCTGCCGAACATCGCGCGCTTCGGCGAGGAGCGGGCCGACGTGCTGCTGTACGGCCTGCCGCTGTACGAAGGCTTGCCCCAGCGACCCGACGACCACCCGCCCGGCGCCTGACGCCGCCACCGGGCCGACCGTTCACGGCGATGGACGGCGGCCTGGCTGCCGATTGACCAAGCAGGGGGCCAAGACCCCCTGCAACCAGTCCACGAACACCTCCAACACCCCCGAACGCTGCTGCCGGTGCGGATAGAGCAGGGTGGCCGGCAACGGCGCCGGGCGCGCGTCCGTCAGCACTTCGCACAGGTCGCCGGCATCGAGCAGGTGCTGCACGTCGTAGCGCGGGATCTGGATCAGCCCCAGGCCCGCCCGGCAACAGGCGATGTAGCTTTCGGCATTGTTGACCGTCACCTGGCTGGGCAACGTGAGCGTGTGTGCCTGGCCCTGGGCATCGACATGTTCCCAGGGCATTTCCCGGCCGGAGAGCGGCGAGGCATAGCCGATCATCCGATGCCCCTGCGCCAGGTCTTCGACGCTTTCGGGTGTGCCGTGGCGTTGCAGGTAGTCGGGGCTGGCGCAGTTGATCAGCTCGATCATCCCCAGCGGACGGGCCGCCAGACTGCTGTCGGTGAGCGGGCCGACCCGCAGCACGCAATCGATGCCTTCGCGCACCAGGTCCACGGCGCGGTCGCTGGAACCGAGCAGCAATTGGAGATGGGGGTACTCGCCGAGCAGCTGCGGCAGCGCCGGGGCCACCACGCGGCGGGCGATGCGGCTGGGCAGGTCGACGTGCAGGCGGCCCTTGACCTGGCGTTGCTGGTCCTTGAACAGCCGGTCGATGGCCTCGGCGCTGGCCAGCAGTTCCACGGCCCGTTCGAAGAGTTGCGTGCCGGCGGCGGTCAGTTGCACGTTGCGCGTGGTGCGGTGCAGCAGGCGGGCGCCGAGTTCGCTCTCCAGCCGCTGCACGGCGGCGGAGACGGTCGCCCGCGGCAACTCCAGCAGGTTGGCGGCCTTGATGAAGCTGCCCATTTCCGCCACGCGGACAAAGATCCTGTAGCGCTCAAGCTTGTCCATACCCTGTCGTTCCTGGGGTGGCGGTGGTGCCGAGTATAGGGCGGCCAGAAAAGAAAAAGGCCCGGCGCAGGTTGCGCCGGGCCCCGGAGGGCATCACTTGGTGGTGTAGCCGCCGTTGATCAGGATCGTCTGGCCGGTGATCCACCAGCCGTCGCTGACCAGGTGGCGGATGAAGGGCACGACGTCGCCGATGTCGGTCAGGCCGGTGCTCGACAGGGCCGAGAGCGCCGCAGCGGTCTTGTGGTAGGCCACGGCGTCGGCGCCTTCGGCGGGGTAGAAGAACGGCGTGTCCATCGGGCCCGGCCCTACGGCGGTGACCGAAATCCCGCGTTCGCCGAATTCCTTGGCCGCGGCGCGGGTGAAGTGCTCCACCGGCGCCTTGGTGCCGGCGTAGGCCGCATAGAACGGCGTGAACGCCCCGAGCAACGAGGTGACGAGGGTGCAGACCTTGCCGTTGTCGTTGAGCTGGCGGCCGGCCTCGCGCAGGAAGAAGAACGCCGACTTGGCGTTGACCGCCGCCATCTCGTCGTACTCGGCCTCGCTGACTTCGGCGATCGGCTTCTTCAGCACCTTGCCCACGGTGTTGATGGCGATGTCCGGCCGGCCGAAGGTGGCGACCACCTCGGCGAACAGCCTTTCCATGGCGGCGGCGCCGCTGAGGTCGGCCTGGATCGCCAGAGCCTGGGCGCCGGCGGCGCGGATGGCTTGCACGGTGTCTTCGGCGGCCGCCCGGCTGGCGTCGCTGTTGTAGTGGATGGCCACGGCACGGGCGCCGTGGGCGGCGAGATCGCGGGCGAGCAGGCCGCCCAGGTTCTTGGCGCCGCCGGTGATCAGCACGACTTTGTCCTGGATGCTGTGGTTGGGCATGGGTGTACTCCTGATGGCTGGGTTGAGAGCGCTCAGGATAGGGAGGCTTGGGGGGCGGATCAGCGCCGCTTTTCTGGATGGTGCATCCAGGGATCGCGAACAATCACAGGCCAGGTTCGCTGTCCGCCGCACCGGGGTTCAGCTCGTTCAGGTAGGCCTCGACCTCGTCGCAAAGCCACCCGCAGAACGCCTGCCGCCGGGCCGGCGAGCGCTCGCGGCCCGGCACCACCAGCCAGTAGGGGAAGGGGTAGGGGGCCGTGTATTCGCTGAGCTGCACCAGCTCCCCCCGGCGGATCGCGTCATGCACCAGGCTGCGCCGCTCCAGCGCGATGCCTTGGCCCAGGCGCACCGCTTGCAGCACCAGGTTGGAATCGTTGCTGCACAGGCCCGAGCGTGGCACGTCGATGTCCAGGCCCGCCGCCTGGCACCAGGGCTGCCAGGATTCCATGTTGAAGATGATCCGGCTGCCGACGATCTCTTCGGGGGATTGCGGCAGGGCGCCGGCGTTGAAGTGCGGCGCCGCCACCACCACGGTTTCGTCGTGGAACAGCAGATGGCTGTCCAGGCCTTCCCAATCGCCCTTGCCCATGCGGATGCCGACGTCCACCGATTCCCGGTTCAGGTTCGACACCGCCAGGCTCGCTTGCAGGCGCACGCTGACGTTCGGGTGCGCCTGCCGAAAGCTAGTCAGGCGCGGCAACAGCCAATGGCAGCCGAATGACGGCACCACCGCCACCACCAGCTCGGAAGCCTTGGGCTGGGTCTTGATCTGCCGGGTGGCCTCGGCGATGCCGCCCAGGGATTCGCGGATCTGCAACGCGTAAAGCCGCCCGTCTTCGCTGACCCTGACGCCGCGCCCCTCGCGCACCAGCAGGGTGGCGCCGAGCAGTTCCTCCAGCACTTTGATCTGCTGGCTGATCGCCGAATGGGTGACGTGCAGCTCCTTGGCGGCCGCCGTGACGCTGCCCAGCCGCGCGACGGCCTCGAAACTGCGCAGGCAGGTGATGGGTGGAATGGTCGACATGTCACTTTTTCTTACGCGTTTTGGTAATAAATACCGATGTTTTGGCGCCATCGGTTTCTCTACTGTAAGGGACAGTAAACCATCAGCCCTAAGGAGGCACAACGCTATGGAACGGCAATGGCTTCAGGTCGCACTGGCCAAATCTCAACTGCTGTCGGTGCAGGCCGACCGGGCGCTGTACACCCAGGCGGTCAGCGGCACGCACTGGATCAGCGCCGACGGCGTCGATTACCTGATCGGCCCCGGCGAACAATTGAAGCTCTCGGCCGGGCTTGCCCTGATCGACGGCGAGGGGCTGTTGCAGCTGCGTTCGGCGGGGCGCCGGATCGATGGGCGCCCTTGGCGTTCGCGGCTACTGAAAATCAATGTCTACTAGGGAGCGAACGCCATGAAACTGATAGGGATGCTGGACTCGCCTTACGTGCGGCGGGTGGCGATCAGCCTGGACCTGCTGGGGGTGCCGTTCGAACATGAGCCGCTGTCGGTGTTCCGAGCCTTCGAGACGTTTTCCGCGGTCAACCCGGTGGTCAAGGCACCGACACTGCTGCTGGACGACGGCACCGTGCTGATGGATTCGACGCTGATCATCGAGTACGGCAGATCCCTCGTGGCGCCGGCCTTCCGGTGCCTGCCGCAGAACCCGCAGGCGCTGGTGGAAGTGCTGAGCACGTTGGGGCTGGCGCTGGCGGCCTGCGAGAAGGCCGTCCAGCGGGTGTACGAGGACAATCTGCGGCCGGCCGAAAAGCGCCATCAGCCGTGGGTGGAGCGCGTCACCCGGCAGTTGCTCGCAGCCTGCGCGGAGCTGGATCGCCGGCTGGCGGTGCGGCCGGTGCACGAACGGCCCGATCAGGCCGCACTGACCAGCGCCGTGGCGTGGTCGTTCATCCAGTTGGTGCTGCCGGAAGTGGTGAAGGCCGCTGACTTTCCGGCCCTGAAGGCCCATGCCGAGCGCCTGGAGCAGACCGCGCTGTTCAAGCGTTACCCGATGCTCTGATCAGTTCCGGCGCAGGATCTCGACGAAGGCGCGCACCAGCGGGCTGCGCTCCTCTCGGCGGGTCATCGCCAGCAGCGGCACGGTGGCGTGGGCTTCCGCCAGGGGGCGGTAGGTGACGCCGTGCCGCGCCAGGGTCTGCACGCACTGCGGCACGACGGCGACGCCCCGGCCCGCTGCCACCAGGGCGATGAGCGAGGTGATCTGCTTGCCGGTCGGCGCCCGGCGGGGCGTGAGCCCGTGGCGGCGGTACAGCGTTTCGATGCTTTCGTTGAGCCCGGAGCCGTAGTCCGTCGGGAATGCGATCAATGGGTGTTCGCTCAATTCGCTGAGCGACACCCGTTTCTGCGCGGCGAGGGGGCTGTCGCTGGCCACGGCGGCGATCAGCGGTTCCTGGCCCAGGCACGTCACTTCGATGTCCGAGCGGTCGGCCGGCGGATGCAGGCGGCCCAGGCCGACGTCCAGGCGTCCCTCGGCGATCTGCGACCACTGCGCGGTGGACGCGCCTTCCTCGACCGTCAGTTGCACCTGCGGGTGGGCCGAGCAGAAATCCCGGACGGCCTGGCTGAACAGGTCGGACAGGGCGATGGAACTGGCGAAGCCCAGGGCCAGATGGCCGACGCTGCCGGCGGCCAGCTTGTGGCCGATGGCGGCCGTGCGCTCGACCTGTTCCAGCAACGCCCGCGCGTAGGGCAGAAAGTGCCGGCCTTCGGCGGTGAGCGTGACGTTGCGCGAGCTGCGGTCGAACAGGCGAAAGCCCAGTTCCGCTTCCAGCGCCGAGATCTGCCGGGTCAACGGCGGCTGAGACAGGTGCAGGCGCGCCGCGGCGCGGCCGAAGTGCAATTCTTCGCTGACAACCAGAAAGCAACGCAGGCGGCGCAGGTCGAGCATGTTCGTCCTTGGTATCGATCGGTCGGAAATCGGTATTGGATCCTGAAGGCGGCCCATCTTATAAAAATGTTCGGTCCGCTGACGAACATTCCCATGAAGCCACGCCTGCATTGCCCGAAAATCGCCTTGTTCCTCTGCGGTTGCGCGGCGTTCCTCAACCTGTACGCCACCCAGGGGCTGCTCGATCAGCTGTCGGCCGCTTTCCGGATCTCTGCCCGGCAGGCCAGCTGGAGCATCACGGCCACCACCCTGGCCGTGGCGGTGTGCGCCCCTTTTGTAGGGCGGATGACGGCCCGTTGGCCGCAACGGCAGGTGATCGTCGTGGCCGCGCTGCTGCTGGCGCTGCCGGCGGCGATGTCGGCGTGGGCCGGCGGTTTCGGTGCTTTCCTGTTCTGGCGTTCGGTCGAGGGGCTGCTGATTCCGTTCGTGTTCGCCACCAGCGTCGCCTACATCGGCGGGCGCTGGAGCGGCGGCGCCGTCACCGAGGTCACCAGCGTGTACATCGCCGGCACGGTGCTGGGCGGCTTTCTCGGGCGTTTCCTGACCGGGCTGCTGACGGAAGTCGGCGACTGGCGCCTGGGGCTGGCCTCGCTGGCGGGCCTGAGCCTGTTGACCGGGCTGGCGATTGCCTTGTTATTGCCCGCCAATCCGAAAGCCCCGGAGCGGCCGGTCCAGGCCGCTCGGTCAAGCCTGTTTTCCGCACCGCTGCTGGGCGCCTGCGCGGTGGGGTTCTGTGTGCTGTTCGCCCAAGTGGCGATGTTCACCTACATCGGCCTGCACCTGGGAAGGGCGCCGTTTTCGCTGGGCAGCGCAGCGCTCGGATCGATCTATGCGGTGTTCCTGCTGGCGCTGGTGGTGGTGCCGCTGGCGGGACGGTTGGGCAAGGGCCGGCCCCAGGTCGATCTGGTGAAAGTGGCCGCGTGCCTGGGCGTGGCGGGCACGGCCCTGACCCTGTCGCCGTCGCTGGGCTGGATCGTGGCGGGCCTGGCGTTGAGCTCCACCGCGGTGTTCCTCGCCCAGGCCGCCGCCAACGCCTTCATCACCGCCAATGCTCGGCACAACAAGGCCGCTGCCCTGGGGCTGTACCTGACCTGCTATTACCTGGGCGGCAGCCTGGGAGCCTTTGTGCCGGGCGCGGCCTGGGAGCGCTGGGGCTGGCCCGGATGCGCCGCCGTGATCGTGCTGTTCCAAGTGTTGCCGCTGCTGATCGCCCAGCGGTCCTGGAAGCCCGGCAACGCCACTCTTCAATCCCGTTTGCCCACCGATACGCCGGAGTCTTGATGAAAACACTGTTCGAATGCCTGTTGCCCATCCCGGTGGCGGCGCTGGGGGCCTGGATCGGCCACCTGACCGGGCTGCCCCTCGGCGAGCTGATCGGTGCGATCTGCACCGTCACGGCCGTGAGCAAGCTGGGCGTGCCGCTGCGCATGCCGCATCCGTTCGTGGCCGTCGTGCAATTGCTGCTGGGGATCAGCGTCGGTTCCATCGTCACGGTCTCGATGATCGGCGAGCTGGGCGACGTCAGCATCCTGGGCGGTCTGCTCATCTGCATGAGCGTGCAGATCCTGGTCGGCTACCACTGGCTGCGGCGCGCGGAAAAATGGGGGCATGTCGAAAGCCTGCTCGGCTCCGTGCCCGGCGCCATGGCGGCGGTCATGACGGTGACGGGCGGGCAGGGAACCGATTCCGGGCGCATTGCGTTCGTGCACATCGTCCGTCTGCTGGCGTTGCTGCTGGTGGTCACGCTCATCGCCGGCGGGCACCCCGGCGGCGCGGCGCCCACGGTCGGGTCGCTGCACGATTACCTCTTGGTGCTGGCGCCGGCATCCGCGGCCGTCGTCACCGGCTACCTGCTGGAACGCCTCGACATGCCGGCGCCGTACATGCTGACCGGCCTGCTGTACACCGCCGCGTTCAACGTCGAGTTCCCCCAGGCGGCGCTGCATGTACCGGATCCGCTGGCCGTGGTCGCTCTGGTGCTGCTCGGCGGGCTGATCGGCATCCGCCTCAAGGACATCACCCTCAAGGACGTGCTGCGTTACGTGCGCGCCGGCCTTGCGGTCACCACCCTGACGTTCTGCGCCACGCTGCTGGTGGCCGCTGCGTTCAGCCAGGTGACGGGGCGGCCGTTCCTGGCGCTGTTCATGTCCTGGGTGCCCGGCGGGGTCGAGGTGATGACGGCGGCGGCCTTGCTGCTCAAGCTCGATCCGGCCTTCGTGATGCTCAACCACGTGGTGCGGATGTCGATCATCCATGCGTCGCCGGCGGTGCTGCCCAAGCGCTTGTGGCAGGAACGGCCGCAGACCTGAGGCGCCCTGGCGCAAAAAAGCCGTGGCCTCATCCCCTGGGTCCGGTTAGCATCGCCCGCAGGAGATGGTGTTCCTCCTTGAACCGCCGCATCGCACGCGGCTGATGACGCCTACAGAGACCTGACCAACGTCGGGGCTGTAGGCGTTCGCGTCACGTTCCCCTCCGTCGGTCAGCCCGAATCCTTTCGAGCTCATGACCCATGCCAATCCTCAATCGTTTCGAACCGTTCCGGATGCTGCCTTACCTGGCCAAGTGGCTGGCCATCGCCTCTGCCGTGGCGGTGCTGGCCGGCAGCGCGTCGGCGTTTTTCCTGCTTTCGCTTGATCAGGCCACGGCTTGGCGCGAGGGCCATCCCTGGATCATCTGGCTGCTGCCGCTGGCGGGTTTCGCGGTGGGCCTGATCTATCACCGGTTCGGCAAGGCCGTCGACGCCGGCAACAACCTGATCATCGACGAGATCCACGATCCCCAACGCGTGATCCCCCTGCGCATGGTGCCGCTGGTGCTGGGCGGCACGGTGGTTTCGCACCTGTTCGGCGCCTCGGTGGGCCGTGAAGGCACGGCGGTGCAGATGGGCGGGGCGCTGGCCGATCAGCTCACGCACCTGTTCAAGCTGGATCGCGTCGACCGGCGCGTGCTGCTGATGGCCGGCATCGCCGCCGGGTTCTCGTCGGTGTTCGGCACGCCGTTGGCCGGGGCGGTGTTCGGCCTGGAGGTGCTGGCCATCGGGCGTCTGCGCTACGACGCGCTGTTTCCCTGCATCGCCGCCAGCCTGGTGGCGGACCGGGTCTGCCTGGCCTGGGGCGTGCATCACACGCCTTACGCCATCGGCGAATTGGTGCCGGTCAGCGCCGGCAGCGTCATGGCCGTCGTCATCGCGGGCGTGGTGTTCGGTCTGGTCGGTATGCTGTTCGCCGGCGCCACCCACCGGCTCGGCGCGCTGATGAAACGGCGGATCGCCTACGCGCCGCTGCGTCCGCTGCTGGGCGGCACCGTCATCGCGTTGGCGGTGTGGGGGTTGGACGCTCAGCCCTACATCGGCCTGGGCCTCGACGGCATCGTCCGCTCGTTCCAGGAACCGATGCCGGCCTACGACTTCGCGGGCAAGCTGGCCTTCACCGTCGCCTCGTTGGGCAGCGGCTTCAAGGGCGGCGAAGTGACGCCGCTGTTCTACATCGGCGCGACCCTCGGCAACGTGCTGGGGCCGCTGCTGGACATGCCGTTCGCCCTGATGGCGGGCATCGGTTTCGTGGCGGTGTTCGCCGGCGCCGCCAACACGCCCATCGCCACGACGCTGATGGCGATGGAGCTGTTCGGCGCCGGCATCGGGCCGCTGGCGGCGGTCGGCTGCGTGACGGCGTACCTGTTTTCCGGGCATGCCGGCATCTACCGGGCGCAGCGGGTGAGCGCCAAGCATCACCGGCAGGCGGCGGATGCCACGCAGGCGCGGGTTTAGGGCGGGTCATCTACGCTTTCGCAAACCCCATTGGCCAGTATGACGACACAAGGAGCCGCCCCATGGAACTCCCTCGCCGGATCGTGGATCTGCATACGCATCTGTTCAACGCCCGCTATCTGCCGCTGGAGAGCGTCATCGCGGACGCCATGAACAAGCCAGACAGTGCGCTGGCCAAGCATGTCGCCAGTCTGCTGTATGCCGTCACCGGCTCCTCCTACAAGGCGCAAAAAACGTTCTTTGCGGGCAGCGAAGACGCGAAGAACGATTACCTGATCGATCAGATATGGAAAATCACCCAGCATGAACTGCTGTCCCGATCCGCATCGAAGCAGGCGATGGCAAAAGGGCCGCAGGCGTTTCGGGATTTGTCTTTCGATTCGCAGATCCTGAGCCGGATCCCCACCAGTGACATCGCCGGGATCATCGATGAGCTGGCAAACATCGATTACCTGGCCGAAGGCCTTGACGAGGAACCGGCGACCCCGCCGCCGGCCGCCGGCGTGACAGTGTTCAGCCTCGACTTGGACTTCGGTTCTGTCCTCGACAACGCAGAGCTGACCGTCAAGAAGGCCTTGCGGTCCGTGGTGGAACTGATGGATCCGATGGCATGGGGCAAGGCTGAAAACTACCTGGAGTTTTTCCTGACGCTGCTCAAATCGGAGGAGGAAATGCTTGAGGCGCTCAAGGGCGGTTATGGTGCGGGCCTGCCGCCGCTTCAGGCCGTTCACTTCATGATGGATATGCAGATGGCCTACGGGAAGGGCGATAAGGCGCCTTTTTACCCGTTCTTTCCGACTCAGGTCGAGTTCATGCAAAACCTGCAGCGCAAGCACCCCAATGACCTGTTCGGCTTTTGTGCCTTCGATCCGCGCAGACCGGGCGATTGGCGGTCACGTTGCCAGGATGCCATCGGCAAGGGTTTCCTCGGATTCAAGTTCTATCCGCCCCTGGGCTACAAGCCTTCGGGAAACGCACCCGAGCTTCAGAAGATCATCGATGACTTCTTTGATTTCTGCGTCAAGGGCGACCATCCGATTTTTGCCCATTGCACGCCGCAGGGGTTTCAGACCCGTCTCAAGGAAGGGCGGAACGCTCACCCGGACAACTGGAAAACGGTTCTGGAGGACAAAAGGTGGGCCAATCTGCGGCTTTGCCTCGGGCACGCCGGTGGCGAGCGCGTTGTGACCCAGGACACCCGTTCGCCCGGGTGGATGGCTGCGAACGAACAGGAATGGAACGATAAGGACAACTTTGCCCGGATCGTCACGGAACTGTGCACGACCTACCCGAATGTGTATTGCGAAGTCGCCAACATGTTCCCGATGCTCGATCCGGACAACGGGGCCACCTTCACGGCGAACCTGGAACGTGCCCGGGCGGCCGCCGCGAAGGCGGGCAGGCCCTATGACCTGATGGACAAGATCGCCTACGGCACCGACTGGCAAATGCCAGACATGGTCGACAACACCCGACGCTACTTCGAGGCTTTCTTGAAGATCATGAACCGGGAGACGTATCGCACGTACATCGACAGGTTCTTTTGGCAGAACGCCTACCGGTACTTGAAGCTCCCTGAATGAGCCCAAGCGTGCCGGCCGGGCCGGGCCGGGCCGGGCCGGGCCAGGCCGAAGGCGCCGGCGCTGCGCAGTGCGTACGTTCATCGGATTCGCCGCCTCGTGCGCAACGGCCCCCAGAGGGGGGCCTATAGTCTGGTGACACAGCGTCCGACGTTTGACGGTGAAGGATCCGAACCCGACGACATGGAGGTACAGGCGATGACGTACACACGGCGCAATGTCTGGAGTTTGAAGCAACCGTGGCCCCCCGAACTGCTCTGGTATGCGCGCGGGGTCAAGATCATGAAGGCGCGGCCCTTCGCCGACGTCACCAGTTGGCGCTACCAGGCGGCGATTCACGGGGTCAACGAGGATGTCTGGCGCCAGTTCGGTTGGTTGAAGCCGACCGAGAAACTGCCGACCACACCCCAGTTCCTCAAGCAGGACAGCAACCAGTGCCAACATCACAGCTGGTACTTCCTGCCTTGGCACCGGGGCTACCTGGCCGCGTTCGAGTCGATGGTGCGTGCCGCCATCCGCACCTTGCCCGGCGCGCCGTCCGACTGGGCCTTGCCTTACTGGAACTACAACGACGCCACCGCCGCCAACCCCCGCCAGTTGCCGGAAGCCTTCGCCAAGAACAGTTGGCCCGACGGCGGCGACAACCCGCTCTTTGAAGCACGCCGTTTCGGCCGTGGCGATGGGGTGGTGGTGATCCGCGCCATCGATGTCGACCTGACCGCCGCGCTCAGCGACCCCGACTACGAAGGCCTGCCCAACGGCTCCCCGGGATTCGGCGGCGTGCGCACGCCCTTTCAGCACAATGCCGACCGGGCGAACGAAGGCGTGCTGGAGCAGGGGCCCCACGATCCGGTGCATGGCCTGGTCGGGGGCGCGGTGCAGAACACCGATCCGCAGGACTGGAGGAACTACGGGTTGATGTCGATGCCGCTGACGGCGGCGCTGGATCCGATCTTTTGGCTGCACCACGCCAACATCGACCGGCTCTGGGAGGTCTGGCGCAACCGCAATCCGCGCTTCACCAACCCGGTGCTCAAGTCCTGGCTCGACGGCCCCTCCGGCAAGCAGCGTTTCGTGCTGCCGCAGGCCGACGGCAGCCACAAGTCGTTTGCCCCCAAAGACATGCTGGACACCAAAGCACCGGGGCTCGACTATGTGTACGAGGACATTTCTGATCCTCTGGGCGGCCATCAGCGTGTGGCGCTGCGCATGGATTCGCTGAAGACACTGATGGACGCCCCCGTAACGTTCACCTTTGCGGAGGTCGCTGACGTGCCCAGAAAACCCACGGTCGAGCTGCTCGGCGCCAACAGCAAGGCGCTGACCTTGGGGAGCGCCCCGTCCGCGACGCTCGTCAAGACAGACAAGCCCACCACCGCCAAACTCACCCAAAGCTTCAGCATGGCCAGCTTCGCGCTGCAGGCGCCCTCGGAACCCGACCGGGTGTTCCTCAACCTGGAGAACATCACCGGGGCCAACGATGCGGCGATCTTCGACGTCTATGTCGGTCTGGCCGAAGGCCAGGATCCGGCCGAACATCCGGAGAACCTGGCCGGCGTGGTGTCGCTGTTCGGCGTCGGCGAAGCCAGCAGCCTCGCCAAACCCCATGGCGGCGCGGGCTTGAGCAAAGTGATCGAAATCACCGCCACCATCGACCGGCTGCACCTGACCGGCCAGAGCGACCTGAGCAAACTGCCGGTGCTGTTCGTGCCGGTCCATTGCACGGAAGGGGTTTCGATCCAGCGGGTCAGCATTTACCGCCAGTCGACCTGACCATGGCCCTGGCTCAACGCCTGAGGGACGCGGGGGGTGATCCCCTCGCCAGCTTGTTGTGGGGGATCAGCCTGTCGGCCTTCGCCTTGATGGCCGTCAACGACAGGGTTCATGCCGAACTGATGCAACTGTGCGTGGACGGCTCAAGGCCGGTGCTCGCCGAAGGGATCGCCTATCTGCGGCTGGCCGGGGCAACGGTGGATGCCGCCGCCCTGACCGGCGGGATGCTGACGATGCTGGTCGCCATGATGGTGCCGGCATTGGCCGGCCCCTTGCTGCACCTCTGGTTCCGCTCGCTGACGCGTCACCGCTGGCGTGCAGTGGCGCTGTTTCTGTTGGCGTACTTTCTGGTGTGGCTGGCGGCCTGCGCTCTGTTGTTCATGATCGCGCTGGTGCTGGTTTCCCGTACGGGGGCGGCGTTGGCGGCGGCATCGATCGTGCTGGCCGGCGGTCTGCTGTGGCAGGTGAGCAGGGCGCGCCGGCGTTGTCTGGCGCGTTGTCACCTGCGCCCGCGCTTGTCGGTGTTCGGTTGGCCGGCGCTGGCCGACCCGCTGCGCTTCGGCGCAATCCACGGCTTTTGGTGCGTCTGCACCTGCTGGGCGCTGATGCTGCTGCCGCTCTGCCTGCCGGCGGGGCATCTGCCGTTCATGCTGTTCGCCGCCATATGGGTGGCCCACGAACGGACGAGACCGCCGGCGCCTCAAGCCTGGGTCGCTGGCTGAGCCGGCGCCCTGAGCATCCCCACATAAGCGCAAAACATGTCCGCCATGCCGTCGGCGCACACGCTGATGTCCGCCTCGCTGCGCGGGGTGCCGGAAAAGTCCTTGCCCACCGAACTCAACGTCCTGAGCATCAGGTCGCAGGCCTGGGCGCGGACGTCCTCTGCGGCGTCGGGCAGCAGCTCCAGCATGAAGGCGTCGAAGATCCGTTTGCCGGCCGCGCGCACTTCCTGAGCCTCGGGGGCGTCGCGGTAGAGCGGGGCGGCGTCGTTCAGGGCGCCGCGCATCTGCGCTTCCTCGCATTCCGAACGGATGAACGCATGCACCAAGGCGCGCAGGCGCTCCAGCGGCGGCTGCGCCTGGCTTTCCAGGATCCGCTGCAGCATCTGAGTGGTCTGCTGCCACTCGTCGCTCTGCAGGCGGAACAGGATCGCCGCCTTGTTGGGAAAGTACTGGTACAGCGAGCCGATGCTCACGCCGGCCTTTTCCGCCACCCGTGCGGTGGTGAAGCGGGCGGCGCCTTCCTTGGCCAAAACCTGAACAGCCGCCTCCAGGATGGCGCCCACAAGCTCAGTGGAGCGCACCTGCTGCGGCTGTTTGCGTGAGGAAATACGGGCGGTCTGGCGGTTTGTCATGAGAGCCCCAACGGTGGGTGGAGAACGCGAATAGCGGCGGGCGCGAATCGCTCGCATCATTTGAATGCGATGAATCACTCGCGTTTGGTTCGCAACTCTAGCGCCGAACCCACACAAAGCAACCGACGGAAAGCAATCATGACGACCCTGACCTCTGCGCCATTGGCGCCCCTGATCGAACGCCTCTACACCCAGGCCAGCACCGCCACCAGCCCGGTGCTGGAGACGTTGTCGCGCGATGAGCGCGAGCGCCTGATGCACAGCAAGACCGAGTACCGCCAGCTCTACGCCATGCTCAAGGACCTGTGGCTGCCGGTGTCCCGCGACACCGGCAAGCTGCTGTACATGCTCGCCCGCAGCACGAAGGCCAAAGCCATCGTCGAGTTCGGCACCTCGTTCGGGCTGTCCACCCTGCACCTGGCGGCGGCCCTGCGGGACAACGGCGGCGGTGTGCTGATCGGCAGCGAATTCGAGCCGTCGAAGATCGCTTTGGCGCGGCATCACTTCGAGGAAGGCGGGGTCAGCGACCTGGTGGAGATCCGCGAAGGCGATGCGCTGGTCACGCTGGCGAGCAACCTGCCCGGATCGGTCGACCTGCTGCTGCTCGACGGCGCCAAGGCGCTGTACGGTGACGTGCTGGGCCTGGTGGAGAAACACCTGCGGCCAGGCGCGCTGGTGGTGGCGGACAACACCGATTACTGCCCCGAGTTCGTGGCCCACGTGCGTTCGCCGCAGAACGGTTACGTTTCGGTGCCGTTTGCCGATGACATCGAGGTGTCGATGCGCTTGGCCTGAAGAGGGGCCGCCCTCAACGGTGTTTGACGACGGCCCGCAAACACTCCATGAAACGCTGGGCCACCGGTGTGAGCAGGGTGCCCTTGCGCAGGATGATGCTCATCTCCAGCGCCGGCAGTTTCTGCTCCAGCGGAATCCGCTGCAGCCCGAAGCTGGCGATGCTGTCGGCCAGCAGCCGCGAGAACAGCACCAGGGAATCCGTGCCGGTGACCAGGCCCAGCGCGATGGCGAACGATGAGCAATGGACGATGCGCCGGGGCAGGGGCAGCCCGGCGTGGCCGAACATGGTCTCCATCACGCTGTGCTGGAAACCGCCGGACGGCACCGTGCTCAGCCATTGCGCGTCGGTCAGTTCGCGCAGGTGGCGCGCGTTCGCCAACGGGTGCCCGGCCCGCGCCATCACGACGAAGTCGGTCGAGAACAGCGGCAGGCTGATCAGGTCGTCCCCGAGCATGTCGGGCAGTTCGTGGGAGACCACGAAATCCAGCGAGCCGTCGCGCAGGTGCTGGGCCGCGAGCGGGAACTTGACCTCCATGAACGTCATTTCGGCATCGGGGGCCGTCTTCTGGAATTGCTCCAGGGCCTTGGGCAGCAGGCTCAGCGCGATGGTGGAGGTGGCGCTGACCGTGACCTTGCCGCGCATGTTGTGAGTGATCTGGTCGAGCTCTTCCCGGGCTCGCCGCACATCCTCAAGGATCTGGTGCGCGCGGATCTGCAACGCCTTGCCGCATTCGGTCAGCGTGATGCCCTGCACATTGCGGGTCATCAGGACCACGCCCAGGTCGCTTTCCAGTTCCTGCACGCTGCGGGTGACGGCGGGCTGCGTCAGGTTCAGGCAGCGGGCGGCGGCGCGCAGGCTCTTTTCTTCGGCGACGGTCACGAACACCTGGAGTTGGTTGATCTTCACGGGCACTGCCTTCCACGGGTTTCTGGTGATAAATAAAGCTGATCATTGGCAAAAAAATTACATCTTCTCAGCGCACCCGGCAATCTCTACTGTGGCTTCACACCCCCGTCAGACGGGGGGAATCACAAAGAGAAGCCAAGCGATATGGACACTACCCGACGTTATTGCGAGGTCGCCGACCTTGCCGAATCGACCGACGATCTGCGTGCGATACGCCATCACCTGCATCAGCACCCCGAGCTGGCCTACGAGGAATTGGAGACGGCCGGGCTGGTGGCCAAGAAGCTGGAGGCGTGGGGCTACGCCGTGACCACCGGCGTCGGGAGAACCGGCGTGGTCGGTACGCTGAAGGTCGGCGACGGCCCGCGCAGCATCGGCATCCGCGCCGACATGGACGCCTTGCCGATCCTGGAGCAGACCGGCTTGCCCTACGCCAGCCGGCATCACGGCAAGATGCACGCCTGCGGCCATGACGGCCACACCACCATGCTGCTGGGCGCCGCCCGTCACCTGGCGCAGACGCGCAACTTCTCCGGCACCGTGCACCTGTACTTCCAGCCGGCCGAGGAACACGGCATCGACAGCGGCGCGCTGAGCATGATCAAGGACGGCCTGTTCGAGCGTTTTCCCTGCGACGCGGTGTTCGGCCTGCACAACCATCCGGGCGCGCCGGCCGGCACCATGCTGTTCCGTCGCGGGCCGCTGCAGGCGGCGGGCGACAACGTCTACATCACCGTCAAGGGCAACGGCGGCCATGCGGCGCGGCCCCATCTGACGGTGGATCCGGTGGTGGTGGCCTCCAGCATCGTGATGGCGTTGCAGACCGTCGTGGCGCGCAACGTCGAGCCCACCCAACCTGCGGTGGTGACGGTCGGCGTATTGCAGGCCGGCACCGCCAACAACGTCATCCCCGGCACCGCCCGGCTTGAGTTGAGCGTGCGTTCGTTCAGCGCCCAGGTGCGTGCCTTGCTCAAGTCGCGCATCACCGAACTGGTGCAGCAGCAGGCCGCCAGCTACGGCGCCGAAGTCGAGATCGACTACCGCATGGGCTATCCGGTGGTGATCAACAGCGACCGCGAAACCGACTTCGCGATTGAGGTGGCGCAAGAGCTGCTCGGCACCGACCGGGTCGTGCCGCACACCGACCTGCTGATGGGCAGCGAAGACTTCGCCTACATGCTCCAGGCCCGTCCTGGCTGCTTCCTGCGCCTGGGCAACGGCGTCGGCGCGGACGGCTGCATGGTGCACAACCCCGGTTACGACTTCAACGACAGCAACCTGCCGGTCGGGGCCGCCTATTGGGCGCGCCTGGTCGAGCGGTTTCTGGCGCAGCCCTGACCTGATGCTTCCCCCGACCAGCCTCTGACAATGAGTCCAACTACCCAGGCTGGCCTTACCTCAAAGCCCCGCTTTGAACGAATGTGTCCTCGGAGACCGACATGAACAAAATCATCCTCTCGCTCGTCCTGTTCCTGGCTGCCGGCGGCGTCCACGCCAAAGACTGGACCGTCATCCGCTTCGGCGTCGATCCCAGCTATGCGCCGTTCGAATCGAAGGCGCCCGACGGCACGCTGGTGGGCTTCGACATCGACATCGGCAACGCCATCTGCGAGCAGCTCAAGGCCAAGTGCGTGTGGGTCGAAAGCCCTTGGGACAGCGTGATCCCGGGGCTCAAGGCAAAAAAGTTCGACGGCATCCTGTCGTCGATGAGCGTGACCGAGAAGCGCCTTCAGCAGATCGACTTCTCGGACAAGATCTACCACACCCCGTCCAGCCTGGTGGCCCGCAAAGGCTCGGACATCAAGCCTGCGATCGAGTCGCTCAAAGGCAAGCACATCGGCGTGGAGATGGGCTCGACCCAGGAAGCCTACGCCAAGGCCCACTGGGCGCCGAACGGTGTCGACGTGTTGTCCTACCAGAATCAGGACCTGGTGTATCAGGATCTGCTCTCGGGGCGACTGGATGCCGCGCTGCAAGACACGGTGCAGTCGGACATGGGGTTCCTCAAAACCGATCGAGGCCATGACTTCGGCTTCGCCGGCGAGGCGGTGCACGACACCCAGACCCTGGGCGTCGGCGCGTCCATCGGCCTGCGCAAGGATGACACCGAGCTGAAGCAGGCCATCAACGCCGCCCTGGCCGAGATCCGCCGCAACGGCACCTACGAGAAGATCCGGGCGAAGTACTTCGACTTCGATATCGACAACGGCTGATCCGACGGCAGACGGGGCGCGATCGGGCCTGTCGGGGAGGGTGCCTTGCACGGTTCCCGACAGGATGACGAACAAACCGACCAAATGCTTAAGCCTGTCTGTACAAGTAAATATAGGTGCATTAGAGTCGGCCGCACACCTCGACACACGGATCGGTTCGAGACCCGGTCGGGGTGTCTGCGTGTCATCGCCTCATCTGCGTTCCATGAACAGTACCCGTGCGCCGCAAGCGCCCTTGTCGGTCTTCAGGAAATAACAATGAAAAAAACATTTCTGATCCTTGCTCCACTGCCTTTCCCGCAACGCTGCCCTCAAGCCCCCTGCGTGCCTGGCGCCTCTGCCCTGGAGGTGCGCGATGTTCGATGAACTGCTGCAGCTGCTGGGGCTGTCGGGCTTCAGCCTGAAAGGCTTCGGCCCGTTGCTGCTGGAAGGCGCCTGGATGACGGTCAAACTGTCCTTTCTGTGCCTGCTGGTGAGCGTGCTGCTGGGCCTGATCGGCGCCAGCGCCAAGCTGTCGCGCACGGCCCTGCTGCGCATGCCGGCGCAGGCCTACACCACGCTGATCCGCGGCGTGCCGGACCTTGTGCTGATGCTGCTGATCTTCTACAGCCTGCAGACCTGGCTGACCAACCTGACCGAAGCGATGGGCTGGGAGTACATCGAGATCGACCCGTTCAGCGCCGGGGTTATCACCCTGGGCTTCATCTACGGGGCGTACTTCACCGAAACCTTCCGCGGCGCCATCCTCGCCGTGCCCCGCGGGCAGATGGAAGCCGCCACCGCCTACGGCCTGACCCGCATGCAGCGCTTTCGCCTGGTGGTGTTCCCGCAGATGATGCGTTTCGCCTTGCCGGGCATCGGCAACAACTGGATGGTCATCCTCAAGGCCACGGCGCTGGTGTCGATCATCGGCCTGGCCGACCTGGTCAAGGTGGCCCAGGACGCGGGCAAGAGTTCGTATCAGCTGTTCTTCTTCCTGCTGCTGGCGGCCCTGATCTACCTGCTGGTCACCACCGTTTCCAACTACGTCTTGCGTCGGCTGGAGATCTTCTACGCCGCCGGCACCCGGGAGGCCGTACGATGATCGAGCTCCTTCAGGAATACTGGAAACCGTTCCTGTTCCACGACGGCTACCACATCACCGGCCTGGCCATGACCCTGTGGCTGCTCAGCGCCTCGATCTTCATCGGTTTCGTGCTGTCGGTGCCGCTGTCCATCGCCCGGGTCTCGTCCAATCCACTGGTGCGTTGGCCGGTGCAGTTCTACACCTACCTGTTCCGCGGCACGCCGCTGTATATACAGTTGTTGATCTGCTACACGGGGATCTACAGCATCGCGGCGGTACGCGCCCAGCCGATGCTTGACGCGTTCTTTCGCGACGCGATGAACTGCACCATCCTGGCTTTCGCCCTGAACACCTGCGCCTACACCACGGAGATCTTCGCCGGGGCGATCCGCAGCATGAACCACGGCGAAGTCGAGGCCGCCAAGGCCTACGGCCTGCGCGGCTGGAAGCTGTATGTCTACCTGATCATTCCGTCGGCCCTGCGCCGCTCGCTGCCGTACTACAGCAACGAAGTGATCCTGATGCTGCACTCGACCACCGTGGCGTTCACCGCCACCGTGCCGGACATCCTCAAGGTCGCGCGGGACGCCAACTCGGCGACGTTCCTGACCTTCCAGTCCTTCGGCATCGCGGCCGCGATTTACCTGGCCGTCACGTTCTCGCTGGTCAGCCTGTTCCGCCTGGCGGAACGGCGCTGGTTGTCCTTCCTTGGCCCGGCCCATTAATTCAGGAGGTTTGCCATGTACAAACTGACCGTTGAAAACCTGCACAAAAGCTACGGCAACCACGAAGTCCTGAAGGGCGTTTCGCTGAGCGCCAAGACCGGCGACGTGATCAGCCTGATCGGCGCCAGCGGCTCGGGCAAGAGCACGTTCCTGCGCTGCATCAACTTCCTGGAAACGCCCAACGACGGCGCCATGAGCCTGGACAACCAGCCGATCCGCATGGTCCACGACCGACACGGCATGCGCGTGGCCGACGCCGACGAACTGCAACGCCTGCGCACGCGTTTGGCGATGGTGTTCCAGCACTTCAACCTGTGGAGCCACATGACGGTGCTGGAGAACATCACCCTGGCCCCGCGCCGGGTGCTGGGCGTCAGCAAGAAGGACGCCGAGGAGCGGGCCCGGCGCTACCTGGACAAGGTCGGCCTGCCGGCGCGGGTCGCGGACCAGTACCCGGCGTTTCTCTCGGGCGGCCAGCAGCAGCGGGTCGCCATCGCCCGGGCCCTGAGCATGGAGCCGGAAATCATGCTGTTCGATGAGCCGACCTCAGCGCTGGACCCGGAACTGGTGGGCGAGGTGCTCAAGGTAATCCAGGGGTTGGCCGAAGAGGGGCGCACCATGATCATGGTCACCCACGAAATGAGCTTCGCCCGCAAGGTATCGAACCAGGTGCTGTTCCTGCATCAGGGACGGGTGGAAGAGCAGGGCGCGCCCGAGGATGTGCTGGGCAACCCCAAGAGCGAGCGCCTGCAGCAGTTCCTCAGCGGCAACCTGAAGTAACGTTCTGCCCCTTTGAGCGGCCGTCCGGCCGCTCGTTTTCCATCGTTAGCCCATTCCTTTCACCCTAAGCGACAGGTAACGCACAGGTCGTCAAATTTCGCTTGATTGAGCCTGTATATACATGTTTGTATTTACTCCAATCCACAACAACAAAACGGCACGACTGCCGATTCAAGAGGATTCACGGTGAGCAAGCCAACCTGTTTTCGCGACGTCGAAATCCGCGCCCCCCGCGGCAACCAGCTGACCGCCAAGAGCTGGCTGACCGAAGCGCCGCTGCGCATGCTGATGAACAACCTCGACCCG
>NZ_NEIZ01000021.1:0-103940 GCF_002113645.1 Pseudomonas sp. B35(2017) | reverse complement strand
CAGGTAGGCGAGCTGCGGCACCAGGCTCAGGCTGTAGCGGGTAAGGGTGCGGCCGGAGTCGCCCTGCTCGATGCGGTAGACGAGGCCGTGGATCTTGCCTTCGCCGGTGGCGCCGAAGGTGAGGACGCCGGGCTTGTGCAGCAGCTCTTCGAGGGCGAGGTCGGGGCGGGCGCTGACCAGTTCGATGTCGAAGCAAAAAGGTTGGTTGAGGGCTTCGCGGCCAACGAAACTCACGACCTGGAGATCGTTAGAAACGCCTTCAAGGTTCAGGGTGATGTGCGTCGCGTTGGCATCCAGCATGCCTTGGGCTCCTTCCTGGTGCCGCATGGCGCAAGGCCGTGCGGGTCTGAATCCATTCATGAAACGGCGCGGCTTCCGGCCCGGCTGACGAGAGGCCGAGGGGGCATGGCGGTGAGCGGAGGCCGGGCTGCCGGGGCAATCAATACGACGGAATCAAGATAGTCTGCAAAATGGCCGGATGCCACTATTCTGTAGTGCTTAAACGGAGCGTGGAACGGAATCCTATGATCATGCGCAAAGAACAAATGGACGCTTTCCGGCTTTCTTCGATCGACAACTTCAAGCAGAGGGCGCGTACGCGGCTGGAGCCCTTTTACGCCGACCGTATCCAAGCCTTGGGAACCCAGTCCCTGGATGCCTTTATCGACCAGGAGTTCGAACGGGCGAAGCGTTACCGTGCCATGACCGAAATGCAGTTTTTCACCTTCATCGAGTGCGCACTGTATTACGGGGCAGGGTTCATCGAGGCGGAGCAGAACTGGTGGGCTAAGGACTTTCTGGTCGTGGCGGACATTGACCCAGGCAGGCGCTACGAAATGGTCAGGCAGTACGCCGATTTGCGCTGTGGGGGGATGCTCTGATGTGTCGCGTCAAAGCCAACTCACCGGAAGACAAACCGATCGGCTCGATAATTGAGCCTTGTGAAAAAACGGGTGTTCTGTGTATTCGCGTATATGACGACAAGGATCAACTGGTCGATGGTGTCTTCCTGAGAATCCGCGAGGAACAAAGCACCGAGCACACCGAGTTCGAACTGAACAGCAGCGAGGAGGGCTCGTTTGTATCCCAGCCGACTCGGTATTTTCAGAAAGGCGGGTTACCTGAGGGGAACTACGAAGTGTTTTTGGTGAAGAAGGCCGGGATGGAGTTCAGCCCGACCCGCAGCACCAATAAGTTCGAAATTGTCCCCGGTTGTCACAGTGTCATCGACCTGGCTTTCATGCCGGAGATACAAGGTTCAATTCAGGATTTTATCGACATCCCGATCTTGGAGAACCGGGAGCTGATGTCTCAGATGGAGGCCGACATTCCGGATGATGCAACAAAGATGTATTGCAGCGATCAATGCATCGATTTTCCTACTCTGCTGGAACGGCTAAACCAGAATACGCCAAGCGAAAACAGCGAGATTACGCTTCTGGGGGTTCACCACATCATGCCGTTCAGTATCTTCAATGAACTGCGTACGGCGTTCGACGTGGTCGACTATTCGCGCACATCCACACGCCTTGGCGTCAGTCCGGTGGATTTGGACAGTTTTTTGGGCGGGATGCACGACAAAGCAATGCAAGTGGTCTTCCTGGTTCCCCCGAAGCCTAGGTCACAACCTCACAAACGTACCTCGCAGGAATTTATCTGGTACAACGAAAACCCGGTTTGCAAAGCGCATGTGACCTTTGTTTTCGGTTCCTACAACGTTGTTTCTCAAGAGAACATTGATCTTTATCTCAAAGGCGACGATCAGAGCACACGAAAAAGACATCTGTTCCGGCAATACGCCCAAAGCCTGAAGCCTCAGCCTCCATGCCCGGAGGAGACGAGGGAAAGATTCAGGCTGGCCCGAGAAGAGTTCGAGTCATACAAGAATCTGCTTGCTCACGTGGAAGCAAACGACGGCGAGGAGATTGATATCGATTCGCTTTGAGTCGGTGCCGAAGTACATCACTTGCTGTCATTTGCCGCCGTCTGGCTTGCAGGCCGGATAGAGGATGTCCTCCGCCCGCATTCTTTTTGAACTCCCGGTTCACCGCAGCGCTCAACCCAACAAGCTGCTCCCCAAACCCATTTCCCGCGAGCGGCTACAGACCGGTTCAGCCGACAGGAGACCGACATGGCCCGCGCGATCTGGAAAGGTGCGATCAGTTTCGGACTGGTGCACATCCCGGTGTCCTTGAGTTCCGCCGTCGTCAGCCAGCGGCTGGATTTCGACTGGCTGGACAAGCGCAGCATGGAGCCGGTCGGTTACCGGCGGATCAACAAGGTCAGCGGCAAGGAAATCGACAAGGACAACATCGTCAAGGGCATCGAGTTCGAGAAAGGCCGCTACGTGGTCATCAGCGAAGACGAGATCCGCAAGGCCCGGCCCGAGGCGACCCAGACCATCGACATCTTCTCCTTCGTCGCGGCCGACGAGATTCCTCTCCAGCATTTCGACACGCCTTACTACCTGAGCCCGGACCGGCGCGGCGGCAAGGTCTATGCGCTGCTGCGCGAAACGCTGACGGCGTCCGGCAAGGTCGCCCTGGCGCGGGTGGTGCTGCATACCCAGCAACACCTGGCCCTGCTGCGCCCGCTGGAGGATGCGCTGGTGATGATCACCCTGCGCTGGCCCGACGAGGTGCGCAGCCTGGAGGGCCTGGAACTGGATGCCAGCGTCACCCAGCCCAAACTGGACAAGAAGGAACTGCAGATGGCCAAGCGCCTGGTGGACGACATGAGCAGCCATTGGGAGCCGGAGCAGTACCTGGACGATTTCAAGGACACCATCATGGCCCTGGTCGAAGAAAAGGCGAGCAAGGGCAAGATCGCCACCGTGGCCGCGCCGGAATCCGCCGCCGAGCGCAAAGAGACCAACATCGTCGACCTGACCGAACTGCTCAAGCGCAGCCTGGGCGGCGGCAAGGCCAAATCTGCGCCCAAACGCACGCGCCGCAAGGCGTCGTAGCGGGACAGTCACCCAGGATCGTGGAGCCGCGCCATGGCCAAGTCCCTGACGGAATACCAACGCAAGCGCAACTTCGACGCCACCCCGGAACCGGCGGGCAAGCAGGCGCGCGGCAGCAAGGCCAAGGCGCTGCAGTTCTGCATCCAGAAGCATGACGCCAGCCATTTGCATTACGACTTCCGCCTGGAGCTCGACGGCACGCTCAAGAGTTGGGCGATTCCCAAAGGGCCTTCGCTCGATCCGTCCGTGCGGCGGCTGGCGGTGCATGTCGAAGATCATCCGCTGGACTACGCGACGTTCGAGGGGCACATTCCCGAAGGCCATTACGGCGCCGGGGACGTGATCGTCTGGGATCGCGGCGTCTGGATGCCGGAAGGCGATCCCCATGACGGCTACGCGAAGGGCAAGCTACGGTTTCACTTGCAGGGGGAAAAGCTCTCGGGAGCCTGGAACCTGTTCCGCACCCGGCTGGCGGGCAAGAAGGAGCAGTGGCTGCTGGTCAAGTCCGATGACGATCAGGCCCGGGCCGAATCCGACTACGACGTGCTGGAGGCGCGCCCGGACAGTGTCTTGAGCGACCGCACGCTGATCGCGGAACCGCCGAAAGCGGCCGCCGCCAAGCCTAAGGGCAAGGCCGCCCCTGCTTCGGCGCTGCCGGCGTCGCTCAAGCCCGAGCTGGCCACGCTGGTGGATTCGCCGCCCGCCGGCGACTGGTGCTACGAGATCAAGTTCGACGGTTACCGCATGCTGGCCCGGATCGACGGCAAACAGGTGAAACTGTTCACCCGCAGCGGCCTGGACTGGACGGCGAAAATGCCCCGCCAGGCCCGGGCGCTGGCCAGGCTCGGGCTGAAGTCCGCTTGGCTGGACGGCGAGATGGTGGTGATCGGCGATGACGGCATCGCGGATTTCCAGGCGTTGCAGAACGCGTTCGATGAGCAGGCCGATGCACGTATCGTCTATTACGTCTTCGATGCGCCGTTCCTGAATGGCGAGGATCTGCGTGACCGTCCCCTGAAGGAGCGCCGCGCTGCGTTGCAAGCCGTGCTCACGGATGAAAAGGCCCCGGAGCTGCGTTACTCCGAGTCCTTCGACCAGCCTGTCGCGTCCTTGCTGGCGAGCGCCTGCGACATGAAGCTCGAAGGGTTGATCGGCAAGCGGGCCGACAGCCCCTATGTCAGCCGCCGAAGCCCCGACTGGATCAAGCTCAAGTGCAGCCAGCGGCAGGAATTCGTGATCGTCGGCTACACCGAGCCCAAAGGCTCCCGCAGTGCCTTCGGCGCTCTGTTGCTGGCCTTGCACGACAAGGACAGCGGCACCTTGCGCTACGCCGGCAAGGTCGGCACCGGGTTCAGCGCCACGACGCTGCAGCACATTCACTCACGCCTGAAGCCGTTGACGGTGAGCGGCAGTCCATTGAAGAAAACCCCGGCCGGCATTTCGGCCCGTGAGGTGCATTGGGTCAAGCCGCAACTGCTGGCCGAAGTCGCTTACGGCCAAATGACCCGTGACGGCGTGGTGCGCCATTCGGTGTTCCATGGCTTGCGCGACGACAAGCCCGCCGACACCGTGGCAGCGGAACGCCCGGCGCCGGCGCCGGCGAAGGCGAAAGCCAAGGGCCGCCCGGCCGACGGCCGCTGGCACCTGACCCATCCCGACCGCATCGTCGACGCCAGCAGCGGCGCCACCAAGGGCCAGGTCGCCGAGTATTACGCCCAGGTGGCGGACTGGATCCTGCCGCACCTGGCCCAGCGCCCGGTGGCCCTGGTGCGCGCGCCGGACGGCCTGGCCGGCGAACTGTTCTTCCAGAAGCACGCCGCGCACCTGGCCATTCCCGGGCTGCGTCAGTACTCGAAGGCTGAGGCGGGGCAGGTGGCGATCGTCATCAATCAACTGCCGGCGCTGATGGGTGCGGTGCAGATGAATACGCTGGAGCTGCACACCTGGAACGCCACGACCAAGGACTTCGACAAGCCGGACCGGCTGATCCTCGACCTCGACCCGGATCCCGCGCTGCCCTGGAAGATGATGGTCGAGGCCACCGGCCTGACGTTGACCCTGCTTGATGAACTCGGCTTGCAGGCGTTCCTCAAGACCAGCGGCGGCAAGGGCATGCACGTCGTGGTGCCGCTGGTGCGCCGGGCGGGTTGGGATGAGGTCAAGGCCTTCAGCCAGGCCATGGTTCAGCACCTGGCCGCGCTGTTTCCCGAACGGATCTCGGCGGTCTCCGGGCCGAAAAACCGTGTGGGCAGGATCTTCATCGACTACCTGCGCAACGGCCGGGGCGCCACCACCGCCTGTGCTTATTCGCTGCGGGCCCGCGAGGGGCTGCCGGTGTCCGTGCCGATCCACCGCGATGAGCTGGCGGACATCAAAGGCGCCGGACAATGGACCCTGTTCAATCTGGCGCAGCGGTTGGGTGAGGTGGAAGACCCTTGGGCCGGGTACGGCGACGTGCGCCAGTCGATCACTGCGGCGATGCGCAGACAACTGGGTCTCAAGAAACAGGCATGAAGCGGCTAGCCTGAGCCGGCTTCTTCGCCGCGCACCAGGCTTCGCAGGTAGCCGGCAAAACCGTCCCGGGCCCGCCCCTCAAGGCGAGCGCTGGTGACCACCCGCGGCCTCTGGCTCCAGGAGATGCTGGCGCCCGACCGCTCGAAGTCTTTGACCAGGCACACGTCCTCGTCCACCGGCAGATGCTTGAACCCGCCGGCCCGCAGGTACGCCACGGCGCAAAAGCCCAGGTTGGCGCCATGAATGTGGCGATGGTTCTCCGCGTGGGTATAGGCGTCGGCGTAGCGCTGCCGGATCGCCAGGCCGATCCCGCCCCAGTCGCGCACATGCACCGTGCCGCAGACCATGTCCGCTTCGAGCGACAACTGGGCCACCAGCCAGTCCGGTGCCACTTCGCTGTCCGCGTCGGTGCAGGCGATCCAGCGTGCGCCCAGGGCGATCAAATGGCTGACGCCGACACCCCGGGCATAACCGACATTGCGGGCGCTGACGCTCAGGCATTCGACGCCGGCATCTGCGGCGATGGCGCCGCTGCCGTCGACGCAGTCATCGAGCACCAGCAGAACCTGCACGGTTTCCCCGGCCAGGCCAGGATGGCATGCCGCCAGGCACAGGGCGCGCAGGCAGTCGGCCAGCAGCGCTTGCTCATTGTGGGCCGGCACCACGACCCCGATCATGGCGCGCGCTCCGTCAAGCCCTCGCGGTCAGCGACGGACAGCTCGTTGCCTTCCCAGACCTCCAGCAGAAAGTCCGCTTCCTCGTGGCGCACCGAACGGTTCAGGTGCAGGTGTTCGTGCAGGCACGCATGCACCTGGTCGCCGGTCTGCGGGCACACCGCCACCGGATGCCGCCAATGGCAGGCGAGCAGGGCACCATCGGCGGTGAGCGCGGCCCTCACCCGCTCGACCATCCGGCGTAGATCCGCAGCGTCGAGGTAGTAGCCCAGTTCGCTGATGACGATCAGGTCGAACGCGCCGCCGGGCCATTGGTCCGGCACACGGGCCTGATAGGCGCGGGCATGGCCGGCGTCCTGCAGGCGCTCGGCCGCAAGCTTGACCGCGAGGGCCGAGACATCGCAGCACAGCAGCCTGTCGCAGCGCTGCGCCAGCCTGACGCTCAGCTCACCGTTTGCGCACCCGGCCTCGAAACCGCGGCGGTAGCGGTGTTGCGGCAGCGCGGCGAGGGCGATGTCGCGCTTGCGTCGTTCGTACCAGCGTTCACGCATGGACCAAGGATCGGGGTTGCGGCTGAACAGATGGTCGAAATAGGCATTGGCGACGCTCATAGAAACACCACTTCAAAGTCGTGCAACAGACGCTCCAGGGTTCGGGGCGTCAGCACGGGAGGGTTGCCCGATGCCGGATCGGGTTCGGTCTGGCTGACGAAGGCCTGCACCGCATGCCGCTTGCGCGCCAGGGCCGCTTCGTCCATGAGCACCTTGCGGGCGCGTCGCCAGGGGATGCGCGGATCTTGTGCAGAGGCCCAGTGCCAGGCCCAGATGGGTACCTCCAGCAAGCGTGCGCCGATCTGTCTCGTCGCGGCGGCACTGGCGCGGCCGACGGCTTCATGGTCGCAGTGGCCGTCGTGGCGCCAGGTGGTGAAGACGGTGTCGCCGGGACGCAGGCAGTCCAGCAGGACGTTCGTCAGCGCCTGTTCATGGCGCGCGACGGCGGTGTCGGGAAAGCCGCCATGCAGCCATGTCATCCGCTCGTGCGGGACGCCGAGACGGGTGAGGGCCTGCGCGCATTCCTGCCGACGGGTCGCCCGCAGACGTTGGGGCGTCCACCAGCGGGAATCGGGATGGCTGGCTTCTCCGTCGGTCACCGACACCAGCAGGATGTGCCGGCCTTCACGGGCGAGCGCCTGCAGCAGTCCGCCGCAGCCCAGCACTTCGTCGTCCGGATGGGGCGAAACGATGACCGCGCGCGATCCGTTCGGCACCAGCGCCTGCGCCTGGACCGACGCGACCTCGGCGAGCCGGCGCGACGCCTGCCAGGCCTCGGGCGAGGTGCCTTGTCCCGTGATGGGGTTGGCGCTCATGGCATCCAGCTCCCCGGCCGCTCGCGGGCCACGACCGCGCCCAGCGCCGCGCGGTCGCGCTCGGCGTGGCTTTGCCGCAAGTACACCGGCAGGTCGCACAAGTGGCGGGCCAGATGGGCATCGCGGCAGTAGGGGGTTGCACCCAGTGCCCGTCCCACGTGGCTGATCACCTGTTCGGCGCTGTGTTCGCACTGGGCCCGCAGGCGTTGCGCGGGGAGCAGGGCGTCTGCGGTGGGGTGGCGGTCTATCCAGTGCGCCGTGTCGCGCAGCAGGTTGGCGGCGCAGTGGAGCGAATAGTCCACCGCGCCCAGGTGGGCCAGGCCGTGGGGGTCTTCGCTGCGGGTGCAGTGCTTGCGCAAGGCCTCCGCGATGACTTGCGCCGACCCGAACCAGCAGGCGGCGATGCCGGCGCCGCCGTGCCAGAAGCCGGCCCGCGCCAGATAGCCGCCCGGCGGGCCGACCGGATGCGCCTGCGCACCGTCGAACTGCACCTCCACGCTTTGCGTGGCCGCCATGCCGACGGCTTGCCAGCCGTTGCCGGTGACGTGCACGCCCGGCTGATCGAGCGCGACCGCCACCAGTTGCTGCTGGCCCGCCGGGTTCCAGGCCGTGACCAAGGCGTGGCTGACGGTCGCGGCGCCGGAGCACCAGGCCTTGACGCCCTGCAAGTGGACGAACCCGCCGGGGTGGGCTGTCCGGACGGTGACCCGCGCCTGCGGCGGCTCCGCCGCCCACATGCCCCACGTACTGCCTGAGGGGATGGCCGGCGCCGCCCAGTGACGCATGATCGCCAGCGCATCGGTGTGGCCCTCGTAGAGCTTGCACAGGCTGAGGTCGAAGGCCGCCACCCGCGCCAGGGCTTGCCAGCGCAGCAGCGTGTTGCCCTGTCCCGGCAGGGGCAGGTCATCCAGGCCGCTGCGGCACAGCGTCTGCAAGACGTGCGCCAGCGCCTGGGGCGTCAAGGTCGGCGGCAGCGTTTGCGCCTGCAAGGCGGCCACCAGGTCGGATAACGAAAAGCGGTGGGGTTCACTCATGTCCGTTTCTCTCTCACTCGGCGCGGCGGGCCGGCTGTGGCTCAGCGCCCGGTGAGGAGCAGGACAGGCTCGTGGGTGATCGCCTGACGGGGTTTTCCTGCGGTCAACGGTCGGGGACGCTCGGACGGTGCGACAGGCTCGGCAAACGTTTCGTTCACCAAGCGAAGATGCTCCTTGGCCTCCTGAAACTTTTCTTCGGCCTTGTTGCGCAGCTGGTGGTACTGCTCAAAGGTGTCGACGTTCGGGCGGACGTCGGCGATCAGCGCGAAGGCCTCTGCATTCAGGGCATGGGCCTGGCGGATCAGGCGCTGGTTCTGTTCCAGGGCGAACTCGCGGCAAGCGCGGGTCTGGGTGTGCTGGCGGGGACTGGGCATGATGCGTTTCCTGATGGGCGAAAGTGGGAGGGCGGGCCGGCAGGCCGGCATGGGGATCTACAGGATCGGCTTGCCTCCGGTCACGCCTAACCGCGAGCCGGACACGTAGCTGGACTCGTCGCTGGCCAGCAGCACGTAGAGCGGCGCCACCTCCACCGGCTGCCCCGGACGCCCCAGCGGGGTGTTGTCGCCGAAATGCGTCACCTTGTCCGGCGGCATGGTGGACACGATCAGCGGTGTCCAGATGGGGCCGGGCGCAACGCTGTTGACCCGGATGCCTTGCTCGCCCAGCAATTGGGCGAGGCCTGCGGTGAAGTTGGCGATTGCGCCTTTGGTGGTGGCGTAGGCGAGCAGGGTCGGGTTGGGCGCATCGGAGTTGATCGAACTGGTGTTGATGATCGAGCCGCCCGCCGGCATGTGTGGCACCGCGGCCTGGCAGAGGCGGAAGATCGCCGTGATGTTCACATCGAACGTCATCAGCCATTCTTCGTCGCTGATGTCGGCCAGCGTGGGGTGTGTCATCTGGTAGGCGGCGTTGTTGACCAGAACGTCGATGCGGCCGAAGCGTTCCACCGTGCGGGCGACGATGTCGAGGCATTGCTGCTTGCGGGCCAGGTCGCCCGGCAGCAGCAGGCATTGTCGGCCGGCCTGCTCGACCCAACGGGCGGTTTCCTGTGCGTCTTCGTGCTCGTCGAGGTAGGCGATCGCCACGTCCGCCCCTTCGCGGGCGAAGGCAATGGCGACCGCGCGGCCGATGCCGCTGTCGGCGCCGGTGATCAAGGCGGCCTTGCCGGTCAGCCGGCCCGCCCCGCGGTAACTTTGCTCGCCGCAGTCCGGTCGGGGATCCATCAGTGTTTGGCACCCTGGAACCGGTTGCGGCTGAGGCGGGAAGGGTGGGCGGGGATAAGCAGGCATGGCGGCATCTCCAGATGAACGACGGGGCGTGACGTTCCGTTCAATTGGGAGCCGGGCGGCGTGAATTAAGTTGAGAATTATTGGCAAAACAGCGACGGACGGTCGAGATGCAGTCCTGGGCTTTAGCGGATGCCGGAAAGCGAACACCGCACGTCGTGCATCGGGAACACCTGCCTCTGCTCGTGCCTCAACCGGTGAAACGGGCACAAGAGGGCAAGGCAATGTTCGATGAAACCAACAGAAAGAAAGCCATGGCCGAATGGCTGCACATGCTGCGTGAGGCAGAGATCAGGATGTCCGCACAGGAGCAGTATGACGAGCTGCTGAAAATGGCCGACGCCATGCAGGCAGAGGGATTGATCACCGGCCAGGAGTGGCGGCAGCTGACGCGCGATGCCGGGGTGGTCTTCGCCCAGACCCGAACGGATCTCGGCGGATGGGCCTAGGGCGGCAGCGGCAGGACGGTCTGACTCAGCTTCCGTCCTGCTGACTCCCTTCGTCCGACGATTCGGCGTCCTTTTTCTGGGCGTCCGGGTCGGCTCCCGAGTTCGATCCCGAGGCTTCCTCGCCTTTCTTGTCGGCCTTGTCGTCCCCGGCGGACGATCCGCCCTGGTTCAGGCCCGGCACGGCGCTGGGGGGGACGGCGGATTCTTGCGCGGCCTTCTCGGCCGCCATCGCGAACAGCGGGCAGGACGACAACAGACCGGCCAGCGTCAGCACCGTGATTTTTCTGTTCATGGGGCACCCCTTTTTTTCAGCCTCGGGCATACCGCGTTGGAACGCCGGGCGAAGGCAAAGGTGCGGGTCGGCTGACCGGCGGCAGGACGCGACCGTCAATGGAGATGGGAGGTTTGCCGCGACAGGACCATTTCCTGGAGGATTTCCCGGGCCAATCTGGTGATACCGGCGTCGTCCCGGTACTTCGCTCGGTCGATGCTGGCGATGGTGAACTGGTGGCCGTCCGGCCCTGTCACCTCGACGGACAGGCTGCCGTCCTCGTTGATCGAGCAGGCGACGGCGCACTGCGGGAGGCGATCCAGCAGCACGCTTTCGAGTTCATTCTTGTTCAGGGTGTCCATGTTCCGTTCATCTGCGCTGCCCACGGCAAGGTAAGGCTAGACGCTGAGGGGGCGATGTAAAGAGTGGCGCAATGATTCCATCGGGCCGGCCCATTTCGGCCGACCGTGCAGCAACAGCCGCGCTGCCTGGGCGGTCATGACCGCCGCCAAGCCATAAGGGTGCGGGTGTTGCCCCCGGGCTGACAAATTGCGCCGCCCGGTCAGGCATCCACGGGCGACATCTACACGCCCGGATCACCTGAACCGTGGCAACGGCCGATCCACCGGCTTGAGCGCCGACAGGGTGCTGCGGATCAGCGGCGTGTCCTTC
This sequence comes from Pseudomonas sp. B35(2017), assembly GCF_002113645.1. Lineage (NCBI taxonomy): Bacteria > Pseudomonadati > Pseudomonadota > Gammaproteobacteria > Pseudomonadales > Pseudomonadaceae > Pseudomonas > Pseudomonas sp. B35(2017). The sequence goes on along the minus strand of NZ_NEIZ01000021.1, from coordinate 92,709 downwards.
TCGATGTCGTTCAGACGGTCGCGGATGCGCAGGGCGGTGGGGTGGCCGCCTTGGTGGTCGACCCAGTCGGCGATCTCTTTGCAGGCCGCCGCCAGGCGCGCCTGCCGCGCGTCGAGCAAGGTGAGGAGGGTGGTGATGGACTCTTTTTCGGACATGGAGCACCTCCGTTCATGAAACCGCTGCGCAGCAATGGAGAGTCAGCAAAAAAGCCCGCGACGCGCGAGCTCTCCGCCATGGGGCGCCGCTCCTTCAGCTGGTTTCAGTATAGACCCGCAAACGGGCGGCATCAGCCGCGGTTCTGGCGGGCCGGTAACGGTGAACTGGCTGCGTTGAGCCGGCGGCATTCGCGCCGGGCGTCTTCCTCAAGGTCGTAGCCGTCGCCGATGAATCCGCCGGTGCGCGTGTCGCAGATGCGGAACCAGCCGATGGCCTCGGCGGGTTCGTGCAGGCTTTCCCCGGCGCGCCGACCGTGGATGATGATCCGGTTGCAGCGCTTGACGATGAAAATGTCTTCCATGGCGTCACCACAGCGAATTCGTGTCAGATCAACTATAGAACCCTGTGCCGAACGTGCAAAAGACGGACAGGCCAGTTCGTCGGCCAGCGGCTCAAACCGCCTCCGTCATGCCTTCGCGTTCCAGGAACATCGCCAGCGCGACCTCATCGGCGCGCAGGCCCTTGCGCACCCGCGGGCGCGGCAGCCCGTTCAGTTCGCCGAGCATGAACCGCTCGATCAGCGCCGGGTGGATGTAGCACTTGCGGCACACCGCCGGCGTGTTGCCCAGCGCGCGGGCGACTTGCTTGATCATTTCCACGACTTGACGTTTGGCCTCGGCTTCGGACTCCCACCGCAGTTCACGCAGGATCGCCAGCGCCAGGGCGCTGCCGGCCCAGGTGCGGTAGTCCTTGGCGGTGAACTCCGCGCCGGTCAGGGCTTGCAGGCAGGCATTGACGTCGGAGGACGTGACGGTGTGCCGCTCGCCGTTTTCGTCCAGGTACTGGAACAGGTTCTGGCCGGGCAGCTCAAGGCAGCGTCGGACGATTCGCGCCAGGCGCCGGTCCCTGACGGTGATCCGGTGCTCGATGCCGCTCTTGCCGCGGAACTGGAACAGGATCGCGCTGCCGTTGACCTCGACGTGCCGGTTGCGCAGGGTGGTCAGGCCGAACGAGCGGTTGTCCCGGGCATACTGCGCATTGCCGACGCGGATCAACGTGGCGTCCAGCAGCGTGATCACGGTGGCCATGACCTTGTCGCGGCTGAAGCCGGGCGGCAGCAGCATGGCTTCCAGCCGTTTGCGCAGTTTCGGCAGCGCCAGGCCGAACGCGCGCAGGCGCCCGTACTTGTCGGCGTCGCGCACTTCCCGCCAGCGCGGGTGGTAGCGGTACTGCTTGCGGCCCCGGGCATCGCGTCCGGTGGCTTGCAGGTGGCCCTTGGCGTCGGGGCAGATCCACACGTCAAGGTAAGCCGGCGGTATCGCCAGGGCGTTGATCCGGCGGATCTCGTCGGCATCGGTGATGCGCCGGCCTGCCGGGTCGAAGTAGCAGAACGTGCCGCGCAGCTTTTTGCGGGTGATGCCGGGGCGGTTGTCATCAACGTAATGCAGGTCAGGGGGCAATGTGTCGGTTGGCACGGTCTCGGCCATGGCGGGCTTCCTGGTGACGGGTCAAGGGCTGTCATGGCGATTGACAGCGGGCCCCGTCCGTCGTGCCCGGCCGTTTACGCCAGCACAGCGACGGCCTTGATCTGTGCCCACAGCCGTTGGCCGGGGTGCACGCCCAGCTGATCCCGGGAAAACCGCGTGATCCGCGCCAGCAGCGGCGTGCCGCCGGCGTCCAGGCGGATCAGGACGTGCGCGGCGTTGTCCCCGGCCAGTTCGCTCACCACCGTGACCGGCAACCGGTTGAGGATGCTGCTGTGCTCCGGATCCTCTAGCGCGAGGCTGATGTCCCGGGCCTGCACCTTGCAACGCAGCGGCTGGCCGATGTCCATCGGCGCATGGGCCACGCGGATGTTCATCCGGGTGTTGGGCAACTGCAGGCTGAGCAATTGGTAGTTGGCGTCGTAGGCACTCACTTGGCCTTCGATCACGACGCCCGCATCGTCGCCCTGGGCCAGCGGCAGGTCGAGGCGGGCCAGGGTCTCGCCGATCGGCCCGCTGGCCAGGGCCCGGCCGTCGCTGAGCAGCACCAGGTGATCGGCCAACCGCGCCACTTCGTCCTGGGCATGGCTGACGTACAGCACCGGAATGTCCAGTTCGTCGTGCAGGCGTTGCAGGTAAGGCAGGATTTCGTTTTTGCGCTGGCTGTCGAGGGCGGCCAAGGGCTCGTCCATCAACAGCAGCTTCGGGCTGGTCAGCAGCGCCCGGGCGATGCCGACGCGCTGGCGTTCACCGCCGGACAGGTTCTGCGGATGCCGATCCAGCAAGTGGCCGATCCCCAGCAGTTCGGTGGCCTGGCGCAGATCGACCCGGCGCAGCGGCCGGGCGATGCGCTTGAGGCCGAACTGCAGATTGGCCAGCACCGACAGGTGAGGGAACAGGCTGGCCTCCTGGAACACGTAGCCCAGCGCGCGCTTGTGCGGGGGCACGAACAGGCCGTTGTCGCTGTCCTGCCAGACTTCGTCGTTGATCCGGATGAAGGCGTTCTCGGCGCGTTCCAGGCCTGCGATGCAGCGCAGGCAGGTGGTCTTGCCCGACCCGGACTGGCCGAACAGCGCCGTCACACCGCGGCCGGGCAAATGCAGGTCGACGTCCAGGCTGAAGCCTGCATAGGAGAGGTTCAAGCGCGCATCGATCATCCGTCAGCTCCAGCCGGCGCGGGTCTTGCGGCTGGAATAGAGCGCCAGCAGCACCAGGAACGAAAACACCAGCATGGCCCCGGCCAACCAATGGGCCTGCGCATATTCCATGGCCTCGACGTGGTCGTAGATCTGCACCGAAACCACGCGGGTCTTGTCGGGAATGTTGCCGCCGATCATCAGCACCACGCCGAATTCGCCGACGGTGTGGGCAAACCCGAGGATCGCGGCGGTGATGAAGCCAGGGCGGGCCAGCGGCAGGATCACGCTGAAGAACGTGTCCCAGGGATTGGCGCGCAAGGTCGCGGCCACTTCCAGCGGGCGGGTGCCGATGGCGGAAAAGGCGTTCTGCAGCGGCTGCACCACGAACGGCATGGAATACAGCACTGAGCCGACCACAAGGCCGGTGAAACTGAACGTCAGGGTGCCGAACCCCAACCATTGGGTGAACTGGCCGATGAAGCCGTTGGGCCCCAGCGCCAGCAACAGATAGAAGCCGATGACGGTCGGCGGCAGCACCAGGGGCAGGGCCACCACCGCACCGACGGGACCGCGCAGCCAGGAGCGGCTGCGCGACAGCCACAGGGCGATCGGCGTGCCGACCACCAGCAGGATCGCGGTGGTCAGGGACGCCAGTTTCAGCGTCAGCCAGATCGCCGCGAAATCGGCGCTCGTCAGCGACATTTACAGCTGATAACCGTAGGACTTGATCACCGCAGCGGCTTTCGGGCCTTTGAGGTAATCCACCAGGGCCTTGGCGGCGGCGCTGTCCTTGCCTTTGTTCAGGATCACCGCGTCCTGCTTGATCGGATCATGCAGGCTGGCCGGAACGATCCACACCGAACCGCTGCTGACCTTGCCGTCCTTGTAGATCTGCGACAGGGCGACGAAGCCCAGTTCGGCGTTGCCGGTGGACACGAACTGATAGGCCTGGGTGATGTTCTGGCCTTCGACGATCTTGGCCTTGGTGGCCTCGGTCAGTTTCAGCTTCTCCAGCACCTGGGTCGCGGCCAGGCCGTAAGGCGCGGCTTTCGGGTTGGCGATGGACAGGTGCTGGTACTCGTTCTTCTTCAGCACGTCACCCTTGGCGTCGACGTAACCTTCCTTGGCCGACCACAGCGCCAGGGTGCCGACGGCGTAGGTGAAGCGCGAGCCCTTGACCGTGTCGCCTTCTTTTTCGAGTTTTTCCGGCGTGGTGTCGTCGGCGGACAGGAACACTTCGAACGGCGCGCCGTTCTTGATCTGGGTGTAGAACTGGCCGGTGGCACCGTAGGCGGCCACCAGTTTGTGCCCGGTGTCTTTCTCGAAGTCGGCGGCGATGGCTTGGATCGGCGCGGTGAAGTTCGCCGCGACGGCCACTTGCACTTCATCGGCCTGGGCGGCGCCCACGGTGAAGACGGCGATCAGGGAAGCCAGGCAAGCGGGGGCAAGACGTGAGGCACGAATGGTCATGTAACAGCTCCGTGGTTGGCGTGTGCAGTGGGCAGTGGTTGTTGGAGGGGAACTGCGCCGATGCGAGGGGGATTCGCTATATAGGCGACTATATAGCGAAATGCCTCCAAACGGAATGCGTGATTCGGTGCCGGGCGAAGGGTTGGAGCCTCCGCCCGCCCCCGGATCACCGGCCTGCCAGTTTCGCCAATGCGCCTTCGGCCAGTTGCCGGGTCAGCTCGGCGGTGCCGATCTCCCGCCCGAGCGTGAACGCCTGGCCGGCCCACAGGTTGCTGAACTCCGCTTCGGCCTTGGCCCGCAGCGGCATCAGCGCACCGCCGGCCAGCGGAAACGCCGGCGCCATGGCCGACATCGGGCCCACTTCGCGCATCACCCGGTTGAGGATGCCCCGGGCCGGGCGGCCGGTGAACAAGTTGGTGATGGCGGTCTCGCTTTCCTTGGCGGTGCGCAAGGCCTTGTGGTGCGAGGCGCTGATCCTGGCCTCCGGCGTGAACAGATAGGCGGTGCCCACCTGCGCCGCCGAGGCGCCCAACAGGAAGGCGGCGGCAACGCCCCGCGCGTCGGCAATCGCGCCGGCGGCGATCACCGGCACGTTCACCGCGTCCACCACCTGCGGCACGAGGGCGAAGGTGCCGACCTGGCTGCTCAGGTCATCGCTGAGGAACATCCCGCGATGGCCGCCGGCCTCGTAGCCCATGGCGATGATCGCATCGCAGCCGTTCTGTTCGAGCCAGACGGCCTCATCGACGGTGGTGGCCGACGACAGGATCTTCGCGCCGGTGGCCTTGACCCGGTCCAGCAGGGTTTTCTCCGGCAGGCCGAAGTGGAAGCTCACCACTTCAGGCTTGAATTCTTCCAGCACCTCGCACGCCGCCGCATCGAAAGGCGCGCGGTTGGAGACCGGGGTCGGTGCGTCGAAATCGACGCCCAGTTCGCGGTAGTAGGGCTCAAGCAGGTTTTTCCAGTCCCGGGCGCGCTGCTCATCGGGGGCCGGAGGCTGGTGGCAGAAGAAGTTGACGTTGAAAGGCTTCGACGTGCCTTGGCGGATGTTTCTCAGCTCTTCACGCAACTGGTCGATGCTCAGCATCGCGGCAGGCATCGAGCCGAGGCCGCCGGCGTTGCAGGCGGCGATCACCATGGAAGAGTTGGTGGCGCCGGCCATCGGGCCCTGGATGATCGGCAGTTCGATGCCGAAGAGGTCAAGAATGCGGGTGTCTGGCCATTGGCTCATGGAAAGGGTTCTCCGAACGACAAAACGGGCAGGGACGGCAGAGCCGGTTTTGTACCAGCAAAACCGGCTGCAAGGCCAGCCGGGATTTGCGGCCCTCAGCGTCGGTGGAACCCGCCGCCACCGCCGCCGAAGGAACGGTTCATGACCCGCGAGGAGTCGTGGAATTCGTTCAGGCGCTGATTGCCGAAGTTGCGGGCGGCGGACTCGCGGTTGAGGTTCTGCAGTTGCGCCGTGTTGTTGACCGGCGCGCGGGTGGCGCCGCCCTTGACCATCGATTGCCAGCCGTCGTCGGTTTTCTTGTAGACATTGCCGTCGTGCCCGGCATACACGTTGTCGCCGATGCGCGCAGCGCCGCCGTCGCGCCCGCGGATCCCGCCGTACTGGGTGGTGTTGCCGGTGTTGGGGTTGTACACGGCGCCCCGGCTGGCGGTGACCTGGGTGCCGGTGCGCGCATTGCCGGCCGTGACCCGCTGGCCGGCGATGGCGCCGCCCTCGGGGCCCACCGCCGCGCCGCTGCGCCCGGCGGCGTAGTTGCCGGTGTAGACGTTGTGCACCGCGCCACGCTGGCCCGCCGCCGAGACGCCGGTGCGCGAGTTGTAGGAGGCCCCGACCTGTCCCGCCCAGCGGTTGCCGGTCCAGGCGTTGTAGCCGCCGCCGTAGCGGCTGACCGTCGCCCGGTCGCCCCATTGCCTATAGATATTGCCGGTGGTGCCCGCCCAGCCGCCCGGGCCCCAGGCTACGGCGCCGCCACGGTAGCCGTAGGCGGCACCACCCCAGGCCAGTGGCGCCGGATACAGGTGCGGGCCCCAGGCATAGCCCCAGCCGTAGTTGCCCCACCACGGATAGGCACCCCAGCCCCAGCCCATCGCCACGGTGCTGCCGCCCCAGCTCCAGCCGAAGCCGAAACCGAAGGTCCAGCCGGTCCACGGTGTGTAGCGGATGGCGACGCCGAATCCGTACGTCACCGGCGGCCCGTACCACACGCTGCCGACCCAGGGCGTGTACGGATACCCCGTGCCGTAGACCACCACGCCGGTGGCCGGATCCAGCGTGGAGCCCTGGTAGCCGGGGGTGTAGCCGACGACCACGGTGTCGCCGCTCGATTCGTAGACTTTGACGTAGGTGAGGTAGTGCATGGGCGAACTGGGCGGGATCGAATAGATCACCGCCGGCACTGACCCTGCGACCGTCCACGGCCCGTTGACGCCGGTGGCCGTGAACCAGATGCCGTTCTCCACGGCGTACCAGCTGTTGGCGTCGACCCGGATGATCGGCGTGGCGCTGTTGATCACATATTGCAGCGGGGTGCCGGTGATGGCCTTGAGCTGAGGTTCGCCGTCGAAGGCGGGGGCGGTCATCTTGACTGCGCTTTTCTTGATCGCCGAGGTCTGCGGGATGGTCGCGGCGATGGCCGCTTCCTTGGCCTGCGGCGTGCCGGCCACCGAGGCCTTGACGTTTTCTTTCGGGCTGTCGTCGGGAATGTTGGCGAAGTCCGCCGGCAGCTTGTCGGCCGGGGTGAAGGTCCAGGGGCCGTTCATGTCGGCGGCGCGGAACCAGCGTCCGGAAATCAGCACGTAGCTGTTCTGGTCACCGATCTCCTTGAAGATGTGCCCGGTGGTGTTGCTGACATACAGCAGGCGCGTGCCCTGGATCGGCTGCCACTGCGCGGCGCCGTCGGTGACGATCAGTTCGGTCGGCATGGTGGCGACGAAGATTTTCGGCTGCGGCGGTTTGGCCAGGCTCGGCGCCTTGCCCTTGGGATCGCCCTGGCCGGTGAGCAGGTCCACCTGGCGGCTGTCGATCGCGGCTTTCTTGGCCTTCTCCAGGTCGGCGGGCGGCGAGGGGAGGCGCGAATAGTCGCCGTTGAACCGGTCGGCGGCCATCCAGCCGTCGAACACATGCAGGTAATGCTTGCCTTGATCGTCCTTGAGCAGCAGCGGCCGGGTGTTGATCACCCGTTGCAGGCCGGTGCCTTCCACCGGTCGGTAGGCCGGTTCGCCGTCGATGTACACCAGCAGCGCCGGGACGTCCGAGCTGAGGATGGCGGGCGGGGTGTTCTCCAACGGCGCGGCGTCGGCCTTCTGCTCGGCGGCCAGCACCCCGACGGCGGCCTCCAGTTGATCGAGGGAAATGGTTTTCTTGCGGTTGGCGGCATCCTTCTGCAGCGCCGCGACCCAGGTGTCGGCCTGGCTCGCGTCGGCCGGAAAATCGGCCTTGATGAGGTTGTACTGATCGAGGGCGACCCAGCGCGTGGCCTTGTCCACCAGCGTGTGGGCGCTGAACTGGACGATGCCGTAGGTCGATTTGCCGTCGGCGCCGGTAGCCTCGACGGCGGCGCGGGCCTTGAGGGTGTACCCGTCCCAGCTGTCGAGCTGCGGCTGGTAGACCGTCAGCTTGGCGTTGCCGCTGGTGATGACCTGCGGCCATGTCGGCTCGACCGTGGAGGTGTCCGGGCCTTTGGCCGCGGGCGCGGCCCAGACGCTACCCCAGGTGAACAGGCAGAGCATCAGGCAGGCAAACAACCGGCGCAAAGGGGTCATGGTCAGTTCCATCGACGGGGCCTTCACGGGCGAAGGCGATCGTCGAAAAAGCATAGCCGCCCGCGATGGAATCACCCGGCGGATTCGCCGATTGGCGGAAAGTCGTGTGTGGCAATGTGTTGCAGTGTGGTATTTGAATGCCACGCCCCCGAAACCCTTCCCAGCGAGGCAGTCATGTTCAACGGCATTCTGATCGACAAAGACGACAGCGGTTACCGCGCCAGCCTGCAATCCCTCGACGACGGACAACTGCCGGACGGCAATGTGACGGTGCGCGTGGCCTACAGCACGCTGAACTTCAAGGACGGGCTGGCGATCACCGGCAGCAGCCCCGTGGTGCGCCAGTTCCCGATGGTGCCGGGGATCGATCTGGCGGGCACCGTGGAGGTCAGCTCGCACCCGGACTACAAGGCCGGCGACCCGGTGCTGCTCAACGGCTGGGGCGTGGGCGAAAGCCATTGGGGCGGCCTGGCGCAGAAGGCGCGGCTCAACGGCGATTGGCTGATTCCGCTGCCGAAGGCGTTTTCCGCCGCGCAGGCCATGGCTATCGGCACCGCTGGCTACACGGCCATGCTGTGCATCATGGCGCTGGAGCGCAACGGCGTGACGCCGGCGCAGGGCGAGGTGCTGGTGACGGGCGCCAACGGCGGAGTCGGCAGTTTCGCCATCGCCTTGCTGAACCGGCTCGGGTATCGCGTGGTGGCGTCCACCGGCCGTGTCTCCGAGCACGAATACCTGAAACGGCTGGGGGCCGGCGAGATCATCGACCGGGCGACCTTGTCCGAGCCCGGGCGGCCGCTAGCCAAGGAGCGCTGGGCCGCCGTGATCGATTCGGTGGGCAGCCACACCTTGGCCAACGCCTGCGCCAGCACCCGCGCCGAAGGCACGGTCGCCGCCTGCGGACTGGCCCAGGGCATGGATTTCCCGGCGTCGGTGGCGCCATTCATCCTGCGCGGCGTGACGCTGGCCGGGATCAACAGCGTGACCCAGCCCAAGGCCCGACGGATCGAAGCCTGGAACCGCTTGGCCAAAGACCTGGACTTCGCCCTGTTGCCGCTGATCAGCCACGAGATCGCCCTGAGCGAGGCCATCGCCGCAGCCCCCAAACTGCTGGCCGGCCAGTTGCGCGGACGGGTTGTGGTGGACGTCAATCGCTGACACAGTAAGCGCCTTCACGGCCCTGCGGGGCCGTTCTTCAAGCACACGGAACGGCGCTTTCGATGGATCTCAAACAACAGCATGTCGATGGTTTCACGGTGGCCGGGTTGCGGGTGCGCACCACCAATCAAGCCGAGCATGCCGGGCACACGGCGAAGATCGGCCCGATGTGGGGCCGGTTCTTCCAGGAAGGTCTGGCAGAGGCCATTCCCGGCAAACTGACCGAGTCGCCGGTCTACGGCGTGTACTCGGCTTATGAGTCGGATGCGTCCGGGGCGTTCGATGTGACGGCGGGCGTCGCGGTCGCCGATCCACAGGGCGACTTCGAATCCGTGCGGGTCGAGAGCGGCGAATACCTGGTGTTCGAAGGGCAGGGCGTGTTGCCCGATGCCGTCATCGCCACGTGGGGACGGATCTGGCGTTACTTCGAAGCGAACCCTCAGATCAAGCGGCGCTACGCCACCGACTTCGAGGCCTATACCGGCCTCGAATCGGTCGCGGTTTACATCGGCGTCCGTTAAGTCCGGGTCTCGCGCTCAAGCAACGCGCGCTTGCGTTCCACACCCCAACGGTAGCCCGACAGGTTGCCGTCGCTGCGCACCACGCGATGGCAGGGAATGGCTACCGCGAGGCTGTTGGCGCCGCACGCCTGGGCCACGGCGCGCACGGCCTTGGGTGCGCCGATGCGCTGGGCGATGTCGGCGTAGCTGGCGGTGCTGCCGGGCGGAATGTCCCGCAGCGCCTGCCAGACTCGCTCCTGGAACGCCGTGCCGCGTACGTCCAGCGGCAGGTCGAGGCCCAGCGCCGGCGCCTCGATGAAACCCACGACGCTGGCGATTAGTTGCTCGAATCCGCTGTCCGCGCCGATCAGGTTGGCTTGGCGGAATTTGTCCTGCAGGTCGCACACCAGTTGGTGCGGGTCGTCTCCCAGCAGGATCGCGCAGACCCCGCGCTCGCTCTGGGCCACCAGAATCGCCCCGAGGGAGCATTGGCCGACCGCGAAGCGGATGTCGTTGTTCTTGCCCGCCGCGCGGTAATCGCCGGGTTTCATGCCCAGCATTTGGTCGGCGCTTTCGTAGAAGCGGCTGTTGGAATTGAATCCGGCATCGTAGAGCGCATCGGTGACCGTGCCGCTGTCCGCCAACCGCTCCCGGACCTTGCGGGAGCGATGGGCCGCGCCGTATCCCTTGGGCGTCAGGCCGGTGACGGCTTTGAACACCCGGTGAAAGTGGAACGGGCTCAGGCCGGCGGCTTCGGCCAATTCATTGAGCGGCGGCAGGTGTTCGGCCGACTCGATCCGCCGACACGCCGCCGCCACCGTCGCCGCATGCTGGGCGGCCATGCTGCTCTGATCCTTGCCCGCCCGTTTGCTGGGGCGATAGCCCGCCGCCTCGGCCTCTTGCGCGGTGTCGAAGAACTCCACGTTCTGCGGCTTGGGCAGGCGCGCCAGGCTGCTGGGGCGGCAGTAGACGCCGGTGGTTTTCACGGCATACACGAACTGCCCGTCCGCCCGGGGATCGCGGGCGAGGACCGCGGCCCAGCGTGGATCGTCTTCAGTGTTCGGTGTAGCGGAAAGCGTTTTCATGATGATTCGTCCGTTGACCTGTTTGATTCAGGTTAACCAGCCTGGCTTTCGGCAACACTCCGGGGCTTGCGGTCAAATTCTGCGTGACGGCCCGGCGCAGCGGAAGGTCAGGTTCAGCCGTTGCTCGCCCAGGCGCGGGTGATGTCCGGGCTTGACCGGCAGCACACCGTGGTAGCGCAGCCGGTCGACGCCGCCCCAGATCACCATGTCGCCGTGCAGCAGCGGGATGCGCCGGGTGCCGTCGGCGCGGGCGAAACCGCCGAACAGAAACGTCGCTGGCAATCCGAGCGAGAGGGAAACGATCGGTTCGGCGTAGTCCTTTTCGTCTTTGTCCTGGTGCAACGACATCTTCGCACCGGGTATATAGCGGTTGATCAGGCAGGAATCAGGCGTGAATCCGGCAAATCCCGCCTCTGCGGCCGCTGCGTGCGCCAGGTCGGTGAACGCCGCCGGCATTGCCGGCCAAGGCTGCCCGCTGAGCGGATCCACAGGGGAGTAGCGATAGCCGCTGCGGTCGGTGATCCAGCCCAGTGCGCCGCAGCTGCTGGTCGCCACGGACATGCTGAAGCCGCCGGGCGTCATCATGTGGCGCAGCGGCGCGTCCTTGAGGATTCTGTCCAGCGCGACGAGCAAGGGTTCGACACAGGGCAGGGCGAACCCCCGCAGCAACCACGACTGCTCGCCGATCTGCTCGGTGCGCGGCGGTTGCGGTTCGGTGTCGGCGAACAGGTCGAGAGTGGTCGGTTGCATGGCCGTCATGTCGCGTCGTGAAAGATGATCCCGAGAGTATGCCGTCTGCCGCTGTGCAGGCGACTGACGCCGTGACGCATGGTCACCCGGTAGTCGCCGCGCACACCTTTGACCGGTCGCTGGTTGACGGCGAAGATCAAGGCGTCGCCTTGCCTAAGGTCCATGACCTGCGGACGGGACTGCATGCGCGGGCGTTGCTCGGTGAGGACAAATTCGCCGCCGGTGAAATCCTGCCCGGGCTCCGACAGCAGAATCGCCACTTGCAGCGGAAAGACATGCTCGCCGTAGAGATCCTGGTGCAGGCAGTTGTAGTCCTGCGGGCCGTATTGCAGCAACAGCGGCGTAGGACGACATTGACCGGCGGCATGGCAGCGCTCCAGAAACTGCGCGTGCTCGGCCGGAAATCGCTCCGTGAGCCCCATGCGTTCGCACCAGCGGTTGGCCAGCGGCACGAGGTGCGGATACAGGGCGCGCCGCAGGCGTTCGACCGGCTGCGGCAGCGGATAGGCGAAGTACTTGTATTCGCCGCGCCCGAAACCGTGGCGGGCCATGATGACCTGCGAGCGGAACGGTTCGCTTTGCGGATAGAGCGCGCTCAGGCGAGCGCAGGTCTCGGGGCGCAGCAGCGTGCGGATGATGGCGCAGCCGTCTTGATCCAGCTGCCGCTCAAGCTCGGGCCAGTCGAGCGAATCCAGCGGGGAAGGGGTGGGCGGGTTCGACATTCCGGCTCCTTGGCGCAGTTCGGGGCGGTCAGTCTGTACGCAGGCCCGTCCCGCAGCACTCCGTTGCTTGCGGTCGAATGTGCGCCGGCGCCTTAAAGCGCCTTGCTGACTTTGATCTCGCTGATCACGTCGCCGCTTTGCCCGTGCAGGGCCTCCAGGGCGGCCTTGGCCTCGTCCGGCGTGCCATTTTCCAGTTGCGCGAATTCGAAGCGACGCTCGCCGTTGAGTTTGTACTTGATGACGTATTTGGTCGTTTGGGCCACGGAAGTCTCTGCCTGTCCAGGAATGAAGGGGCGGCTCAGCTGAGTTTGGAGCTGGAGCGGCGGATGATCTTGATCGAATGCGTCAGGTTCGGCTTGCGGGTTACGCTGATCGCCCGGCGGCTGACGGTGTCGATGGTGATGTTCCAGTAGCCGGTGCTGGGAGCGGTGATGCGTGCCGGGAATTTGTCGAAGGCGCCGCCGTGATAGGTGTGACGGCCGCCGTTCTTGAAGCTGCGGAAGTTGGCGTCGTTCATCAGGCGGATGTTGCAGGTCTGCGAGCACTGGATGACGACGATGTCGTCTTCGTTGAGGTGCTCGCGCTGGTGAATGAATTTCATGGGCGCCTCCAGAAGGGCTTTTTCTGCTAAATCAAAACGATAGCATGGGCTAGGGGCGCAGTTTATCAGCCCGGACGGGTTATTATCCCGCCGTCGGGCGCTGCTTTGACAATTTAAAACGGATTTTCGCGGTGCAATGCGCGATAAACGCAACAGGCCCCCGGAGAAAAACGGCATTCGTGCTGTCGGAGGGGCTTTATTGGAGGATATGTATGAAGTGGGGTGCGGTTTGGCTGCCGGCGGTGTTGGCAATGAGCGGTTGCGCGAGCGTTTCGGAGATCGACGCCACGTTGCCGACCATGAACGTGATTTCCGGCAAGAAACCCCATGAATTTGCCGGGTGCCTGGCGCAAAAGCTGGCGGACACCCGTGGCGCCTTGCAGGTCGAGCCCCAGAAGGACGGCGTGCGGGTGATCGTCCCCGGCAAGCTGTCTTCAGGTCCTGCGGCGGTGTTCGACATCGAGGATCGCTCCGGCGGCAGCAGCATCAAGCTGCACGAGCGCATGTCCAACGTCCCTGTGCGCCCCCGGGACGTGCGCAACGCCGCCAACGCCTGCATCTCGGGCTGATAGACTGCCGGCGGTCGGCATCGAAGCCGTCAAGGAACCCTTGGCGGCTTTGTCATTTCTGGAGAGAGGCATGAAGCGGGAACAAGTGCGCGAACGGCATGCAGAGGGCCTGATCTCTGCCACCCATGTGATCCAGAACCCGGCGAACCTGGGGGAGTGGATCGTGTTCTTCAAGAAGAGCGGCGGACGCAGCTACTTTCTGGTGGACGACAACGATGAGGTCGAGTCCTTCAGCCGGCTCGACGACCTGATCGACGTCGTGCGCGGATTGGGAGTCAAGTTCGCGGAAATCCACCTGTAGGCTTATTTGCAGACCACCACGACGCTGCGCGTCTTGTAGTTGCCGACGTCGAGCCCCAGGGTCTTGTCGCTGTCCTGGGCGGAGGGCGTGCCGTCGGTGCCGACGATGCGGTAGCCGGTGCCGGCGCAGGAGTCATCGGCCTTCTCGTAGCAACTGGCCCATGAGTTGGCTTCGCCGGAGCAGTCGATGCTCAGGCCTTGTTCACCGTCGTCCAGGTAGGTGGGCTGCGAGGAGGCGCAACCGGCCAGGGCCAGCAGGGCGATCAGCGGCAGGGTTCTGAAGAGGGCGGTCATGACACATTCATCCTTGCTAAAAGGGGCGGCCAAACGATCTGACAGCGTTGGCGCGAAAAGGTTATAGCGATTGGCCATTTCCCCCGAGGGGCGGCACAAAAAAGCCCTGCGCAACGGCAGGGCCTGGGGACTTCGATGCAAGTCAATCCTGATCGTCGCCGCGGCGTTTAGGGCCTGGCGGAGTGTCCTCGAACACGGCTGCCACATCAGACGCCATCGCCTCGGTGGGCAGCGGGCCGACGACCTGCTCGCCCTTGGCGTTGCTGATCCACCACTGGCCGTCCTTCGCTTGGCTGACCAAATACCCGTTGATGCTTTTTGCTGCGGCCATCTCTTTGTCTCGTCGGCTGGTTCAAAGGTGCCATGATACCGGCAAAACGGCGCCTCGGCTGATTTGAGCTACGCTCAACGCGCAGTCTTGAAGCGGCTATGGAACTATCGGCCGGAATATTTCTCTATGTTGGCATCGGTTAGCCAGTGCGGGGCATTGTAAGGTGCACGCCGCCTGATTAGACTGCGCCGAAACTCGTACACACAGCCCTTTCAAGGACTTATATGATCAAGAAATGCTTGTTCCCAGCAGCCGGTTACGGTACTCGCTTCCTGCCAGCGACTAAAGCCATGCCCAAGGAAATGCTGCCGGTGGTAAACAAGCCACTGATCCAGTACGGCGTCGAAGAGGCCCTGGAAGCCGGCCTGACCGAAATCTCCATCGTCACCGGCCGCGGCAAGCGCGCCTTGGAAGACCACTTCGACATCAGCTACGAGCTGGAAAACCAGATCAAGGGCACCGACAAGGAAAAATACCTGGTCGGCATCCGCCGCCTGCTGGACGAGTGCTCTTTCTCGTACACCCGTCAGACCGAAATGAAAGGCCTGGGTCACGCGATCCTGACCGGCCGTCCGCTGATCGGCGACGAGCCGTTCGCCGTGGTGCTGGCGGACGACCTGTGCGTCAACCTCGAAGACGACGGCGTACTGACCCAGATGGTCAAGCTGTACAAGCAGTTCCGCTGCTCCATCGTTGCGATCCAGGAAGTCGATCCTCAGGAAACCAACAAGTACGGTGTGATTGCCGGCGAGATGATCCGTGACGACATCTACCGCGTGCACAGCATGGTCGAGAAGCCGAAGCCGGAAGATGCGCCGTCCAACCTGGCGATCATCGGCCGCTACATCCTGACCCCGGACATCTTCGACCTGATCGAGCAGACCGAGCCAGGCAAGGGCGGCGAGATCCAGATCACCGACGCCCTGATGAAGCAGGCCCAGAACGGCTGCGTCATGGCCTACAAGTTCAAGGGCAAGCGTTTCGACTGCGGCGGCGCCGAAGGCTACATCGAGGCGACCAACTTCTGCTTCGAGAATTTCTACAAGACCGGCAAGGCTTACTGATAAGCGTCTGTTCGCGTCTGCACGAAAAAAACCACCTTCGGGTGGTTTTTTCATTTTCCGGCCCCATTTGGATGGCAGCGCTTGCCCAATGAACGACTGCGGGTATGCTGGTGAGCTGTCAAGGAGAGAGATATGGCCTACGATTTTGACCTTTATGTGATCGGCGCCGGTTCCGGCGGTGTGAGGGCTGCGCGCTTTGCGGCGGGGTTTGGCGCGAAAGTCGCCGTGGCCGAGAGCCGCTACCTGGGCGGCACCTGCGTCAACGTCGGCTGCGTGCCGAAGAAGTTGTTGGTCTATGGCGCGCATTTCGCCGAAGACTTCGAGCAATCGTCGGGCTTCGGCTGGAATCTGGGCGAGGCCGATTTCGATTGGGCGACGCTGATCGCCAACAAGGACCGCGAGATCAATCGCCTGAACGGCATCTACCGCAACCTGCTGGTCAACAGCGGCGTGACCCTGCACGAAGGCCACGCGAAGATCGTCGACCCGCATCAGGTCGAGGTCAACGGTGAGCGTTTCACGGCGAAGCACATCCTGATCGCCACTGGTGGCTGGCCGCAGATTCCGGAAATTCCGGGGCGCGAGCATGCAATCAGCTCCAATGAAGCCTTCTTCCTCAAGGACCTGCCGAAGCGCGTGCTGGTAGTGGGCGGTGGCTACATCGCGGTCGAGTTCGCCGGCATTTTCCACGGTCTGGGGGCGGACACGACGCTGCTGTACCGCGGCGATCTGTTCCTGCGCGGCTTCGACGGTTCGGTGCGCAAGCATTTGCAGGAGGAGTTGACCAAGCGCGGGATGGATCTGCAGTTCAATGCCGACATCGAACGGATCGAAAAGCAATCTGATGGCAGTCTGAAGGCCACCCTCAAGGATGGTCGCGTCCTGGAAGCCGATTGTGTGTTCTATGCGACGGGCCGGCGTCCGATGCTGGACAACCTGGGGCTGGAAAACACCGGCGTCACACTGGACGACAAGGGTTTCGTCAAGGTCGATGAGCTGTTCCAGACCAGCGAGCCGTCGATTCTCGCCCTGGGCGATGTGATCGGTCGTGTGCAGCTGACGCCTGTGGCGCTGGCCGAGGGCATGGCGGTGGCGCGGCGCCTGTTCAAGCCAGAGCAATACCGTCCGGTGGATTACAAGATGATCCCGACGGCGGTATTCAGCCTGCCGAACATCGGCACCGTCGGTCTGACGGAGGAGGAGGCGAGGAGCGCCGGGCATGACGTGGTGATCTTCGAAAGCCGCTTCCGTCCGATGAAGCTGACCCTGACCGATTGCCAGGAGCGCACGCTGATGAAACTGGTGGTCGACGGCAAGACCGACAAGGTGCTCGGCTGCCACATGGTCGGCCCGGACGCCGGCGAGATCGTGCAGGGGTTGGCCATCGCCCTGAAGGCCGGCGCCACCAAGCGCGACTTCGACGACACCATCGGGGTTCACCCGACGGCGGCCGAAGAGTTTGTCACCATGCGTTCGCCGGTCGGCGCTTAAGCGCCTTTCGGTTTGGCTGCGTCTGCCGCTGCCGCCACGGTGGCGGCCAGGCGCAGGCTGTCCTCCAGGCTCGCCTGTGCCTGGGTCAGTTCCTTTTCCAGTCCCTGATTGAGTTGCGCCTGTTCGTCGAGGCTCTGTTTGAGCGTCTGGCTTTCCAGGGTGGCGACGCGCAAGCGTTCCTGGAGGAGGGTGCGTTCGCTGTCGGCGCGGGACGCTTGCTCGAACAGCTGGTCCTGGCGCTGGTTGCTGTGCTTGAGCTGATCCTGCAACAGGCTGAGCTCGCGCAACGAGCCGCGGTTTTCGGTCAGCAGGCGTTCGTTGTCGCGGTGCAGTTGGGTGATTTCGTCCTGACGCACCAGTGCGCTTTGCTGGGCCTGGCGCAATTCCATCTGCAACTGCTGCACTTGCCCTTCGTGGCGGCTCTGCTCCTGTTCGCGTTGTTCCTTGATGGCGTTGCGGTAGTGCTCAAGGGCGTCGCGGGCGTGCAGGTGCTTCTCTTCCAGCGAGCGGATCTGCTCGTCCTTGTCCTTTAGGCGCAATTCAAAATCCGCCAGTGCCTGGTTCAGGCCGGCGTTGCGGGTCTGTTCCGTCTGAAGCATCGACCGGATGTCGGTCAGCGCTTCGGATTCGCGGGAGAGTGCTGCACTCTGGATTTCGTGTTGCTGTTCCAGCTGGGTGAGCGCCTGGCGCGTCTGATTCAGCTCGGTCTCCAGCGCCTGGCGCTGTTCTTCGAATGCCTCGCGGGCCTGTTCGATCGGCTCCTGTGCCTGTTCTTTCAGGCGTTGCGCCAGACGCGCAACGAGCGCGGTCAGTTCGTCGTCGATGGGTTCCGACGGCACTTCGACCGGTTCTCGGCCGTCATCCAGCTCCTTCAGATAACGATGGATGGTGGTTTTTGAGCCGGTATTGCCCATTTCAATGCGTACCGCATCGATGCTCGGGTGTTCTCCGCGAGCCAGAATCGCCTGCCGCGCCGCTTTAACCAATGCCTTGTTGATGCCGCCACGGGCCATGAGTGATCCTACCTTTACGTACTGTGGTACATGCCACAAAAATAGCAGTGTACCACGGCAAGAAAAATCTTAAATGTTTGATTTTCAAGAGGCGGGATATACTCGTATTATCCCGCGTGAAGCGCTGAATCGCGTTTTATGCGCAGCCCGTCAGTACACACCCCATGAGAAACCCGCCCATGAGCGATCTGGATCGCTATCTGCAAGCCGCCACTCGTGACAACACACGCCGCAGCTACCGTGCGGCCATCGCTCATTTCGAAGTGACCTGGGGAGGTTTCCTGCCCGCGACGGCGGAAAGCGTCGCCCGTTACCTGGTGGCCCATGCCGGTGTGTTGTCGATCAATACGCTGAAACTGCGCCTGTCGGCGTTGGCGCAATGGCACAGCAGCCAGGGGTTTGCCGACCCGACCAAAGCGCCGCTCGTGCGCAAGACGCTCAAAGGCATCCGTGCGTTGCACCCGGCCCAGGAGAGACAGGCCGAGCCTTTGCAGCTGCAACACCTGGAGCAGGCGGTGGCTTGGCTGGATCAGGAGATCAGCGAAGCCCGGGCGCAACAGAACCGGCCGCAGTTGCTCAAGGCTTGCCGTGACCGGGCGCTGATTCTGCTGGGCTTCTGGCGCGGCTTTCGCAGCGACGAGCTGTGCCGCCTCGAGGTCGAACACGTCCAGGCCCATGCCGGCAAAGGCATCACCGTGTACCTGCCGCGCAGCAAGGGTGACCGGGAAAACCTGGGCAAGACCTATCAGGCGCCGGCACTGCTCAAGCTGTGCCCGGTGCAGGCGTACATCGAGTGGGTCACCGAGGCAGCCCTGGTGCGCGGCCCGGTCTTTCGCGGGGTGGATCGTTGGGGGCATCTGAGCGAGGAGGGGCTGCACGCCAACAGCGTGATTCCGCTGCTGCGCCAGGCGCTCAAGCGCGCCGGCATCGAGGCCGAGCATTACACCACCCATTCGCTGCGCCGCGGTTTCGCGACCTGGGCGAATCAGAGCGGCTGGGACCTCAAGTCACTGATGAGCTATGTGGGCTGGAAGGATATGAAGTCCGCCATGCGCTATGTTGAAGCCAGCCCCTTTGAAGGGATGGTTCGGATCACGGATAAGCCGCCGTCGCTTTAGATATCGTTTTCTTCTATTAATACAGTCAGCTAATAGCGAAAACAAATCAGCAGCATCAGGTTTGCCAATGAGCCATCCGTCGAGCGAGTGGGTAGGATTCACCCCATCGAGTTCACAACCCCTGACGGAGAGTCATCAATGCCTATCATCAACAGCCAAGTAAAACCGTTCAAAGCCACCGCGTTCAAAAACGGCGACTTCGTGCAAGTCTCGGACGCTGACCTGAAAGGCAAGTGGTCGGTCGTGTTCTTCTACCCAGCCGACTTCACCTTCGTTTGCCCGACCGAGCTGGAAGACCTGGCCGACAACTACGCAGCCTTCCAGAAACTGGGCGTAGAGATCTACAGCGTTTCCACCGACACCCATTTCGCCCATGCTGCCTGGCACAACACTTCGCCAGCCATCGGCAAGATCCAGTACACCATGATCGGCGATCCGACCCACGTCATCTCCCGCAACTTCGACGTGCTGATCGAAGAAGCTGGCCTGGCGGATCGTGGCACCTTCGTGATCAACCCTGAAGGCCAGATCAAGATCGTTGAACTGAACGACGGCGGCGTTGGCCGTGACGCTTCCGAGCTGCTGCGCAAGATCAAGGCCGCTCAATACGTCGCTGCCCACCCAGGCGAAGTCTGCCCGGCCAAGTGGAAAGAAGGCGAGGCCACTCTGGCTCCGTCCCTGGACCTGGTCGGCAAGATCTGATCCTGTGACACCGCAACACTCAGGGCGGAACTCCGCACCTACCTAAGTAAGCTGCACCGCCCAATGAAAACGCCCGGGCGAGATTCGCTCGGGCGTTTTTTTTCGCCTCAAAGAAAGTTCAGGAGATCGCCCGTATGTTGGACGCCAATCTTAAAGCCCAGTTGAAATCGTACCTGGAACGGGTCACCCAGCCGATCGAGATCGTCGCTTCTCTCGACGACGGTGCGAAATCCCGTGAAATGCTTGAACTGCTGAAAGACGTTGCCAGTCTTTCGAGCCAAATCACCCTGATCGACAGCGGCGACGATGTCCGCAAGCCGTCGTTCTCGATCAACCGCCCCGGCGCCGACATCAGTCTGCGTTTCGCCGGCATCCCGATGGGCCACGAATTCACCTCGTTGGTGCTGGCCCTGCTGCAGGTCGGCGGTCACCCTTCGAAGGCCAGCGCCGAGGTGATCGAACAGATCCGTTCGCTCAAGGGCGAATTCAGCTTCGAAACCTACTTCTCGCTGTCGTGCCAGAACTGCCCGGACGTCGTCCAGGCGCTGAACCTGATGGCCGTGCTGAACCCGAACATCCGCCATGTCGCCATCGACGGCGCGCTGTTCCAGGACGAAGTCAACGACCGCAAGATCATGGCCGTGCCGAGCATCTACTTGAACGGCGAGAACTTCGGTCAGGGCCGCATGGGCCTTGAGGAAATCCTCGCCAAGCTCGACACCGGCGCCATCGAGCGTCAGGCCGAGAAGATCAGCGCCAAAGAGGCCTTCGACGTGCTGGTGGTCGGCGGCGGCCCGGCCGGCGCTTCGGCCGCCATCTACGCAGCCCGCAAAGGCATCCGCACCGGCGTCGCCGCTGAACGCTTCGGCGGTCAGGTGCTGGACACCATGGCCATCGAGAACTTCATTTCCGTACAGGAAACCGAAGGCCCGAAACTGGCGGTGGCGCTGGAAGAGCACGTCAAGCAATACGACGTGGACATCATGAACCTGCAACGCGCCGACAAGCTGATCCCGGGCCAGAACGGCGAGCTGCATGAAGTCCGTTTCGCCAGCGGCGCGATTCTGAAAGCCAAGAGCGTGATCCTGGCGACCGGTGCGCGCTGGCGCGAAATGAACGTGCCGGGCGAGCAGGAATACCGCAACAAAGGTGTGGCGTACTGCCCGCACTGCGACGGCCCGCTGTTCAAGGGCAAGCGCGTGGCGGTGATCGGCGGCGGCAACTCCGGCGTGGAAGCGGCCATTGACCTGGCCGGGATTGTGGCCCACGTGACCTTGCTGGAGTTCGACGTGCAGCTGCGTGCCGACGCCGTGCTGCAGCGCAAGCTGCACAGCCTGCCGAACGTGACCGTGATCACCAGCGCGCAAACCACCGAAGTCACCGGTGACGGGCAGAAGGTCAACGGCCTGCGCTACAAGGATCGTCAGTCGGATGAGTTGCGCAGCGTCGAGCTGGAGGGGATCTTCGTGCAGATCGGTCTGCTGCCCAACACCGACTGGCTCAAGGGCACCATCGAGTTGTCGCCGCGTGGCGAGATCATTGTCGACAACCGCGGCGAAACCTCGATCCACGGCGTCTTCGCCGCCGGCGACGTGACCACGGTGCCGTACAAGCAGATCGTGATCGCGGTGGGCGAGGGCGCCAAGGCATCGTTGAGCGCGTTCGATCACTTGATTCGCACGTCGGCCCCGGCATAAGCCTTGAGCCTGAAACGACAAACCCCATGATCGCTCATGGGGTTTGTCGTTTTCGGGTGTTGCTTACAGCGGTGCCGGCTGGATGATTTCGACCCAGTAGCCGTCCGGATCCTTGATGAACGCCAGGCTCTTCATGCGGCCGTCGGTCAGGCGCTTCTGGAAATCGCAGCCCAGTTCCTCGAAGCGCTCGCAGGCGGCGACGATGTCCGGCACCGAGATGCAGATGTGGCCGAAACCGCGCGGGTCGGTGTTGCCGTTGTGGTACGCGAAATCCGCGTCGTTTTCGGTGCCGTGGTTGTGGGTCAGTTCCAGGATGCCGGGGATCGACTTCATCCACTCGGTGCGGGCTGCGGCGTCCGCCGGGATCTGCGCCTTGTCGACCAGCGCGAGGAAGTACAGGCTGAATTCGGCTTCCGGGAAGTCGCGCTTTTCCACCAGCGAGAAACCGAGCACGCGGGTGTAGAAGTCCAGCGACCGGGTGATGTCCTTTACGCGCAGCATGGTGTGGTTGAAGACGAAGTTGCGGGTTGCGCTGTCCGGGGTGGCGGTCACGCCAGGGAAAGTGTTCAGTTCGTGCAGGCTCATGGGCCCTCCGTGACGAATGGGGCGAGTGAATGGCGCAATGATACGCATGCCTTGGGACATCGCCAAACCTCACGTGCAGGCTTGCCCTGCCAGGAGGCTGGGCTCAGACTGCTCGGCTCAGTCTGCCGGTGTCCTTCGAATGATCCGACCGTTCAAATCGCTGTTCGTTTTCCTTTGCTTGTCGTTGTGCGCCGCGGGCGCGTCGGCCCAGGCGCCGGAGATCGCCTGGCCCGCCGGCTGGCAGGTTGAGGCCCTGCCTGACACATCGCCGCAGGTGTCGCGTCAGCGCGGGGTGAAGACCGATGCCGAAGGGAATCAGGTGATGGTGATGGAGTTGACCATGACCCGAGTGGAAACCGGCCATCAAGTCAACCTGCAAGGGGTGCTGCTGGAAATGCGCAAAGCGGTGCAGAAGGACTTCTTCCAGGGCGGCTACCAGAGTGTGTGCAACAGGATCCACTCATCCGTCCTGGGTTCGCTGTCGGCACTTGAGACCACCTGCACGGTCACTGAAAACGGCAGGCACGTGTTGTCGCAAACATTGGTCGCTGCCCTCGACGCTCAGAACGCCTATGTACTTTCGTATGCGGGAGAGGCCGAGATGTTCAAACAGAGCACCGACGAAATAGCGTCGATACGAAACAGCTTGAAACTTTAATCCTGACCGGGCGGTCTGCACCGTTATAGATGCCCGAAAGCATTAAGCACAAAGATAACTGCGAGCCGGCCGGCAATATTCTGCTGCAAATTCGTACTGCGTCTCGCGCAAGGCCGATCAACTTTTCAGACGGGGCTCGTTGCATTTGTTAAATATTGTCCACAAAAAAGCCCTGCATCGGCAGGGCTTTTTCTGTTGGCGCAAGATCAGCCGCGCAACCAGGAATCGACGGTGGCTGCCCCGTACTGTTCTTTCCAGGCTTTCAGGCCGCGGTGGTTGCCGCCTTTGGTCTCGATCAGTTCGCCGGTGTGCGGGTTTTGGTACACCTTGACCACGCGGGCGCGGCGGGTCTTGGGTGCTGCGGCCACTTGCTGGCCGGATTTCGCCGGGTTCGGATCGAGGATGGCGATGATGTCCTTCAGGCCTTTGCCGTAGGTTTTCATCAGTCCCTGGAGCTTCTCTTCGAATTCGATTTCTTTCTTGAGCCCGGCATCGTTCTTCAGCGATTCCAGCTGCTTGAGCTGTTCCTGAAGGGCTTTTTCAGCTGCACGAAATTCAGCGAGTCTGGACAATATCGTTACTCCAATAGTGTGTTTGGCTGATACCAACCGCAAACAAAGCCTTCGGACGTCAGCCTTGAAGCGACTCGGTGATAATTGGCTCACCTGCCTATCTTGCAACAGGTAAGAAAAATTGTAGTAGTTAATGCCGCAAGAGTAAATCCTGACTTTTTCTTCATGTAACAATCGCGTTGTTTTGTTTCAAATTGGTGCGCCAGGCCACAGGGGGAAGGATGAGAACGCCTAATTAACGGTGAGTTAATGCGTTAATGAATTCGGTCGCCGGCATGGGTTTGCCGTACAGGTAGCCTTGCAGGAAGTTGACGTGATGTAACGTCAGGTATTGGCTTTGTTCTTCGGTCTCCACGCCTTCGGCGACGATGCCCAGGTCCAGCTTGGCGCACAGTTCGATGATGCTGTCCAGGATGTGCCGCGACAACGCATCGAGACCGATCATGGCGACGAAGCTCTGGTCGATCTTCAGGAAGTCGACGTTGAACGTGCGCAAGTAAGTCAGGCTCGAATGGCCGGTGCCGAAGTCGTCGATGGCGATCCTCACGCCCGCTTCGCGCAGTTCGCTGAAGAGGCGGTGGGTGATGTCGGTGGGCTCGACCAGTTCGCGTTCGGTGAGCTCCAGCACCAGGTGGATGCTGCCCGGCTCGAACGCGGCGAGGAATTCGCGGCAGTCCTGTACCAGTTCCAGGTTCTGGCAGTGACTGGCGCTGATGTTGATGCCGATGTGGAAGGGCGTGACGAAGGTAGACGAAACCGGCCCCAGCAGGGCGGCGGTCTGCTGCATCAGCGAGCGGGTCATCGGTACGATCAGGCCTGAATGCTCGGCAAAGGGGATGAACAGGTCGGGGCGGACCAGGCCTTCTTTCGGGTGGTTCCAGCGCATCAGCACTTCGGTTCCCGACCATTGCTTGCTGTCGCCGTGGACCACCGGCTGGAAGTAGGGAATGAACTCTCCGGCTTCCAGTGCGCGGAGCATTTCATGGCTCGGTGACGTGGAGCGCTTCTGCACGATGTAGCCGATGGCGCCGGACACCGCGCCGAAAAAGATCAGCAGGCTGAACAAGGGCGGGTATTCGTCCGCCATGTAACGCCACACCTTGCCCTCAGGAAACCCCGCCGACACCGAAAAGGCATAGCGCGATGAGTTCAGCGTGCTTTGCGCCACCGGCAACGGTGGGAGGGCGCCTTGATGCACTTTGCCGTCGGCGGACAGCCAGTTGTTGCCCACCTGCAACAGCAGCAGGGTCTGCCGCCCGATCAGGCGCAGGATGTTGCTCAGGTGGTAGCCGTCCAGCGTAGTCAGTGCGCCGCCCCGGCCTCCGCTCAGCCGATAGACCAGCAGTGCGGTGTCGGGCGTCACCGGGTTGCCGTTCATGAGCCACAGTTTGCCCTGGGTGTAGTCGCCGGGGTTGACGGCCTCCTTGAAGTGGCCGAACAGCGAGCTGCAATAAAGGTTGTCGTCCCACACAAGGTTGGTCGAGCGGACGAAGGGGCGGCGGGTGACCTGTTCGCGCAGGGCCAGTTGCGCCGTGTCGCAGGGTTGGCCGGCCAGAGGCAGCAGTTCGAGGGCGGCCTGGGCCGTGTTGTCGAGCATCAGTTCGAACTGACGCAGCGCTTCTTCGGCGGTCTGCTCCGCGCTCTGCTGCAAGGTGCGCTCGGCCTGCAGGTAGAGAATGGCGGTGCCCGACAGGATCGGCAGCAAGCCGCACAGCAGGGTCACGATGATCCGGGTGCCGGGCTTGCGGCGGGATCGGGCGGTCAGCGGCATGGGGGCATCCTGTCGCGGGGGAGAGCCGCCCTTGAATGCAGGGCGCCCTCCGGTAAGTGAGTCGTCAACGCCCATGATAGATGGCTGTCGGTGCCTGTGCCGTTCAAGGGCGATGTCGCCGGGTCGCCGACGCTATGAAGGCGAGGGTGGCGGGCGACGCCTGGCGGCTGTCCAGCACGGCCAGCCCCACCTGTCGGCGCACGGCGGGGGACAACGGCCGTTTCACGTAGCGGCCGGCGGTGTCCGCCGGCAATGAGCCTTCGGCCACGAGGCTGACCGCGTCGCCACGGCCGACGACATCGAGTGTGCTCAGCAGTTGCGAACAGCGGTAGCGGATGTTGGGGCTCAGGCGGGCCGCGCTGAAAAGGCGCGAGACCAGTTCCGAAGAGCCGGCCTCGGTGAGCACGAAAGGATCGTCGCACAGATCCTTGAGGCTCACGTGCGCCCGTGCCGCCAACGGATGGCCGGCCGGGAGCAGGGCGACCATCCGGTCCTCGATCAGGGGGAACGTGTCGAAGCGCTCTTGCGGCAAGACCACGAAACCGATGTCGATCCGCCGCTCTTCCAGCCACTGGATCACTTGTCGGTCCGGCCCTTCCTCGATGTGCACCTCGATGCCCGGATGGGTCTGGCGGTATGCCTCCAGGATGCCGGGCAG
Organism: Pseudomonas sp. B35(2017); assembly: GCF_002113645.1. Lineage (NCBI taxonomy): Bacteria > Pseudomonadati > Pseudomonadota > Gammaproteobacteria > Pseudomonadales > Pseudomonadaceae > Pseudomonas > Pseudomonas sp. B35(2017). The sequence continues at coordinate 67,050 of NZ_NEIZ01000021.1, read as the reverse complement.
CAGCGTGACCGAAGAGGTCGGGCCGAACGAACCGATGCGCAGCGTGCCACGCTTCATTCCCCGGGCATCGGCCGCCTCCTGACGCAAGGTGTCGGCCAGCCCGAGCATGGCCCGGGCGCGCAGCAGCAATTGTTCGCCGATGTCGCTGAGCTCCACTTGGGCGGCATGCCGACGCAAGAGTTCGACGCCCAGTTCCTGCTCCAACGACTTCAGGGCATGGGACACCGCCGACTGGGAAATGCCCAGGCGATTGGCGGCGAGGGTGAATCCGCGCAATTCGGCCACCCGCGAAAAGATTTCCAGTTGAGTCAGGGTCATGAGCTTTTACTCATTTTACGATGATGAACAATCGAACAAATGATACGGCATCCGTTCTCTTTGTCTCGGGAGTGTTATGTCCGGTTATGAGCAAATCCGCCCGGCGCCTTCGGACGTGCCGGTGTACGTGAACCTGGCGCTGGTCACCATGGTCTGGGGCGGCACCTGGGTGGCCGGTCGGCTGCTGGCCGGCCAGCTGAGCCCGATGTTTGCCGCCAGCCTCAGGTTCCTGCTGGCCAGCGCGGCGCTGCTGGTCTTTCTGCGGCTGGCGCGGATCCCGCTGGCCCGGCCGAGCCGCCGGCAATGGCTGCAACTGACGGTGCTGGGGTTCTTCGGGATCTTCCTTTACAACCTGTGTTTCTTTTACGGCCTGCAATACATCAACGCGTCGCGGGCCTCGCTGATCGTGGCGTTGAATCCGGCGGTGATCGGCCTGGCGTCCTGGCTGCTGTTCAAGGAACGGCTGGGGCGAATGAAAGTCCTCGGCATCGCGGTCTGCATCGCCGGCGCGGTAACGGTGATCGTCAGCCGCGACCCGCAATCGCTGGCGGCATCGCCGCAGGCCTGGATCGGAGATCTGCTGATCTTCGGCTGCGTGCTGGGCTGGGGCGTGTACTCGCTGTTTTCCCGCAGCCTCAGCCAGAGCCTCGGCCCGGTGCAGACGGTGACCTACTCCATCCTGCTCGGCACGGGGATGTTGTGGGCGTTGGCGGCCCTGCGCGGAGAACTGGATTGGGCGAGACTGGCCGACCTTGGCGCAGAGCAGTGGTGGAGCCTGATCTACCTCGGCGTGCTCGGTTCGGCGCTGGCCTACATCGGCTACTACGACGGCATCCGCAAGATCGGCGCGACGCGCGCCGGCGTGTTCATCGCCCTCAACCCGCTGACGGCGGTGATCCTCGGTGCCCTGTTGCTCGGCGAGCGGCTGACGCCGGCCATGTGCCTGGGCGGGGCGGTGATCCTGGCGGGGATCTACCTGTGCAACAAACCCTTTGCAGCGACGCGCAAAAGGCGGATTTTATAGAGAGGGCAGACAATCCGTTTTACGCTGTGTAGAATCCGGTTACGCATACAATAATAATCGTCTTCTGGCAGCAGAAGCCTCGCCCGCAAGAGCCTTGGGTCGACAATGAAGATATTCGGGTTACAACTGATCTACGGTGACTTCCTCGCCCGCAGCGTGCGTGGCGTCTCCTGCGCACCGCCCCGCGCCCTCAGCATGACTGGCAACTAACTTTGGTTAATTGATAAGAATGATGAGGCGCCTACCATGGCAGATCTGTACGAAAACCCAATGGGCCTGATGGGCTTTGAGTTCATCGAATTCGCGTCGCCGACGCCCGGCACCCTGGAGCCGATCTTTGAGATCATGGGCTTCACCAAGGTCGCGACCCACCGCTCCAAGAACGTGCACCTGTACCGTCAGGGCGCGATCAACCTGATCCTCAACAACGAACCCCACAGCGTCGCCTCGTACTTTGCCGCCGAGCACGGTCCGTCGGTGTGCGGCATGGCGTTCCGGGTCAAGGATTCGCAGAAGGCCTACAGCCGTGCGCTGGAACTCGGCGCCCAGCCGATCCACATCGAGACCGGCCCGATGGAGCTGAACCTGCCGGCGATCAAAGGCATCGGCGGCGCGCCGCTGTACCTGATCGACCGTTTCGGCGAAGGCAGCTCGATCTACGACATCGACTTCGTGTTCCTCGAAGGCGTCGACCGTCATCCGAAAGGCGCGGGCCTGAAGATCATCGACCACCTGACCCACAACGTGTACCGCGGCCGCATGGCCTACTGGGCGAACTTCTACGAGAAGCTGTTCAACTTCCGCGAGATCCGCTACTTCGACATCAAGGGCGAATACACCGGCCTGACCTCCAAGGCGATGACCGCTCCGGACGGCATGATCCGCATCCCGCTCAACGAAGAGTCGTCCAAGGGCGCCGGCCAGATCGAAGAGTTCCTGATGCAGTTCAACGGCGAGGGCATCCAGCACGTGGCGTTCCTCACCGACGACCTGGTCAAGACCTGGGACGCGCTGAAGAAGATCGGCATGCGCTTCATGACCGCGCCGCCGGACACCTACTACGAAATGCTCGAAGGCCGCCTGCCGAACCACGGCGAGCCGGTCGACCAGCTGCAGGCACGGGGCATCCTGCTCGACGGTTCCTCGGAGCCGAACGACAAGCGCCTGCTGCTGCAGATCTTCTCGGAAACCCTGATGGGCCCGGTGTTCTTCGAATTCATCCAGCGCAAGGGCGACGATGGCTTCGGCGAGGGCAACTTCAAGGCGCTGTTCGAGTCGATCGAGCGTGACCAGGTGCGTCGTGGCGTGCTGACCGCCGAGTAAGCTTCAACGATGCAAAAAAGCCCGGCCTGCAATCCTGCAGGCCGGGCTTTTTCATGCCTTCACATTCCCTTGCGGGAGCGAGCCTGCTCGCGATTGCGATCGTTCGGTCGATATCCATTTCGAGTCTGAAGACGTCATCGCGAGCAGGCTCGTTCCTACAGGTTTTTGGTGCGGGGACTACGGGCGGCGTTGGCGCATCAGGTGCTTGAAACCTTCGAACACCAGCACCATCACCGCCATCCAGATCGGGATGTAGGTCAGCCATTCGCCGGACTTGATGCTTTCGCCCAGCAGCAGCGCCACGCCCAGCAGCAGCACCGGTTCCACGTAGCTGAGCAGGCCGAACAGGCTGAACGGCAGCAGACGGCTGGCGATGATGTAGACCACCAGCGCCGAGGCGCTGATCAGGCCGAGCAGGGGGATCAGCCAGGCCAGGGTCGGGTATTGGTCGAACACGCCGAAGCCTTGCTCGCCGCCCCGCACGAACCAGTAGGCCACGGGCAGCATCAGGGTCATGTCGACCCACAAGCCGCCGAGGTTGTCCGTCTTCAGGCGTTTGCGCAGCACGAAGTACAGCGGATAGCCGACCACCACCACCAGCGTCGCCCAGGAGAAGCCGCCCACCTGGTACAGCTCGTTGAGCACGCCCAGGCTGGCGAAGAACACGGCGACCTTCTGCAGGTACGACAGGCTCTCGCCGTAGGCGATCCGGCCGGTCAGCACCAAGGCCAGCGGCAGCAGGAAGTAGCCCAGCGACACATCGAGGCTGTAGCCGTTGAGCGGCGCCCACATGAATAGCCACAGCTGCACGCCGAGCAGGGCGGACGACAGCACCAGGCCGCCGATCAGCTTCGGCTGCCCAGCCAACCGGCGCAGCAGTTCCGCCACCCGGCGCCATTCGCCGGACAGCAGCATGAACACGGTCATGCAGGGCACGGTCAGCAGCATCCGCCAACCGTAGATTTCCACGCCGCTCAGGGGGCTGAGCAACGAGGTGTAGAAATACATGACGGCAAACAGCGTCGAAGCCGTCACCGAGAGAGCGATACCTTTAGCCAAACTGTCCTCGCGGGTTGCAGGTCAAACGGGGCGCGCAGGATACGTGGTTTTTGTGCTGAATATTGGCCGAGTGCTCAATATTTCCCACATCGTGAAGATAAGCACAAATACCGGCGGAGTGATGGGCGTGATCCTGCCCCGGGGCGGCCTCAGTGACGCCATCGCCAGCAGGCTGGCTCCCACCTTGTTTTCAGGTGACCGCAGAACCTGCATTCACCTGAATCCCTGTAGGAGCCAGCCCGCTGGCGATGGCTTCAGTCGAGGCAAAACAGCCCTCAAGCCGAACGCAGCCGGCGCCCCGACACGAAATGGCTCACATCGTTGAACCCCGGCGTCGAGGCATGCCCCGGCGTGACCAGCGAATCGATGAACGCCTCGTCCTCGGCGGTGATCTTCACCGCCTGGGCCTTGGTGTAGGCGTCCCATTGCGCTTCGGTGCGCGGCCCGACGATGGCGGAGGTCACGGCGCCGTTGTTCAACACCCAGGCGATGGCGAACTCGACGATCCCCACCCCGCGGTCCTGGGTGTACTGCTGGATCTGCTGGGCGATGCGCAGCGACTCCACCCGCCATTCGGTCTCCAGGATGCGTTTGTCCTGGCGGCCGGCGCGGCTGTCGGCGTCGGGTTTGACGTCCGGCGCGTATTTGCCGCTGAGCACGCCACGGGCCAGCGGGCTGTAGGGCACCACGCCCAGCCCATAGGCCTGGGCGGCGGTGATCTGCTCAGTCTCGGCCTGGCGGTTGACGATGTTGTACAGCGGCTGGCTGATCACCGGACGGTCGACGCCGAGCTTGTCGGCGATGCGCACCACCTCGGCGATCCGCCAGCCCCGGTAGTTCGACAGGCCCCAGTAGCGGATCTTGCCCTGGCGGATCAGGTCGCCGATGGCCGAAACCGTTACCTCCAGCGGCGTGCTGTGGTCCTCGCGGTGCAGGTAATAGATGTCGAGGTAGTCGGTGCCGAGCCGGGTCAGGCTGGCCTCCAGGCCGTTGAACAGGTGCTTGCGGCTCAAGCCGCTGCGGTTCGGCACGCCTTCGGTCGGGCCGAAGCCGACCTTGGTCGCCAGCACCCATTCGTGGCGACGGCGGGCGATGGCCTCGCCGACGATCTCTTCCGAGCGGCCGTTGGTGTAGACGTCGGCGGTGTCGATGAAATTGATGCCCTGGTCCCAGGCCTTGTCGATGATGCGCAGCGAATCTTGCGCGCTGGTCTGTTCGCCGAACATCATCGTGCCCAGGGTGAGGGTGGACACCTGCAGACCCGAGTGCCCCAAAGTGCGATAGCTCATGCCGAATTCCTTTTGCCGGAGGGAAAGCCTCCATCAAATACCAGAAGCGCCTGGCGCGGCAAAGTGAATTATCGGCTCAACGTTTTGCAGCGCTCGCGCAGGAACGCCTGCAACACCTTGACCCGCTCCGACACCTGCACCCGGTGCGGGCACAGCAGATTGAACGGCACGCTTTCGCCGTGCCAGTCGTCGAACAGCGTCACCAGCCGGCCGGCGCGCACGTCCTCGGCCACGTCGAGCCAGGCCTTGTAGGCGATCCCGTGCCCGGCCAAGGCCCAGCGCCGGGCGACTTCGCCGTCGTCGCTCAGATAGTCGCCGTGGACTTCGACCTCCAGGGTCTCGTCGCCGCGGCCGAAACGCCAGGTGTTGTACGGCCGGCCGTTGCGCAGGTAAAGCAGGGCGCTGTGTCCGCTCAGTTCGCCGGGGTGCTGCGGCGAACCGTGGCGCGCCACATACGCGGGGCTGGCGCAGGCCACGCGACGGTGCTCGGGCAGGATCGGCAGCGCCACCAGCGTTGAATCGCTCGGCACGCCGAAGCGCAGCGCCACATCCACCGTTTCGCGAAACAGGTCCGCGTGACGGTCGTTGAGCAGCAGCTGCAGCTGGATGTGCGGATGCTCGCGCTTGAAATCGTCCAGCCACGGCAGCAGCACGTTGCGCCCGAAGTCCGACGGTGCCGCCAGCTGCAGGACGCCGCTCAAGCCTTCGGTCTGCTGCTTGAGCGCCAGTTCGCCCTCGGCCAGCGTGGCCAGGGCCAGGCGCACGCTTTCCAGGTAGCGCCGGCCCTCTTCGGTCAGGCGCATGCTGCGGGTGGAGCGGGCGAACAGGCGGATGCCCAGGCGTGTCTCCAGACGCTTCAGCGCGATGCTGGCGGCCGCCGGGGTGAGCTCCAGCGTCCGGGCGGCGGCGGAAATGCTGCCCGAATCGGCGGTGCGGACGAAGATCTCCAGATCGAGTATCGAGCTCATTGGTAAAAATCCTTTAAAGATCCTTCCGATTTACCGGGATTTTTCTTCGATTGGCAACCCGTGAATATGGAATCTCCTTAAGCCCAGCGGAGCCACTGTCATGAAACCACTCGAATCTTCCTTGCGCGATCAGACCGTCGTCGTCATCGGCGGCAGCAGCGGCATCGGTGCCGCCGTCGCATCCGGCGCCGCCGCGCGGGGCGCCCGCGTCTACGCAGTCGGCCGGCGGATCGATGCCGGCGCCGGCGACGTCCGTCAGGCGTCCGCCGACATCACCGATGATGCGTCGCTGCGCCAATTGTTCGAACGCATCGGCGCCTTCGATCACTTGGTGATCACTGCGGGCCCGAACGTCAGCGCCAAGCCCCTGGCCGACAGTGACCTGCTGCTCGCGCAACAGGCGTTCGACGTGAAGTTCTGGGGCGCGGTGCGTTCGATCCAGCAAGCGCTGCCGTACCTGAGCGAGCGGGGCAGCATCACCCTGACGTCCGGCCTGCTGTCGCGCAAGTTCGTGGCCGGGCAGTTCATCAAGACCACCCTGAACGCCGCGCTTGAGGCGCTGGCCAAACAGTTGGCCAAGGAGCTGGCGCCGCGTCGGGTCAATGTGGTCAGCCCCGGCGTGACCGACACCGAAGCCTACGCCGGCATGGATGAAAGCCAGCGTGCGGCGATGTTCGCCCGCACCTCGGCGGCGTTGCCGGTGGGCCGGATCGGCACGCCGCAGGAGTTGGCAGACGCCTTCACGCTGGTGATGGAAAACGGCTTCATCAGCGGCAGCATCATCGACGTCGACGGAGGCGGACTGTTATGACCTGGCATTTCGACCACCTGGCGTTCAGCACGCCGGACGGGCCAGCGGTGCAGGACGCCTTCGATGGATTGCTGGGGCTCAAGCCCGGCCGGCGGCCGCCGTTTCCGTTTCCCGGCCGATGGCTGTACCAGGATGCCCAGGCGTTGGTGCATGTGATCGAGCAGCGTGCGCTAGAGGATACGGTGCTGAGCCACATTGCCTTTCGCACCGATGACGACGCGGCGCTCGTGCTCAAGCGGGTGCAGGCCAGCGGTTTGCCGTATCAGGTGGCGCAGGTGCCGGAGGACGGGATCTGGCAGATCTTCGTGCAGATGCCCGGCGGGCTGGTGATCGAGTTGGATGCGAAAGCGCGCGTTGCTTGAGTGCGCTCGATGCAGGCAGGGGGTCACCCACGAAAAACGGCCCGAAAGGGCCGTTTGTGCATCGCTCGCGAATTACGCCCGCAACGTGCGCGTCATGCGCAGCGCCAACAGGCTGCCGGCGACGATGACGGCCGCCAGCAGGTACAGCGCCGCATCGGTCGACCCGGTGCTGTCCTTGACCCAGCCCACCAGGTACGGGCTCAGGAAACCGGCCATCTGGCCCATGGAGTTGATCAACGCCAGGCCGCCCGCCGCCGCGCCTGCGCTGAGCATCGCCGTCGGCACCGGCCAGAACATCGGCAGGCCGGTGAGGGCGCCCATGGTGGCGAGGGTCAGGCCGAGGATGGCGAGGGTCGGGTTGGCGGCGAAGTTCACCGCGATCAGCAGGCCGGCGGCGCCCATCAGCATCGGCACCACCAGGTGCCAGCGGCGTTCCTTGCGCAGGTCCGCCGAGCGGCCGACCACCAGCATGAACAGTGCCGCCAGCAGGTACGGGATCGCGCTCAGCCAGCCGATCACCAGGTTGTCGCTGAAGCCCAGGTTCTTGATGATCGACGGCAGCCAGAAGTTGATCGCGTACACGCCGCTCTGGATGCAGAAGTAGATCAGGCCGAACGCCCAGATCGCCGGGTTCTTGAACACTTCGGTCAACGAATCGGAGGCGGTCTTGGGCTTGTTCGCCAGGTCTTCGGCCTGGTCGGCCTCCAGCACCTTGCGCTCCTGGGGGCTCAGCCACTTGGCGTTGGCGAAGCTGTCGCTGAGCTGGAAGTACGCGAGCACCCCCAGCACCACGGTCGGAATGCCTTGCAGCAGGAACATCCACTGCCAGCCGGCGAGGCCGCCCTGGCCTGCGGCGAAGTGGTTGAGGATCCAGCCGGAGAACGGGCTGCCGAGCAGGCCCGAGACCGGGATCGCCGACATGAACAGCGCCATGATCCGCCCGCGGCGGAACGTCGGGAACCACTGCGAGAGGTACAGCACCACACCGGGGAAGAACCCGGCTTCGGCGGCGCCGGTGAACAGGCGCAAGGTGTAGAACTGGGTCGGGGTAGTGACGAACAGCAGGCAAGTCGACAGCGTGCCCCAGGTGATCATCATCAGGGCGATCCAGCGCCGCGGACCGAACCTGGTCAGCGCCAGGTTGCTCGGCACGCCGCACAGCACGTAGCCGATGAAGAAGATCCCGGCGCCGAGGCCGTAGACGGTTTCGCTGAACTTCAGCGCGTCGAGCATCTGCAGCTTGGCGAAGCCCACGTTCACCCGGTCGAGGTAGTTGAACAGGTAGCAGATGAAGATGAAGGGGATCAAACGCAGGGTGATGCGTTTGTAGACGGCATTCTTGTCGTCAGCGATGGCCTGGACAGCTGCGGCGCTCTGTGACATGGCGACTCTCTCTTTATTATGATTTTTTGCGATGCAAGGGTAACGTTGATCGCCCTGAGAGTCTCGGCCACCTTTGGCCGGATTGTCTTTGTGCCTGAGCACAGGGTTTGTCGCCGGACCCTGTGCGGGTGAACAACCGTCCGCGCCCGTTTTCAAGGATTTTGCCCACTATGTTCGAACTCGATCACGACCTCGCGCAGGACATCGTCGACCGGGCCATGGCCATTCTGCCCTACAACGTCAATGTCATGGACAGCCAGGGGCTGATCCTGGGCAGCGGCGAGCCGGAGCGCATCAACACCCGCCACGAAGGCGCGCAACTGGTGCTGGCCAACGGCCGGGTGGTGGAGATCGACGCCCAGACCGCCGTGCACCTCAAAGGCGTGCAGCCGGGGATCAACCTGCCGCTGATGCTCGATGGTCGGCTGATCGGCGTGCTCGGCATCACCGGCGAGCCGGAGCCACTGCGCACGTACGCCGAACTGGTGCGCATGACAGCCGAAATGCTGGTGGGCCAGCGCAACCAGCAGGCTGAGCAGCAGTGGCGGCGCCAGCGCTGCGATGACCTGCTGGCGCTGCTGCTGAGCGAGGCGGGGGATTCGCCGAGGCTGGTGGACGAGGCGCAGCAGCTGGGGCTCAAGCCGCAGTTGACGCGGGTGCCGTACCTGTTCGAGCTGGGCCTGGAGCAGGGCGCGGGGCAAACGGTCGAGGCCCTCGGTGCCTGGCTGATGTCGCGCTACCCGGACAGCTGGTGCGTGAGCTCGGCCAAATCGTCGCTGCTGTGGTGCCGTCCGGCGGGGCAGGCTCTGGAGCATGACCGCCTGCTGGAAAAGCTCGACGGGCAGGGCTGGAACATCCTGCGCATCGCCGTGGGCGGGCAGGCCGACGGTTTGGCTGGGCTGCGCCGCTGCTACCGGCGGGTCGGCGATTTGCTGGCGTATGGCCGTGAGGTGCTGCCGAATTCGCGGCTGCTCAAGCTCGACCGCTATCGCCTGCCGGTGATGCTCTGGCGGCACCGCAACGACGACGCCCTCGATGAACTGCTCAAGCCGCTGCGCAAGGTGATCGCCAAGGACAGCAACGGCCAGTTGCTGGCGACGCTGCGCAGCTGGTGCGAGCACGACGGCCAGAGCCAGGCCTGCGCCGACGCGCTGGGCATCCACCGCAACAGCCTGCGTTACCGCATGGAGCGGATCGCCGAACTGAGCGGGGTGGACCCGCTGCGGCTGGACGGAATGCTCGCGCTGTACCTGGGGGTGCAGCTCTTGCCGCAGACCTGAGGGCTTTGAGGACACACCGCCAAACCCTGTAGGCGCTTGCCTGCAAGCGAAGAGGCCGGCACTGCCGACATCTCTGCTGCCTGACCCGCCGCCATCGCCAGCAGGCTGGCTCCCACATGGATTGCGGGGTACCCACCACATCGGAGGTCACCGCAGACCTGTGGGAGCTGGCTTGCCAGCGATGGGGCCGGCACTGCCAGCATCTCTGCTGCCTGACTACCGCCATCGCTGGCAAGTCGAGTCGTCGCACCGCAGCTCCCACAATGTCATTCGCAGAGCCCCGGTTTTGTTGAATTGAACAATAAACGCCCCCGCCGCTTGTGCAGCGGACAGGCGTCAAGGGCACTGGGGGCTGGCAGCATGGACGCCATTGCAACTGGAGAATTCGCATGAAGATCGTCATCGCACCCGATTCTTTCAAGGACAGCCTGAGCGCCCAAGGCGTGGCCGAGGCCATCGCGGCGGGCCTGACGCAGGTCTGGCCTGAGGCGACGCTGGTCAAGTGCCCCATGGCCGACGGCGGCGAGGGGACGGTGGAGTCGATCCTGGCCGCCTGCGAAGGCGAGCTGCGCCGCACCCAGGTGCGCGGCCCGTTGGGGGTGCCGGTCGACGCCGCCTGGGGTTGGCTTTCGCACAGCCGCACCGCGATCATCGAAATGGCCGAGGCCAGCGGCCTGCAATTGGTGCCGCCGGGGCAGCGCGACGCCTGCGTCAGCAGCACGTTCGGCACCGGTGAGCTGATCCGCGCGGCGTTGGACGCCGGGGCGCAGCGGGTGATCCTGGCCATCGGCGGCAGCGCCACTAACGATGGCGGCGCCGGGGCGATGCAGGCGTTGGGCGTGAACCTGCGAAATGCCCAAGGGCAAGCGCTGGCGCCGGGCGGCCTCGCCCTGGCGCAGTTGGCGCAACTGGAGCTCGACGGGCTGGACCCGCGCCTGGCGCAGGTGCGTTTCGACATCGCCGCCGATGTCAACAACCCGCTGTGCGGCCCCCACGGCGCCTCGGCGATCTTCGGCCCGCAGAAGGGCGCCTCGCCGGCACAGGTGCAACAGCTGGATCAGGCCCTCGGGCATTTTGCCGACCTCTGTGCCCAGGCGCTGGGCAAGGATGTGCGCGACGAGCCCGGCAGCGGCGCGGCGGGCGGCCTGGGGTTTGCGGCCAAGGCGTTTCTCGGTGCGCGCTTCCAGGCGGGCGTCGAGGTCGTGGCGGAACTGGTGGGCCTGGCGGACGCCGTGCAGGGCGCGGATCTGGTCATCACCGGGGAAGGGCGCTTCGATGCCCAGACCCTGCGCGGCAAGACGCCGTTCGGCGTGGCGCGCATCGCCAGCCAGCGCGGCGTGCCGGTGATCGTCATCGCCGGCACCTTGGGCGAGGGCTATCAGGCCCTCTACGACCACGGCATCGACGCCGCCTTCGCCGTGACCGGCGGGCCGATGCCGCTGGAGCAAGCCTGCGCCGAAGCGCCGCGCCTGCTGCGCGAGCGGGCCTGCGACATCGCCAGGGTGTGGCGACTGGCCAAGCGCAACGCCTGACCAGAGCACCCCAGGGGTGAGGGAGCTGCTCCCGCTGAGTTGCCCGGCGCCCCTCTAATCGAGGTGAGTGCTGCGCGGTCGGATAACTCCCTCACGGCAGGCGGTGTTTCATCGCTGCAACACCTTGAAAAATATTTCATCCCCGCCCGAAAAAAACCTCAAGCCTGGCCGATACAACGGTCAGGCGCACAAAGACTCCTTCGAACAGTGGCGCCGCACCGGATCCGACCACGGGCCAGTGATAAGCGCAAGGACGCTCGCCGTTACCCTCATTCGAGAGTGCTCCTATGTCTTTGCGTAATCTGAATATCGCGCCCCGTGCCTTCTTAGGTTTTGCCTTCATTGCCCTGCTGGTGGTCGTGCTCGGCGTATTCGCCGTCAACCGCATGTCGATCATCCGCCAGGCCTCCATCGACATGGAAACCACGCAACTGCCCAGCGTGACCCAACTGGCCGTGGTGACGGAAAACGTCCTGCGCCTGCGCATCCTGTCGTTCCGCATCCTGGTCAACCGCGAGCCGGCCGGCCTGCAAGAGGCCCAGACCCGCATCGGCGTGCTGGTCGAGAAAGTGCGCACCGCCCAGGCCGCCTACGCGGCATTGCCGGCCGGCGCCGAAGAGCGCGCGTTGTATCAGTCGTTCGCGAACACCCTGGACAGCTACCTGCAAGCGCAGAACCAGATGCTGGATCTGTCGCGCCAGGACAAAGTCGACGAGATGCGCACCCTGATCAACACCAAGATCAAGGACGGCACCGACCTGATGGGCGAGCAGCTCAACAAACTGATCGCGATCAACGCCGCCGATGCGAAGACCGCCTCGACCCAGGCCGGCGAGCATTACGACAGCGCCATCACCGGGATCGTCGTCGTCGCGCTGATCGCGGCCGTGGCCACCGTACTGTTGGCCTTGCTGCTGACCCGCAGCATCGTCACCCCGCTGAACCGGGCGGTGACGGCGGCGCAGACCATCGCCGGCGGCAACCTGACCAAAGCCATCGAGGTCGACGGCAAGGATGAACCGGCGCGCCTGCTCGAAGCGCTGGCGCAGATGCAGGCCAACCTGCGCAAGACCATCGAACAGATCGCCGGCTCCGCCACGCAGTTGGGCGCCGCCGCCGAAGAGCTCAGCGCGGTGACCGAAGAGGCCTCCCGCGGCCTGCAGCAGCAGAACGATGAAATCGAACAGGCCGCCACCGCCGTCAACGAAATGACCGCAGCGGTGGAAGAAGTGGCGCGCAACGCGGTGTCCACCTCCGAAGCCTCGAACCAGTCCACCCACGCCGCCCGTGAAGGCCGCGACCAAGTGGTGAAAACCGTCGACGCGATCCAGACCATGACCCACGACGTGCAGAACACCGCGCAGATGATCGAAGGCCTGGCCGCCCAGGGCCGTGACATCGGCAAGGTGCTGGACGTGATCCGCGCCATCGCCGAACAGACCAACCTGCTGGCGCTCAACGCCGCCATCGAAGCGGCCCGTGCCGGCGAGGCCGGACGCGGCTTTGCGGTGGTGGCGGACGAAGTGCGGGCCCTGGCCCACCGCACCGCGCAATCGACCCAGGAAATCGAGAAAATGGTCGCCGGCATCCAGAACGGCACCGGCGAGGCGGTCGAGTCGATGCAGCAGAGCAACCAGCGCACCCAGTCCACCCTGGAAATGGCCCGCGCCGCCGGCATCGCCCTGGAGCAGATCACCCAGTCGATCCATCAGATCAACGAACGCAACCTGGTCATCGCCAGCGCGTCGGAAGAGCAGGCGCAAGTCTCGCGGGAAGTGGACCGCAACCTGGTCAACATCCGCGACCTGGCCACCCAGTCGGCCGCCGGGGCCAACCAGACCAGCGCCGCGACCCACGAACTGTCGCGTCTGGCGGTGGATTTGAACGCCATGGTGGCGCGTTTCGTGATTTGAGATACGGTGAAGGCTGGAGACCGCGCAACCAGGAGACGTACATGCGCTATTCAGCCTTGACCCAACGGATCGCCGGGGAGGGAGCAGCGGCCTGGCGGATTCACGACCGAGCGCTGGAGTTGCGCGCCGAAGGCGTCGATGTCCTGCTGCTGACCGTGGGCGATCCGGATTTCGACACGCCGCTGCCGATCATCCACGGCGCCATCGACAGCCTGCTGGCCGGCGATACGCACTACTCGGAGGTGCGCGGCCAGCATGCCCTGCGCAGCCTGATCGCCCGGCGCCACCAGCGGCGCAGCGGTCAGGCGGTGGACGCCGACCATGTGATCGTCATGCCCGGCGCGCAATGCGCCGTGTATTCGGTGGCGCAGTGCCTGCTGGATCCGGGCGACGAGGTGATCGTCGCCGAACCGATGTACGTCACCTACGAAGGCGTGTTCGGCGCTTGCGGGGCGACGGTGGTGCCGGTGCCGGTGCGGCCTGAGAACGGCTTTCGTGTCGACCCGGCGGACGTCGCGGCGCGGATCACCGCCAAGACCCGCGCCATGTTGCTCAACAGTCCCAACAATCCTTCGGGCGCCAGCCTGCCGCTGCTGATCTGGCAAGAGTTGGCGGCGCTGTGCATCCGTCATGACCTGTGGCTGATCAGCGACGAGGTGTACAGCGATCTTTTGTACGAGGGCGAGCATGTCAGCCCGGCGAGCCTGCCGGGCATGGCCGAACGCACGGCGACGGTCAACAGCCTGTCCAAGTCCCACGCCATGACCGGCTGGCGCATCGGCTGGATGATCGGGCCCAAGACCTTGGCCGAGCATTTGGTGAACCTGTCCTTGAGCATGCTGTTCGGCCTGCCGGACTTCGTGCAGAAAGCGGCGCAGGTGGCGCTGGAGAAAGACCTGCCGGAGGTGACCCGGATGCGCGAGGAATACCGCCTGCGGCGGGACCTGGTGTGCGACCGTCTGCGCGGTTGCCCGGGCCTGCACCCGGTGCGCCCGGACGGCGGGATGTTCGTGATGGTCGATGTGCGCCAGACCGGGCTCGGCGCCCAGGCGTTCGCCGAGCGGCTGCTGGAGGGTTACGGGGTGTCGGTGCTCGCCGGAGAGGCCTTCGGGCCCAGTGCGGCGGGGCACATCCGCATCGGGCTGGTGGTGGACCGGGTGAAACTGGCCGATGCCTGCGCGCGGATTGCGCTGTGCGCGGCGCAGCTGTTGCAGGCGCGTACGGCCTGACAGTCATGTGCTGTCTGTGTCGGCCCTATCGCTGGCAAGCCAGCTCCCACAGGTTTTTGGTGTGGCCTCAGATGCTGCTTACAGCCGCGATGCCTGTGGGAGCCAGCCTGCTGGCGATGGCGGCAGTGAAGACGCCGCAGGGCGGGATCCCTCACCCTTCGGGTGACAGGCACAGCAGCCCTCAAGCCTGCCAGGCCGAGGGATTCACCAGGTTTGCAGGCTTCTCTCCCCTCAGCGCCGCCAGTAGGTTGTCCACTGCGCACCGGGCCATGGCCTCGCGGGTTTCGTGGGTGGCCGAGCCCATGTGCGGCGTCGCCACCACGTTGCTCAACTGCAGCAGCGGCGAATCGTGGCTCAGCGGCTCACGTTCGAACACGTCCAGCCCCGCGGCGCGGATGCGCTTGTGGCGCAGGGCTTCGATCAGCGCCGCTTCGTCCACCACCTTGCCCCGGGCGATGTTGATGAAGATGCTCTCGGGGCGCATCAGCGCGAACTGCTCGGCGCCGATCAGGCCTTCGGTCTGCGCGGTGAGCGGCAGGGTCAGGCAGATGAAGTCGGCTTCCCGCAACAGCGCCTCAAGGCTGCGGTATTGCGCGTCGAAGCGCTGCTCCACCGCCGGCTTGCGCGACTGGCTGTGGTAGAGCACCGGCATGCCGAAGCCGAAATGCCCGCGCTGGGCCAACGCCTCGCCGATCCGGCCCA
Source organism: Pseudomonas sp. B35(2017) (assembly GCF_002113645.1). Lineage (NCBI taxonomy): Bacteria > Pseudomonadati > Pseudomonadota > Gammaproteobacteria > Pseudomonadales > Pseudomonadaceae > Pseudomonas > Pseudomonas sp. B35(2017). Next base: position 51,857 of record NZ_NEIZ01000021.1, on the reverse strand, counting down.
TGCCGATGATGCCCAGGGTCTTGCCGTGCACATCGGTGCCGAAATGCGCAGGGCCGAGGCTGCGGTGCCAATGGCCGCCGCGCACCATGTTCGCCAGTTCCACCACGCGCCGGGCCGTGGCCAGGATCAGGGCGAAACCGGTGTCGGCGGTGGTTTCGGTGAGCACGTCCGGGGTGTTGCTCAACAGGATCCGGCGGCGGGTCAGGTAGTCGATGTCGTAGTTGTCGACGCCCACCGACACGCTCGATACCGCCTCCAGGCGCGGCGCCAGGTCGAGCAGCGCCGCGTCCAGCCTCAGGCTGGCGCCGAGCAGGCCATGGGCGCCGGGCAGGGCGTCGCGCAGCTTCATCAGGCCATCGGCGTCGAGGGCGTCGATCAGCGTCACGTCCACGTGCTCATGCAGCCGGGCCATCAGCGGCGGCGACAGTTTCTTGTACAGCACAACCTGCTTTTTCATCGCGTTCATCTCTCTTTCGAATCAGGAATGGGCCGGCAACGGACGTCGCGCCGCAGGCCTGGGCGTCACCCGGTCGCTGGCGCCGGGGTTGAGGAATGCCGTCAGCAGTACCGACAGCAGCAGCGCGCCGCTCATCAGCAAGTACGAAGCGCCGGGCGAGCCGGTGGAGCCGTTGAGGTAGCCGACCAGGTAGGAGCCGCCGAACGAGCCGAGGGCGCCCATGCTGTTGATCAATGCCATGGCGCCGCCGGCGACGTTGGCCGGCAGGATCTCCGGCACGATGGCGAAGAACGGCCCGTAAGGCGCGTACATGCAGGCCCCGGCGATCACCAGCAAGGTGTAGGACCACCAGAAATGCTCGGCGCCCAGGGCGTAGGAGCCGTAGAACGCCACTGAGGCGATCAGCAGCGGCGGCCAGACGAAACGCTTGCGCTTTTGCAGCTTGTCCGAGCCCCACGACACCAGCAGCATGCCGACCACCGCCGCCAGGTACGGCAGCGCCGACAGCCAGCCGGCCTCGACCATGTCCATCTGCGCGCCGGCCTTGAGGATCGACGGCAGCCACAGCACGAACCCGTAGACGCCGATGCTCCAGCAGAAGAACTGCAGCGCCAGGATGATCACCTTCGGCGAGCGGAACGCTTCGGCGTAGTTCTTCACCGCTTTGATGCCGACCTGCTCGGCGGCCAGGGCGCTTTCCAGGTCGCGCTTCTCGCCGTCGCTCAGCCAGCTGGCCTGGGCCGGACGGTCATCCGCCAGCCGCCACCAGATGAACGCCCAGAGCACCGCCGGCAGGCCTTCGATGATGAACATCCAGCGCCAGCTGAAATGCTGCACCAGATAGCCCGACACCACCGACATCCACAGCATCGTCACCGGGTTGCCGAGGATCAGGAAGGTGTTGGCCCGGGAGCGCTCGGCGCGGGTGAACCAGTGGCAGAGGTAGACCAGCATCGCCGGCATCACCGCGGCCTCGACCACGCCGAGCATGAAGCGGATCACGATCAGCCAGTAGGCGTTGGAGACCACCCCGGTGAGAGTGGCGAGGCCGCCCCAGAGGATCAGGCTGACGAAGATGAGTTTCTTCACGCTGTGCTTCTGCGCATAGATCGCGCCCGGCACCTGGAAGAAGAAATAGCCGAGGAAGAACAGCGCGCCGAGCAGGGACGACAGGCCCGGTGTGATCATCAGGTCCGCGGCCATGCCGGAGGCGGCGGCGAAGCCGTAGTTGGCGCGATCCAGGTAGGCCAGGCTGTAGGTGATGAACACGATGGGCATGATGTACCACCAGCGGCGGGCGGCGAGGGTTGCGGTTTTCATGGGTCTTGCTCCTGAGCTTGTTGTTTTTGTCGCAGCAGGTTCAATGGGTGGTTTGTCTGTCAGGGCCTCATCGCTGGCAAGCCAGCTCCCACAGGATCTGCGGTGTACACAAAATCTGTGGGAGCTGGCTTGCCAGCGATGGCGGCCTCAAATTCGGCGCACAGTTCAGCCCGGGTCGGCAGCCCCTCCATGTCGCCACGGCTCTGCACCGCACGGCTGCCGATCCAGTTGGCGCGCCTGACCGCCTCGGCGAAGCTCTGGTGCTCAAGCAAGGCACTGATCATCCCGACGGCGAACCCGTCGCCGGCGCCGACCGTATCGACCACCGTCGCCACCGGCACGCCGGCCACAAAGCCTTGATCCAGTTGCGTGCGGTAATAGGCGCCTTGGGGCCCGAGCTTGATCGCCACCGCTTCGGCGCCCCGGTCGAGGTAGAACGCGGCGATGTCCGCCGGGTCGTCGAACCCGGTGAGCAGACGGCCTTCGGCCAGGCCCGGCAGCACCCAGTGGGCGAGGGCGGCGAGACGGTTGATCTCGGTGACCATCTCCCGTTCGCTGCCCCACAGGCTCGGGCGCAGGTTGGGGTCGAACGACACGCTGCGCCCGGCCTGGCGCATGCGCGTCATCAGGTCATGGGACATGGCCCGGGCCGAGGCCGACAGCGCCGGCGGAATGCCGGTGGCGTGCAGGTGCCGGGCATTGAGCAGCTCTGCCGTGATCGCTTCGGGCGACAGATGGCTGGCCGCCGAGCCCCGGCGAAAGTACTCGACCTGCGGGTCGCTGCCGTCGTCGCTGCGGGACTTGAGCTGGAAACCGGTGGGGTGTGCCGGATCCACCGCCACATGGCTGCAGTCCAGGCCCTCCCGCGCCAGGGATTCGACGACGAAGCGGCCCAGGGAATCGGCGCCGACCCGGCTCAGCCACGCCACATTGAACCCCAGCCGGGACAGGCCGATGGCGACGTTGCTGTCGGCCCCGGCGATGCGCTTGTGGAACTGGCCCACCGACGCCAGGTCGCCGCTGTGCTCGGCGACGAACATCGCCATGGTTTCGCCGAACGAAAGAATGTCGATCTCAGACATGGGCAGGCTCCAGGCAGGATTGGCCGAGGCGGGCGAGGGCGGCGACGTGGTCGCGGGTGAGCTGCACCAGGTCGTCGCCTTGCAGCGGGTATTCGGCGGCGCGCATGACGCCTTGATCCATGTGCCGCAGCAGTTGTTCCCAGTGATGCAGGTCGTTGGCGACGGGCGGCACGGCGACGAGCTTGCCGTCGGCGCGGCGGGCCACGGCCTTGCAGTGCACGTAGCCGACCTGCCTGCCCAGTACGCGTGCGGCCTGGACGGCGGACTCGCCTTGCCACTGCCAGTTGCCGATGTCGAAGGTCATGCGCACCGGCAGTGCGTGATGCTCGACGGCGGCGAAGAAGCGCTGGAACGGCTCGATGCGGCCGCCGTGCGGGGTCTGGTCGTTCTCCACCAGCAGCCGCACGGGGCTTTGGCTCAAGCAGTGGGCCAGCGCGTTGAAATCGTGGCCGTCGGCGAAGTGGCCCAGCGAGACTTTCAACCAACGGGCGCCGAAGGCCTCGGCGTTTTGCAGGGCGGTGTCCAGTTGCGGGTTCGGTAAGGCCTGGCCGGCGAGCCACAGTTCGGTGGGCGACGAATAGATGCTTTGCAGCCGTGCCGCTGCGGTGGCCTGTGCGAGTTGTGCGGGCACCTCACCGGTGAGCAATTCCTCGCGCCATTCGATGCGGCTGGCGCCGGCGGCGGCCAGCACATCGATGAAAAAACCTTGACCACGCTGGCGCACCAAGTCGGCGCCATAGCTGGACAGGCTGATGGAAACGGCAGGTTCATTCATTGTTGTTGTCCTCTGAAACCGGTTTCATTCTTGTTCAAAAAAAGGTTGCGGTGGGTTTACGGGGCTCTGGTCGACCCGCGCTCAATCAGCACCGGCGCAAAATCCACCACCCGCGCCGCCTCGTCATCTCCCCGCAAGCGCTTGAGCAGGCATTCGAACGCTCGGGCGCCGATGTCCGCCGTCGGCTGGGCGAGGGCGGTGATGCCGCTGCCCACCAGCGGGTACCAGTCCAGGTCATCCAGCGCGATCAGCCCGGCGTCCTCGAACAGCCGGCTGCCGATCTCGCGCAGGGCACGGGTGCAGGCCAGCGCCGCCACACCGTTGGCGCAGAACAGCGCCTTGGGCCCGGCACCGGGTTGGTTCAAAAAGGTTTGCAGGTCGGCGGCGAGGGTTTCGCCGGTCTCCAGCACCGCGCCGCTCAGGCCGCTTCGCTGGGCGATCTGCTGCTGGAAGCTTGCGACCCGCTCGATCCGCGAACTGGTGCCGTCGAAGGGTTCGGTCACCAGCAGCAGATCGCGGTAGCCACGCTGCTCAAGGTGTTCCAGCGCCATTTGCACCGCGCGGGGGTTGTCCAGCCCGACCATGTCGCTGTCCAGCCCTTCGACCTTGCGGTCCACCAGCACCAGCGGCATTTCCCGTTTCAGCTCATGCAGTTCGTCCCGGTGATGGCCGAGGGTGTTCACGATCAGGCCTTCGATGTTGTACGAGCGCAGCAGCGCCAGGTGCTGGCGTTCCTGTTCGTCGTCGCGGTCGGTGTTGCACACCACCAGGCTGTAGCCGTACCGGCGGCAGGCGGTTTCCACCCCGTGCATCACGGCGATCGAGTAAGGGTTGCGGATGTCGGCCACCAGCATGCCGATCAGGCGGGTGCGCCCGCGTTTCAGGCCTCGGGCCATCTGGTTGGGGCGATAGCCCAGCTCGGCGATCGCCCGCTCGATGCGCTCGGCGGTGGCCTCGGAGAGCAAGGCACGGTCATCGCCGATGAAGCGCGAGACGCTGGCCTTGGACACGCCGGCGTGCTCGGCGACGTCGAGCATGGTCACGCGGCTGCGCTGGGCGGCGGAGAAGTCGTTCACGGGGTTGAGCCTTATTGTTGTAGGTGTTGAAACCGGTTTCAGAAAACACCATCCAGCGAAAGCCGTCAAGGGCACCGTTGGAGAGAGGGGCTGCATCGAACGACGAACGGTAGCAAGACCTGTCAGATATGACAGTAGGCAACCTCTCGGCCGGGGCGCTTAATCGACTCATCAACTTTTCCCGGAACACCTGAAGCAAGAGCGCTGCTTCAGGAGAGGATCTTGACATGCCCACACTCAAGAACCAGATAACAGCGGCCCCATTGACGATAGACGGGGTCAGCGAACTGGATCCGGACGGCCATATTCCGAGAGATGTTTTGATCGCCGGCACGATCGGCAGAATACCTCGGTGGCCCAACTTTCCGGCCGACCCCGACGACTTCACGATCCTCCGTGTCTATTGGCGGCAAGACGGTGCGACGGACGAAATATTTACCGCTACTTATACCCAGGCGGATGACCGGCCGGAGTTCACCTTTCCGATCACTCCTGAACAAATGAGTGTCGACGGAACGGCGGTCATCTATTACGAACTGGAGGGGTTCAATGGCAATCTGGATCCCTCACCCGAGCGTAAGTTGACGATCGACCATGAGTTGGCACCCACCCTCAGGGCGCCTGAGTTTCCTGACGTCAACTTCTATGGCTACATCAATTGCAGTTCTGCGCCGCCGGTCTGGGAAAGGATCCGGGTCAAGATCCTGAGCGAGCCGGTGTTCCTCAACGGAGACGAATGCGTCCTGCAATGGCAGGGGTTCGATTCTCTCAACGGATCTCCGCCGGCATTGACGCCGGTGCACGAATTCAGAAGAACCCTGAGCCCTGCTGATGTCAGCAACGGCTTCGTCATCGACATTCCGTTCGATCCCTATGTCCGGCCCATGGTGGACAACGATTCGGCCCTCGCTCAATACACCCTTTTTCGTGCAGGTGTCTCCTTCCGCAAATCCCGCAAGGGGCTGGTCAAGATCGACCGCACATTGCCGGGATCTCCGCCCTGTGGGGGTGAGCCCTGAATGATTCCGATGTTTTACCCATGGCTGCATCTGTTTGTGAGGTGGTTGTTCAATATCGCTCAACGTGGAGAACATGAAATGACCGTACAAAACATTATCGGTAAAGGCGCAAGGTTGACATTGCAGGAAATCGGCGAACGTGCTCGCTTGTCCTTGCGCACATCTGGACAGGTTTCCGGCGTACTGCTGGAAAAGCCCGAAGTGGTGGGAAAGATTGTCGATGACCTGATCCCCAAGACCATTTTGGACTCCGGAGACCTGATCATTCGATTTCACACCAACACGATCCTGGATCCACAGGATAATGACGAGTATGAGCTTTGGCAGCGCAAAGGGCCTTCAGATGCACCAGAAATGGTGGCCGACGGTAACCTGGGCCAAGCCGCAGGTCGCCCGGCGACGGTGGACATTGAAGTGCCCACAGTCGCTCTTGTGGACGACGATCTGGCGCAGGCTTCAACGTTGTGGGAGTTTGAACTGGTTGTGTATAGGGGGGATAACGGCAACCCGGACAGCTCGGACTGGTTCCCTGTCCAGATCGACCGTAACGCTCCGGAGCAAGATAAGGCGTCAGGTCAGAAGTTCAAGCCGGAGACCGCCACGCTCATCAACCTGCCGGCGCCCGGCATCATTGATGATGAGTGGCTGAGCACCCACGACTCGCTTGATATCGACGTCAATATCTCTTATCAGTTCTATCGTCCGGATGACACCATCATTGTCTATCTCTCGACCAACTATGGTGTGGGGATGCCGGTATTTGAGCAGACGCTGTCAAACAGTTCCGTTGCCATTCCGACGGACGACATCCCGCAATTGGATGGACAGTACTTTCTCTGGTACGAATTGCGCGACATCGTAGGCAATGTCAGCGACCCCTCACTTGCCAGAGGCTTGCGAGTGTCTCGCCGTCCGGCACCGGTACTGTTGGATTGTGTGTTTCCGAAAGGGATCCTGCCGGATGTGATCGACCTGGCGGACCTGGAAACCCCTGTGTTCCTGGAAGTTCCCTACTCCACAAACGGGCAGCAGACGGACCGGATCACCCCGACCGTCAGCAATGGAACACTGGATGTGCCGTTGGGCAGCAAAGCCTTGGGGATCGGACCGGCCAATCTGCAATTCACTCTCAGCAACAGCCGGTTGCTGGCGCTCTGGAACAATGCGACGGCTGAAGTGCCCATCACCGGCACCTATGTCTTCACCCGCGGCGTTCAACCCCCGCAGGATTCAAGGTCGACTTCGTCCGCGCTTGACTTCACGTACAGGGGGCCCATCAACCCCATTTTCCCGGGACGGGAAAACCCGAACATGGTGAGGGTCACGGTCGTCGGCAAATCCGGTACGCCCAATCACATCACGGAAGACGATCGTCTGGACGTGGTGACCATCAGCACGCCGATGGTGGCGGCCCCCAACCCTTGGGTACCGCTGGGAGACGAGACAGCGAAACTCTGGTTCGACGGCAAAGAGGTGCACAGCGAACTGCTGACGGCCGGCACCGTGACCGTACTGACCGCGCCCATTCCGGCGGCGGTGATCGAGGCGGCCGTACCCGGCAAGAAAATCGCCTACTGGACGATCGAGGAAACGGGCGGCCGCAATGTGATGAAGTCATTCGACACCGAAGTCCAGCTCGACGCCGTCCGGCTTATCTTGCCGAAACCGACGGTGCGGCTCTTCAACGGCTTTGTGTCTTGCCGTTATCTCACCCGGCCTGACTTCCAGTTGCCGGTGACAGTGCCGATTCACCCCACCGCGATGCCGGTCGGAACCGTAGTCACATTGCGATCCATCGGCACGACCGACAGCCAGGGATTGATGCCGATTCCGGGCACAGACTTTGCCGACACTTACACGATCACCGGGGCGGAAGCCGAGGGCGTGTTCATCCAGAACATTCAGCCATATCTGACAAAACTCAAACCCATTCAGCCTCCGGCCAGTTCCAGTCTACCCAACGGTTACATCAAGATCTGGTACGAAATCACGGTTGCAGGCGCACCGCTGCCGTCGATGGAGTTCCTGAACGAAGTGTCGCTGCTCAATGCCAGTAACAACTATTGCGAGGGGACACCGACCGACTGAAGGCGTTGATGAATGCCGAAGAGAATTCTCTTCGGCATTGTTGATTCAACTGCGTGTACAGACCTTTCCCGCATAGCTGCCGGATAAGTCCTACATATCTTCCTACTACGGAACTGTAATTTACGCGCCGTCTTGGGCGTGGGAGCTATGCCCGCGAATTCAGCTCCGTGCTCCTGCGGGAGCCATTCAAGGGAATTTCTTATGTTGTCATCTTGTATTGATGCGAAGTCCGGCCTCAGGAGGCTGATCAGTCTTTCATCACTGTCCCTCTTGTGGCTCCCCGATCTTTCCTCTGCCGGTACATTGGTCGGTGGGAGTCAGACCCTCACCAACGGCGCACCTGTGGAAGCATGGACACTTTCCCAAGGCGCAACATTGAACGTTGAGCAGGCGCAGACGCTGGGCATCAACGCATCGCATTCCACCCTGAATGCGACCGGTGCGACAACCCAGCAGATTTCCGTCAGCCAGGGTTCAGTGGTCAACCTCAGCGACTCGACCGTCAACGGCGGGAATGCCCGGGCCGGTGTGGAAATCATCAACAGCACCGGCACCATCAATGCCAGCACCGTCACAGGCAACCGCCTGGGCCTGCAGGCGGCCCGCAATGTCAGTACCGCCAGCGGCTCTTCGATCAGCGTGACGGACAGCCGGATCACCGGCGCTTCGGGCGGTGCGCGCGCCACAGCGTTCAGCAGCCTCGATTTTTCCAGCTCCCGAGTGGAAGGCACCGGTGCCGGCAGTGCCGGCGTGTCCCTGTTGAGCGGCAGTGCCTCGGCCCGCAACGGAACGCAAATCGTCGGTGGCCAGAACGGCGTGACCCTCGGTCTCGAAGGCGCAGGCCTGCCTGCCAGCCAATTGACGTTGGACGGGGCGAGCGTCGAGGGCAAGAGCGGTTCTGCGGTGTTGGTCGACAACAACGGTCGTGCCGCACCGGTCACACGCATCGATGTGCTTGACGGCTCCACATTGACGGGCGGCAACGGGATCGCCGTGGAGGTCAAGGGCGCCGCCGATGCCGCGATCAACGTGGAACGCAGCGACCTCGTCGGCAATGTTCAGGTGAGCGACGGCAGTGTGGCTGCACTGACCCTCACTCAAGGATCGCTGACCGGCAACGTGACAGGAGACGCCTCAAGCGCCGTATCGGTCGGGCTGCAGCAGGGCTCGCAACTCAAGGGTGTCATGACCGATGTCGCCAAGGTAGACATCGGTGGGCAATCCCGTTGGGCACTGACAGGCGACAGCAAGGTCGGTGACCTGAACCTCGATGGAGGGACCGTCAAGCTGGGTTCGGACGACGGGTTCCATCAGTTGAACGTGAACAACTTGTCCGGCAACGGCCTGTTTGAAATGAGCGTGGATTTTGCGACCCTTCAATCGGACGTCCTCAATGTCACCGGTGTTGCGACAGGCAACCATCAACTGTTGATCGCCAGCACCGGCACCGAACCTCCCAGCGGCCAGCCCGTCACGGTCGTTCACACCGCAGGCGGGGATGCGGCGTTCTCTCTTGCCAATGCCGACGGCAAAGTCGATCTCGGCGCGTTTTCCTATGGGTTGAAGGCGGACGAGAGCCGCAACAACTGGTTCCTGGATCCGTCCGGGCGCACGGTCAGCCCCTCGACCCGCACCGTCATGGCCTTGTTCAACACCGCGCCGACGGTATGGTACGGCGAGCTGACGTCGTTGCGCAGCCGCATGGGGGAAGTGCGCTTCAATCAGGAAAAGTCCGGGGCATGGGCGAGGGCCTACGGCAACAAATACAACGTCAATGACGCGTTCGGGGACGGCTACCGACAGACCCAGCAGGGATTCACGTTGGGGGCGGACGCACCGTTGCACTTTTCCGACGGGCAATGGCTGTTGGGCGTGATGGCCGGCTACAGCACATCCGACCTCAATCTGCACACGGGCAGCAGCGGCACGATCAAAAGCTATTACGCCGGAACCTACCTGACCTGGTTGGATGAAGCGAGCGGTTACTACGTCGACAGCGTGTTGAAGGTCAACCGGTTCCGCAACGATGCCAAGGCCGGCCTGAGCGACGGGACGCGCGCCAAGGGCGATTACGACAACAGCGCTGTGGGCGGATCGGTGGAAGTGGGGCGGCACATCAAGCTGGACGACGGCTACTTCATCGAACCGTTCACCCAGTGGTCGGCCGTGGTGATCCAGGGCAGGGACTTCGACCTGAACAACGGACTGCGGGCCGAAGGGGACCGCACCCGTTCATTGCTCGGCAAGGCTGGCGCCACGGCAGGGCGCAAGATGCAGTTGAGTGACGGCACGCAGGTTCAGCCCTACGTGCGCGCGGCGTTGGTGCATGAGTTCTCCAGAAACAACGAAGTCAAAGTCAACAACAATGCCTTCGACAATGACCTTTCCGGTTCGCGTGCCGAAGTGGGAGCCGGCATCGCCGTCAATTTGTCGGAGCGTTGGCAGGCCCATGCGGAAGTCGAGTACATGAATGGAAGCAACATCGAAATGCCCATCGGCGGCACGTTGGGCGTTCAGTTCAAATGGTAGGGGCATAACGCGGATCAGCGTTTGAACCTGACGCAAAAAAAAGCCCCGATCTGAGTCGGGGCCTATTCTTCAGGCTTAGTGGCCTAGCACCGTATCAAATTCGCCTTTGGACAGATAGCTCTGACTACTGCCGTCAGCCTTATCGATATGGGCATTGAAAGTGCCGAAGAAATGGAGGGTTCTTGGATCAAGGCTGTATTGGATGTTTCCCGATCTGGCTTTCTGCAAGGTCGGGCGCTCCGGGTCGCTGTAGTCGTTGAAAAACAAAGTGACGTCACCCTCACCGTCTTCATCGGTAATTCTTGCGATGGCCTCATCGATTGCTTTGGAAAACTTGATGGTGAAGCTTCTGGCGGCACCGTCATTGAACTCAGTGGCGATGACGGCCCAAAGTTCGCCGCGGCCGGGTGAGTGCTCGAGTTTTATTTCAGTGAGCGTGGCAGAGAACTCCGAGCCGTCTTCCAGGATCGCAGTGAAGACTTCCAGCGGGTCAGTGTCGATCACTTTCAGGGCTGAACTGTTCATGAATCATCTCCGTAGGGTTAAACGAATGATCCATGCACTGCGGTAGGCCAGCGGGGCATGGATAGAGTCATGCGAGAACCAATGTTGGTGCTCGTGTACTGGCACTTATGACATGTGCACGGCGCACCGCCTTCAGTGTTCAGTACACGGTCTTACCACTCGTGCGAGTTGGGTTGTGTGTTGCACGAGTGCGGGGTCAGCATAATGGAGCGAGAACACCTGAGTAACTGTCAGAGTTGACAGGTGTGTCTATATACAGGCGGCCCCTGTGCAGATCAGCCAAACAACCCCGCCGCAATGTTGATCGAGAACCCCAGGATCGCCGTATTGAACACAAACCCGATCAACGACTGCGCCAGCACGATCTTGCGCAGCTCGCGGGTGGCGACGCCGACGTCGGAAGTCTGCACCGCGACGCCGATGGTGAACGAGAAGTACAGGAAGTCCCAGTAGTTGGGCGTGGTCAGGCCTTCGGCGAAGCGCAGGGCCGGTTCCTGACCGTCCCAGGTGTAATAGAGGCGGGCGTAGTGCACGCTGAAGATCACCCCGATCAGCAGCCAGGAGCCGATCACCGTCAGCGCGGTGAAACCGTAGTGCAGCAGCTTGCGGGTGGTTTCCAGGTCCTTGCTGCCGACCAGTTCGAAGGTGATGGTGGCGAGGCTGGCCAGGGCGGCGATGCTCACCATCAGCAGGACGAGGCCGGCATTCTCGTCTTCCATTTCCGCGATGCGTTTGACGTCCGGGGCCTTGGCCCGGGCGGTGAGCCAGAGCATCAGCGCCAGGTAGGTCCAGACGCCGGCGTTCCAGCCGATCAGGACCTTGCTGACGAGAGAGGCGTTGGGCGTGAGCAGGCCGACGGCGATGCCGAACAGCGCGGCGGCGGAGAGGCGAGGGTGGGTGCGGGCGAGAAAGCGCATGGGGGCTCGTAGGGTCAGGGTTTGCTGACACCTTAGCGTATTTGGGGCAACCTTCGAGTCGATGCAAGGATTGATTGCACTGGCAAGCACCTCCCGAAGAAAGCGGTGGTGGATAGAAGCTTCAGCAGGACGGCTGTTTCACACTTCTGCGCCTCTGCGTAAAAAAACAGTCACCCGCAGGTGACTGTTTTTTGCTTCGCTGTGTATCTCGTTTGTGCCTTTTCACTTGTGCACTTCGAAATCGCCATGATCGATTACGAGACCGGGATTTGTTTTGGAGTTGTTGAAACGGAATGTTCCCCACATTTTATGAAGCTTTTCGTCGTAGTGAATGATTGCCGATCCCGTCGCCGAAATCATATCTACGACACCTTCGGCCGTTAACTCCAAATATCGTCCGGTGGCTTCGTTATTCCCTTGCGGGTGTTCTCTCAGACCCAAGTTTATAGGCTTGCCATCTTTCGGAATGCTGGGAGGAATTGACATAAGGTAGAGGGCTGTCTGGTCGCCACCGTGGTTCATGACCGCTCTTAAATCAAAGCCTCGCGGGGTCTCCACTAAGGAGAAGGAAGAGTCGGCAACGAAATGTGTTTCTTTGTCATTTTGAGTGATGGTCGCCGTCATCTTTTGTTTTTCTTGTTTCATCTGCGTTCTCCGAGGGCTTAAGCCCTAGCGAGTGCAACCGACAGGATGTCGTCTGCTTGCCCGGAGTCTAAGGATGAAAAAAAATTGAGATAACTGTCAGGGTTGACAGGTGTATCTATATACATGCTGCTGTTCAGTTGAACGGAGTCAAGCAGCCCCACCGCATTTTTGACCGAAAGCCTCAGTGCGTTGTTTGCGGGAGCGACAGTCAGGCTCCCACAGGCTCATTGCCACACACGGGTTGGTAGGGCGGGCTTTGCTCGCGACGGTGTCATGTCAACCGACCTTTCTCGGCACACCGTTTTCGCGAGCCAGTCCGCCCTACAGGGATCAGTGACGGCTGGAGCGCCGCACCAGCTTCATCACCACCACAAAGAACACCGGCACGAAGATGACCGCCAATGTCGCCGTGATCATCCCGCCGATCACCCCGGTGCCGATGGCTTGCTGGCTCGCGGAGCTGGCGCCCGTGGCGATGGCCAGCGGCACCACGCCGAGGATGAACGCCAGTGACGTCATCACGATCGGCCGCAGGCGCATGCGGGCGGCCTGCAGGGTCGCGTCGAGCAGGTCGTGGCCGTCGTCGTACAGGCTCTTGGCGAACTCGATGATCAGGATCGCGTTCTTCGCCGACAGGCCGATGATGGTGATCAGCCCGACCTTGAAGAACACGTCGTTGGGCATCCCGCGCAACGTCACCGCCAGCACCGCGCCGAGCACGCCCAGCGGCACCACCAGCAGCACCGAGGTCGGGATCGACCAGCTCTCGTACAGCGCCGCCAGGCACAGGAACACGATCAGCAGCGACAGCCCGAGCAGGATCGGCGCCTGGCTGCCGGACAACCGTTCCTGCAGCGACAGCCCCGTCCATTCCTGGCCCAGGCCTTTCGGCCCCTGGGCCACCAGCCGCTCGATCTCGGCCATGGCTTCGCCGGTGGTGTGGCCGGGCGAGGGCTCGCCGGAGATGGCGATGGCCGGGTAGCCGTTGTAGCGGGTCAGCTGGGTCGGGCCTTGCGTCCACTTGGCCTGGACGAACGCCGACAGCGGCACCATTTTCCCGGCGTCGTTGCGCACGTGCATCTTCAGCAGGTCGTCGACCTGGCTGCGCCGGTCGCCTTCGGCCTGCACCACCACCCGCTGCATGCGGCCCTGGTTGGGGAAGTCGTTGACATAGGTCGAGCCCACGGCGCTGGCCAGCACGTTGCTGATGTCGGCGAACGACACGCCCAGCGCGTTGGCCTGCCGGCGGTCGACCTCCAACTGCACCTGCGGCGCTTCGGCCAGGGCACTCTCGCGCACGTTCATCAGCACCGGGCTCTTCTCGGCGGCGGCGAGCAGTTCGGTGCGCGCCGCCATCAGCGCGGCGTGGCCGAGGCCGCCGCGGTCCTGCAGGCGGAACTCAAAGCCGCTGGAGGTGCCGAGGCCGTCCACCGGCGGCGGCAGCACGGCGAAGGCCACGGCGTCCTTGACCTGGCTCAGCGCGGCGTTGGCGCGGTCGGCGATGGAGGCGGCCGAGTCGTCGCTGCCGCGCTCGGACCAATCCTTGAGCGTGGAGAAGGCCAACGCGGCGTTCTGCCCGCTGCCGGAGAAGCTGAAGCCCAGGATCACCACGCTGTCGCTGATGCCCGGCTCGCCGGCGTTGTGCGCCTCAAGCTGTTCGGCCACCTGCACCGTGCGGTTCTGGGTCGCGCCCGGCGGCAGCTGGATGTCGGTGATGGTGTAGCCCTGGTCTTCCGTCGGCAGGAACGAAGAGGGCAGCCGCACGAAAAGGACGCCCAGGCCGATCAGCAGCACAACGTAGATCAGCAGGTAGCGCCCGCTGCGCTTGAGGGCGTACCCCACCCAGCCCTGATAGCGCGCCGTCAGCCGTTCGAAGCGGCGGTTGAACCAGCCGAAGAACCCGGCCTTCTCATGGTGTTCGGCCTTGGCGATCGGCTTGAGCAGCGTGGCGCACAGCGCGGGCGTCAGGGTCAGGGCGAGGAACGCCGAGAACAGGATCGAGGTGGCCATCGACAGCGAGAACTGGCGGTAGATCACGCCCACCGAGCCGTGCATGAACGCCATCGGAATGAACACCGCCACCAGCACCAGGGTGATGCCGATGATCGCGCCGGTGATCTGCCCCATCGCCTTGCGGGTGGCTTCCTTGGGCGACAAACCCTCGGCGGCCATGATCCGCTCGACGTTCTCGACCACCACGATGGCGTCGTCCACCAGGATGCCGATGGCCAGCACCATGCCGAACATGGTCAGCACGTTGATCGAGTACCCCAGCGCCAGCATCGTGGCGAAGGTGCCCATCAGGGCGACCGGCACCACCAGGGTCGGGATCAGCGTGTAGCGCACGTTCTGCAGGAACAGGAACATCACCGCGAACACCAGCAGCATGGCTTCGCCGAGGGTGTAGACCACTTTGGTGATCGAGACCTTCACGAACGGCGAGGTGTCATACGGAATCTTGTACGCGACGCCCGCCGGGAAGTAGCGCGACAGTTCGTCCATCTTCGCCCGGATCAGGGTGGCGGTGTTCAAGGCATTGGCCCCCGGCGACAGCTGCACGCCCACGGCGGTGGACGGCTTGCCGTTGAGGCGGGTGCCGAACTGGTATTCCTGGCTGCCGACCTCCACCCGCGCCACATCGCCGATGCGCACGGTGGAACCGTCGGGGTTGGCCTTGAGCACGATGTCGGCGAACTCTTCCGGGGTCGACAACTGGCCTTTGACCAACACGGTGGCGGTGATCTCCTGGGCCTTCGGCGCGGGCAGGTCGCCGATGCTGCCGGCGGACACCTGCGCGTTCTGCGCGGCGATGGCGGCGTTGACGTCGGCCGGGGTCAGGTTGAAGCCGATCAGCTTCTGCGGGTCGATCCAGATCCGCATCGCCCGCTCGGCGCCGTACAGCTGGGCCTTGCCGACGCCGTCCAGGCGCTTGATCTCGTTCATCACGTTGCGCGCCAGGTAATCGCTGAGCGCCACGTCGTCGAGCTTGCCGTCGCTGGAGGTGAGGGTGATCAGCAGCAGGAAGCCTGCCGACACCTTCTCGACCTGCAAGCCTTGTTGGTTGACCGCTTGCGGCAGGCGCGACTCCACGGCCTTGAGGCGGTTCTGCACGTCCACCTGGGCCAGCTCCGGGTTGGTGCCCGGCTGGAACGTGGCCTTGATGGTGGCGCTGCCCAGGCTGCTTTGCGACTCGAAGTACAGCAGATGGTCGGCGCCGTTGAGCTCTTCCTCGATCAGGCTGACCACGCTTTCGTCGACGGTCTGCGCCGAGGCGCCGGGGTACACGGCGTAGATTTCGATCTGCGGCGGCGCGACGTCCGGGTACTGGGCCACCGGCAACTGCGGAATCGACAGCGCGCCGGCCAGCAGGATGAACAGGGCGACCACCCAGGCGAACACCGGGCGGTCGATAAAGAACTGCGGCATAAAGAGGTGTCCTGCTTACTGCCCGGAGGTCTGGGCGAGTGGAAGAGGGGTGTCGTCGATCTGCACGGTTTCGCCGGGACGGGCGTGCTGCAAGCCTTCGACGATGATGCGGTCGCCCGGCTTGAGGCCGCCGGTGACGATCCAGCGGTCGTTCTGCACCGCGCCGAGCTGCACCGGCTGCTGGGCCACACGCAGGTGATCGTCGAGGGTCAGCACCTGGGCGATGCCGGCGCTGTCGCGCTGCACGGCCCGTTGCGGCACGGTGAGGCCTTCACGGATGACCGCCTGCTCCAGGCGCACGCGCACGAAGCTGCCGGGCAACAGGTCGAGGTCCGGGTTGGGGAACTCGCTGCGCAGGATGATCTGGCCGGTGCCCGGATCGACGGTGATGTCGGCGAACAGCAGCTTGCCCGGCAACGGGTAGAGGCTGCCGTCGTCCTGGATCAGCGTGGCCTTGACCTGATCCTGGCCGACCTGCTGCAACTGGCCGGAGCGGAAGGCGCGGCGCAGTTCGTTGAGCTCGCGGGTCGACTGGGTGACGTCGGCATGGATCGGGTTGAGCTGCTGGATCAGTGCCAGCGGCGTGGTTTCGTTCTGGCCGACCAGCGCGCCTTCGGTCACCAGCGCCCGGCCGATGCGTCCGGAGATCGGCGCGGTGACGGTGGCGTAACCCAGATTCAGCTTCGCCCGTTCGACGGCCGCCTTGTTGGCGGCGACCTCGGCGGCGGTCTGCCGTGCGTTGGCCCGGGCGTTGTCGTAGTCCTGGGCGCTGATGGCCTTGTCGCCGATCAACTGGGCGTAGCGCTGCTCTTGCAGCGAAGCCTGGAACGCATTGGCCTCGGCCTTGCGCAGCGCGGCTTCGGCACTGTCCAGGTCAGCCTTGAACGGGGCCGGGTCGATGCGGAACAGCACGTCGCCCTTTTTCACGTCGCTGCCTTCGCGGAAGGTGCGCTGCAGCACCACGCCGGCCACCCGCGCCCGCACTTCGGCGATGCGCGGCGCGGCGATGCGTCCGCTCAGCTCACTGCTCAGCGACAGGGGATGGGCCTTGAGGGTCTCGATCCGCACCGTGGCCGGCGGCGCCTGCTCTTCGCTGTCCGAGGACGCACCACAGGCGCCGAGCGCCAGCGCCGTTGCGATCAGGCCGAGCCCGGCCAGCAGTTTCTTCGACATGTACTACCCCCAATGTTGATGGGCGAATCCTACGGGTAGCGACCGCCGGCAGCGGTGAAGCTTTGTAGGCGCTGTGTGAAATTGTGTAAGGGTTTTAGTCAGGGACGGGTGAGGGCGTATATCCTTTATGCCTTGAATTCTTTTGTGACAGTCAGGCCGCCATCGCGAGCCGGCTCGCTCCTACAACGAACAAAACCTGTGGGAGCGAGCCTGCTCGCGATGGCGGTTGTCCGGTCGCCAGCACTTTCTGGAACACCCCATGCCCAACATCCTCCTGGTCGAAGACGACACCGCCCTCGCCGAACTGATTGCCAGCTACCTGGAGCGCAACGGTTATTCCGTCAGCGTGATCGGCCGCGGCGACCATGTGCGCGAGCGGGCGCGGCTCAGCCCGCCGGACCTGGTGATCCTCGACCTGATGCTGCCGGGCCTCGACGGCCTGCAGGTGTGCCGCCTGCTGCGCGCCGACTCGGCGACGCTGCCGATCCTGATGCTCACGGCCCGGGACGACAGCCACGATCAGGTGCTGGGCCTGGAGATGGGCGCCGACGACTACGTCACCAAACCCTGCGAGCCCCGGGTGCTGTTGGCCCGGGTGCGCACTTTACTGCGTCGCAGCAGCCTGGGCGAGCCGTTGACGGTCAACGACCGGATCGTCATGGGCAACCTGTGCATCGACCTGTCGGAGCGCACCGTGACCTGGCGCGGGCAGGCGGTGGAGCTGTCCAGCGGCGAATACAACCTGCTGGTGGTGCTGGCCCGCCACGCCGGCGAAGTGCTGAGCCGCGACCAGATCCTGCAGCGCCTGCGCGGCATCGAGTTCAACGGCACCGACCGTTCGGTGGACGTGGCCATCTCCAAGCTGCGGCGCAAGTTCGACGACCACGCCGGCGAGGCGCGCAAGATCAAGACGGTGTGGGGCAAGGGCTACCTGTTCAGCCGTTCCGAGTGGGAATGCTGAGCCGATGTTCAGAATCCTGTTCCGCCTCTATCTGGTGACGATCGTCTCGTTCAGCGCCGCGACCTATCTGATGCCGGACCTGGTGGTGATGGTCTTCCGTGATCGTTTCATCACCTACAACCTGGAATTCTCGCGGGGCTTGCAGTCGCTGATCACCAAGCAGTTCCGCGCTGCGCCGCCGGAGCGCTGGCCGGAGGTCGCGGCCTCGATGGACAAGGACTTCCAGCCGCTGCACATCGTGCTGGCGCGCATCGATGACGCCGATTTCACCGCGCCTGAGCGCGAGCGTCTGCTCAAGGGCGAAAACGTGGTGCGCATCGGCGATTGGGGCTGGCGCACCCTGGCGGTGACGCCGCTCAACGACGAGATGGCGGTGCGGATGGTGGTGCCGCCGGATCCGATGGACGTCAACCTGCTGTACTGGAGCATCAACGTGCTGATCGGCGCGACGATGCTGGCGTGCCTGCTGCTGTGGCTGCGCCCGCACTGGCGCGACCTGGAGCGCCTCAAGCGTACCGCCGAACGGTTCGGCAAGGGCCATCTGAGCGAGCGCACGCAGATCGCCCAAAGCTCGAACATCGGCAGCCTGGCCTACGTGTTCGACACCATGGCCAGCGATATCGAAAGCCTGCTCAACCAGCAGCGCGACCTGCTCAACGCGGTCTCCCATGAATTGCGCACGCCGCTGACCCGCCTGGACTTCGGCCTGGCGCTGGCGCTGTCCGACGACTTGCCGGCGGCCAGCCGCGAGCGCCTGCAAGGGCTGGTTGCGCACATCCGCGAGCTGGATGACCTGGTACTGGAGCTGCTGTCCTACAGCCGCCTGCAGAATCCGGCGAAGCTGCCGGAGCAGGTCGAGGTGTCGCTGGACGAGTTCATCGACAGCATCCTGGGCAGCGTCGATGACGAGCAGGAGTCCTCGGAGGTCGTCATCGACGTGCTGCTGCACGGTCAGCTTGAGCGCTTCACGCTGGATCCGCGCCTCACCGCCAGGGCCTTGCAGAACCTGCTGCGCAACGCCATGCGCTACTGCGAGAAGCGCATCCAGGTCGGCGTGCAGGTGTGCCCCAAGGGTTGCGAGATCTGGGTGGACGATGACGGCATCGGCATTCCGGACGACGAGCGCGAGCGGATCTTCGAGCCGTTCTACCGGCTCGACCGCAGTCGCGACCGGGCCACGGGGGGCTTTGGCCTGGGGCTGGCGATCAGCCGCCGGGCCCTGGAAGCCCAGGGCGGCACGCTGACCGTGGAGAGTTCTCCGCTGGGCGGGGCGCGGTTCCGGCTGTGCCTGCCGACCCCGGCCTGATGGCGGTGCCTGGGCCGAGGATCCCCCTGTGGGAGCCAGCCTGCTGGCGATAGCGTCAGTCCGGACACCACAGGCCCGGCGCAAGACAGTGGTTCCCACAGGGTAGGCGCACGGCGTAGATCCAATGTTTCAGGCAGGCCGCCATCGCCAGCAGGCTGGCTCCCACAGAGTATGTGCAAGGCTTAGATCCACTGTGGGAGCGGGCTTGCCCGCGAAGTCAGTCAGAGAAGGTCTTTGGACTGGATCAGGCCGACGCCCGCCACCTGCATCCGTTCGACCGCTGCGGCCAGCGAGCCGTTGTGGTCGATGGCCCGGCAGGCGTCCATCACCACGAAGGCATTGAAGCCGGCCGCCCGCGCATCCAGCGCGGTGAACATCACGCAGAAGTCCAGGGCCAGCCCGACCACGTAAACGGTGTCGACGCCGCGCTCCTTCAGGTAACCGGCCAGGCCCGTGACCGTGGCCCGGTCCGCCTCCAGAAACGCCGAATAGCTGTCGATGTCGGGATTGCAGCCCTTGCGGATGATCAACTGCGTGTGGGGCAGGTCCAGCCCCGGGTGAAACTCGGCCCCCGGCGAGCCCTGCACGCAATGGTCCGGCCAGAGGGTCTGCTCGCCGTACGGCAAGTGGACCACATCGTAAGGCCCGTGGCCGGGATGGCTTGAGGCAAACGACGCGTGGCCGGCCGGGTGCCAGTCCTGGGCGGCGATGACTTGCTTGAAGCGGGCGCCGAGACGGTTGACCAGCGGGACGATCAGGTCTCCCTCGGGTACCGGCAGCCGGCCGCCGGGAACGAAGTCGTTCTGGACGTCGATGACCAGCAATGCAGAGCGTGGTGAGATCGGCATAAACAGTGTTCCTCCCTGGATAATCACTTACCCAGCATAGCGGCCGCTTCGGTCAGGCGCCGAGCCGGTCCTTAAACATTTTCGCCAGCGCCTCCAGATCGGCGGGCGGATTGTGGCCGATCAGCATCCACGCGTGTTCGCGCTCCGTCCAGTACACCACGTTCAGGGTGTGGCGCCGCTCGTGGGCCAAGGGCCGGCTGCCGCTGTTGGAACGGATGACGCACAGCGCCAGCGGGCCATGGGCGGCGTCCAGCCAGGTCAGCTGGGCGATGGGCATGCCGTCGTATTCCAGCAGTTGCGCGCGCTTGAGCTCGGCGCCGGGCAGTTTCAGCTGCGCGGCGGTCAGGTTCAGCCCCAGCCGCGCGTCGACGGTGCGCAACTGGGCGCGTTGGGAGGCTTCGTCGGTGGGCAGATGTTCGAGGGTCTGCGGCACGTACAGCGCCATGTAGTCGCCGACCATCGCCCGCCAGTTGTGCGGCTGCCGCGCCTGCCAGCCGAGGAACAGGCGGTCGGCCGCCACGCCGCCCAGCGCGAGGGCGGCCGCGGCGGCACCGATGAACCAGCGCCGGCTGATGCCGGGGCGGGCCGGGGAGGGGGCGGCGTCCAGCCGGGCTTGCAGGCGATCCAGCGGCGCCTGCCGGGCCAGTTCGTCGTAGGCGTCCCGGAACGGCAGGTTGCTGCGGGCCAGCCATTGCACGCGCAGGCTCAGCAGCGGGTCGTCGGTGATGGCGGTGTCCAGCAGGTCGCGTTGTTCGCGGTCGATCTCGTCGTCCAGGTACGCCACCAGTTGCTCGTCCGAAGGCGTGTTCATTGGCGGTCTCCTGCGGGGGTGTTCGGCACCGCTTGCAGCGGCGGGTATTCGGCCAGTTTCAGGCGTGCGGTGGCCAGGCGGCTCATGACCGTGCCGATGGGCACCTGCAGGATCTCGGCGACTTCGCGGTAGGACAGCCCTTCGACATAGGCCAGGTAGACGGTTTCGCGTTGGGTCTCGGGCAGCGCATCGACCCGGCGGATCACCTGCGCGGCCATCACGTGGGTCTGGGCGGCGTATTCGCCGTCGAACGCCAGTTGGCCGTCTGCGTCGCAGGTGCCCTGGCCCTGGCGCACCCGGCGGGCGCGCACTTCATTGAGCCAGATCGAATGCAGGATGCTCAGCAGCCAGCGGTCCATGCGCGTGCCGGCCACGTATTGGCCGGAACGCTCCAGGGCGCGCACGCAGGTGGCCTGCACCAGATCCTCGGCCACGTGGCGGTTGCGCGACAGCAGCAGGCCGTAGCGCCACAAGCGCGCCAGGTGTTGCCCCAGTTCGGCTCTGAATGCCTGTTCGCTGAAAATGATCGCCTCCGCGTGTCGTGTCAGGTTTTCGATGAATCGTTGATGGCTTCGGCCAGGTCGCGGTACTCCTCGCAGGCCGTGCCGCAGATCGCCTTGATCTGTTGCAGCTGTTCCTGCGCCAGGTCGATGCGGCCCTTCACCACGTAGGCTTCGCCCAGGTACTCGCGCACTTGCGCGTACTGCGGATCCAGCTTCACCGATTGCAGGTAATAGCCGATGCCTTCGTCGGTGCGCCCCAGTTTGCGGGTGGCGTAGCCGCGGTAATTCAGGGCCTTGGCGGTGTTCGGCTGCCGCAGGGTGTCGAGCAGCGCCAGGGCCTCTTCATAGCGGCCGGCCTTGGCCAGCCGGTAGGCGTAGTCGGTGCGGTCGGCGTCCGGCAGCAGGTGGCTGGTCTGCATGACGCACTTCTGCGACTTGCTGTCGTACACCTGGCCTTTGGGGCAGTTCGGTGCCTTGACCGGCTCGTCCTCATCGCCATGGGCGAGGGCCAGGGGGCTGGCCAGAACGGCGGCCATCAGCAACGGGGCGGCGAACATAACGGAACGGATAGTCATGGGCAAGGCTCCACTGTGGGTCACGTTTCACTTTGAACACCCCAGGGTGAATTTTTATTCATCGCTTTGTCAGGGTTCGTTCAAGGTAAGCCCAATTCCGGACGCTATGCTCGTCGGCGTCCGTCGTCTTTTTGGAGTGCGCCATGAAAGATCAGGTCCATCATTCAGCCACCGCCGGCTACAAGAGCGCCGCCGACCTATACGTCAAAGGCCGTCCGGACTACCCGCCCCAAGTGGGGGACTGGCTGAGCGACACGCTCGGGCTCGACGGCCGCAAGACGGTGATCGACCTCGGCGCCGGCACCGGCAAGTTCACTGGCCGGCTGCTGGCGACCGGCGCCCAGGTAATTGCCGTGGAACCGGTGGCGCAGATGCTCGACCGGCTCGCCGTCACCTGGCCCAAGGCCTTGGCGGTCAGCGGCACGGCGACCGACCTGCCGTTGCCGGACGCCTCGGTGGACGCGGTGGTCTGCGCCCAGGCGTTCCACTGGTTCGCCACCGCCGAGGCGCTGGACGAAATCGCCCGGGTGCTCAAGCCCGGGGGGCGGCTCGGTCTGATCTGGAACCTGCGCGACACGCAAGTGAGCTGGGTGCCGAAGCTCGACGCCATCGTCAACGCGCTGGAGGGCGACACCCCGCGCTACTACACCGGCGCCTGGCGCCAGGCGTTTCCGCATCCGGCGTTCGGGCCGTTGCAGGTGCAGCGGTTTCACCATGGCCATACCGGCTCGCCGGAGGACGTGATCTTCAACCGGGTGCGCTCCACCAGTTTCATCGCCGCGCTGCCGGCGGCGCAGCGGGCGAAGGTCGATGAGCGGATCCGCGCGCTGATCCTCTCCGAGCCCGAGCTGCGGGGCCGGGATGTGGTGACGGTGCCTTATGAGACGGCGGCGTTTGTGGCGGTGAAGGGCAGCTGAACCTGTAGGGGCCAGTCTGCCGGCGATGAGGTCAGTGAGCGCGGCGCAAGGTTCCGCCCTGTGGAGGCTGGACTGACGCCATCGCCAGCAGGCTGGCTCCCACAGGGTTCGGGGCGAGGCCGGGTCAGTCCCGCTTTTGGCCGAACCGCTGCCTTACTGCGGGTCAAGGTGCCTTGTTATAGTGCGGGCCTCATTCAATGCCCGGTAAAGGATTTCTGCCATGACCCAATACACCGCCTTCAGCGTCGAACTGGCCGACAACGTCGCCCATGTGCAGATCAACCGTCCGGAGAAGATCAACTCGATGAACGCTGCGTTCTGGAGCGAGATCGTCGAGGTGTTCCAGTGGATCGACGACACTGACGCAGTGCGGGCGGTGGTGCTCAGCGGTGCCGGCAAGCATTTTTCCTCCGGCATCGACCTGATGATGCTGGCCGGCGTGGCCAACGAACTGGGCAAGGACGTCGGCCGCAACGCGCGCCTGCTGCGGCGCAAGATCCTCACCCTGCAAGCCTCGTTCAATGCCGTGGACAATTGCCGCAAACCGGTGCTGGCGGCGATCCAGGGCTATTGCCTGGGCGGGGCCATCGACCTGATCGCCGCGTGCGACATGCGTTACGCCGCCGAGGACGCGCAATTCTCGATCAAGGAAATCGACATCGGCATGGCCGCCGACGTCGGCACCCTGCAACGGTTGCCACGGATCGTCGGCGACGGCATGCTGCGTGAGCTGGCCTACACCGGCCGTACCTTCGGCGCCGAGGAGGCGCGCAGCATCGGCCTGGTCAACCGCGTCTACGGCGACAAGGACAGCCTGATCGAAGGCGTGTTGGACATCGCCCGGGAGATCGCCGCCAAGTCGCCGATCGCGGTCGCCGGCACCAAGGCCATGATCAGCTACATGCGCGACCATGGCATCGACGACGGCCTCGAGTACGTTGCCACCTGGAACGCCGCCATGCTGCAATCCACCGACTTGCGCGTGGCCATGGCCGCCCACATGAGCAAACAGAAACCCGAATTTCTGGATTGAGAAACCATGACATCTCGCTGGACCACTGCAGTACTGGACACCGACCAACCCGGCGGCTGGGCCGTGGCGCGCAGCCCCGAGGGCTTTCTGTTCGACGACAACGGCGCGCTGTTCCCCCGGGAATGGCTCAAGCGCCAGGACCTGGCGATCCTCGCCGAACACGGCATCGGCCACCTCGACGGCGAGCCGGTGTACCTGCTGGAACTGCGCAGCCACAGCGAGGTGCCGGGCTGCAACTGGAAAGGCCTGCGGGCGTTCATGCTCGACGGTGACCACACCGTCTACAAGGTGCTGGGCTATGCGGCGCAGATCGGCACCTGGGCCCGCGAACACCGGTTCTGCGGCAACTGCGGTCAGGCCATGACCCAGGTGCCGCGGGAGCGGGCGATGTACTGCCAGCCCTGCGACCTGCGCAGCTATCCGCGCATTTCGCCGAGCATGATCGTGCTGGTGACCCGGGGCGATGAAGTGCTGCTGGCGCGCTCGCCGCGTTTCGTCACCGGGGTCTACAGCACGCTGGCCGGGTTCGCCGAGCCGGGGGAGTCGGCCGAGGATTGCCTGATCCGCGAAGTGCGTGAGGAAGTCAGCATCGAAGTGAAGAACATTCAGTACATGGGCAGCCAGTGCTGGCCGTTCCCGCACTCGATGATGCTGGGCTTTCATGCCGAATATGCCGGTGGCGAGATTGTCTGCCAGGAAGACGAAATCGAAGACGCCCAGTGGTTCAACGTGCACGATTTGCCGCCGTTGCCGGCGTCGAAATCGATTGCACGTTACCTGATCGACGTCTACGTGGCCCGCCGCTTAGGCCACGCTGAACCAGTGCTGCCAGGCTAGCCGTACGGTCAGCCCCAGCACCACGGTGATGAACACCGGACGGATGAACTTGGCGCCGCCGCTGATCGCGGTGCGCGCCCCGAAGAACGCGCCGACCATCACCGACAGGCCCATGCACAGGCCGATGATCCAGTCCACCTGCCCCGAGAACACGAACACCGCCAGCGCCGCGACGTTGCTGACGAAGTTCATGCTGCGCGCCACGCCGCTGGCCTTGACCAGGTCGATGGGGTAGAGCAGCAGGCTGCTGACCGTCCAGAACGCGCCGGTGCCGGGGCCGGCCACGCCGTCGTAAAAGCCCAGGCTGAAGCCTTGCGGGCCTTGCCAGGTCTTCTTGATCGGCGCGTCGCTGTCCAGCGGCGCCTTCGGCGTGCCGCCGAACAGCAGGTACAGGCCGCAGGCGAACACGATCACCGGCAGCATTTTGTTCAGCCACTCCGCCGGCAGGTAGTGGGCGACGATGGCGCCGGTCAGTGCGCCGACCAGGGTGCCGACGATCGCGTGCATCCATTGCCTTGGGTGGAACAGCTTGCGCCGGTAGAAGGTGAAGCTGGCGGTGGCCGAGCCGAAGGTCGAGCTCAGCTTGTTGGTGCCCAGCACCAGGTGCGGCGGCAGGCCGGCGGTGAGCAGGGCCGGGGTGGTCAACAGGCCGCCGCCGCCGGCGATGGCGTCGATGAAACCGGCAATGAACGCGACGAGGGCCAGGATGGCCAGGGTGGTGAGGTCAACGCTGAGATCGAAGGGCATGGAATCGGCTTATTCGGCAGGGCGCAGACGGGCTGCAGGGACGGGCGGTCATGTTACTCATTTCCGGATGTTGCGGCGACCCGTCTGACGCTATCGCGGGCAAGCCCGCTCCCACAGGTTCTGCGGTGACCACCGATTCCGAACACCCCCGACCCCTTGTGGGAGCCAGCCTGCTGGCGATGGCGGTGGAGCAGTCGCCATAGATGTCGGCAGTGCCGGCGTCATCGCTTGCAGGCAAGCGCCTACAGGTTTTGCGGGTTAGGCGCCGCGTCGCTGCGCCAGGCTGCGTTCCATCCGGGCAATGCCTTCTTCGAGCATCGAGCGTGGGCAGCCGAAGTTCAGGCGCACGAACGGTTGGCTGTGGTCGCCGAAATCCGAACCGGCGCTCAGACCGACCTTGGCGTGTTCGAGGAAGAACCGCTGCGGGTCGCCCAGGTCCAGCGCCGAGCAGTCGAGCCAGGCGAGGTAAGTGCCTTGCGGCACGTTGATCGAGATGCCCGGCAGACGGCTGCGCACTGCCTCGACCAGGTAATCGCGGTTGGCCTGCAGGTACTGTTTCAGCGCCTTGAGCCAAGGCCCGGCCTCGCTGTAGGCCACGCGGGTGGCTTCCATGCCCAGCGGGTTGACGCTGTCGACCATGCCGCAGCGGGCGTGGTTGACCCGCTCGCGCAGGGCGGCGTCCTGGATGATCATGAACGAGGTCTTGAGGCCGGCGATGTTGTAGGCCTTGCTGGCCGACATCAGGGTGATGGTGCGCTTGGCGATGTCGGCGCCCAGGGAGGCGGTCGGAATGTGCACGCGGCCGTCGTAGCACAGCTCGGCGTGGATCTCGTCGGAGATGATCCAGGCGTCCTGCTGCACGCAGAGGTCGGCCACCGCTTGCAGCTCTTCGCGGCCGAACACCTTGCCGATCGGGTTGTGCGGGTTGCTCAGCAGCAGCGCGCCGCCGCCTTCGAGGGACTGGCGCAGGGCGTCCAGCGGGGTGGCGTAGGTGCCGTCGTCCTGCGCGAGGAATTCCAGTTCGACCTTGTTCAGGCCCCAGTGGCCCGGCGCGTGGCGCAGCGGCGGGTAGTTCGGGGTCTGCACCACGACGTTCTGCTGCGGCTGCACCAGCGCCTTGAGCGCCATGTTGAAGCCCGACTCCACGCCCGGCAGGAACACCAGCTCCTGGGGCTGCACGCGCCAGGCGTACTTGGCCCACAGGTCGGCGACGATGGCCTGGCGCAGGTTGTCCTGGGCCACGCTGTAGCCCACCAGCGGGTGCAGCAGGCGTTGCTGCAACGCTTCGATGACCACCGGCGGCGCGGCGAAATCCATGTCAGCGACCCACATCGGCAGCACGTCGGCCGCATAGCGGCTCCATTTGGTGCTGCCGGTGTCGTGGCGGTCGAATACCTGATCAAAATCGAAAGTCATGCGGGGTCTCGTGAAGGCGGGGTCGTTGATGGGCGCCATGATAAGCCACTGCCTGCCCTTGCGCGACCGGGCGGTCATCGCGGTGTGCCAGGCAGGCCGCCATCGCCAGCAGGCTGGCTCCCACAAAGGCATCGGCAGACGACCGTGTGTTCCGGGGTGCACATACATTCCCCTGTGGGAGCCAGCCTGCTGGCGATGGCGTCAGTCCGGACATCATCGGCCCAGGGCAGGGCAGTCGCTCCCACAAGGGGAATCGGCGAATGACCGCGTGCCACCGACGGTCGGTTGGCGCGCCGGCCGTCGGTTCGTTGGCTAGAGTGAAAGGATCGGCAGTGCGTCTGCCGCAACCGTGATTGTCCAGAACAGCCCGGCAACGCACCGGGTTCCACCTGATCAGGAGTGCACGATGGATCTCAGCCGTCGTCAGTTCTTCAAGGTCGCCGGCATCGGCCTTGCAGGCTCTAGCCTGGGCGCGTTGGGCATGGCCCCGACGCCGGCCTTCGCCGAGCAGGTGCGCCACTTCAAGCTCGCCCACACCCATGAGACCCGCAACACCTGTCCGTACTGCTCGGTCGGGTGCGGGCTGATCATGTACAGCCAGGGCGACGCCGGCAAGAACGTGGCGCAGAACATCATCCACATCGAGGGCGACGCCGACCACCCGGTCAACCGCGGCACCCTGTGCCCCAAAGGCGCCGGCCTGCTGGACTTCATCCACAGTCCGGGCCGCCTGCAATACCCGCAGGTGCGCAAGCCGGGCTCCAACGAGTGGACGCGGATTTCCTGGGACGAAGCGCTGGACCGCGTCGCCGACCTGATGAAGGCCGACCGCGACGCCAACTTCACCGAGCGCAACGCCCAGGGCCAGACGGTGAACCGCTGGCTCACCACCGGGTTCCTCGCGGCGTCGGCGGCGTCCAACGAAGCGGGCTACATCACCCATAAGGTGGTGCGCAGCCTCGGCATGCTGGGGTTCGATAACCAAGCGCGTGTCTGACACGGCCCGACGGTGGCAAGTCTTGCCCCGACGTACGGCCGTGGAGCCATGACCAACACCTGGACCGACATCGCCAACGCGAACCTGATCCTGGTGATGGGCGGCAACTCCGCCGAAGCGCATCCGTGCGGCTTCAAATGGGTGACCGAAGCCAAGGCGCACAACGCTGCGCGGCTGATCGTGGTCGACCCCAGGTTCACCCGCACCGCATCGGTGGCCGACTACTACGCGCCGATCCGCACGGGAACCGACATCGCCTTCATGGGCGGGCTGATCAATTACCTGCTGACCGAGGACAAGATCCAGCACGAATACGTGCGCAACTACACCGACCTGTCCTTCATCGTGAAGGCCGGCTTCGGCTTCGAGGACGGCCTGTTCACCGGCTACGACGCGGCCAAGCGCAGCTACACCGACAAGTCCACCTGGGGCTACGAACTGGGCGAGGACGGTTTCGCCAAGGTCGATCCGACCCTGCAGGACCCGCGCTGCGTCTATCAATTGATGAAGGGCCACTACAGCCGCTACACCATCGACCTGGCCAGCCAGATCTGCGGCATGCCGGGCGAGGCCATGAAGAAGATCTGGGAAGAGATCGCCACCTGCTCGCAACCGGGCAAGACCATGACGATCCTGTACGCGCTGGGCTGGACGCAGCACTCCATCGGCTCACAGATCATCCGCAGCGCGGCGATGGTGCAGCTGCTGCTGGGCAACGTCGGCATGCCGGGCGGCGGGGTCAACGCCTTGCGCGGGCACTCCAACATCCAGGGCCTGACCGATCTGGGCCTGCTGTCCAACTCGCTGCCGGGCTACCTGACCCTGCCGCTGGACGCCGAGCAGGACTACGACGCCTTCATCGCCAAACGCACACAGAAACCGCTGCGGCCGGGGCAGCTGTCCTACTGGCAGAACTACAGCAAGTTCCACGTCAGCCTGATGAAGGCCTGGTACGGCGCCAACGCCACCGCCGAGAACCAGTGGGGCTACAGCTACCTGCCCAAGCTCGACATCCCCAACTACGACATCCTCAAGGTCTTCGACCTGATGGGCCAGGGCAAGGTCAACGGCTACATGTGCCAAGGCTTCAACCCGATCGCCGCGCTGCCCGACAAGAACCGGGTGATGAAAGCGCTCGCGCGGCTCAAGTGGCTGGTGGTGATGGATCCGCTGGCCACCGAAACCTCCCAGTTCTGGGAGAACGTCGGCCCCTACAACGACGTGAAGACCGCCGACATCCAGACCGAGGTCATCCGCCTGCCCACCACGTGCTTCGCCGAGGAGGACGGGTCGCTGGTCAACAGCAGCCGCTGGCTGCAATGGCACTGGAAAGGCGCCGACGGACCGGGCGAGGCGCGCACCGACGTGCAGATCATGAGCGGGCTGTTCCTGCGCCTGCGCCAGCGCTATCAGGCCGAGGGCGGCGCCTGGGCCGAGCCGATCCTGAAGCTGTCGTGGCCGTACAAGATCGCCGACGAGCCGTCGCCGGAGGAAATCGCCAAGGAGGTCAACGGCTACGCCACCACCGACTTCACCGATACCAGCGGCCTGGCGGTCAAGGCCAACGCGCAATTGGCGGCCTTCGCCCAGCTCAAGGATGACGGCAGCACCGCGTCCGGCTGCTGGATCTTCTGCGGCAGTTGGACGGAGGCCGGCAACCAGATGGCCCGGCGCGACAACAACGACCCTTACGGCATGCACCAGCATCAGGGCTGGGCCTGGGCATGGCCGGCCAACCGACGGATCCTCTACAACCGCGCCTCGGCCGACCCCCAAGGCAAGCCG
The DNA here is from genome assembly GCF_002113645.1 of Pseudomonas sp. B35(2017). NCBI lineage: Bacteria > Pseudomonadati > Pseudomonadota > Gammaproteobacteria > Pseudomonadales > Pseudomonadaceae > Pseudomonas > Pseudomonas sp. B35(2017). The sequence goes on along the minus strand of NZ_NEIZ01000021.1, from coordinate 22,089 downwards.
TGGGATCCGAAGAAACGCCTGGTGTGGTGGAACGGCAAGGCTTGGGGCGGCACCGACGTGCCGGACTACAAGGCCGACGTGCCGCCGGAAGCGGGGATGAACCCGTTCATCATGAACCCCGAGGGCGTGGCGCGGTTCTTCGCCGTCGACAAGATGAACGAAGGGCCGTTCCCCGAGCACTACGAGCCGTTCGAGACGCCGATCGGCATCAACCCGCTGCACCCGCAGAACAAGAACGCCACCAGCAACCCGGCGGCGCGGATCTTCGATTCGGTGTGGGACAGCCTCGGCCAGGCCAAGGACTTCCCGTACGCCGCCACCAGCTACCGGCTCACCGAGCATTTCCACTTCTGGAGCAAGCATTGCCGCTTGAACGCCATCGTCCAGCCGGAGCAGTTCGTGGAGATCGGCGAGGTGCTGGCCAAAGAGAAGGGCATCGTCGCCGGCGACCGGGTGCGGGTCAGCAGCAAGCGCGGGTTCATCGAGGCGGTGGCGGTGGTCACCAAACGGATCCGGCCGCTGCAGGTCAACAACCAGGTGGTGCACCAGATCGGCATTCCGCTGCACTGGGGCTTCACGGGCCTGACGCGGCACGGCTACCTGACCAACACGCTGGTGCCGTTCCTCGGCGACGGCAACACCCAGACCCCGGAATCCAAGTCGTTCCTGGTCAACGTGGAGAAACTGTAAATGGCCAGCCAAGACATCATCGCCCGCTCGGCCACCACCACGCCGGCGCCGTCGGTGCGCGGTCAGCAAGAGGTCGCCAAGCTGATCGACACCACCAAGTGCATCGGCTGCAAGGCCTGCCAGGTCGCGTGCTCGGAATGGAACGAGCTGCGCGACGAGGTGGGCCACAACCACGGCACCTACGACAACCCGCAGGATCTGACCGCCGACTCGTGGACGCTGATGCGCTTCACCGAGCACGAGACCGATGCCGGCAACCTGGAATGGCTGATCCGCAAGGACGGCTGCATGCACTGCGCCGAACCCGGCTGCCTGGCGGCGTGCCCGAGCCCCGGCGCGATCATCAAGCACGCCAACGGCATCGTCGATTTCGATCAGGATCACTGCATCGGCTGCGGCTACTGCATCACCGGTTGCCCGTTCAACATCCCGCGCATTTCCCAGAAGGACCACAAGGCCTACAAGTGCACCTTGTGCTCGGACCGGGTGGCCGTGGGCCTGGAGCCGGCCTGCGTGAAGACCTGCCCGACCGGCGCCATCGTGTTCGGCAGCAAGGAGGATATGAAGGTCCACGCCGCCGAACGCATCGTCGACCTCAAGAGCCGCGGCTTCGGCCAGGCCGGCCTGTATGACCCCGAAGGCGTCGGCGGCACCCACGTGATGTACGTGCTGCACCACGCCGACACGCCACGGCTGTACGCCGGCCTGCCGGACGCGCCGGCGATCAGCCCGCTGGTGGGCCTGTGGAAAGGCATCAGCAAGCCGCTGGGACTGCTGGCGATGGGCGCGGCGGTGCTGGCCGGGTTCTTCCATTACGTGCGCGTCGGGCCCAACCGCACGGAAGAGGATGAGCATCCGCAGCCGCCGGACACCTCGGTGCATGTCGTCGATCCGGCGGTGCACACCTTCGACCCCCGCGGGGAGGGCAGGCCATGAGCGACAAACCGATCCTGCGCTACACCGCCAACCAGCGCACCAATCACTGGCTGGTGGCGATCCTGTTCTTCATGGCCGGGCTGTCGGGGCTGGCGCTGTTCCACCCGGCGCTGTTCTGGCTGACGAACCTGTTCGGCGGCGGGCCGTGGACGCGGATCCTGCACCCGTTCATGGGCGTGCTGATGTTCGTGTTCTTCATGGGGCTGGTGTTGCGCTTCTGGCGCTCGAACTTCTTCATCGACAACGACTGGAAATGGCTGCGGCGCATCGACCGGGTGCTGGTCAACGACGAGGAGACCGTGCCGCCGGTGGGCAAGTACAACGCCGGGCAGAAACTGCTGTTCTGGACTTTACTGCTGTGCATGCTGGCGTTGCTGTTCACGGGGCTGGTGATCTGGCGGGCGTACTTCAGCCACTGGTTCGGCATCACCACGATCCGCTGGGCCATGCTGCTGCATGCGCTGGCCGGGTTCGTGCTGATCCTGAGCATCATCGTGCACATCTACGCCGGGATCTGGATCAAGGGCTCGGTGGACGCGATGATGCATGGCCGCGTCAGCCGCGCCTGGGCCCGCAAGCACCATGCGCTGTGGGCTCGCGAGGTGGAAGGCGAGCCTGCGCCGAAACCGCCGATCACCAAGAAGGGCTGACCGTTGCCGACCATTCTGGAACCTGGGGAAATCGAAGCGGCAGCCGGTTCGCCGCCGTTCCTGCATTTGCCGCCGCGCGATCTGTTCACCTTGCGGGCCCTGCGGCTGGAGCATCTGGCCGAGGGGCATCCGCTGGCCGCGTACCTGCGCCTGATCGCCGGCCTGTGCCGGGTGCAGCAGCAGGTGCTGGACGATCCGCCGCTGGCGGTGGCGCCCGATGCGCAGCGGCTGGAGACGTGCCACCAGCACGGTTTGCCGCCGTTCGCCGCCGACACATTGATCCGCGAGGACGCCTGGCAGGCTTACCTGGACGCTTTGCTGCAACGCTATGACGCACCCGAACAAGCGGCGGTGGTCGAGTCCGTGACCACCTTGCGCACAGCCAGCCCCGGCCAGCGCCGCGCCTGGGCGGTGGCGCTGGTCAGCGGCCAGTATTCGCTGGTGCCGGCGGCGCTGGTGCCGTTTCTCGGCGCGGCCCTGCAAGCGGCGTGGAGCCATTGGCTGCTCAGCGTGCCGAACCTGCGGCTCACCCCCGGCGACAGCCTCAGCCAATGCCCGGCCTGCGGATCGCCGGCCATGGCCGGGGTGATCCGCCACCGCGGCAAGCACAACGGCCTGCGTTACCTGGTGTGTTCGCTGTGCGCCTGCGAATGGCACGTGGTGCGGGTCAAGTGCGTGTACTGCGAGCAGAGCAAAGGCCTGGAATACATGAGCCTGGCGGACGACCGCCACACGGCGGAGCGGGCGCCGCTGCGGGCGGAGGTGTGCCCCACCTGCAACACCTACCTCAAGTTGGTCTACCTGGAGAACGACCCCGACGCCGAAGCGCTGTCGGCGGACCTGACCAGCCTGCTGCTGGACATGCGCCTGGCCCAGGACGGCCATCAACGGCTGGCGCCGAATCTGCTGCTGGCCCCCGGAGACGAATGACGGCAGCGTCTACACTCAGGCCCGACGATCTGTTGATTTCGGGAGAGCCGGATGTCTGTGAGTGTCGCCCCGCGTTTGCCTTCCATCGACAGCCTGTTGCGTCATCCCGCCTGCCGGCCGCTGAGCGAGCGTTTCGGGCGGGAGGCGCTGCTGGCCTGTCTGCGCCAATTGCTGGATGAACTGCGCCCCGAGGTCCTGAGCGGGCAGGTGGCGGCCATCGAGATCGGCCCCGAGGCGCTGGCCGGCCGCGCCGCCGAGCGGTTGACGGCGCAGCGGCGCAGCCACGTGCGCCGGGTGTTCAACCTGACCGGCACGGTGCTGCACACCAACCTGGGCCGCGCCTTGCTGCCGGAGGATGCGATCGAGGCGGTGCAGGTCGCGGCGCGCTATCCGCTCAACCTGGAATTCGACCTGGCCAGCGGCAAGCGCGGCGACCGCGACGACCTGATCGAAGGGCTGATCCGCGAACTGACCGGCGCCGAGGCCGTGACCGTGGTCAACAACAATGCCGCCGCCGTGCTGCTGACCCTCAACAGCCTGGGCGCGCGCAAGGAAGGCATCATTTCCCGCGGCGAACTGATCGAGATCGGCGGCGCGTTCCGCATCCCCGACATCATGGCCCGCGCCGGCGTGCGCCTGCACGAGGTCGGCACCACCAACCGCACCCACGCCCGCGACTACGAAGCGGCGCTCGGCCCGCGTAGCGGCCTGATCATGCGGGTGCACGCCAGCAACTACAGCATCGAAGGGTTCACCGCCCGGGTGCCCACCGCCGAACTGGCGGAGCTGGCCCACCGGCACGGCCTGCCGCTGCTCGAAGACCTGGGCAGCGGCAGCCTGCTGGACCTGACCCGCTGGGGCCTGCCGGCGGAGCCGACCGTGCGCCAGGCCTTGCTCGACGGCGCGGACATCGTGACCTTCAGCGGCGACAAACTGCTCGGCGGGCCCCAGGCCGGGCTCATCGTCGGGCGCAAAGAGCTGATCGCGAAGATCAAGAAGAACCCGCTGAAACGGGCGCTGCGGGTCGACAAGCTGACCTTGGCGGCGCTGGAAGCGGTGCTCGGCCTGTACCGCGACCCGGACCGCTTGGCCGAGCGCCTGCCGAGCCTGCGCCTGCTGACCCGCCCGCAGGCGGACATCCTGGCCCAGGCCGAACGCCTGCAACCGGCGTTGGCCCAGACGCTGGGGCCTGCCTGGCAGGTCAGCGCCGAACCGGCCCTGGGCATGATCGGCAGCGGCAGCCAACCGGTGGCGCGGCTGCCCAGCGCCGCCCTGTGCGCACGTCCGCAGGTGTCCAAGCGCCTGCGCGGGCGCTGCCTGCTGAACCTGGAAGCGGCGCTGCGCCGCTTGCCGGTGCCGGTGCTCGGCCGTCTCGACGACGATGCCTTGTGGCTGGATCTGCGGCAACTGGACGACGAACCGGCGTGGCTGGCGCAGCTCGGGCATCTGCAGGTGCCTGAATGATCGTCGGCACCGCCGGGCACATCGACCACGGCAAGACCTCGCTGCTTCAGGCGCTCACCGGCCAGGCCGGCGACCGCCGTCCGCAGGAGCGCGAGCGGGGCATGACCATCGATCTGGGCTACCTGTACGCGGAGCTCGCGCCGGGCGCCGGACTGACCGGTTTCATCGACGTGCCGGGCCACGAGAAATTCACCCACAACATGCTGGCCGGGGCCCAAGGCATCGATCTGGTGCTGCTGGTGGTGGCGGCGGACGACGGCGTGATGCCCCAGACCCGCGAGCACCTGGCAATCGTCGAGCTGCTCGGGATCCCGCGTGCGTTGGTGGCGATCACCAAAACGGATCGGGTCGAACCGGCCAGGGTGGACGCGGTGCGGCGGCAGGTGAGGGCGCTGCTGGCGCCGGGGCCGTTCAGCCAGGCGCCGATGGTGGCGGTGTCGAGCGTGACCGGGCAGGGCGTCGAGGCGCTGCGTGAGCAACTGCTGCTGGCCCAGGGCGAGGTGCAGGCCCGCAGCCTGGAGGGCGGGTTTCGCCTGCCCATCGACCGGGCGTTCAGCGTGGCCGGGGCGGGCATCGTGGTCACCGGCACGGCGCTGTCGGGGACGGTGGCGGTGGGCGACAGGCTGGTGCTCGGGCCATCCGGCAAGTCGGTGCGTGTGCGCGGCCTGCATGCGCAGAACCAACCCGCCGAACACGCCTTCGCCGGTCAGCGGGTGGCCTTGAACCTGAGCGGCGAACGCCTTGAGCTCGGGCAGATCCACCGAGGCCTATGGCTGTCGGCCGACTGGCTGCACGCGCCGACCCAGCGGCTGGACATCGAATGGCGGCTGCTGCCCGACGAGACCCGCACCTTCGAGCACTTCCAGCCGGTGCACCTGCACCTGGGCACGCAAGACGTGATCGCCCGCGTGGCGCTGCTGGAAGGGGCGCGGCTGAATCCCGGCGAGCGCACGTTCGCGCAATTGCTGACGGCCTCGCCGGTGCAGGCCGTCAAAGGGGACCGGTTGATCCTGCGTGATGCCAGCGCCCAGCGCACCTTGGGCGGCGGACAGGTGCTCGATCCGTTTGCCCCTACGCGCCAGCGACGCAGCCCCGAGCGCCTGGCGCAACTGCGGGCGTTGGCCGGCAGCGAAGCGATGGAGGCGGCCTTGCCGGCATTGCTCGACCACAGTTCCAGCGGGTTGGCGGCGCAACGGCTGGAGCGCCAGTTCAACCGTCCGCAGGCCGGTTGGGCGTTGCCGGAGAACGTCCGGCAGATCGACACCCGCCAAGGGCCGGTGCTGTTCAACGCCCAGCGCTGGGGCATCCTCAAGTTCACCCTCCTGGAAAAGCTCGCCCGCCTGCATGAGCTGGAGCCCGACCAGATGGGCCCCGACCGCGACCGCCTGCGGCGCTTCAGCGGCTTGGAGGTGGAGCGTTCGACCTTCCTCAGCCTGCTCGACGAATTGCGCGCCGCCGGCTCGGTCACCGCCAGTGGCCCGTGGCTGCACCTGCCGGATCATCAGGTGCGCCTGAATGCCGACGACGAGGCTTTGTGGCAAGTGCTGCAACCGCTGTTCGAAGCAGCGGGATTCGATCCGCCGTGGGTGCGCGACGTGGCGGCGGTGACGGGCAGGGACGATGCTGCCGTGCGCCTGCTGCTGCGCAAGCTGGCGCGGCTGGGGCTGATGCATCAGGTGGTGCGCGACCTGTTCGTCACCGACCTCACGCTGCGGCAAATGGCGGCGGTGCTGCTGCGACTGGGCGAAGAAAATCCGCAGATCCAGGTCACGGCGTTCCGTGATGCGCTAGGCTTGGGGCGCAAGCGCAGCATTCAGGTGCTTGAGTACTTCGACCGCCTGGGCCTGACCCGGCGGGTGGCCGATCACCGGCAAATCCGCTTCGACAGCGCGCTGGCCAGCGCCGACGCACACTGAGTTCAAAGGAAGGCAATCGCGCCCGGTGGCGCGGCCGGGCTTCAAACCCGGTTGGGGACGGCATCCGTTCCCGGGCAGGTTCGACTCCGGCTGCCTTCCGCCATTTTCCGCTTAACGTTTCCTCGCTCGATTCGTGGCCCGCACCGGATGCCGTCCGGCGCGGGCCTGCCGTTCACCGGCTCGCATCCAGCACAATGCGATACCGCGCCTTGCCGCTGCGCAAATGGTCGACGGCCTCGTTGACTCGGCTCATGGGGAACTGCTCGACCTGCGGCACGATCTGGTGCCGGGCGCAGAACTCCAGCATGGTCGCGGTGGCGGCGGGGGAGCCGACCGGCGAGGCGGACAGGACCTTCTGCTGGGGAATCAGTTCGAACACGTGTACCGGAATGGCGCTGGGCACGATGCCGACAAAGTGCAGGCGGCCCCGGCCGCGCAAGGTGGCGAGCATCGCCGACCAGTCGAGGTTGGCGTTGGCGGTGACCAGCAGGAAGTCCAGAGTGCCGGCGATGGCCTTGAGCGCGGCGCTGTCGGTGGAGGCCACCACGTTGTGGGCGCCGAGTCGCTTGGCTTCGTCCTGCTTGCTCAAGGATGACGTGAACGCCGTGACCTCGCAGCCCCAGGCGTTGAGGAAGCGCAACGCCAAGTGACCGAGCCCGCCGATCCCCACCACGCCCACGCGGTCGGTGGGTTTGACGCCGAATTCCACCAGCGGGTTGAACACCGTGGAGCCGGCGCAGAACAGCGGCCCGGCCAGCGCCGGGTCGAGCCCAGCGGGAATCTTCAGGGCCCAGGCCCAGTGGCTGCGCATGCGGTCGGCGAACCCGCCGTGGCTGCCGATGATGGTGGGCCTGGCGGTGCTGCACAGGTTATGCGAACCGCCCATGCAGGACGGGCAGTGCATGCAGCTGCCCTTATACCAGCCGATGCCGACCCGCTGGCCGACCTCAAGGCCCCGCACCTGGGAACCGGTGCGCACGATTTTGCCGACCACCTCATGGCCGGGAATGAACGGGTATTGGCTGATGCCCCAATCGTTGTCGATCAGCGACTGGTCGGAGTGGCAGACGCCGCAGTATTCCACGGCCACTTCGACGTCTTCGTCGCCCAACGGGCCGGGATCGTAGCTGTAGCGTTCAAGCGGCGCGCCGGCGGCGGTGGCGGCCCAGCCGGTGAAGGACGAGAGTTCGGTACTGTTGCTCATGGGACACCTCCGGTTGGCGAAACGGGGGGACGACGACCCGAACGGCGAGCGCTGCGGGGACAGTCAGGGGAGCACATCGGAACATCGCGCAAAGCGTCGAGAGTGTAGCAGCCCGGCGGAACCGGGCTGCCGGTGGGGCTTCATTCTTTGGCGTCGAAAGCCTCGTGGTAGCGCACCACGCCTGTCGGCACCGCGTCGCCCAGCGCCAGTGCCTGGAAGTACTCGGCCGGAACCCCCGGCAATTCCAGGCCCGGATGAGGCTTGAAACCGAAGCGGCCGTAGTAGTCAGGATCCCCCAGCAGCACGCAACCGGCGCCGCCCAGTTCCCGCAGTTCGCTCAGGGCCGCTTTCATCAGCGCCGCGCCGATGCCTTGGCCGTGACGCTCCGGCCACACGGAAATCGGCCCGAGGCCGTACCAGCCCGTGGTGCCGTCCGACACCGTGACCGGCGACAGGGCCACATGGCCGACGATCACGCCGTTCTCTACCGCCACCAGCGACAGGCTCAACTGCCCGGCGCGCCGCAGGGCGTCGACGATGAAGTGCTCGGTGTGGCTGGAGTGCTCGGTGTCGCGGAACGCGGCTTCGGTGAGGCGGGCGATGGTTTCGGTGTCTTGTGGCCGTTCTTTGCGGATTGAGAGGTTCATGCCGATCCGTTCTTTGGTGTCCTGGTCGATCAGCGCGCGCAGGGTCTGAAACAGCGGCGTGGCGTCGGTGTAGCGCTTGCCGTAGGTCAGGTTGAACGCGTAGTTGAAATCGGGCGGGTTGGCGCCCTGGGTGTGCTGCAGGATCGTCTCCAGCTTGTCCAGTGCCTTCACCGCCTGGGCCTCGGCGGAGCGCCCGTGTTCGTAGTCGTCCCACAGCGCGAGGATGTCGTCCCGCAGGGGCGCGTCCAGCGCCTGGGTCAACAGCAGCAGGTCGTTCTTTTCCTGCTCGCTCTTGTCGGGGAACGACGCTTTGTTGACGGCAGGAATGTCGCCGCTGATGGCTTCGCCCAGGTCATGGATGACGCACAGCTTGAGGATTCTGGAGAGGTCCAGACCGGTCAGTTCGTCTTCGAAGGCAATGGCCATCAGGCACAGGCGCCAACTGTGTTCGGCGGTGCTTTCCGGGCGTCCGGCGGCGGTATGGGCGCTGCGCAGCACGCTTTTGAGCTTCTCCGCTTCACGCAGGAAGGCCAATCGTCCTTTGATCTTTTCGAGGTTCATGCCCGTTTCTTTCATTCAGAGGTTCGCGGCGAATGTTCGATGCTTGGCCGGTTGAGGTCAATGTCCGGTTTGTTGGATTGCTGTAAAGGGTGCAGCAATGATCTGCACGAGGCCTCATTGTTGGCGCAGTAGCGAATTCCCATACTCGGCCCACCCTTTGATGACCGCTTCTGACAGCAAGGAAAACCCCCATGGTTTCAGCGATCCGTTTTGCCCAGGCCGGCGCGCCTTACGTGTTGACCCTGGACACCCTCGAAGAGTTGTCGCCCGGCCCTGGCGAGGTCTGGCTCCGCCAGGAAGCCATCGGCGTTGGCGCCTGCACCGGGGCGACGAAATCCAGACCGTGACGCCCCAAGGCAACCTGACCGCCAACGACAGCGAATCCCTGCAGGCGGCAGCCTGCGCCGACGAGGGCATCCTCGGCGCAGGCGACTGGCTGATGAGCCGCGACATCGCCGCCGGAAGGCTGCGCCAGGTGCTCGCCGACTGGCAGCTCGATACGCCGGGCGGCGTTTACCTGGTCAGGCCTTCGGCACGGTTTCCCAGTGCGACGGTGGTCGCGTTCAAGCAGTGGATCGAGTCGAAGTTCGACCCTGCGGCGCCGTGGGCCGTCTGACCGGTTGTCGCTTATCGCCCGCTGAAGGCCTTCAAGGTGTCTACTGCTGATGAAGCCCTGTCTTTTTGCGGAGGACACCGAAATGAGCGGCGAACGCACGGCCCCGGAAACCCAAGGCGTCACCGTGGAGTTACTGGCAACCCTGGACCTGGGCCCGGAGATCGAAGGCATGGCAGGGCGCCAACTGCGCATGCGCCTGGTGACCATCGACCCCGGCGGCGTGTTCGGCCCGATCCACAGCCACAAGGACAGGCCCGGCATGGTGTTCATTCTGCAAGGCACGATCACCGATCACCGCAACGGCATCGCCACGGACTATGGCCCCGGCGCCGGCTGGCCGGAGGATAGGAACACCACGCACTGGCTGGAGAACCGGGGGGCGGAGGTGGCTAGGGAGGTTTCGGTGGATGTTGTTAGGTTGGGGTGAGGTGGGGGCGTCGAGCTACTGGCGTTCGGTGTTGTATGAAATCCTTCGATTACGGAGGAGCGCTATCGGCCAGAAGCAGTCGTGAATTCGACCGGTGTTCAAGAAAACTGGGAAGCGATCCAGTGCTCATAGACGAGATGCAAATTCCTGGAGTCGGTCGAACAGCCTGAACCCGACATAGTCATGTCTGTGCGGATACAGCCGCCGGTAGTAGCAATCCCAGTAGCTGATCATTCGGTCTCGCGTGGTCTGGAAATATTTCGGGTTGTCATTGATGAAGGAGCCGTAAAGCACAGGGTCAAGTAGAGATAAATGGGCTTCACATGTGTCGAGGAGCTCAATCACATACTCGCCAGTGAGCTGAACAACGAATGGAACGACCCAGTGCTCGGAGATCGGGAGGATGTTTTCGAGTTGACGCTGGCGTATGTAGCCATCGTGGTGTCTGGTCAAAAGGCACGAGTACATCGTGCTCTGAGTCCGGCTCAGTGACTCACCATCCTGCTCGCTGCCCTTGTGGTAGATTCGGTATGGAATCACCACATGACTTTTGCCTGCTGTGACTTCTATGCCTTGGTGATCAGCAAATTTGGGATCGCCCATGACCAGGCTCAGACCCTCTGCATCTAGTTTCAGGCCGGGCGGAAAGGCGTTAGCGATAGAGTTCGGTGTGGCTGAAGTCTGTGGCGTGACATCGCTTTCCATTGCGTATCCTTTTCTAGTCATTCAGTTTTTGCGACACATCTGTCATAGAAAAAAGGGGAAAAAAGGGGACGAATTTATTATCCGAAAATAAATCCGTCCCATATTTTCGTGCGAACACAAGCCACCCAAAACGGACAGATCGACCCAGAACTTGAGCCGATCTATCAATGCCGGTCAGAAACGCCAGTCCGCAGCGTGAACGACACGACAGAATGGGCCCGCCAGGGTTGCATTGTGATGAGCGACGATACTTTCAGCCTTCAAAGCGGGAGTATCGGTGCAGGTATGACCATCGGCGATCAGCACTGCATCGAATCCTAGATCTCGTGCGGCGCGGCAGGTGCTATCGACGCAATACTGGGTCTTCATTCCGGCAATAACCACGCCTTGAGCACCACAAGCCTTTAGTCGATCGGCCAGGTCTGTCATGGCGAAAGCGTTAGGCCGGCTTTTTGTGAAAATCACTTCGTCGCCCCTCAGCAGCAGTTCCTCCACCAATTGCGTCAACGGGCTTTCTGGTTCGATAGGTGAGCCGGGCGGCCCCACATGGCGAGCAAGAAAAATGGGCGCGCCGGCCGTGCGGGCTTCATTCAACAGACTATTCAGCGTGTTTAGCAGCGCCTCACCAGCCCATGGTTTTTCTGGGCCATGAAACAATCCAACCTGCATATCGAGAATCAACAGTGCATGCATAGTGCTTTTCCTTGCGTTTGGGCCAGCGACGCAAGGGCAAAAGAAAAGGCCCTATCCATCACTGGCGGGCCTTTGAAGATCGTGCATTATTGACTCACGACACCTCTCACGACCCGCCTCGGGCGGTCGTGGTAGTGGTGGTCGAGGCAATACGTAGCTGATTCATAGGTTGACAGCATCTGCACGGTGCCCCGGTTGGCAAGGGGCAAGATCCAGGTGATGGCTGCTTTCTCGTAATGCTAATTGAGGGCCGGTTTTGGCCGATTGCTGCCGATTGCAATCTCCGCTTCCGACCCATCGCGAACGCTTAATTCAGATTTTCAGATGCTACTGATGCCACTGCCAGGATTGCGCCATATGCACCTTCCTCAGGGACATAGGAAACAAATCTTTCACTGTCAGCTTTTTGCACCCAAAGGCGTCCACAGTTCTGGCACTCGTAGGCAGTCGACATTCGGCGAATGTAGAGGCTGGAAATTCGGTCTTGCAGCTCGTCAGCAGCGCTGAACCCGGGTGAAAACTCGCCAAATGCATCGGCGATCGCAGCCTTGTCTCCGGACTCCGCCGCCTCTACCAGAGGTTTGAGTTCACGGTGCACCTCATTCCAAAATTCATTTTCCACCTCGTCGCGAAGCAGGCTCGCCTTATAGGGCAAGCCGTCGGTCTGATCGGTAATCACATGGCCACACGTGCAACCCAATTTACTCATTTTCGGTTCATCAACCTGATGTTCGATCACTCATTAAATGGCGGACAACTCTTTGTTACAACTCCTGATTGACCGTCCGCTTTTGGCCGATAGCTGCCCCTTTACGAATGTAGGCGCAGCCCCACAAAGAATCGCCAATGCGCTAAAGCAAAAAACGGCCGGTCAAGCCAATGCTTGACCAGCCGTTCCATCAGTAAAGCCCCACGCCCTTACCCCAAATCCTCAGCCCGATGCCGCTCCGGCACCTGGCTCGCCTCGTCGCCCCACGTGCGGTTAACGCGCATCCCGCGCTGCACCGCCGGCCGCTTGGCGATCTCTTCTGCCCAGCGCAGCACGTGGGTGTATTGCTGGGCGTTGAGGAACTCGGCGGCGGCGTAGACGTTGTTGCGCACCAGTTGCCCGTACCACGGCCAGACGGCGATATCGGCGATGGTGTAGGTGTCGCCGGCCAGGTAGGCGCTTTCGCCGAGGCGGCGGTCGAGCACGTCCAGTTGGCGCTTGGCTTCCATGGTGAAGCGGTTGATCGGGTACTCGAACTTCTCCGGCGCATAGGCGTAGAAGTGGCCGAAGCCGCCGCCCAGGTACGGGGCCGAGCCCATTTGCCAGAACAGCCAGTTCAGGGTTTCGGTGCGGCCGGCCGGGTCGGAGGGGAGCAGGGCGCCGAACTTCTCCGCCAGGTACAGCAGGATCGAGCCGGACTCGAACACGCGGATGGCCGGTTCCACGCTGCGGTCCAGCAGCGCCGGGATCTTCGAGTTCGGGTTGACCTCGACGAAGCCGCTGGAGAACTGATCGCCCTCGCCGATGCGGATCAGCCAGGCGTCGTACTCGGCGCCGGCGTGCCCCAGGGCCAGCAGCTCTTCGAGCAGGATGGTGACCTTCACGCCGTTGGGTGTGGCCAGGGAATACAGCTGCAGCGGATGCTTGCCCACCGGCAGGGCCTTGTCGTGGGTCGGCCCGGCCACCGGGCGGTTGATGTTGGCGAACTGGCCGCCGGACGGAGCCTCGTGTTTCCAGACCTTGGGCGGGATGTAGGGCGCTTTGCTCATGAATCGAACCTCATCGTGAAGTAGCCGAATGACGTGAGCCCCGCCGGCAACGGCGGGCCTTTGGCGACAGGACACCACAGAACCGCCCCTGAACTCCACCCGCTGATGGTCGAATCCGTTGCTTAGGTCCGGTCAGCGTCACAGGTCCACCGCCCAGGTCTGGCTGACGAGAGCCTTGCCGAAGCTGTGCATCGGCTCCTCTTCGACCAGCCGGAAGCCGGCCTTCTGGTACAGCCGGCGGGCGTCGGTGAGGATGTCGACCGTCCACAGCATCATCGTCTTGTAGCCGGCCTGGCGGGCGAAGCGCAGGGTCTCTTCGACCAGGCGCTGGCCGATCCCCAGGCCACGGGCGCCGGCATCGACGTAGAGCATCCGCAGCTTGGCCGTGGTGGCGTCATGGCGCACGACAAAGACCGAACCGACCACCCGGCCGTCCTTTTCCGCTATCCAGCAGCGCTCGCCGCTGGGGTCGAATTCGCGCAGGTATTTGGCGACGATCTCGGCCACCAAGGCCTCGAACTCGCTGTTCCAGCCGTATTCGCGGGTGTAGAGCTCGGCCTGCTGCTGGACGACGGCGCCCATGTCGCCGGCCTTGGGGTCGCGCAAGAGGTAGGAGGGGTCGCTGTCGCCCAGCAGGTTTTGTACCCGCTTCATGGCCTGGATCAGTTGCTCCTGCTGGGGTTCAGGCAGGCGCTGCAGGAGGGCGATGACTTCTTCGCGGGAGGCGTGCTCCAGGGTGGCCAGCACCTGCCGGCCCTGATCGGTGAGCCCGAGGCACGAGGCCCGGGCGTCGGTGGCGGAGCGGGTCTTGTCGATCAGGCCCTTTTTCTCGAAGCCGCCGATGACCCGGCTCAGGTAGCCCGCGTTCAGCCCCAGCATCTGGCAGAGGTCGGCGCCGGTGAGGTCGGCCCGTGCGCCCAGTTCGTAGAGGATGCGGCTTTCGGTCAGCGAGAACTCGCTGCGCAGCAGGTGTTCCTGCAGCACGCCGATCTGATGGGTGTAAAAGCGGTTGAAGCGGCGGACGGTTTCGGCGCGTTCGATGATCGGGGACATGATGTAAGACCCTATAGTTGCCTTGAGCAACTATATAGTTGCCCAAGGCAACCATGTCAATTCAATTGCGCGCCTTCGCCCAAGGGCGCCGGCACAGCCCGCCGTCGGTTCAGCGTGCGGGCGGTGGCGCGATCAGGGTCAGCACCGCCGCAAGCAAGGCTTCCTTGCGGGCGTCGGTGAACCGTTCGGGCTCGATGGGCTTGGCCATCATCCAGCCGTCGCCCATGGCGCAGATGAGGTCGGCGAGCACGGTGGCCTCCACGTCCTCGCGGATCGTGCCGTCACGCTGCCCCCTGGTCAGGACCGAACTGAACGCTTCGCGAAAGCGCGCATAGCGCTCCTCGAAGACTTTGACGAAGGCCGGCTCGTGCCGGGCGTGGGCCATCAGTTGGAACAGGGCCAGCCAGGCGTCCGCCTCCTCGGTCTTGGCCAGGTTCAGCCATTCCTTGATCAAAGCGCCGATGTCCAGGTCGCTGCCGCCGCGGAGCAGGATGTCGAATTCGTCGAACAGGTGGCGGGCGGCGGCGGTGACCATTTCCTCTTTGTTGGCGAAGTAGTAGGTGACCGCGCCGGTGGTGCAGCCGGCCTGCTGCGCGACCTTACGCATCGACGTGTCGGCATAGCCTTCGCGGGCGATCACCGACATCACCGCTTTGAGTAGCCCGGTGCGTTTTTCCTCATGGTTGCCCACCGGGCGGCCACGGCGGGCGCGCGGTTCGGGTTGGCCGTCGAGGAGCGGGCCGGGCGTGTCGGCAGGGGCGGGGCGAGGGGCGTTGGGCATGGGAATGGCTGAGCTCCGGGCGCAGTCGTTGCGCAAGTGATCCAGTCCCGCACTATAGGAAAATTATCGGGGGAAAGCACCCGGCCCGGCCGCTGCCGACCACGGCCACGGCGCGGATCTCCACCCGCAACTGCGGCAACGACAGCTGCGAGATGCCCAGGGCGCTCCACGCCGGGTAGCGGTCGGGGAAATACTCGTCCTGGACCTTGGCGAACGCCTAGATGTCGGCTTGCAGGTCGGTGTGGAAGGTCATCAGTTCCACTTGACCCACACACAGCCGGGGGAGCCGGCGCCCACGATGATGTAGTCGAATTCCATTGGTGCAGGTCTCGAATGATTGCGAAGAGAGCACCTGGATTCTTGGCCAGTCCTGCGCCGATTGATTGGCTTTGCATGACTGGTTTTTGACTTTGCGCGACTGCCTGTCCGGCCGCCACGGTCAATGGGCCGCCGCGGTCTGTTCGCGGCCCACGGCGCCGTGCAGGAACATCTGCTCCACCGCCCGGGCCGAGTCGGCCGGCGCCGCACGCCCGCGCTGTTCGGCGTCGACGATGCCGTACATCAGCGAGATGAACAGTTCGGTGAGCACGGCCGCCGTGATGTCGATCCGGATGACGCCCAGTTGCTGGCCGCCGAGAAAGAACCGGTCCAGCGCATCGAAATAGAGTTTCCAGCGTGCGTCCGGCTGGTCGAAGTCCAGCGAGTCGGGCCGGTACTGGACCATCAGGAACGCCATCAGCTCGCGGTGGGTCAGGTGCTCCCGGATCAGGCGACGCAGGGCTTCCTGGGCATCGGCCGGGTCGAGCCGGGCATTGGCGATGATCATCCTGAGCATGTTTTCGGCATGCAGCTCCAGCCGGTTCAACAGGTTGTCCCGCGTCCCGCAGAAACGGTGCAGGGTGGCCTTGCTCAGGCCGGCCATCTGCGCCAGTTCCTTCATGGTTGCCCGGGGCCGGCTGACGAACGCCGCCGTCAGGCGCTTGAACAGATGCTCGTCGTGGGGCGTCGGCGGATGCGTCCGGTCCGGGGCAGGTGGAGCGGTGGCGGAAGCAGGCATTTCTGTTGGGGGCATGGCGCAGACCAGGGTCGGGTTCAAGGGAATGACAAAAACATTCATATGAGACACATTTGACTCATAACGAATCTGAAAGTAGCATTCGCGCCATTCTTGATCAAGCCTTGGGTGTCTCATGGGTAATTTGCGTGCAATAGGGATGGCGAGTTCATTGGCGATGGCCATTGCGCTGGCCGGGTGCGGGGCGGCGGACGATCAGCAGAACGTGGCTGAGGTTCCGCGGCCGGTCGAGGTGGTGCCGGTGGTCACCGAACCGTTGGCGTTGAGCTCGGAGCTGCCGGGCCGGGTCGAGCCGATGCGCGTGGCGGAAGTGCGCGCACGGGTGTCGGGCATCGTCCTGCACAAGCGGTTTGAGGAAGGCGCGGACGTGAAGGCCGGCGACCTGCTGTTCCAGATCGACCCGGCACCGCTCAAGGCCGCGCTGTCCCGTGCCGAAGGCGAACTGGCCCGGGCCCGCTCGGCGCAGCAGGAGGCGCAGGCGCGGCTCAAGCGCTACGAGCCGCTGGTGAAGATCGAAGCGGTCAGCCAGCAGGACTTCGACAGCGCCACCGCCCAACTGCGCGGCGCCGAAGCGGCTGCACGCACGGCCCAGGCCGATGTGGAAACCGCCCGTCTCAACCTCGGTTATGCCTCGGTCACCGCACCGATTTCCGGCCGGGTCGGCCGCGCGCTCGTGACCGAAGGCGCGCTGGTCGGGCAGGGCGACGCCACGCTGATGGCGCGGATCCAGCAGCTGGATCCGGTGTATGTCGACTTCACCCAGTCGGCGGCCGACGCGCTGCGCCTGCGTGAGTCGCTCAAGGACGGCAAGCTGTCAGCCAACGGCAACAACGCTTTGTCGATCCGTGTCGAAGGCACCGCCTACGAGCGCCAGGGTGCCCTGATGTTCACCGACGTGGCGGTGGACCGCGGCACCGGCCAGGTGTCGCTGCGCGGCAAGTTCGCCAATACCGACGGCGTGCTGCTGCCGGGCATGTACGTGCGGGTGCGCACGCCTCAAGGCACCGACGGCCAGGCCATTCTGGTGCCGCAGCGCGCGGTGCAGCGCGGCAGCGACGGCGGCGCGACGGTGCTGGTGGTCGGCGCGGACGAGCGGGTCGAGGCCCGCAGCGTGCAGACCGGCGCGATGCAAGGTTCGCGCTGGCAGATCAGCGAAGGCCTGAAGGCCGGTGACCAGGTGATCGTCGGCGGCATGGCCGGCCTGCAGCCGGGCGCCAAGGTCACGGCCAGCCAGGCTCAAGCACAAGCTCAAGCACAGTTGTCCGGCGCTCATCAGTAAGGCCCGGTGGCCGCGAGGATTTTCCGATGTCCCGATTCTTCATCAAACGCCCGAACTTCGCCTGGGTGGTGGCGCTGTTCATCTCCCTGGCCGGGTTGCTGGTCATCCCGATGCTGCCGGTGGCGCAGTACCCCAACGTCGCGCCGCCGCAGATCAAGGTGACGGCGACCTATCCCGGCGCCTCCGCCAAAGTGCTGGTGGACTCGGTCACCAGCGTGATCGAGGAGTCGCTCAACGGCGCCCGCAACCTGCTGTACTTCGAGTCCACCAACAACTCCAACGGCATCGCCGAGATCGTGGTGACGTTCCAGCCGGGCACCGACCCGCAGTTGGCCCAGGTGGACGTGCAGAACCGCCTGAAGAAGGCCGAGGCGCGCATGCCGCCGGCCGTGCTGACCCAAGGCCTTGAGGTGGAGCAGACCAGCGCCGGTTTCCTGCTGATCTACGCGCTCTACTACAAAGAAGGCGCGCAGCACGCCGACGCGACCGCGTTGGGCGACTTCGCCGCGCGCAACATCAACAACGAACTGCGCCGTGTGCCGGGCGTCGGCAAGCTGCAGTTCTTCTCCTCCGAAGCGGCCATGCGGGTCTGGATCGACCCACAGAAACTGGTGGGCTACGGTCTGTCCATCGACGACGTGAGCGCCGCCATCAGCGGGCAGAACGTGCAGGTGCCGGCGGGCAGTTTCGGCAGCGTGCCGGGCAGCAGCCAGCAGGAGCTGACCGCCACCCTGGCGGTGAAAGGCACGCTGGACAACCCGCAGGAGTTCGGCCAGATCGTCCTGCGCGCCAACGAAGACGGCTCGACCGTCAAGCTCGCGGATGTCGCGCGGGTGGAGATCGGCCAGGAAAGCTACAACTTCTCCTCGCGCCTCAACGGCCGGCCGGCGGTGGCGGCGGCGATCCAGCTGTCGCCGGGCGCCAACGCGCTGCAGACCGCCGCGTCGGTGAAAGAACGTCTGGCCGAGCTGTCGCAGTACTTCCCGGCTGACGTGGAATACTCCGTCCCTTACGACACCTCGCGGTTCGTCGACGTCGCCATCGAGAAGGTGATCCACACCCTGATCGAAGCGATGGTGCTGGTGTTCCTGGTGATGTACCTGTTCCTGCAGAACGTGCGCTACACCCTGATCCCGTCGATCGTGGTGCCGGTGTGCCTGGCCGGTACGCTGCTGATGATGTACCTGCTCGGCTTCTCGGTGAACATGATGACCATGTTCGGCATGGTGCTGGCCATCGGCATCCTGGTGGACGACGCCATCGTGGTGGTGGAGAACGTCGAGCGGCTCATGGCCGAGGAAGGGCTGTCGCCGGTGGACGCCACGATCAAGGCGATGGGGCAGGTGTCGGGCGCCATCGTCGGCATCACCCTGGTGCTGTCGGCGGTGTTCATGCCGCTGGCGTTCATGTCCGGCTCGGTCGGCGTGATCTACCAGCAGTTCTCGGTGTCGCTGGCGGTGTCGATCCTGTTCTCGGGCTTCCTGGCGCTGACCTTCACCCCGGCGCTGTGCGCCACGCTGCTCAAGCCGATCCCCCATGGGCACCATGAGAAGCGCGGTTTCTTCGGCGCGTTCAACCGTGGCTTCGCCCGGCTCACCGAGCGCTATTCGCTGCTCAACAACGCTCTGGTGATGCGTGCCGGCCGCATGATGCTGGTGTACGTCGGCATCATCGCCATGCTCGGCTACTTCTATGTGCGCCTGCCGGAGTCCTTCGTGCCGGTGGAAGACCAGGGCTACATGATCGTCGACATCCAACTGCCGCCGGGCGCCACCCGCACCCGTACCGACGCGGCTGGTGCGGAGCTTGAGCGCTACCTCGCCACTCGCGAGGCCGTGGCTTCGACGTTCCTGGTGTCGGGCTTCAGCTTCTCCGGCATGGGCGACAACGCGGCGCTGGTGTTCCCGACCTTCAAGGACTGGTCGCTGCGCAACGAAGAGCAATCGGCCCTGGCGGAAATCAACGCCTTGAACGGGCAGTTCGCCGTGCCCCGCGACGGCGCAGTGATGGCGGTGCCGCCGCCACCGATTGACGGTCTGGGCAACTCCGGCGGTTTCGCCTTGCGTCTGCAGGACCGCGCCGGCCTCGGCCGTGAGGCCCTGATTGCCGCGCGCGATCAATTGCTGGGCCAGGCCAACGGCAACCCGAAAATCCTCTACGCGATGATGGAAGGCCTGGCCGAGTCGCCGCAGCTGCGCGTGGTGATCGACCGCGACAAGGCGCGCACCCTGGGCGTGAGCTTCGAATCGGTCAGCGGCGCCTTGTCGGCGGCGTTCGGTTCCGAGGTGATCAACGACTTCACCAACGCCGGCCGTCAGCAGCGGGTGGTGGTGCAGGCCGAGCAGGGCGACCGGATGACCCCGGAAAGCGTGCTCAAGCTGTACGTGCACAACAGCGCGGGCAATCTGGTGCCGCTCAGCGCGTTCGTCACCACTCACTGGGAAGAAGGCCCGGTGCAACTGGTGCGCTACAACGGTTATCCGTCGATCCGCATCGTCGGCGACGCCGCGCCGGGTTCCAGCACCGGCGAGGCCATGGCCGAGATGGAACGCCTGGCTGCGCAGTTGCCGGCGGGCTTCAGCTACGAGTGGACCGGCCTGTCGTACCAGGAGAAGGTGTCCAGCGGCCAGGCGACGCAACTGTTCGCCCTGGCGATCCTGGTGGTGTTCCTGCTGCTGGTGGCGCTGTACGAAAGCTGGGCGATCCCGTTGACGGTGATGCTGATCGTGCCCATCGGCGCCATCGGTGCGGTGCTGGCGGTGATGGTCACCGGCATGCCCAACGACGTGTACTTCAAGGTGGGCCTGATCACCATCATCGGCCTGGCGGCGAAGAACGCGATCCTGATCGTCGAGTTCGCCAAGGAACTGTGGGAGAAGGGCTACAGCCTGCGCGACGCCGCGCTGGAAGCCGCGCGCCTGCGTTTCCGACCGATCGTGATGACCTCGATGGCGTTCATCCTCGGCGTGGTGCCGCTGGCCCTGGCCACCGGCGCAGGCGCCATGAGCCAGCGCGCCATCGGCACTGGCGTCATCGGCGGGATGCTCAGCGCCACGCTGCTGGGCGTGCTGTTCGTGCCGATCTGCTTTGTCTGGGTGCTGACAGTGCTGCGCCGCAAACCGGCTCCGATCGAATCCTCGGAGCCTTCCGAAAAACCGGCCTTGGCCCAGGAGTGATCCCATGCGTCTTTCAGCCATTTCCTCGCTGTTGATCGCCCTGGCCCTGGGCGGCTGCTCCATGGCGCCGACCTACGAGCGGCCCGACGCGCCGGTGGCCGACCACTGGCGCGGCCAGTCGGCCCAGGCCGGCACGGCCATCAATGAACTGTCCTGGCAGACGTTCATCGTCGACCCGCAGCTGCGGGGGCTGATCACCACGGCCCTGGACAACAACCGCTCGCTGCGCCAGACCCTGCTGGACATCGAACAGGCCCGCGCGCAGTACCGCATCCAGCGCGCCGACCGGGTGCCGGGCCTCAACGCCGGCGCCTCGGGCAACCGCCAGCGGCAGCCGGCGGACCTGTCCAACAGCGGCCGCTCCGAAGTCGCCAGCCAGTATCAGGTCGGCCTGGCGCTGCCGGAGTACGAGCTGGACCTGTTCGGCCGGGTCAAGAGCCTCAGCGACTCCGCGCTCCAGGAATTCCTGGCCACGGAGGAGGCGGCCCGCGCCGCGCGGATCGCCCTGATCGCCGAGGTCAGCCAGGCGTACCTGGTGCACGACGGCGCCCAACGCCGTCTGACGTTGACCCAGCAGACCCTGATCAGCCGCGAATACTCCTTCGCCCTGATCAGCCAACGCCGTTCGGTCGGCACCGCCAGCGCCCTGGACTACCAGGAAGCGCTGGGGCTGGTGGAGCAGTCCCGCGCCGAACAGGAACGCAACCTGCGCCAGAAGCAGCAGGCGTTCAACGCCCTGGTGCTGCTGCTCGGCACGCCGGATGCGGCGAAGTCGATCCCGAAGACCGCGCAGGACTCACCGATGCTGGTGCAGGACATCGCGCCGGGCACGCCGTCGTCGCTGATCGAGCGCCGTCCGGACATCCTGGCCGCCGAGCACCGCCTGCAGGCACGCAACGCCGATATCGGCGCGGCGCGGGCGGCGTTCTTCCCGCGCATCACCCTGACCGGCAGCTTCGGCACGTCGAGCGCGCAGATGTCCGGCCTGTTCGACGGCGGGTCGCGCAGTTGGAGCTTCGTGCCGACCCTGTCGCTGCCGCTGTTCGACGGCGGCCGCAACCGCGCCGGGCTGAGCCTGGCGGAGGCGCGCAAGGATTCGGCGGTGGCCGCGTACGAAGGCACGATCCAGACGGCGTTCCGTGAGGTGGCGGACGCCTTGTCGGCCACCGACACCCTGCGCCGCGAGGAACAGGCCCAACGTGCGCTGGCCGACACCAGCCGCGAGACCCTCACCCTGGCCAAGGCCCGCTACGAAGGCGGGATCGACAGTCATTTACGCTACCTCGATGCCCAGCGCAGCAGTTTCGTCGATGAATCGGCGCTGATCGAAGTCGGCACCCAGCGCCAGATCGCGCTGGTGGACCTGTTCCGCTCGTTGGGCGGCGGCTGGCCGGGCGAGAAGCTCGCCAACCGGTAAACGCACGTTGCGTGCTCCTTGGGTTGGAAGCTTCGACCCGCTCGCCCCGCGCCCTTTGGGTCGCGGGGCTTTTTTATGCGCGGCGTCGGCGGCGGGCGGGTTATTCCGGGC
>NZ_NEIZ01000020.1:0-126241 GCF_002113645.1 Pseudomonas sp. B35(2017) | reverse complement strand
GGCGAAATCTCCCACGGGTCTGTACTGCGTCAACAGTCAGAATCCAGCCTAGTCCCTCCTCCTCCCTTCAAGTACCAGCATACAAGCCAGCCTGCTGGCAATGGCGGTGGATCAGGCGCCATCGAAACCGGCATAACCTCATCACCCATCGGTCTAACCCGTCCCCTATAAAACCCCGCCGCCCATCACACATCCCTGCATAAACCAAAACGCAGGGATGGCTGTTCATGATCCAGTTTTCACCCGTCAAATCCCCTTTGAGCCTGGCCTTGCTGCTGGCGATCCACACGTTGCCGGCGGTGGCCGCCGACAGCGCGGAATCCGCACCGACACCGGTACTGCAACGGGTCGAAGTCACCGGCACGGCGATCCGCCGGGTCGATGCCGAAACCGCCGTGCCGGTCACGGTCCTGCGGGCCGAAACGTTGCGCGAGCAGGGCGTCACCACCACCGAGGAGCTGGTCAACCGCATCTCCGCCAACCAATCCTCGGTCGGCTCCGGACGTTCGGTGGGCTCCAGCAGCGGCGGGGCGTCCTATGCGGACTTGCGCGGCATCGGCCCGAACAAGACGCTGGTGCTGCTCAACGGCCGGCGCCTGAGCAACAACGCCACCAGTTCGATCAACGGTTCCGGCGTGGACCTCAACACGATTCCGTTCGCCGCCATCGACCGGGTGGAAGTGCTGCGCGACGGCGCGTCGGCGCTGTACGGCACCGACGCCATCGGCGGGGTGATCAACTTCATCACCAAGAGCAGCCTCACCGAAGGCCAGATCAGCACCAGCTACGACACCCCCACCCACGCCGGCGGCGGAGAGAGCCGCAACGTCAGCGGCAGTTGGGGCTTCGGCGACCTGCAGGAAGACCGCTTCAACGTCTTCGGCGTGGTCAGCCACGACAAGCAGGAGCGCCTGGCCGCCAAGGACCGTAGCTACACCTACAACTACCAACCTGGCCGGGGACTCGATTACACCTCCGGCACCGCCTCGCCGGCCAACTGGAGCCAGGGCGGCAACGCCACCAACCCGTTGGCCGGTTCCGGCTGCAACGCGCCGGGGCTGCTGGCGCGCAACGGCATCTGCCGCCAAAGCCTGTGGAGCTACCTGGACCTGGTGCCGGAGACCGAAAAGACCTCGGCCTTCGCCAAGGCCACCGGTAAGCTGGCGGACGAGCACAACGTCAGCCTCGAATACTTCTGGGCGCGCAACGAGAACCGCACGCAGATCGGCCCCGGCACGCTGATGGGCAACCAGGTCAACCCCGGCACCACGTTCTATCCGGGCAACGGCATCACGCCGGGGCCCACAGGCTTCGCCCTCGACCCGACCCAGGCGGTGGACGTCAACTGGCGCGAGACCGCCGTCGGTGCCCGCCGGCACGAGGACGACAACACCGGCCAGCGCCTGCTGCTGAGCTTCGACGGCAGCGTGGCCGGTTGGGACTACAACCTCGGCGCCTCGTACAACCAGAACAAGGTGGTCAACACCATCCGCAGCGGTTATGTGAACGACCGCGCCGTGAGCCAGGGCATCGCCGACGGCGTGATCAACCCGTTCGGCCCGCAGACCGCCGCCGGTGCCGCGTTGCTGGCGGCCAACGCGGTGGACGGCGACTACGGCACCGCCGTGGGACGGGTGAAGGCCATCGACGGGCGGGTCAGCCGCGAGATCGGCGACTGGTTCGGCGCAGGCCCCTCGGCGTTGGCCCTGGGCGGCGAGTACCGCAAGGAAGATTTCCACCAGGACTTCGCCCCGTTCGCCGGCGACGTGCAGAGCCTGGGCGTCGACCCGAACGGCAGCGTGGCGGGCGACCGCAGCGTTTCGGCGCAGTACGCCGAGGTCAACGTGCCGGTGCTCGACAGCCTGGAACTGTCCGCCGCCGTGCGGCACGACAAGTACAGCGACTTCGGCAGCACCACCAACCCCAAGTATTCGTTCCGTTTCCAGCCGTTCAAGCAACTGGTGGTGCGCGGCGCCTACAGCGAAGGGTTCCGCGCGCCGTCGCTGTATGAGCTGTACAACCCGACCTTCACCTCGTTCACCAACGCCAATTACAACGACCCGCGCCTGTGCGCCGGCGGCACGCCGAGCAACGGCGGGATCGCCAACCGCGACTGCGCCCAGCAGTTCTTCCGCAGCTCCGGCGGCAACACCGAGCTGAACCCGGAAACCGCGCGCAACGTCACCCTGGGCTTCGTCTACCAGCCGCTCGACCGCCTGACCACGGGGCTGGACTTCTGGTGGATCGACATCGCCAACCAGATCGCCGAATTCCCGGAATCGGCCGTGTTCGAGAACCCGGAACTGTACCCGGACCGTTTGATCCGCAAGCCCGACGGCTCCATCGACCACGTCGTCACGGGCCTGGCCAACCTCGGCAAGATCAAGACCAACGGCGTCGACGTCAGCTTCGACTACCGCCTGCCGAGCACCCCGTTCGGCGAGTTCGGCATCGGGCTGCAAGGCACCTACGTCAGCCGCTACGACTACCAGCAGCAGCTCAAGGGCGACTACATCGACAAGCTCGGCGACTTTCGCGGCGGCGATTTCGCCTCGGCCGGCGCCGTGGCTCGCTGGCGCCACAGCCTGACCGGCACGTGGAGCTACGGCCCGTTCGGCGCCAGCCTGACCAACCGCTACACCAGCGGCTACCACGACTCGGACCGCGAGGCCCACGACTACGTCGGTTCGTACAACGTGTGGGACCTGGCCGGCACCTACACCTGGCGCAAGACCCTGGGCGTGACTCTGGGGGTGAAGAACCTGTTCGACCGCGAGCCGCCGTTCAGCAACCAGACCTACACGTTCCAGAGCGGGTACGACCCCAAGTACGGCGACCCGTTCGGGCGCACGCTGTACACGCGGCTCAGCTACAGGTTTTGAGAATGACAGGAGAGGGCGGGTTTTAGTGACGATTCGATCTAAGGCCTGCCCTATAAAAAATGCCTGCCTGTTGCACATCACAGGCAGGTGGGATTTGCGGTGACTGTTCCGGCCCCATCGCGGGCAAGCCCGCTCCCACAGTGTTTTGTGATGACCAAAGATTCAGTCGTCACCCGATACCTGTGGGAGCGGGCTTGCCCGCGATGGGGCCGGGACAGCCGACCCGCCGACAAGGATCTGCCCCATGCTTTCCAGACACCGCCTCCTGGCGTTCGGCCTGCTGCTGAGTCCCGTGACCTGGGCCGCCCCGCAGCACGCCCTCACGGTCTACGGCGAACCGCCCAAGTACGCACCGGACTTCCAGCACCTGGCCTACGCCAACCCCGACGCGCCCAAGGGCGGCTCGTTGCGCCGCTCTTCGCTGGAGAGCGGCCCGTTCGACCACCTCGTGCCCTATGTCGACAAGGGCACCGGCGTCGCCGACATCGACGGCTGGCTGTACGCGCCGCTGGCCTACCGCAGCAAGGACGAACCCTACAGCGTCTACGGCCTGGTGGCGCAGCGCATGGAGCTGGACGCCGACCGCCGCTGGCTGCGCTTCTACCTCAACCCCAAGGCCCGTTTCGACGACGGCAGCCCGATCACCGCCGAGGACGTGCGCTACACCTTCGAGCTGTTCACCACCCAAGGCAGCCTCAAGTACCGCCAGCAGTTCCGTGACGTCGCCGAGGTCGTGGTCGAGTCCCCGACCCAGGTGCGGTTCGTGTTCCGCAACAACGAAAGCCGCACCTTGCCGCTGGATCTGGCGACGTTGCCGGTGCTGCCGGAGCACTGGTGGCGCACCCGCGACTTCGCCGACGGCGGCGGTTTCGAGATTCCGCCGGGCAGCGGCCCGTACCGGGTCAGCGCGGTGGATGCCGGGCGCAGCGTGACGTTCGAGCGGGTCAAGGATTGGTGGGGCCAGGACTTGCCGATCACCCGCGGGCTCTACAATTTCGACCGGCTGAGCGTGGAGTTCTTCGCCGACACCGACGTGTCGCGCCAGGTGCTCAAGGCCGGCGGCTTCGACTACAACCGCGAGTTCTCGGCCACCAGCTACACCATCGGCTATGCCGGCGCTGCGCTGGATCAGGGCAGGCTGTTGCGCGAACACTTGGCGCCGGGCGCCGCCCAAGGCACCCAGGGTTTTGTGTTCAACCTGCAGAAGCCGGTGTTCCAGGATCGCCGCGTGCGCCAGGCCATCGCCATGCTCTGGGACTTCGAATGGAGCAACCGGCAGATGATGCGCAGCCTGTACCTGCGCCAGCGCAGTTTCTTTTCCCACAGCGCGTTGTCGGCCACGGAGCTGCCGGACGCCGAAGAGCTGAGGCTCCTCGAACCCTGGCGCGGCAAGATCCCCGACGAGGTCTTCACCCAGGTGTTCCAAGCCCCGCGCACCGACGGCAGCGGCAACGTCCGCGCCCAGCAGCTGCAGGCCCTGAAACTGCTGGAGGCCGCCGGTTGGACACCCCGCGGCGACCAACTGGTGAACGCCGCCGGCGAACCGCTGCGCTTCACCTTCCTCAACGGCCAGAAGGGCTTCGAGCGGCTGCTGCTGCCGTTCAAGCGCAACCTGGCGCAGATCGGCATCGGCTTCGACATCCGCCAGGTGGACACCGCGCAATACACCAACCGCGTGCGCAGCCGCGACTACGACATGATCGTCGCCGGCTACCCGGTGAGCCAGGCGCCGGGCCGGGAGATGTTCAACTACTTCGGCTCCGACGGCGCCGACGACCCCGGCTCCAACAACTACATGGTGCTGCGCGACCCGGCGGTGGATGCGCTGCTCGAAGGCGTGGTGCAGGCCGACAGCCGCGCCAGCCTGCTGCGTCACGCCCATGCGCTGGACCGGGTGCTGCAGTGGGGCTACTACTGGATCCCCAACTATTACCCGCCGGGGATCTCCACGGTGTGGTGGAACCGTTTCGGCCGCCCGGCGGTGGCGCCGCTGTACGACGCCGGCCTCGACACCTGGTGGGAAATCAGCCCGACCGCGCTGACCGCCGCGCAAATGCAGCAACAGCAAAAGGAGTACGCCCATGTGGGGTTATAGCCTGCGGCGCCTGCTGCTGATCGTGCCGACCTTGCTGGCGATCCTGCTGGTCAACTTCGTCATCGTGCAGGCCGCGCCCGGCGGCCCGGTGGAGCAGGCCATCGCCCGCTTGCAGGGGATCGGCGCAGGCAACGCGGTGGGGGGCGGCCATGTGGAGACCGTCGGCGGCGAATCCCGCGCCACCCGTGGGCTCGACCCGAAACTGGTGGCGGACATCGAGCGCCAGTACGGTTTCGACAAGCCCGCCGGCGAACGCCTGTGGCTGATGCTCAAAAGCTACGCGCAGCTGGATTTCGGCAAGAGTTTCTTCCGTGGCGCGACGGTGACGGAGCTGATCCGGCAGAAGTTGCCGGTGACCCTTTCCCTCGGCCTGTGGGCGACGCTGATCACCTACCTGGTCTCGATCCCGCTGGGCATCCGTAAGGCCGTGCACAACGGTTCGGCGTTCGATGCCTGGAGCAGCGTGGCGATCATCGTCGGCTATGCGATGCCGGGGTTCCTGTTTGCCCTGCTGCTGATCGTGGTGTTCGCCGGCGGCACGGCGCTGGACTGGTTCCCGGTGCGCGGGCTGGTCTCGGACAACTTCGCCGGGTTGACGCCGTGGGGCAAGGTCGCCGACTACTTCTGGCATCTGGTGCTGCCGGTGACGGCCCTGGTGATCGGTGGCTTCGCCACGCTGACGATCCTGACCAAGAACAGCTTCCTCAACGAAATCTCACGGCTGTACGTGGTCACCGCACGCGCCAAGGGCCTGAGCGAGCGCCAAGTGCTGTACGGCCATGTGTTTCGCAATGCGATGCTGCTGGTGGTGGCCGGGCTGCCCCAGGCGCTGGTGACGGTGTTCTTCGGCGGTTCGCTGCTGATCGAGGTGATCTTCTCCCTCGACGGGCTCGGGCGCCTGAGCTACGAAGCGGCGGTGTCCAGGGACTATCCGGTGGTGTTCGGTTCGCTGTTCATCTTCACCCTGTTCGGCCTGCTGATAAAACTGGCGGGCGACCTGTGCTACACGCTGGTCGACCCACGCATCGACTTCAACGCGAGGGCCGCCTGATGCTGACGCTATCTCCCATCGGACAGCGCCGCTGGGCGCGGTTCAAGGCCCACCGGCGCGGCTGGTGGTCGCTGTGGCTGTTTCTGGCGCTGTTCGGCCTGAGCCTGGGCGGCGAGCTGATCGCCAACGACAAGCCGCTGGCGGTGTCGTTTCAGGGGCGCTGGTTTTTCCCCGCGTTCGAGCGCTACACCGAACAGGACTTCGGCGGCGAGCTGCCGTTCCAGCCCGACTACCGCAGCGCCCAGGTGCGCAGCCTGATCGAGGGGCAGGGCGGGCGCCTGTGGTTTGCGCCGATCCCGTTCGGTTTCGACACGGTCAACTACGACCTCACCGAACCTGCGCCGAGCCCGCCGACCACGGACAACTGGCTGGGCACCGACGACCAGGCGCGGGACGTGCTGGCCCGGATGATCTTCGGCACGCGGGTTTCGCTGCTGTTCGCGTTGGCGCTGACGGCGGCCAGCGCGCTGATCGGCATCGCCGCCGGCGCCCTGCAGGGCTACTACGGCGGCTGGACCGACCTGTTCGGGCAGCGGCTGCTG
This sequence comes from Pseudomonas sp. B35(2017), assembly GCF_002113645.1. Taxonomy (NCBI): domain Bacteria; kingdom Pseudomonadati; phylum Pseudomonadota; class Gammaproteobacteria; order Pseudomonadales; family Pseudomonadaceae; genus Pseudomonas; species Pseudomonas sp. B35(2017). The sequence goes on along the minus strand of NZ_NEIZ01000020.1, from coordinate 119,671 downwards.
GAGGTCTGGTCGGGGCTGCCGGTGCTGTACCTGCTGATCATCCTGTCCGGGTTCGTCGAGCCGAACTTCTGGTGGCTGCTGGGGATCATGGCGCTGTTCTCCTGGCTCAGCCTGGTGGACGTGGTGCGCGCCGAGTTCCTGCGCAGCCGGGGGCTGGAATACGTGAAGGCGGCGCGGGCGCTGGGCGTGGGCGACGGCCAGGTGATGCTGCGGCACATCCTGCCCAACGCCATGAGCGCGACCCTGACCTACCTGCCGTTCATCCTCACCGGGGCCGTCGCCACCTTGTCGGCGCTGGATTTCCTCGGTTTCGGCATGCCGGCCGGCAGCGCGTCGCTGGGCGAGCTGATCGGGCAAGGCAAAAACAACCTGCAGGCGCCCTGGCTGGGGCTGACGGCGTTCTTCGCGTTGGCCCTGATCCTGTCGCTGCTGGTGTTCATCGGCGAGGCCTGCCGCGATGCGTTCGACCCGCGATCATGAATCAAGGAACTGACATGGGTGACAACCTGATTGAAATGCGCGGCCTGCGGGTGGCGTTCAACGGCCAGGAGGTGGTGCACGGCATCGACCTCGACATCCGTCCGGGGGAGTGCCTGGCGCTGGTGGGCGAGTCGGGTTCCGGCAAGTCGGTGACCGCCCACAGCATCCTGCAATTGCTGGATCCGGCGGCCACACAGGTGCGCGGCAGCATCCGCTATCAAGGCGAAGAACTGCTCGGCGTTCATGAGCGCTATCTGCGCCAGTTGCGCGGCAACCGCATCGCCATGATCTTCCAGGAGCCGATGAGCTCGCTCAATCCGCTGCACACCGTCGAGCGGCAACTGGGCGAGAGCCTGGCGCTGCACAAGGGGCTGGCGGGGGCGGCGGCGCGGCGGCGGATCGTGGAGTTGCTGGAACTGGTGGGCATCCAGCACCCGCGTGAACGCTTGAAGGCCTATCCGCACCAACTGTCCGGCGGGCAGCGGCAACGGGTGATGATCGCCATGGCGCTGGCCTGCGAGCCGCAGTTGCTGATCGCCGACGAGCCGACCACCGCGCTGGATGTCACGGTGCAGCGCAAGATCCTCCTGCTGCTCAAGGCGCTGCAAAAGCGGTTGGGCATGGCGCTGCTGATCATCAGCCACGACCTGAACCTGGTGCGCAACCTGGCCCAGCGGGTGGCGGTGATGCGCAGCGGCGTGATCGTCGAGCAGGCTCTCTGCGAGCAGTTGTTCCGGACGCCGCAGCATCCCTACAGCGTCGAACTGCTCAACGCCGAACCCGGCGGCGCGGCGCTGTGCCGGGACTCGACGGAGGACCTGCTGCAGGTACGGGGCCTGAACGTGCGTTTCAGGCTCGGCGGCGGGTGGCTGCGGCCCACGTCGTACCTGCACGCGGTCAACGGCATCGATCTGCGCCTGCAACGGGGCAAGACCCTGGGCATCGTCGGCGAATCCGGCTCGGGCAAATCCACCCTGGGCCAGGCGATTCTGCGCCTGATCGACGCCGAGGGCACCATCCGTTTCGAGGGCGAGGCCTTGGAGACCTTGAGCGGCAAACGGCTGCGGCCCTTGCGCAAGCGCCTGCAAGTGGTGTTTCAGGATCCGTTCGGCAGCCTCAGCCCGCGCCTGTGCGTGGCGCAGATCATCGCCGAGGGCCTGTCGGTGCACACCGCCATGAACGCGCGCGAGCGCGAGCGGGCGGTGATCGAGGTGCTGCGGGAAGTCGGTCTGGACCCGGCCGTGCGTCATCGCTATCCTCACGAGTTCTCCGGCGGGCAGCGCCAGCGCATCGCGATCGCCAGGGCGCTGGTGCTCAAGCCGGACCTGATCCTGCTGGACGAACCGACCTCGGCGCTGGACCGCACGGTGCAGAAGCAGATCGTCACGCTGCTGCGGCGCTTGCAGGAGGAACATGGGCTGACCTACCTGTTCATCAGCCACGACCTGGCGGTGGTGCGGGCGCTGGCCCATGACCTGATCGTGATGAAGGACGGCAAGGTGGTGGAGCGGGGGGAGACCGCCGAGCTGTTTCGCTCGGCGCGGCATGCGTATACGCAGGAATTGCTGGCGGCGTCGTTTGCCTGAGCCCGAAAGCACGAATCCCGCCACAGGGGCGGGATTCGAGGGTCGTCCGACAGGTTCCGCGCTTGCGGAACCACGGTCTTACGCCGGGAACAGCTCGGACAGTTTCATCGACAGCATCATGTCGCCTTCAACGCGCAGCTTGCCGCCCATGAAGGCCTGCATGCCGTCGGTCTCGCCGGAAACGATGCCTTTGAGGGTGTCGCTGTCCAGCACCAGGGTGCAGTTGGCGTCGGCGTTTTCGCCTTCCTGGATTTCGCAGGTGCCATCCTTGACGATCAGCGCGTAGTGCTTGTCTTCGTCAGTGATGTTGAAACCGAAGACCAGATCCAGACCGGCGGCAGCGGCTGGGTTGAACTTGGCTTTCATTGCTTCGACAGCTTTTGCTACATCGCTCATGGTGTGTTCCTTGATCAAGTGATTTCAGTGACCGCGCAGGTCACGACGAACCGGCGCTCATCGGAAGGTGATGAGATCCGGAGCCTTCAACAGTTGCAGGTGCGCATGGTTGTTGAAGGAAGCCAACGCCACCTCTCGACCGCGGAACTTCAGCTGGTTGAGCGAGGTGTTGACGATTTGCCAGTTCAACTCAAAGGCCTGTTTCGCAGGCATTTGCGTAATGAGGTGGAGCAGGGCGGTGATGGTGCCGCCGGAGGTGAACACGGCGATCTTCTGCGTGCTGTCCGCCTGTTCGAGGATCCGCTGCAGGCCGGCCTGTACCCGGTCGACGAACGCCAGCCAGCTTTCCAGGCCCGGGGTGTCGTAGGTGCCGGTCAGCCAGCGTTCGATGATCAGCGCGAAGATGCGCTGGAATTCGCCGCGGTTCTGCGCGGCGTTGCGCAGGATGTCCAACGCCTCGGGCTCCTCCGGCAGCATGGCCGGGAGCAGGGCGCGGATCACCGCGTCGGCGTCGAATTCGTTGAAGGCGGGGTCGATTTCCAGCGTCGGCACCGGCAGGCCGACGGCGGCGAACTGTTCCAGCGCGCTGTTGGCCGTGTGCTGCTGGCGGCGCAGGTCGCCGGACAGGCAGCGGTCGAAACTGACGCCCAGCCCGGCGAGGTGCCGGCCGAGGATTTCTGCCTGGCGCACACCGGTCGGCGACAGGACGTCGTAGTCGTCTGCGCCGAAGGAGGCCTGGCCATGTCGAATCAGATAGATGCTGCCCACGTCCGCTGTCATCCCGGCACGTTGAAGGTTGTGGCGAGGTTATGAGGATGATCGGGTGCTGTCAATGAAAAAACATACGCTTGTTTGAAATGCCCGTTACAGCCCTGTTGCCAGAGGTTTCACCGCTGGCTGTCAGGGCGGTGCATGGGTATGCTGAAGCCATCCCGCGCGCGTCCGTTTGAAGCCGCGCCTTGTTTTAAGGAGCCTCCGTGGAGTTTTTCACCGAATACGCCAGCTTCCTGGCCAAGACCGTGACCCTGGTGGTCGCCATTCTGGTGGTGCTGGCCAGTTTCGCCGCATTGCGCAGCAAGGGGCGGCGCAAGTCGGCCGGCCAGCTGCAGGTCAGCAAGCTCAATGATTTCTATAAAGGGCTGCGCGAGCGCCTGGAGCAGACCCTGCTCGACAAGGATCAGCTCAAGGCCCTGCGCAAGGGCCAGGCCAAGGCCGAGAAGAAGCGGAAGAAGCAGCACGAGATCAAGCCCCGGGTGTTCGTGCTGGACTTCGACGGTGACATCAAGGCGTCGGCCACCGAGAGCCTACGTCACGAAATCACCGCGTTGCTGACCCTGGCCACGCCGAAGGACGAAGTGGTGCTGCGCCTTGAGAGCGGCGGCGGCATGGTGCACAGCTACGGGTTGGCGTCGTCGCAGCTGGCGCGCATCCGCGAGGCCGGCATTCCGCTGACGGTGTGCATCGACAAGGTCGCCGCCAGCGGCGGCTACATGATGGCGTGCATTGGCCAGAAGGTGATCAGCGCGCCGTTCGCGATCCTCGGCTCCATCGGTGTGGTCGCGCAGTTGCCGAACGTCAACCGCCTGCTGAAGAAGCACGACATCGACTTCGAGGTGCTGACCGCCGGCGAGTACAAGCGCACGCTGACGGTGTTCGGCGAAAACACCGAGAAAGGCCGGGAGAAGTTCCAGCAGGATCTGGACATCACCCATCAACTGTTCAAGAACTTCGTGGCCCGCTACCGTCCGCAACTGGCCATCGACGAGGTGGCCACCGGCGAGATCTGGCTGGGCGTCGCCGCGCTGGACAAGCAACTGGTGGACGAACTCAAGACCAGCGACGAGTACCTGGCCGAGCGGGCCAGGCAATCGGAGCTGTATCACTTGCACTACGCCGAACGCAAAAGCCTGCAGGAACGCATCGGCATGGCGGCCAGCGGTTCGGTGGACCGTGTGCTGCTGAACTGGTGGAGCCGCTTGACCCAGCAACGGTTCTGGTGAGTCCCGTCAGGCGCCTTGTCCGCATCGTCGCAGACAGGGCGCCAGACACATTCAAGTGTTGAATGTGCGGTGCTTATCTATTTCAAACTTCCATATTGTTGTTGCCTGACTCGGTTCAATGATCAGGTATTCCCGCTTTTTCCATGAATGTCTAAACCTTAAGCTGTTTGTTCAAAATGGCATGAAAGGTTGTTTTACATGGAAGTTGAAAAGACCCAATCCCCTCCGCAGATGACCCCAGCTCAGCAAGGCGTATTCTTCGACCTGCTGAAGAATCAAATACCGGCCTGGGTGCTGGAATCATCGCAAGAGTCCAGGGCGGCGCTGTATGGAAGTCTGAAATCCGGTTTCCGTTCCCGATTCGCGGTGCTTGAAGAGTTGCGTGCCTTCAAAAGTCCGGAAAGTTTTTGTGCGCCGCTGCTCGCCAAGGCGTTGTCGGCAAAGCTGGTCGAGCCTGTACAGGTTGAAGGCGTCATTTTTCAACATGTTCGCTCCACCTCAAGCCTGCTCGGACTGAGAAGGAAACTGGTGCTGCCAATCGACCGCGATCTGTTGGGGGCCGCTTGCGAAAACTTCGAACTCAGCGAAACTCGCGCAGAAAACTATCATGAAAGTTCATTGATCTATATTCCGGAACGGGTCAGCGGACACCCCCACAGGATTCTCCCGATCCGGCCCCATGAGTTTGCGCAACTTTGCCGTGTGCTGGATCTGGGCAAAAGCTATCAGGCCCATGTGTCTGAGTTCTTTGGAAACAAGACGCAACTTGGCAGGCTGCGAAAGAAGGCGGTCGCTTGCCTGAAAGACCGGTTTGAGGTTGAACGGCATCTCGCGTATATGCAAAGGCATATAGGAAAGGATGTCTATGAGATGTTGAGGTCCGTCGTCGAGCGCAAGCCGTCGATCATCCTGGGCAAGAACACCCTGGGCTATCAACAGCTGAAGATGCTCGACACGACACTCAATGGCCCGATGTTCATCGGGCCCGTCAGTGAACATGAAGATGATGACTACCGGTGTGTTGTGTACGTGCCCGGAGATCCATTGCACCCCTTGAAGGAATATGCCTCGTTCTCCCACTTCGAGGGAGAGCTGAGCCGTCGCTTGAAGTCACCTGCATTCCGCCAGTTCTTCATGCGCTTCATCAAACTGGAGGATCGGGCCGAGTTTCTCGGAAGCCTGGATCAGAGCCTTTCAGTCAAGGTTTCCCTCTGGAGCAACAATTACGTGCAGGTCGATGGACTTGACCTGGACGCCGAAAGCAACAACGACCTGTTTCTGGCGATCTATCGACAGCATGCCGAGAAAGTGCTGGCCGATGCCCGCTTGCTCGTTGTCCCGACCGACGACGAGGATGAGAAAAGCCGGCTGGCGAGGCTCGAAACCTACAAGGCCATTGGCATCAATGCGTTGCTGTTCATGGGGGCATTCGTTCCGATAGTGGGCGAGGTCCTGTTCGCCGTCGCCGGCATCCAGCTGCTGGCGACGGTCTACGAAGGGGTTTCCCATTGGGCCGCCGGGGAACAGGAACTGGCGGCGGACTGCCTGTTCGATACCATCGAGAACCTGATCTTGATGGCGGCACTGGGTACGGCCGCCAAGGGGGGAAGCAGCCTCTTCAAAGTCGTGCGCCAGAGCGATTTCGTCTTGAGCTTGCGCAAGGTGCCGATTTCGTCCAAGGGTATGCGCTTGTGGAAGCCCGACCTTACGCCTTATCGCGCAAGGCAAAGTCTTCCCCAAGGACTTGAGGTGAGCGAGCAGGGGCTTGTCACGTTTGGCCAGGACCGATACTTGAATATCGGCGCGGATCACTTTGCGGTCCAGCCCAAGAAAGACACGAATGTCTGGGAAGTGCGCCCGCAACAGTCCGAACGCTATCTGCCGGTACTCGAAACCAACGGAGCCGGTGCGTGGCGGCACGACTCCGAGCTGTTCCAGGACTGGAGTCCGCTGACGTTGTTCCGGCGCCTCGGTTACCGCGCAGAACGTGTGCCGGATGCCCAGGCCTCGCAGATTCTGGGTGTCGTCGGCGTGGGAGAGCCTCAACTGCGCCGATTGTTTGCCGAACGCCGCAAGCCGATGGCGACATTGGAGGACACGGTCAGGCGATTTACCGCCGACAGTGCCGTCAATCGGTTCATCGAGCAGATGGGCAAGCCGACATCCGCCCCTGCGGCGGATGCTGACCTGCAACTGTTCCTGCTGACCGCTTCCGCGAAATGGCCAAGAGACACGGCCGTGAGCGTTGTCGACGCCCTTGGCAACGAACTCAAGCGCTACGGCCCGGCAACGGCGGAACAAGAGCTGAGGCTCGGCCAAGAGCTATTGCGTAAGGGAACGTTTTACCCATCGCTGTTGGCAGGCCTCAAGGCCCCGCAACGACATCGGCTGCTGGGCATCACATCCCAAGACTCGGCCAGCCACACTGCAGCGCTCGTGGAAATGCTAGCCAACGACGCCGAACGCTTGCGGCTGAATGTGTTTGAGCGGTTGTATGAGCGCACCGACATCAGCAGTGAACCGTTGGCGGCTGCGGTGAAGCAAGCGTTCCCCGAATTGCCGGGGGCGGTCGCCGATGAGTTGGTTCTCAATGCCGACGCCAGTGAGTGGCAACAGCTCGAAGCCGGCAAGCTGCCATTGCGCATCGACGAGGAGGCGCGGCGATACACCCAGGTGGTGAACTTGAATCGCGCGTATGAGGGGCTCTACCTGGATGCTCCGCGTGACTTGAGCACTGACCTGATAGTGCTCGACACCTTGGCCAGGCTGCCGGGTTGGCCGGAGGATGTGTTCTTCGAAATCACGGAGCAGAACGCGGCCTCCAGCGACAGGGCCCAGACGGGCCCGGCCGAAGCCCGGCACAAAGTGTCGTTCAAGGCGCTTGAGGCGCGTTACCGGGCGGTCGATGCCAATGGGCAATTGCTGGCAGAGTCCGCCTCGAACACCCGCGCGCATTATTTCCAGACGTTGTGGCAGAGCCTGCCTGCCCACGCAAGAAAGGCGCTGGGTGTCGAGAGAGACGAGTCGGGCGCGCAGTTGCGCCGGAAAATCACCACGTCGGCCCTGCAACAGCGTGACGATATCGCCCGTTTGGTGGCCGGGCAGTCGTGGCGGGCAGGTTATCGTTCGCCAATGGGATTGGCCGACCCTCGCGGTGAACCTGTGGTGGAGTTCAAGCAATCGACTCCCGCCTCCGCGATCGCCGAAGTGGCAGCGCTGCGACAGCGGGCCCGTGAACTGTACCCCTTGCACTCACTTGCGCGGATCGAAAGTTTTCTGATGACGCTGGGCGACGACGAGGTGCTGGCGACGCGATCCCTCGAAGCGCTCAGGCAGCAATACCTGAAGATGCGCAATACCCTGGAGCAGTGGATAAACAGCCAAACCCATTACCAGAAAGCGGATGACGCCCGGCACACGGTTCCCCGGCGCAGCAAAGCCCTGGCTGCGCAGGCGATCCTGCGGGCATGGCGCAAAGAGCCGGGAACCGTCGGGCAGCTCCCTGAAATATTCGACAGACTGACGTTCGATGCGCAGCCGCTGGGATCGCTGCCGACGATCATCGCAGACTTCAGGCACATCGGCGCACTGGAAATGAACAACGTCGGAGAGAGCGCGGGGCTGAATGCGTTTCTGAAAAACTTCCCGAACCTGCACACGCTGAGCCTGACCGGAAACGGCCTGACCCGGCTGCCCCTGGCGATCCATGACATGCCGCGCCTGACCCACCTGGACCTGAGTGACAACCAGATCGTCCTGACGGCAGAGGCAGCGGCCGCATTGGGTGCCAAAGAACATCTGCAATCGTTGAACCTGAGTTTCAACCCCGGCCTCAGGCGGCTGCCGTCCTTTGCTTCGATGCGCAACCTGCAGCATTTGGCCTTGCGCGGCAGCGGAATCGACGAATGGCCGACGGGCCTTGAAGAGCATCCGATGCTTCGGACCCTTGACCTGCGCGACAACCAGATCAAGGTGCTGGCGGACGCGATCTTCAAGGCGCGGACGGAGCTGAACCAAGGCACCAACATCGACGGCAATCCGTTGTCGGCCAAGGCGCTGGAGGATATTGCCCGATATCAGCAGTCCACCGGCGTCAATCTCGGCGTGATCACCGTCGACTATACCCATCCGCCCGTCGACCTGTTGCCCGACAGTGGTCCCGGCGCCCATTGGGAGAGCGGGCTGGCGCAGGAGGACATTGCGCAGATGCAGGCCGCATGGGCCTCGTTGTCGGCTTATCCACGTTCCCGGGACTTCTTCCTGGTGCTCGATCAGATGCGCGATTCGGCCGATGACGTGCGTGAGCATTCGAACCTGGCCGCTCGCGTCTGGAACCTGCTGCGGGCGGCCGCGGAAGATGACAGCTTGCGCAGCGAACTGTTTCGCATGGCACGGATCGGACGGGTCAGCGCCGATGAGGCCGGCAGTGTGTTCAATGATCTGGAGATCAGGGTGCTGGGCTATCGCGCCATGAGGGCGGCACGCACGGGCGAGCGATCGCTGGAGGGCGAACTGGTGCGGTTGCTGCGAGGGCTGTTTCGCCTGCAGGAACTGAAGAGGCAGGCTCAGATCGAGATCGGCCATCGCCTGCGCGACAACACCCTCAGCCGCCGGCAGGCGTCGGAACTGAGCCTGATCTATCGGGTCAGGCTGGCGCGCCGCCTGGAACTGTTGGCCCAGCCAAGTGCGATCGACACCGCGTTCGACGTCGACGTGACCGAGCAGCAACTGGACAAGGCTTACGCAGAAGTGGTCAAGGCGGAAAACTCACCCGCGTTGCTTGATCTGATCGATACCCAGCCTTTCTGGACGGAGTATCTGCATTCGACCCATCAAGAGCTGTTCTTCGGCGTGGAGGAACGCGCCGCCCAAGCGTTTGCCGAGCTGGAGACGCAAAACGATCTGTCGCGTGAGGCCGCGACGCAGAGGACGATGGCGATCGTGGACAATTTCCGCAATGAAAACCGGAGCCTGTACCAACGACTGACGCAAGAGGCGCTGGCTCGGCATCCGGGCCTGGCGCTGCCCGAACCGGCGACGGCCGGGCTCCGATGAACGCTCTTGCCCTCGTCGGCGCCTGAACGAACCGTGGTCCTGCCACGGTTTTTCTTTGCCCGGCGCTTGCGGGCGACAAGGAGAAAAATCCATTCGGTGCCGCTGACCGTTCCTACTTTCAAATCACATGCGTCGGGTTACGTTGCGCTATCTCCAGCACCGCAAAGGATTGCATTGCGACCATGACCGACAACAACGACGAATCCCTTTCCCTGAACCCTCCCGGCCCGGACATGCGCTCGGCGCTGAACGCCACGGTGGCGTCGGCGCTGCCCTTGACGCCGGAAGCCTTCGGCATCGCCCGGATCCGCGCCCGGTGGGGCGCCGACATCGACCCGCAGACCGCCCGGATGGTCACGCTCGACTACGACCGTGACTGGGATCAGGGCAAAAACGGCGTGCATCACGGCAAGGTGCGGCGTTCGCACACGCTCATCCGGGCCTTGCTGGACAATGACCAGACCGTGGCGGACGGCGCGTTCGGCGAAAACCTGTTCGGCCTGTATACCCCGCCGGACATCGGTCCGACCGTCGTGATCCAGGACGAAAGCGCAGCGGACGCGACGAATGAGCCGGGTTGGCTGCGCGACTACGAAGGCATCTACCGCCAGACCACGCCTCAGGTCTACGGCCCTGACACGCAATTGCCCATCCGTGCGGCGGACTTCAAGCGATGGGTCTGGACCCTGGAGCTGCGCCCGCTGTACCAGGACTACCTGGACAGTGTCTGGCCGTCGGACAGGATCCTGTTGGCCGATGCTCCCTATCCCTTGAGAACCACCGTGAAAGCGGCCTTCATCATGAGTGCCTTTCTCCAGCGCAGAGAGCGCAGCCTGAGCCGTGAAGGGTTGGCGCTGGCGTTGCGTTGCGCCGGTCTGGCGCCGGATCTGCGCTGGAAAGATCTGACCTTCGCGCAATTGCAGGCCGCCACCCGGCCGGCGGAAGGGATCGAAACCGGGCGTCTGGCCATCTACCGCTATACGTCAAAGGACATCTGGTACTTCCATGACCGTGCCAGCCACCGGGTGCTTCTGCACATTCCCGGCAACTCGTCGCCGCTGCACGAATTCACGGACACCGGCCGGTTGCGCCAATGGCTCGCGGCTCAAGGCCGGACCGAAGGAGGACGGCGGGCATTGGGGACGCATTTTGCCGAGGACGACATCGAGGACGGGCTGTTCCACGCCGGTGTCCTGACCGCGCTGGACGGCATCGGGCTGTATCCGAAGGAGCACTGGCTGGGCCGGACGGCCGGATTCTTCAACAATGACGGTTACTGGAACCCCGACGACTACGTCGTGCTGGAGCCGTTCAAGGGACGCTGCGATCCGTTCGCCCAATGGGTGCTGACGATGAAACAGGACGCGCTGGCCAGTGCCGACGGCATCCGCGACGACGCCCAGGTCAATCGCGATGAACTCAGCGCCGTGGTCGAGCCGGTCGTGCAATGGATCAACCGTCTGGCGCCGTTGGCCTTGTTCGTGCCCGGGGGCGAGGGCGTGCTGGCGCTGGCGGGGCTGATCGATGCGGGCTATGGCCTCGATGCCGCCGTCAACGGCAGCTCCGCGCCAGCCCAGTCCGAAGGGCTGGCGCGCACGGTGTTCGGCCTGCTGAACGCGTTGCCGGTGGCCGGGGAGCTCGCGGCGGTGAAGAGTGAAGCGCGGGCCTTGCGGGCGTCGGAGGAGGGGGCTGCTGTCCTGCTGCCGGCCGGCAAGGTCTCCGGCGATGCATGGGTGCCTGCCGCCGCGCGCCTGGCTGCGCTGCGCGGACTGGGCGAGCCTGTCGCCGCCTTCACCGATGAGGTGCTGATGCAGATCGGCCGGGTGATCGACTGGAGCGATGAGGAGCGGCCGCTGACCGGCGACGGTTCGACACCGTTTCCTTTGCTGGCGGACGCCATCGACCGGTTCAGGCTTGAGCAGAGCATTGATCCGACGCTGGATCCCGCCGTGCGCACAGAGCAGTTCAACAGGCGCTACCGGGCGCTCCAGCGCTCGGAGCACGCGTGGGTGCGGTTGTGTCAGGAACAGTACCCGGGATTGCCCAAGGCGGCCATCGAACAGCTACTCGCACGCCTGGACATCGATGCCGCACGTCCTTTCGATCCGAATGAAGCCCGGCGTGCGCTCCGGGCGCTGGACGGCAAGGCCCGTCAGTACCAGGCCCATGCCCGCCTGGATCAGGCCTATGCGGGGCTGTACCTGCGCGCCGTGAACCATCCCGACACGGACAGGCTTGCGCTGCACACCCTGAGGCATCTGCCGGGCTGGCCATCGGGTGTGGCCGTGCAGGTACTGGACAGCTCGATCAGCGGTCGTGTGCTGGAGCGTGCCGGGGTGCCGGGCGGCCATGACATCCGCCGGTTGATCAAGGCAGGCAGCCGTTACCGCGCCAGTGATGGGGCACCGGATGAAGCCGGCGATCTGTACCGGGCCTTGTCTGCCGTGCTGACGGAACAGGAGCGTTCCTCGCTGGGCCTGGCCTCGGCGGATCCTGCCGGTGCCTTGCGCCTGAAGCTGGGCGAGCATGCGTTGCCCCGCGACGAACTGCAGCGGGGCCTGCGGCGAACGGACGCGGGCCTAGCGTTCGAGTCCTGGGGGCGGCTGGCGGGGGGCGGCTTTCCCACAACCCTTGAAGGGCGGGGCTTGACGGTCGAGGTGGATCGCCTGCAGGTCCAGGAACTCTATCCCGAGTTCGACGCTGCCCAGGCGGATGCCTGGCTGCTTCAGGCCGGCCCGCAGGCGCAGTCGACGCTGGCGGCGTTGCGCCTGGAGCTGGATCAGCTGAACCTCGACCTGAATGACTGGATCGGCCTGTCGGCGACCGACGTCGATGAAATGGACATCGACTTTCTGGCGCCGGGCGACGCCGAGGCGGCGCACATGCCTCCGGCGCAACTGGCCGAGCACAACCAGAACCTGCTGGAGGAAGCCATTGCCCAGGAGCGCGTCATGCGCACCGAACTGGCCCAGGAGTTGATCGCCATCTGGCAGAAGCGGCCTCCCAGGGTCAATCGTGTGACGGCCGGTGAGCAGAGGGAGGTGTACCGTCTCGATCTGGATTTCGAGGACTATTTGCGCCTGCCGACCACCCCGGTCCGTTTCGGGGAAGTGTTCGAGCTGTCGATGCGAGGCTTGCATGTGATCGAGCAGGAAAGCCTGGACGGTTTCCTCGAGAGCTTCCCGAATCTGCGCACCTTGAACCTGGAAAGCGTGGACATCCGTCGCCTCAACGGCAACAACGTGCTGGAGGGGGCATTGCCGCCATCGATCCTGAGGATGCGCCATCTGACCCGGCTGAACCTGCGCTCGACCTTCCTGGAGCTCAAGGAGTCCACGGCCTCGCAGTTCCGGGAACTGACGCACCTGCAAGAGCTCGACCTGAGCGACAACCCGCTCACGGAGGCGCCGGTGGTGCTGGGGATGGGCGAACTGCGCGTCCTGAACCTGAGGAATGCCGCCATCACCCGATGTCCCGTCGGGATCCCGGAGCAGCCTCGCTTGGCCCTGCTGAACCTGGCCGAAAACCGGATCGAACGGGTGCCTGCGGCGGTGTTCAGCCAGGCCGTCTCGCGTCAGCGGGTCATGCTCTGGGGCAATCCGCTGTCCGACGAAGAGACGCTGGAAAGGGTCGTCGAACACCGCAGGCGCACCGGCATCAACCTGTGGCTCGATCCCTCCCGGGAGGAAAGCGGCGCAGAACCCTGGCTTGGGGAAGGCAATGAGGTGCTGAACCGGGCACGCCGGTCGATATGGGCGAGCGTGGCCGCGAAACCGTCCGGCCCGGATCTGCTGCGGATGGTGAGCGGTTTGAGCCTGACGGCGGACTTCCGGGTGGCCTATCGGGATCTTCAGGTGCGCGTATGGTTGCTCCTGGTGCAGGCCGATGCCAGCGATGAGCTGTGGGGATTGTTGAGCGGTTGGCTGGCGAGTGCGTTCGGCGATGCCGAGAACCCGTTCGTGGCGTTCGAGGCGTTGGAGGGCCGGGTGAAGTTCTACAGGGACTGGGTGGCGTCGGGGCGGCCTGTGCCGATGATCGGCTGAGCCGGTGGTGCGTCGTTGTCCTGCCCGCTTCGGTCAAAGCGGGCAGGACGGACGTTCAGCGGCGACGGAACAGCGGCAGCGGTTCGTCGGTGGCGGCCTGGTAGGTCACCGAGAAGTCCTTGAGGCTTTCCAGGGCTTCGTAGGGATCCTTGTCGGCGCGCAGCGCGTAGGCGTCGAAACCGCAGCGGCGCATGTAGAACAGCTGGTCGCGCAGCACGTCGCCGATCGCCCGCAGTTCGCCCTTGAAGCCGTAGCGGTCACGCAGCAGGCGGGCGTTGGAGTAGTTGCGCCCGTCCGTGAAGGCCGGGAAGTTCAGGGCGATGACCTGGAACTGGTCCACGTCGTCGCCGATCTCCTCGGCTTCTTCGTCCGCGTCCAGCCAGACGCCCAGGCCGCCGTCGCGGGCCTTGAGCGCATGGGCGTGGTCACGCCACAGGGCCAGCGGCACGATCAGGTCGTCGCAGTTGGAGATGCCGTCGAGGGTCGAGTCCTTGGGCAGCAGGTGCCAGGTTTCGTCGATGACCTCGTTGTTCTTAATGATTCGCTGCATAGACGCGTTCCTTGAAGAGGTCGATGCCGATACGCTGGTAGGTGTCGATGAAACGCTCGTCTTCGGTGCGCTGTTCCACGTACACGTCGATCAGCTTGGAGATCACGTCGGGCATGTCTTCCTGGGCGAAGGACGGGCCGAGGATCTTGCCCAGGCTGGCGTCGCGGCTGGCGCTGCCGCCGAGGGACACCTGATAGAACTCTTCGCCTTTCTTGTCCACCCCGAGGATGCCGATGTGGCCGACGTGGTGGTGGCCGCAGGCGTTCATGCAACCGGAGATGTTCAGGTCCAGCTCGCCGATGTCGAACAGGTAGTCCAGGTCGTCGAAACGGCGCTGGATCGATTCGGCGATCGGGATCGACTTGGCGTTGGCCAGGGAGCAGAAGTCGCCGCCCGGGCAGCAGATGATGTCGGTCAGCAGGCCGATGTTCGGCGTGGCGAACCCTTGCTCGCGCAGCTCGCCCCACAGGGTGAACAGCTGGCTCTGCTCGACGTCAGCCAGGATGATGTTCTGCTCGTGGGAGGTGCGCAGCTGGCCGTAGCTGTAGCGCTCGGCCAGGTCGGCGACGGCGTCGAGCTGCTTGTCGGTGATGTCGCCCGGCGCGACGCCGGTCGGTTTCAGCGACAGGGTGACGGCCACGTAGCCTGGCTTCTTGTGGGCCAGGGTGTTGCGGGTGCGCCAGCGGGCGAAGCCCGGGTGCTCCTTGTCGAGCGCGGCCAGTTCGGCGGCCTGGTCGTCCAGGGCCTTGTAGTCCGGATCGACGAAGTGTTTGGCGACGCGATGCACTTCGGCTTCGGTCAGGGTGGTCTGACCGCCGCGCAGGTGCTGCATCTCGGCGTCGACCTTCTCGGCGAAGACCTCAGGGGTCAGCGCCTTGACGAGGATCTTGATCCGCGCCTTGTATTTGTTGTCGCGACGGCCGTAGCGGTTGTAGACCCGCAGGATGGCGTCGAGGTAGCTCAGCAGGTCCTGCCACGGCAGGAACTCGTTGATGAACGCCCCGACCACCGGAGTACGGCCCAGGCCGCCGCCCACCAGCACGCGGAAGCCCAGCTCGCCGGCGGCGTTGTGCACCGGCTCAAGGCCGATGTCGTGGACTTCGATGGCGGCGCGGTCGGAGGTCGAACCATTGACGGCGATCTTGAACTTGCGCGGCAGGTAGGCGAATTCCGGGTGGAACGTGGTCCACTGACGGACGATCTCGCACCACGGGCGCGGGTCGATCAGTTCGTCGAAGGCGACGCCGGCGAACTGGTCGGTGGTGACGTTGCGCAGGCAGTTGCCGCTGGTCTGGATCGCGTGCATCTGCACGGTGGCCAGTTCGGCGAGGATGTCCGGGATGTCTTCCACCGCCGGCCAGTTGAACTGCACGTTCTGCCGGGTGCTGATGTGGGCGTAGCCCTTGTCGTAGTCGCGGGCGATCTTGGCCATCATGCGCACCTGACGCGAGGTCAGCTGGCCGTAAGGCACCGCCACCCGCAGCATCGGGGCGAAACGCTGGATGTACAGGCCGTTCTGCAGGCGCAGCGGCCGGAATTCCTCTTCGCTCAGCTCACCTGCCAGATAGCGTCGGGTCTGATCACGGAACTGCTTGACGCGGTCCTCGATGATCCGCTGATCGTATTCGTCGTATACGTACATATAAGTCCTGTTCTCAGGCTTGGGCCACTCGGAAAACGCTGCTTTTGTTTGCTTGCTTGAGACCGAGGGATGCTCTGCAATTCTGCGCGCACGGCCGCGCACTCCCAACGGAGCCGGGGCAATATACCCGTTTGCGTTTATGCGCAAAAGTGATGTTTGAGTATATGTAAAGAACCAAATCGCCTAACAGGGGCGGGTATCCGCTAACCCACATTTGTCGTGCGGACAATCATCGTCTTAACTGTGGTCGAGTCTTCTGCAATCACCGACAAAACCGACAAGAGGCGATGCAATGAGCAACCCAACCAAAGCAAGGAAGAGCGACAGCACCGTTGATGCCTGGGCCATTCTGTTCCTGATCATTCTGGTCGTGGGCACGGCGGTGTTCTGGGTCAGTCATCAATAAGCGACCCGTCCGGGCCCGCTACCGACGGTTGTCGGACAAATTGCAGGATCAAGCGCCAGTGGCCGGTTGATCGAAGGCTATAATGCGCCGCCGTTTTTCCTATGGGCCCGGATGTTTCATGTTGAAGATTCTCCACCTCAGCCTGCTGCTGTTCGGCGCGGTTTTCGGATCCTGCGCGCGGGCGGAATCGGTGCTGTTCCTCAATCCGGGCACGGAACAGGAAGCCTTCTGGGTAAGCTATTCGCAATTCATGCAGGCCGCCGCCCGGGATCTGGGCATCGACCTTGAGATCGTCTATTCCCAACGCCTTCCCGAACAGACCCTGGCCCAGGCACGGCTGGCGCTGCAGGGCACCCGCCGTCCGGATTACCTGATGTTCGCCAACGAGCAGTACGTGGCGCCGCAGATCTTGCGCATGGCCTACAACAGCGGCGTGAAGCTGTTCATGGTCAACGCTGCCTTGACCCCCAATCAGCAAAGCCTGGTGGGCGAGCGCGCCGACCGGATCGGCAGCCTGGTGCCCAACGACGAGGAGGGCGGCTACCTGATGATGAACGAGCTGATCCGCCTGCATCCGGCGGTGGCGCCCGGTGAGGAGATCGAGTTGCTGGCGTTCTCCGGGCTCAAGATCACGCCGTCGGCGCAACTGCGTGAAAGCGGCATGCAGCGGGCGCTGGCCGAGCATCCCCAGGTACGGCTGCGCCAACTGGTCTACAGCGGCTGGACACGCCAGCGCGCCTACGAGCAGGCCAAGCAGTTGCAGGCGCGCTACCCGAAGGTGTCGCTGGTGTGGTCGGCCAATGACGAAATGGCGTTCGGCGCGATGCAGGCCTTCGCCGAAGCGGGCAAGGTGCCGGGCAAAGACGTGCTGTTCAGTGCGGTCAATACTTCGCCTGCGGCCTTGCAGGCGTTGCTCGACGGTCGTCTGAGCGCGTTGCTCGGCGGGCATTTCACCTTGGGCGGCTGGGCGCTGGTGGAATTGCACGACCATGCGCAGGGCGTGAACCTGGATCGGTACGGCGGACGCGACCGGCAGATCCCGCTGATGCAGTTGATCGACAAGGCCCAGGCCCGGCAGATGCTGGCCATGGGCAATTCGCCGGACTACGGCGTGCCGTTCCGCAAGCTGTCGGCCAAGGGGCGGCCGGCGTCCTACCGTTACCCCTTCAGCCTGCAGACATTGATGCACTGATCCGTGTCAGACCCCCGCCAGATGCACCACCAGCTTGACGATGGCGAACAGCGTCAGCGCGAACAGCGCCGTAAAGGCAATGCCGAGGATCACGAAGTGGCTGGGCTTGCCGTGGGTGAAGTCCCGGGCGCGGTTCTTCCCGCTCTGCACCCCGAACGCGGCGGCCATGACGCTGTGCACCATCTGCCAGAAGGTCGGTGGCTTGTCGTCGACTGGATCGTCCATAAATCCCCCGTCTGTGTGTTTGCCCTTTGAGCATAGCCAATCCTGCTCCCGTTGCCTGGAGCCTTGGCCGAGCCCGCACGGCGCGGGGACGATGCGGGGGAGGGAAGCCCGGAGAGGCCGGCCCTTGCGCCTTGGGCGGGCACAAGGGCGGCGAGGCCGGTCTCAGTCGTCGTAGCCCAGGTTCGGCGCCAGCCAGCGCTCGGTGACGCTCAGTTCCTGGCCCTTGCGCGAGGTGTAGCTCTGCACCTGATCCTTGTCGACCTTGCCCACGGCGAAGTACTGCGCCTGCGGGTGGGCGAAGTACCAGCCGCTGACCGCCGCCGCCGGGAACATCGCGTAGTGCTCGGTGAGGAACACGCCGCTGCGGCCGGCGCGCATCTCGCTGGACTCGGGGTCGAGCAGGGCGAACAGCGTGGCCTTCTCGGTGTGGTCCGGGCAGGCCGGGTAGCCCGGTGCCGGACGGATGCCGGAGTACTGCTCCTTGATCAGCGCTTCGTTGTCCAGGGCTTCGTCCTTGGCGTAGCCCCAGTGCTCCTTGCGCACCTGTTCGTGGAGCCATTCGGCGCAGGCCTCGGCCAGGCGGTCGGCCAGGGCCTTGACCATGATCGCGTTGTAGTCGTCGCCGGCGTCCTGGTAGGCCTTGGCCACTTCCTCGGCGCCGATGCCGGCGGTGGTGATGAAGCCGCCCACGTAGTCGGTCACGTCACTGTCCTTCGGCGCGACGAAGTCGGCCAGGGAGAAGTTCGGCTTGCCGTCGGTCTTGATCGCCTGCTGGCGCAGGTGGTGCAGGCGGGCCAGCGGCTTGCCGTCGTCGCCGTACAGCTCGATGTCGTCGTCATGCACCTGGTTGGCCGGCCAGAAGCCGAACACCGCGCGGGCGCTGATCAGCTTCTCGTCGATCAGTTTGCTCAGCATTTCCCGGGCGTCCTTGTACAGCACGGTGGCGGCCTCGCCGACCACTTCGTCCTCAAGGATGCGCGGGAACTTGCCGGCCAGGTCCCAGGAGATGAAGAACGGCGTCCAGTCGATGTATTCGGCCAGCACGTTCAGGTCGATGTCGTCCA
Organism: Pseudomonas sp. B35(2017); assembly: GCF_002113645.1. Lineage (NCBI taxonomy): Bacteria > Pseudomonadati > Pseudomonadota > Gammaproteobacteria > Pseudomonadales > Pseudomonadaceae > Pseudomonas > Pseudomonas sp. B35(2017). The sequence goes on along the minus strand of NZ_NEIZ01000020.1, from coordinate 101,032 downwards.
GCACTCGGGTACCGGTGAAGGTCGGCTTGACCGGCGCGTAGGCGGCCCAGTCGAACTGCGGTTTCTTGGCGATGGCGGCCGCGTAGCTCAGGCGCTCGGTGCGGGCGCTGCGGTTGGCGGTGCGCTCGCGCACGTCGACGTATTCGGCGCGGGTCTTCTCGACGAAGCCGGCCTTCAGCTCTTTGGACAGCAGCTGGGTGGCGACGCCCACCGCGCGGGAGGCGTCGGTGACGTAGACCACGGCATCGTTGCTGTACTTGGGCTCGATCTTCACGGCGGTGTGCGCCTTGGAGGTGGTGGCGCCGCCGATCATCAGCGGCAGGTGGAAGTCCTGGCGCTGCATCTCGCGGGCCACGTGCACCATTTCGTCCAGCGACGGGGTGATCAGGCCGGAGAGACCGATGATGTCGCACTTCTCGTCGCGGGCCACCTGGAGGATCTTCTCCGCCGGCACCATCACGCCCAGGTCGACGATGTCGTAGCCGTTGCAGCCCAGCACCACGCCGACGATGTTCTTGCCGATGTCGTGCACGTCGCCCTTCACGGTGGCCATCAGGATCTTGCCCTTGGCCTGCGGCTTGTCGCCTTTTTCCAGCTCGATGAACGGGATCAGGTGAGCCACGGCCTGCTTCATTACGCGGGCGGACTTCACCACCTGCGGCAGGAACATCTTACCGGCGCCGAACAGGTCGCCGACGATGTTCATGCCCGCCATCAGCGGGCCTTCGATGACCTCGATCGGCCGGGCGAACGACAGGCGCGACTCTTCGGTGTCTTCGACGATGTGGGTGGTGATGCCCTTGACCAGCGCGTGTTCCAGACGCTTGTTGACGTCCCAGCTGCGCCACTCTTCGGTTTCGGCTTCCTTGACGCTGCCGTCGCCCTTGAACTTGTCGGCGATGGCGAGCAGGGCGTCGGTGGCGTCGCCGTTGCGGTTGAGGATCACGTCCTCGACGGCGTCGCGCAGCTCCTGCGGGATCTGGTCGTAGATCTCCAGCTGGCCGGCGTTGACGATGCCCATGGTCAGGCCCGCACGGATCGCGTACAGCAGGAACACCGAGTGGATGGCCTCGCGCACCGGGTTGTTGCCGCGGAACGAGAACGACACGTTGGACACGCCGCCGGAGCTCAGGGCGTACGGCAGCTCGTCGCGGATGTAGGCGCAGGCGTTGATGAAATCGACGGCGTAGTTGTTGTGCTCTTCGATGCCGGTGGCGACGGCGAAGATGTTCGGGTCGAAGATGATGTCTTCCGGCGGGAAGCCGACTTCGTTGACCAGGATGTCGTAGGAGCGCTTGCAGATTTCCTTCTTGCGCGCCTCGGTGTCGGCCTGGCCGACCTCGTCGAACGCCATCACCACCACGGCGGCGCCGTAGCGCTTGCACAGCTTGGCGTGGTGGATGAACTGCTCGACGCCTTCTTTCATGCTGATCGAGTTGACGATGCCCTTGCCCTGGATGCACTTGAGGCCGGCTTCGATCACGTCCCACTTGGAGGAGTCGATCATGATCGGGACGCGGGAGATGTCCGGCTCGCCGGCGATCAGATTGAGGAAGGTCACCATGGCCTTCTTCGAATCGAGCATGCCCTCGTCCATGTTGATGTCGATCACCTGGGCGCCGGCCTCGACCTGCTGCAGGGCGACTTCCAGGGCTTCGGTGTAGTTGTCCTCGCGGATCAGGCGGGCGAACTTGGCGGAACCGGTGATGTTGGTGCGCTCGCCGACGTTGACGAACAGCGAGCTGCGGTCGATGGTGAACGGCTCCAGGCCCGACAGGCGGCAGGCCTTGGGGATGTCCGGGATCTGCCGCGGCGCGTAGCCGGCCACGGCCTTGGCGATGGCTTCGATGTGCCCAGGCGTGGTGCCGCAGCAGCCGCCGACGATGTTGAGGAAGCCGCTCTGGGCGAACTCTTCGATGACTTTGGCGGTGTCCGCCGGCAGTTCGTCGTATTCGCCGAACTCGTTCGGCAGGCCGGCGTTCGGGTGCGCCGAGACGTGGGTGCTGGCCTTGTCCGACAGCTCTTCCAGGTACGGGCGCAGCTCGCGGGCGCCGAGGGCGCAGTTCAGGCCGACGGAAATCGGCTTGGCGTGGGCCACGGAGTTCCAGAACGCTTCGGTGGTCTGGCCCGACAGGGTGCGGCCGGAGGCGTCGGTGATGGTGCCGGAGATCATGATCGGCAGTTCGAGGTTCAGTTCCTCGAACACCCCTTGCACGGCGAAGATCGCGGCCTTGGCGTTGAGGGTGTCGAAGATGGTCTCGATCAGGATCAGGTCGGCGCCGCCCTCGATCAGGCCTTTGGTGGCCTCGGTGTAGTTCTCCACCAGTTCATCGAAGGTGACGTTGCGGTAGCCGGGGTTGTTCACGTCGGGCGACAGCGAGCAGGTGCGGCTGGTCGGGCCGAGGACGCCGGCGACGAAGCGCGGCTTGGCCGGGTTCTCCAGGGTTTTCGCGTCGGCCACCTTGCGGGCCAGGCGGGCGCCTTCTACGTTGAGTTCGTAGACCAGCTCTTCCATGCCGTAGTCGGCCATGGAAATCCGGGTGGCGTTGAAGGTGTTGGTCTCCAGAATGTCGGCGCCGGCATCCAGGTAGGCCTTTTCGATGCCGCCGATCACGTCGGGGCGGGTCAGCACCAGCAGGTCGTTGTTGCCCTTGACGTCGCTCGGCCAGTCGGCGAAGCGCTTGCCGCGGTAATCCTGCTCTTCGAGCTTGTAGCTCTGGATCATCGTGCCCATGCCGCCGTCAAGTATCAGGATGCGCTCTTTGAGAGCTTGCTTGAGGGCCTGGAGGCGGACGCTGCGATCGGACATTGGGACTACTCGAAAAGACCATGACGAAGGGCCGGAATCATAACAAACCTGCGCGGATTTAGAGCAGGCGGTGCATTTGCATGAATATCGCTCATGTTGGAGCGGGCGTACCGGCGGTAGAATCGCGCGGTTTTCCTCAGGATCGGAATCAGGGATATGTTGAACCGCGTCATCGGCACCGTGTTGCTGCTTTTAAGCTTTGGCGCGGGGGCGCAGGGGACGGCCATTTCCTACACCCGCGACATCCAGCCGATCTTCACCGAGAAGTGCGTGGCCTGCCACGCCTGCTACGACTCCGCCTGCCAACTGAACCTGGGCAGCGGCGAGGGCGCGGCCCGCGGCGCCAGCAAGATGCCGGTCTACGACGGCGAACGCACCCAGGCCGCGCCGACCACCCGGCTGTTCTATGACGCCTTCGGCAAACGGCAATGGCAGGAGAAGGGATTCTATTCGGTGCTCGACGCCCAGGGCAGCCAGGCCGCGCTGATGGCGCGCATGCTGGAGCTGGGCCACAAGACGCCCCTGCAACCCAACGCCAAGCTGCCCGAAGACATCGTGCTCGGCCTGCAGCGCGAGAACCTCTGCGCCATGCCCGCCGAGTTCGAGGGTTATGCCCAAAGCCATCCGACCGAAGGCATGCCGCTGGCCGTGACCGGCCTGACCCAGCAGCAGTACCAGACGCTGCAGCGCTGGCTGGCGTCCGGTGCGCCCATCGATGAGCAAGGGCTGACGCCCAGCGCCAAAGAGGCGATGCAGGTCGTGCAGTGGGAAAACCTGCTCAACACCCCCGGCGCCCGGCAGAGCCTGGTGGGACGGTGGCTGTTCGAGCACTGGTTCCTGGCGCACATCTACTTCAAGGACGGCGAGCCGGGTCACTTCTTCCAGTGGGTGCGTTCGCGCACGCCGACCGGCCAGCCGATCGACCTGATCAACACCCGTCGCCCCAACGACGATCCGGGCACTCAGGTGTACTACCGCCTGTGGCCGGTGCAGGGGGTGATCGTGCACAAGACCCACATCACCTACCCACTGAGCGCGGCCAAGCTGGCGCGGGTCAAGAGCCTGTTCTACAACGGCAAGTGGCAGGTGCATGCCTTGCCGGGCTACGGGCCCCAGAGCCGGGCCAACCCGTTCGCCACCTTCGAGGCGATCCCGGCCCAGGCGCGCTACCAGTTCATGCTCGACAACGCCGAGTACTTCGTGCGCACCTTCATCCGCGGGCCGGTGTGCCGCGGGCAGATCGCGACCGACGTGATCCGCGACAACTTCTGGGCGCTGTTCCAGGCCCCGGAACACGACCTGTACATCACCGACCCGAACTACCGCGGCCAGGCCACGCCGTTGCTGGCGATGCCGGGGCAGAACGACGACGTCGGCAGCGTGCTGAGCCTCTGGCACGACTACCGCAACAAGCGCAACCAGTACGAAGCCCTGCGCCGCGACAGCTACGCCGAAATGCCTGCGCCGAGCTGGTCCACGCTGTGGGCCGGCAACGACAACGCGCTGCTGAGCATTTTCCGTCACTTCGACAGCGCTTCGGTCACCAAGGGCCTGATCGGCGAAGTGCCGCAGACGATGTGGCTGTTCGACTTCCCGTTGCTGGAGCGCACCTATTACCAGTTGGCGGTCAACTTCGATGTGTTCGGCAACGTCTCCCATCAGGCGCAGACGCGCCTGTACTTCGACCTGATCCGCAACGGCGCCGAGCAGAACTTCCTGCGCCTGATGCCCGCCGACTCCCGCGAGGGCTACCTGGACGATTGGTATCAGAGCAGCGGCCAGTTCAAGATGTGGCTCGACTACGAGGCCATCGACGACGACAAGCCGACCGCGCTGAAGCTCGACGCCAAGAACCCGAAACGCGATTTCGCCCGCCAGTTGCTGGCCCGCTACGGTGACCTGAACGCCCGTCCCGACCCGATCAACCGCTGCGAGGACGCCTATTGCTCGCGGCCGAACATCGACCCGGCCCTGCAGAACGCCGAGCAGGCCCTGAGCCGCCTGGCATCGCGCCCGGCCGCCGGGCTCAAGGTGATCGATCAGTTGCCGGAAGCGACCCTGCTGCGCGTCGAGACCGCCAGCGGCAAGCGCGAGGTCTACAGCCTGCTGCGCAACCGGGCCCACAGCAACGTGGCGTTCCTGCTCGGCGAATCGCTGCGCTACCAGCCGGGGCTCGACACCCTGACGATCTACCCGGGCGTGCTCACCAGCTATCCGAACTTCATGTTCAACCTGCCGGCGGACCAGGTGCCGGCATTCGTCGATGCGATGGAGGGCGCGAAGGATCAGGAGCAGTTCGAGAAAATCGTCGAACGCTGGGGCATCCGCCGCAGCCATCCGCAATTCTGGTTCTATTTCCATGACCTGAGCCGCTACATCCACGATACGGATCCGGTGGAAGAGGGCGTGCTGGACATGAACCGCTACGAGAACCTCTGAAGCGGCGATGTCGCCACCCATCCTGCGGGAGCCACTGGAGGCTCCCGCAGGGTAGGGGCTGCCACCCGGCGATTTGCGAACTATTCCTACGTAAATACTAGGACTTTGTCCCGGGCGCCGATTGGCGTAAACTCCGCCCAAGCCTGCGAGGAGTTTCCATGACCGCTATCACCATCACCGACGCCGCCCACGATTATCTGGCTGATCTGCTTTCCAAGCAGAACACCCCGGGCATCGGCATCCGCATCTTCATCACCCAGCCTGGCACCCAGTACGCCGAAACCTGCATTGCCTACTGCAAGCCGGGCGAAGAAAAACCCGAAGACAAGGCGCTGGGGCTCAAGAGCTTCACCGCGTACATCGATTCGTTCAGCGAAGCGTTCCTCGACGATGCCGTCGTCGACTACGCCACCGACCGCATGGGCGGCCAGCTGACCATCAAGGCACCGAACGCCAAGGTGCCGATGGTCAACGAAGACAGCCCGATCAACGAGCGCATCAACTACTACCTGCAAACCGAGATCAACCCGGGGCTGGCCAGCCACGGCGGCCAGGTCAGCCTGATCGACGTGGTCGACGACGGCATCGCCGTGCTGCAGTTCGGCGGCGGCTGCCAGGGCTGCGGCCAGGCGGACGTGACCTTGAAGGAAGGCATCGAGCGCACCCTGCTCGAACGCATTCCGGAGCTCAAGGGCGTTCGCGACGTGACCGACCACACGCAGAAAGAAAACGCCTACTACTAAGGCGTTCCCTGCGGACACAAAAAAACGGCGCCCCGTGAGCGCCGTTTTTTTATGGGTGAACATCACGGATGCCATCACCGGCAGGCTGGCCGCTAAGGCCGATACAAATGCGCATGCCCCGCACGGTACAGCGACGATTCGCTGAAATGGTCGCTGCCCAGCACCTGCCCCACGATGATCAACGCCGTACGCCTGAAGCCCTTGGCGGCCACCTTCGCGGAGATGTCCTCCAGCGTCCCCATCACCCAGTCCTGATCCGGCCAGCTCGCCCGGTGAACCACCGCGATCGGGCAGTCCGCGCCGTAGTGCGGCAGCAGTTCGCCGACGATCTTCTCCAGATGATTGACCCCCAGATGAATGGCCATGGTCGCGCCGTGCTGCGCCAGGCTGCCGAACTCCTCGCCGGCGGGCATCGCGGTCTTGTCCGCGTAACGGGTCAGGATCACGGTCTGCGACACGTCCGGCAGGGTCAGCTCGGCCTCCAGCAGCGCAGCGCATGCCGCCGTGGCGGTCACGCCGGGGATGATCTCGAATGCAATGCCCAGCTCGCGCAGGCAGCGGATCTGCTCACCGATGGCGCCGTACAGGCTCGGGTCGCCGGAATGCACCCGGGCGACGTCCTGGCCATTGGCGTGGGCGGTCTTGATCAGGTCGATGATCTGTTCCAGGTGCAGTTCGGCGCTGTTCACCACGCTGACCGCCTGATGCCCCTCCAGCACCGCTGCCGGCACCAGCGAGCCTGCATAGATGATCACCGGGCAACTGCGGATCAGCCGTTGGCCTTTGACGGTGATCAATTCGGGATCGCCGGGGCCGGCGCCGATGAAGTAGACGGTCATTGTTCCATCCTGAAAAAGGGAGCGGTGCAGGGCGTCATGAGGGTCCCGCATGAGCGTTGCTCATGATCGAAAGCGGGGATTATCGGGAATTCAGGCCGCGCCGGCCAATGCCAATGTGGCCTGGGCGTACTTTTGTCGCGGAATCAGCAGCTTTGCCGGCGCCTGGATCAGTTGCTCGGCCAGCGCCAAGGCGGCGCTTTCCGCCACGCCGTAGCAGCCGGTGCGCTCGAAGGCGATCTGCGACTGGTGGCTCAGGCGCGGCCGGTAACCGGCCAGTTCCGCGCTGCTGAAGTACAGCAAGGGCAGCGCCAGTTGCGCGGCCAGTTCCCGCAAGCCGGGCTCATCGCGCTTGAGGTCGATGCTGGCGAGCGCCTTGACCGCCGCCAGTTCGATGCGATGTGCCTGCAGGGCCTGGTCGAGCAAGGCCCGCAGGGTGGCGGCCGGGCAGCCGCGCTGGCAGCCCAGGCCGACCACCAGGGCCGGCGCTGCGCCGTCCGCAGTCATGCGTGGTGTTGGCCTTCGCCGTTGCGGCGGAACAGCCACGCGCTGATCAGCCCCAGGGCCAGCCAGAACGCAACGTTGGTCAGCTGCGAGGCGATCTTGAACTGCGCTTCCAGCGCCTCCGGCGCCAGCATCGAGTGCACTTCCGGTTGCGGTGCGCCGATCACGTGGGGCACGGCGAGGATGGCCGCGCCGAGGATCTTCATCAGCCAGTTCCGGCTGAAGGCGATCAGGGCCAGGCCCACGGCGGTGGACGCCGCGGTGCCGATCCACCACGTCTGCCGCGAGGCCAGGTCGGCGGCGGCGGTGCCGGGCAGTTCGGGCGGCAGGCCAAGGGTCGGCGCCAGCACGAAGGTGGTGTAGCCGGCCAGGCCCCAGAGCAGGCCCTGTGCGGTCTTGGTCGGTGCGCGCAGGGTATAGAGGCCGGCGAGCATCAGGGCGAAGCCCACGGCCACCACCAGGTTGCCGCCGGTGGTCGACAGCACGCGCTGCCAGCCGTCTTCCGGCTCCCAGGCTTCGGCGTCATGGGTGTGGGCCGGGGTGCCGGCGGCGTGTTCGTGGACTTCGGCCGCAGGTTCAGCCTTCTCGTAGGTCTCGGCCTGCAGAATCAGCGGGGAGACCCAGAAGCTTTGCAGCAGGGTGAGCAGCAGGGCGGCCAGCAGGCCGGTGTACCCGGCGGTCCGGGCAATGCGCTTGATCATGTCGGCAGGTCTCAGTGGCACGGGAACGCGGCGCTGTGGCGGGTATCGTGGGCGGCGTTGTGCACCGCTTCGATGTGCGAGAACCCGGCGAAGTAGACGAGGCAGGCCCCCAGGATCGACGCGCAGACGGCGGCGGTCAGGCGTTGGCTCAGGGTAGTGGTGCCGGCGGAGCTCTTGTCAGTGCTGCCGGTGCTGGTGATGATCGACATGGCGCTTCCCTCTGTGGTGTCAGCGGGTGAATAGAGCGCATGGAAACCCTGCGGGACGGGCACGCAGGGTTCGAACAGCGCCCGCCCACCGCGGGTTTGTTATGTTCAGCGGCGCAGGTGCGCGCTGTGCGTTGCGGGCCGGTCTCCGGGCTCGCGAGGGGTCGGCGTCGGCCGACCTGCAAGCGTCACCTTCCCATGCCGCAGGCACAGTGGATCTGACGCTTCGCTCGCTTACCGTTGCGGGGGCAGCACCGGACTGACATGGCCTTGAAGTAAAGCACATGATTCACCGGTTTCCCGTTTCACCCTGTGAAGGGCACCCGTAACAAGTTGTGTAGGAGAGCATGGGCGCACGATCCGAGTCAATCGACGGCTAACGCATGGCCAGCAGAACGTAGGCGCCCAGCGCGATCAGAAAGGCGTAGTAGGACTTCATGCGCGTCAGGCCCAGCAGCCAGGCCAGCGCCACAGGCCCGATCCACAGGTGCGCCGACGGCTGCTGGCCGGCCAACGGTTGCAGCGAACCGGCCAGCAGGCTGATCAGCATCGCCACGGAAGTGTATTTGCCCAGCCGGTCGATGAACGCCCGGGCCCCGCCGGACAAGCGTTCGACATCCACCGCCAGCGGCAGCAGCCGGCAGGTGGCGGACACCAGCGCGCAAATCAGCACATACAGCCAGAACACACTAGGCTCGGTCATAGGCGTAACTCGTGAGGACGGTCACCGCGAGCACCGCCATCAGGCTGATGTCCCCCAGCCACAGCAGGCTGGCCGCCGCGGCGAGCCCGGCGATCCATTGCGCGTGCAGGCTATGCCGGTCGCGAGCCATCTTGCCCAGCGAAGCGCTGATGAAAATGGCGATCACCACGCTGACATGCTCCATCAGCCCGTTGGCGGCCAGGCTGGCGAAGCCGTAGCCGGCGGCGGTGCCGAGCAGGGCGGCGGCGTACAGCGCAAAGCACACGGTGTTGGCGTAGGGGCGGCTGACCGGCCCTTGTTCCTTGCGGATCGACATCAGGGTGAAGGCCGCGTTGGCCATCACCGCCAAGGCCGGGACAAAGGACCTGACGGAGCCTTTGAGGCTGGATTTGAGGCTCAGGGTGAAGACCAGAAAGCGCAAGTTGATGCTCAGCGCCGAGACCAGTACCCCGAAGGCGTTCAGCAGGTGCGCCGGCGTCTCCAGCAATGTCAGCTGCAGCGGCGAGGCCATCACCGTGCCGCTGAACACCACCATCGACGGCAGGTCCAGGCCGTGACGCCGGCCGAGCATGCCGATCAGGGTGAAGGTCAGCAGCAGCGAGAACACGAACGGCAACGCATCGCGCAGGCCGGTCGTGATCTCGCTGTGGGTGGCCGGTTCGGCCAGCGCGGACTCAGCCGGCATGGGCGCTCTGCCGTGCGCCCGCCAGCAGGCCTTCGACACCGTCCTTGTAGGCCAGCGCCTTCTCCAGGTAGTACTCGGTGGAGAAGCGCGGGATGAACTCCTCGACCACCGCCACGCCGCGGTAGCCGTTGACGGCGAAGCGGTTGAGCACATCGCTCAGGCGCAGGTTGCCTTCACCGATGGGCAGGTGCTGGTGGTGGGTGTCGTTGAGGTCGGCGATGTGCAGGTGACGGGTCACCGGGGCCAGCTCGGCGATGGCCTGGAACAGGCTGTCGCCGTAGGGCATCAGCGAGCACAGGTGCGTCACGTCGATGGTCACGAAGCAGCCGGTCTCGCGGTGGAAGCGCAAGTGCTCGCCGACGCTGAACACCGGGAACTTCGGTCGCTGGCCGCCCATGTTCTCCAGGCACAGGTCGATGCCACGGGTGTTGACGCGCTGTTTGACCTCGTTGATCGCCACGATCAGGTTGTCCAGCAGTTCGGTGTTCTCCAACTGATCCTTGTAGCCCGGATGGAACGTCACGCTGGTGGCGCCGGCCTGGCGCGAGAAGTCCACGGCGGCGCTCAGGCAGTCCACCGCCTGACCCCGTTCGACCGGATCGGGCGAGCACAGGTTGTACTGGCGGCCCCACCAGCCGGCGTGCACCGTCAGGGTGATGCCGTTCTGCTCGGTGAAGGCGCAGACTTGCCGCGCCAGTTCGCTGCGCTCCTCGGCGCTGAGCGACCAGAACACGGTCTCGGCGTCTTCGCCGATCTCGAACTCCACGGCCTTGAAATGCCTGGAGAGGTCGGTGATCGACCCGAGAATGTCCGCCGGGTTGTCGTACACGTTGGTGGAAAAGGAGATCAGCGGGAAGTTCGGGCTGATCGGGCCGTCGATGTGGAACAGGGTCTCTTGGGTGCTCATTGCGCCAGTCCTTGGGTGGTGAAACGAGGGTGGGAGATCGCGGCGCCGAAGACGTTCGGGTCGTCTTCGGCGGCGCAGGCCAGCAGCACGTAGCCGTGCCGGTCGGCGGAACGGCGGATGGGCCGGCCGAACTTGCCCTGGTCGAGCGTCGCGCGCAGGGCGAAGGGGTGCCGCAGCAGTTGGTCGCGCAGGTGTTCGGGGTCGGTCGTGCCGTCGGTCTCGATGTAGCGGATCGCCATTTGCACGAAGGCCTGCTCGGGGGCCGGCAGGTCGGTGCCGGTCATCGCCGCGAGGGTGCTGGCCGCCAGGTGCACGCCGGTGGTTTTCCAGACCATCTCCCAGATCTGGTCGCCGCCGAAGCGGGTCTGGGTCTCGATGAAATGCAGGCGCGATCCGTCGAGCTTGACCTCGGTGTGCGCCGGCCCCCAGCGGTTGCCCATGCGTTCGAGCAGCCACAGCACCGCGTCTTCGATCAGGGTGCGGCTGGCATCGTCCAGCGCGGCCGGAAAGTCATGGCCGGTCTCGACATAGCCCGGCGCGCCGCTGGTGTGCTTGCGGGTGATGCCGAGGATCCGGTGGCGGCCGTCGAGGCTCAGGGATTCCACGCTGTATTCGTCGCCGCCGGCGAAGGCTTCGATCAGGTTGCGGCCCTGCAGGGGCAGGGCGTCGACGTCTTCCGGGCGATTGACCGCGTAGACCCCTTGGCTGCCCGAGCCGCTGACGGGCTTGACGATCGAGGCGCCGTGGCGCTCGACGAAGGCGCGCACGGCCTCGGCGCTGTCCGCCGCCGCGCTGTGCAGTTCGTAGGGGCTGCCTTGCAGGAGCCTTCGGAACAGCAGCTTGTCGCGGCTGACCTCGACGCTGCGCACGCTGTTGTGGGTGATGCCCAGCCGTTCGCCCAGTTGCGAGGCTGGCAAAAGGCCCAGTTCCGAGAACGACACCACGGCGTCGAACGGCCGCTGACGGTGCAGGCGTTCGACCGTGTCGCCGTAGCCGGCCAGGTCTGCGATGTCGGGCGTCAGCACCAGCGCCGCGTGTTCACGCTGATAGTCGGACAACTGGTCGGGTTGCTGCACCAGGGTGAAGTGGAAGCGGTGTGCGGTGTCCCAGTCCAACCCTGAATCCCGCCCGCCGATCAGCAGGATGCGTTTGGCAGGCTCGGGGTCGGTGCGCTCGCCATACACGTCGATGTCGGTGACCGCCAGCAGCGATTCACGCAGCCGGGCGGTGTCGGGCTGGCGGAACTCGACGTACAGGTAGTTCTGGAACCCGTTGCTGGCCGGGCCGATGGCGTCGCCCGGCGCGGCGTAGGCGTACCAGCGCTGGAAGCCCGGCAGGCTGCGCAGGCGTTGGGCGTGATGCAGACCGTCGTAGATCCGGTGGGTGCGCGCGAAAGGCGTGGCGATCCCGAACGGCTGGGGGACGTCGCAGGCAGGCGGCAGCGCTTCGCCGGACAGGGCGCGGTGATAGCAGACATCCAGCGGCAGTCGCCACGCCTGGCGGATCACGTGGATCCGGCTGCCGCCGGGCCGTGCGCCGACCTCCAGGACCCTCGGCCCGCGTGCGGTGAGGATGAACTCGACATGGGCGAACGTGCCCTTGAGGCCGAGGGCCTGCACGGCGTCGTGGGCCAAACGGTGGCAGCGCGCTTTGAGCGACGCGTCCGGTTCGATGGTCGAGGGCGTGTAGCGGGCGAAATGGTGGAAGTCGTCGCGGCCGATGTCGACCCCGGCGATCACATCGACGATGGGAAAGCTGCTGATGTTGCCGTCGGGACCGATGGCGCAATCGATGGAATGGTTGGAGCCGTGCAGGTATTCCTCCAGCAGCAGTTGGTCGGTTTCCCGCTGCTTGCCGGCGACGTAGCGTTGCAGCGCCGGCCATTCGCGGCGGCTGTAGTCCAGCAGTTCGTGGCGGTCGCGGATGCAGCGCACGAACAGGCTGCTGTACAGGTTCGCAGGCTTCAGGACGAACGGGTAAGGCAGCGCATCCGGTGCGGCGAGCAGTTCGTCGATGCCCGTTTCGCGGGAGATCACGTGCAGGTCGGGATTGGCCGACGCCTGGAAGCGCTGGCGCTGCAGCACCTTGTCCAGCGTGTGCTCGACGTTGCGGTGCAGATGGGCCAAGGCCGGCACTGCCGCGCACAGGCGGCCGGTGACGGCGACATAACCTTCACGGAAGTTCAGCACGCTGGTGAACCTGTGCTCATCCAGCAGGCGTTGGGTCAGGTCGATCAGTTCCGGTGTCAGGCCTTTGGAAAAATCGTAACGGGCCACCGGCGGCACCTTGGCCGCGTCGGCGATCTTGCTGGTGGCGCGGCTGTCGGCGATCAGCAGCGGTGTGACGCCCTCGGCGACCAGGCCTTCGTATTCGCCGTCGCGGATGTTGCCGACAATCAGGCAAGCGGCTGCGCTCATCGGCAGGACTCCTCGTCGAAACTGTAATGAACCCGGTTCAACCGGTGACAGATGTGGGCCAGGCGGATCCGGTCGGCGGCGTTGACGCTGTCGGTCAGCACGTTGCGGATGATGTGGGCGAGGGCGTCCAGGTCTTCGCCGGCGATCCCCAGGCGGGTGATTTCCTGCACGCCGAACCGCAGGCAGTCGCGCCCGCCGATGCGTTTGTTGTTGACCCGTATCCCCAGCTCGTTGAGCTGCTGCGCCGCGTGCTGGCTGAAGGCGCCTTCGAGCAGCAGCATATGGGTGTCGGTGGCGTGCGCCGTCCAGCCCGGCAGCCCGGCCAGCGCATCGCGCAGTTGGCGGGCGTTGGCGCACATGCGTTCGGCGTAGGCCTGGCCGTGGCGTTCCATCTCCATCAGGGTGACGAACAGTTGCAGCAGGCCGGGCAGGTTGGGGGAGGACACCAGCGCGCCGCCGACGTTGTGTTCGATCTGCCGGGCCAGGTCGGCGCGTCGGCAGACGATCAGCGCACGGTGCGGGCCCGGCAGGGATTTGTGGGTGTTGCCCTGGAGGATGTCCGCGCCTTCGTCGAGCGGGTTGGGATAGGCCTGGCCGGCGATCAGCCCCAGCGTGTGCGAGGCGTCGCAGATGATCAGCGTGCGGTCGAGGCCGCGCCGGTTGAGCAGCTTGCGCAGCGGCTTGACGGCGATCGCCCGGGTGGTCAGGCCGTGGTCGAGCAGCACGGCGGCCGGCGGTTGCCCGAGGGACTGAAGTTGCGCATCGAAGGCGTCGAGATCGATCTGGCCGTCCGTGCCGAGCCCGAAAAACACACTCTGGCGACCGATCTTCTGCACCAGCGGCCCGGTGGCGAAATGACCGCCGCTCTCGGGCGCCAGGGACATGACGATGTCCCCCGGCACGCTCAGCGCCGCCAGCACGCTCAAGGTGCAGTGGACGCCGGACAGCACGCGGTACTCGACGAACTCGGCGTTGAACATCGTCTGCGCGGCCCGGGTCGCGAGCGCCTTCAGCGTTTCGACCTCCGGAAAGTGCTCGACCTGCATCCCGCCGAACTCGGCGGCGTAGCGCTGGCCCGCAATCGGCCGGACGTTGAACAGGTAACGGTCGTAATGGCGGTTTTGCCCCAAGGCCCGGGCCGTGTCCGACAATACATTTTCATTGGCGGTCAGAGACACTGTCGAGGTTCGGCGCGCCAAGGCCTCTTCGAACTGTTCGATAATGAAACTGTGCGCGCTGGGCGCGACGGAGGGCACTGCATAAGTTGAATGGTTCATTAGTAATCCGCCAGGTCGAAGTCGATGATCAACATGTCGCGAGTGCTGTGATTTGAACTAATGCCTAACTTCTGCAAGGGTGAAACTTCATGCAGAAGTATTCGGTCATTCAATACGACGGTTTCCAGGTAGTTCGTCAAAGTTGCGCTGAAAACATTGTCGCCGTTCTCGGTGAATATCCGGCTTTCGCCGCCGATGACGTGCTGGCGCTGGATCAGGTGCTGAAAGACGAAGTCGTGGCCGTCGCGGTGGCGGCCTTCGGGGGTGGCCTGGCCTTCGCGGGTTTCGTCGCACAGGATGCGAAACTGATGGCAGGTCACCAGCCAGTCGCGGTGGCCGACGGCCAGGTCCATCAGCGCCAGGTCCGCCGCCAGCAGGCTGCGCAGCACCGGCGATCCGGTGAAGGCCGGCTCGCTGTGCGCATAGGTGCGCTGGACGCCGCCCAGCAGCGGGTTGTGGGCCTGGGCCTGGAAGAAGTGGCAGTCGTCGAGGGGCGTCCAGTGGCGCTCCCGCTGGCGGTACTCGAACTTGCAGATGCGCCGCTCGCGGCGGCCGTTCTCTGCGTTCAGGTAGGTGTCCGGCGGCAGGTTGTCCCAGGTGCGGTTGAAGGCGCGGCACGCTTCGCGGCCCAAGGACGCCACCTGCGCCGCCGGAAAGACGTCGCTGTCGGCGTAGTGGTCGTTGCGCAGCCGTTCGGACAGTTCGAACAGCACGGCACTGCCCGGATGCCCGATGGCGCTACCGGCACTCATGGCGCAGGCACACAGGCAGGTTTCAGAGGAATAGACAGGCGCGGACACTGACGATAATCAGGCATGCAAGAAGTCCTTTCTTATGAAATACATATTCCTTATGTGGGGTCATGGTTCATTTCCTGTTTTGAATTATCAATTCTGTTTTTGTAAAGATATGTAATTTTGCTGTTCGGACGCTCTAGTCCGAGGGGAAGCGGGGTGTAGGAAAAGTTTCTGTTTTGTGAACTTGTAGGAAATAACTTACGTTGAACTTTTTGGTTGAGAAAAGGTCGCGGCCTATATATGAATAAATAAAGTCTATATAGCGATAACGCACTAGACATTGACCCGCCTGCCGACCATGCGTAGCCTTGCGCTTTCGAGGTTCTTCGGCGGCTGCCGAAGCTAAGAAGGGAACGCGGTCCAAGCCGCGGCTGCCCCCGCAACTGTGAACGGTGATGTTCGCTGCCATGCCACTGCAAGCCTGCTTCAACAGGGCCGCGGGAAGGCGCAGCGGATGCCGGGCCCCAAGGCCGGCGCGCCGTCAGCCAGGAGACCTGCCTCGACACAGATTCTCACTACAACCGGGCGGGGTGATCCGGTGGCGAACGCTCCCGGCGCGCAAGCGCGTCGCCGGCTCTCGTCCCGCATGCCCGCCACCTTGCCAAAGGGCATCCGATGAAAACACTGGCCAAACTCCCCGTCACCATCGTCACCGGCTTCCTCGGCTCGGGCAAGACCACCCTGCTGCGGCACATGCTCGACAATGCCCAGGGCCGCCGCATCGCGGTGATCGTCAACGAGTTCGGCGAACTGGGCATCGACGGCGAAATCCTCAAGCAATGCACCATCGGCTGCACCGAAGAAGAGGCCACCGGCCGCGTCTACGAACTGGCCAACGGCTGCCTGTGCTGCACGGTGCAGGAAGAGTTCTTCCCGGTGATGCGCGAGCTGGTGGCCCGTCGCGGCGACCTCGACCACATCCTGATCGAAACCTCCGGCCTGGCGCTGCCCAAGCCGCTGGTGCAGGCCTTCCAGTGGCCGGAAATCCGCAACGCCTGCACCGTCGACGCGGTGATCACCGTGGTCGACAGCCCGGCCGTGGCCGCCGGCACCTTCGCCGCGTTCCCGGATCAGGTCGACGCCCAACGCAAGCTCGACCCGAACCTGGACCACGAATCGCCGCTGCACGAACTGTTCGCCGACCAACTGGCCAGCGCCGACCTCGTCATCCTCAACAAGGCCGACCAGGCCAGCGCCGAAGACCTGGCCCGCGTGCGCCTGGAAGTCGCCGAAGAGCTGCCGCCGGCGGTCAAGATCGTCGAAGCCAGCAACGGCCGCCTGCCGCTGGACGTGCTGATCGGCCTGGGCGCCGGTTCCGAGGAACACATCGACGGTCGCCACAGCCATCACGACCATCACCATGACGGCGATGACCACGACGACCATGACCATGACGCCTTCGATTCGATTTCCATCGAACTGCCGCAGGCCGACGAAAGCCTGCTGCTCGACGCCTTGACCCAATTGGTGGTTCAGCACGGCATCCTGCGGGTCAAGGGCTTCGCGGCGATCCCGAACAAGCCGATGCGCCTGCTGATCCAGGGCGTGGGCACCCGCTTCGACAAGCACTTCGACCGCCAGTGGGGCGCAGACGAGGCGCGCATCACCCGTCTGGTGCTGATCGGCCAGAAACTGGACGCCGCCCAGCTCGAAGCGCAACTGC
Source organism: Pseudomonas sp. B35(2017) (assembly GCF_002113645.1). NCBI lineage: Bacteria > Pseudomonadati > Pseudomonadota > Gammaproteobacteria > Pseudomonadales > Pseudomonadaceae > Pseudomonas > Pseudomonas sp. B35(2017). The sequence goes on along the minus strand of NZ_NEIZ01000020.1, from coordinate 84,345 downwards.
GCGCCGCGCTCAGCGTGTAAGCCATGCACCTGCTCAGGACCCAGCCCGGCGGTTTCGTGTCGGATGACAATATTGCCGACCTTGGACAGACCCCCGCCGAACTGGTGATCCTGTGCAGCGGCGATTCCAGCCTGGCGCTGCTCGCCGAAGCCGCGCAGCAGTTGCCCGACGACTATCCGAGCCTGCGTCTGGCCAACCCGATGCAGGTGCAGAACCATGCCTCGGTCGACCTGTACGTCGACGAAGTGCTGCGCCACGCCAAAGTGATCCTGATCTCCCTGCACGGCGGCATCGCCTATTGGCGCTACGGCGTCGAGCGCCTGGTGGAGCTGGCCGGGGGCGGGGTGCAGGTGATCCTGGTGCCGGGCGACGACCGGCCCGACCCGGAACTCAGCGGCCTGAGCACCGTCGGCGCCGAGGACCGCGACCGGCTCTGGCAGTTCCTGCGCCAGGGCGGCCTGGGCAATGCGCTGGACTTCTTCCGTTGCCTGGCCAACCGCTGGCTGGATCGCCCCTACGCCTGGGGCGAACCGCAGGCGCTGCCGCGCACGGCGATCTATCACCCGAATAAAAGCACCGCCGCCCTGGGCGACTGGCAGGCCGATTGGCAAGCCGGCCGGCCGGTGGCGGCGGTGTTGTTCTACCGCTCGCATTTGCAGGCGGCCAACACGGCGTTCATCGATGTGTTCTGCCAGCGCTTGCAGGCGGCGGGGCTCAACCCGTTGCCCATCGCGGTGGCGAGCCTGAAGGAGCCCGGCTGCCTGACGGTGGTCGAGGACTGGCTGGACGAAACCGAAACCGGCGTGATCCTCAACACCACCGGGTTCGCCCAGTCCAGCCCGGAGGCGCCGCACCTGCGGCCGTTCCGCCGCGACATCCCGGTGATCCAGGCCATCTGCGCCCAGGACAACGAACCCGGCTGGCGCGCCAGTGAACAAGGCCTGGGCCCGCGCGACCTGGCGATGCACATCGCCTTACCGGAACTGGACGGGCGGATCATCAGCCGGCCGATCAGCTTCAAGGACCTGGCCTGGCGCAGCGAACGCAGCCAATCGGACGTCGTCTGCTACCGGGCGCAACCGGAACGCATGGATTTCGTCGCCGAACTGGCGCGGCGCTGGGCTGACCTGGCCCGTGTGCCGAACCACGAAAAGCGCGTGGCGCTGATCCTGGCCAACTACCCGACCCGTGATGGACGCATCGGCAACGGCGTCGGCCTGGATACGCCGGCGGCGGCCCTGAACATCCTCAGGGCGCTTCATCAGCACGGCTATCCGCTGCCCGCCGAACTCCCGGCCAGCGGCACCGACCTGATCCGCCAGTTGCTCGGCGGCGTCAGCAACGATCTGGACACTCTCGACCAGCGCCCCTGCCAGCAAAGCCTGGGCATGGACGAGTACCTGGCGATGTTCGACGCCTTGCCCGACGCCAACCGCGCGGCGGTGCTGGAGCGCTGGGGCACGCCGCAGCAAGACCCGATGTGCCGCGACAACCGCATGATGGTCGCCGGCCTGCGCTTTGGCCTGACCTTCGTCGGCATCCAGCCGGCGCGGGGTTATCAGGTCGATCCGAGCGCGGTCTACCACGACCCGGACCTGGTGCCGCCCCACGGCTATCTGGCGTTCTACTTCTGGCTGCGCCGCACCTACGGCGCCCACGCGCTGATCCACGTCGGCAAGCACGGCAACCTCGAATGGCTGCCGGGCAAGGGCGTGGGGCTGTCCGATCAGTGCTGGCCGGACGCGTTGCTCGGGCCTTTGCCGAACATCTATCCGTTCATCGTCAACGACCCCGGCGAGGGCGCCCAGGCCAAGCGCCGCACGCAGGCGGTGATCATCGACCACCTGATGCCGCCGCTGACCCGCGCCGAAACCTACGGCCCGCTGCGCAACCTGGAGTTGCTGGCGGACGAGTACTACGAAGCGCAACTGCTCGACCCGCGCCGCGCCCGCGAACTGCAGCGCGACATCCTGCAACTGGTGCGTGACACGCAGATCGACCGCGAACTGCAACTGGATGCCGCGCTCGACAGCGATGCGGATGCGGCGGTGTGGCTGCCGCGCTTGGACACCTACCTGTGCGACCTGAAGGAATCGCAGATCCGCGACGGCCTGCACGTGTTCGGCGAGTCGCCCACCGGGCCGCTGCGCACCGACACGTTGCTGGCTTTGCTGCGCATCCCCCGGGGCGACGGCAAGGGCGCGCAGTCGAGCCTGCTGCGGGCGCTGGCCAAGGCGTTCGGGCTGGGTTTCGACCCGTTGGATTGCGCATTGGCCGAACCGTGGGCCGGCCCGCGCCCGGATGAACTGCAAGCGGTCAGCGACGAGGCCTGGCGCACCTGCGGCGATACCCGCGAACGGCTGGAGTTGTTCGCCGCCCAATTGATCGCCTCGACGACGCCGTCCCCCTGTGGGAGCGGTGTGTCCGTTGAACGCAATGCTGAAGGCACGACCGATTCGCATCCAAAGGAACCTCGCTGGGCCCCGGTCAATGAGATCCTGGCGAACCTGCGCGAGGTCATCGCCCCGCGCCTGGACGCCTGTGGGCCGGCGGAGATGCGTGGCCTGCTTGATGCCCTGGACGGTCGTTTCGTGCCCGCCGGCCCCAGCGGTGCGCCGAGCCGCGGCCGCCTCGATGTGTTGCCCACCGGGCGCAACTTCTATTCGGTGGACGTGCGCAACCTGCCGACCACCACTGCGTGGCGCATCGGCTTCCAGTCCGCCAGCCTGATCCTTGAGCGGCATTTGCAGGACCATGGCGACCACCTGCGCCAGATCGGCCTGTCGGTGTGGGGCACGGCAACCATGCGCACCGGCGGCGACGACATCGCCCAGGCCATGGCGCTGATGGGCGTGCGCCCGGTGTGGGCCACCGGCAGCCAGCGGGTGGACGATTTCGAGATCCTGCCGCTGAGCCTGCTCGACCGGCCCCGGGTCGACGTGACGCTGCGGGTGTCCGGGTTCTTCCGCGACGCCTTCGCCAACCTGATCCGCCTGTTCGACGCCGCCGTGCAGGCGGTGGCCGAACTCGACGAGCCGGACGACCTCAACCCGCTGGCCGCCAAGGTGCGCGCCGAACGTGCAGCGCTGGTGCAGTCGGGTCTGGACGAAGAGGCCGCACGGCGCCAGGCCGGCTGGCGGATCTTCGGTGCCAAGCCGGGCGCCTATGGCGCGGGCGTGCAGGGCGCCATCGACGCACGCCTGTGGCAGACCCGCGAGGACCTGGCCGAGGTCTACCTGAACTGGGGCGCCTACGCCTACGGCGGATCCGATGAAGGCACCGCCGCCCGTGACCGGTTCGCCCGGCGCCTGAGCCAGGTGCAGGCGGTGCTGCACAACCAGGACAACCGCGAACACGACCTGCTCGATTCCAACGACTACTACCAGTTCCAGGGCGGCATGCTCGCGGCGGTGGAGAGCCTGCGCGGCGAGGCCGCCGCCAGCTATCACGGCGACCACAGCCAGCCGGACCTGCCGAAGATCCGCACCCTCAAGGAAGAGCTCAACCGGGTGATCCGTTCCCGGGCGGCCAATCCGAAGTGGATCGACGGGGTCAAGCGCCACGGCTATAAAGGCGCGTTCGAACTGGCGGCGACCGTGGACAACCTGTTCGCCTTCGATGCCACCACGCAGCTGATCGACGACCACCAGTACGCCTTGCTTGCCGACGCCTATCTGCTGGATCCTTCGACCCGCGAGTTCGTGCGCGAGCACAACCCCCATGCCCTGCGGGACATGACCGAGCGGATGCTGGAGGCGCAGCAGCGGGGGATGTGGCAGGATCCGGGCGCGTACCGCGAGGCGCTGGAGAACCTGTTGCTGGATATAGAAGAAGAGACCTGACCCATACCCCTGTAGGAGCGAGCCTGCTCGCGATAGCCTTGCCCCAGTATCCCTTGGGTTGCCTGCTCCACCGCGATCGCGAGCCTGCTCGCTCCCGCAGTTGCCCCAGGCCCGACCTTGATTGAGTACCGATAGATGACCGACACCTACCATTTCCCTCTGTCCGCCGTGGTCGGCGCCGATGACCTGAAACTGGCCCTGTGCCTGACCGCCATCGACCCGAAGATCGGCGGCGTGCTGATCGAGGGCCCGCGGGGCATGGCCAAGTCGACCCTGGCCCGGGGGCTGGCGGACCTGCTCAACGGCGGTCAGTTCGTCACCTTGCCGTTGGGCGCCACCGAAGAGCGGCTGGTGGGCACGCTGGATCTGGATGCCGCGCTGGGCGAAGGCCGCGCGCAGTTTTCGCCGGGCGTGTTGGCCAAGGCCGACGGCGGCGTGCTGTACGTCGATGAGGTGAACTTGCTGCCCGACCATCTGGTGGATCTGCTGCTCGACGTGGCCGCCAGCGGCACCAACCTGATCGAGCGCGACGGCATTTCCCACCGGCACTCGGCGAAGTTCGTCCTGATCGGCACCATGAACCCGGAGGAGGGCGAACTGCGGCCGCAGTTGCTGGACCGCTTTGGCCTCAACGTCGCCTTGGGCGGGCACACGGCACCGGCCGAGCGCGGGCAGATCATCCGTCGCCGGCTCGACTTCGACAGCGACCCGGAAGGCTTCTGCGCGCAATGGGAAGGCGAGCAGCAAGCCCTGCGCGAGCGCTGCCGCAGCGCCCGCGACAGCCTTGCGGACATTCCGCTGGACGATGACGCCCTGGCGCAGATCACCGAGCGTTGCTTCGCCGCCGGCGTCGATGGCTTGCGGGCGGATCTGGTCTGGCTGCGGGCGGCCCGGGCCCATGCGGCCTGGCGCGGCGCCGGCGCGATCGAAGGGCAGGATATCGACGCGGTGGCCGAATTCGCCTTGCGCCACCGCCGTCGCGTACAGCCTTCGCCGCCTGCGCAGGCACCGGCGCAGTCTCCCGCCGACAGCCAGGCCGACAGCCGCGAAGGGCAGGGCCAATGGGGTGAGATGCCTGCGCCGGCGCAAGCCACCGGTGCCCGCCGCGAAGTGCCGCACTGGCCAAAAAAGCCCTAGGCATTCGCCCCCGGTCCGACGCGGGGGCGAATGCCAGACCCCGCGCCGGACGGCTCGACAACGGCAGGCAAGGGCGGCGCCACGCCGCCCGCAGCGGCTCGGTGAACTGGCCGGGTACCTTGCTCAACGGTCGGCCACGGTGCCGGGCGGACCTGCTGTTGCAGATGCGCACCCGCACGCCCCATGAACTGTGGCTGGTGATCGTCGATGCGTCCGGCTCGACCCGTCGCCATCAGGCCCTGAGCGATGCCAAGGGGCTGCTCGCCCAGGTGTTCGACGACGCCTACCGGCAGCGCGCGCGCCTGGCCTTGCTCACCGCCAGCGGCGCAGCGCCGAAGTGGCAGGTGCAGGGGCTCAAGTCCGGCAGTGGCCTGCGGGCCTGGCTCGACGGCTTGGGGGCCGGGGGCGGCACGCCGCTGCTGGCGGCGCTCGCAGAGGCCGAGCAATGGCTGACGCTGCGCCGCCAGCGTTTCCCGGCGGAACGGCAACGGTTGCTGGTGGTGACGGACGGGCGCCTGAAGGATCTGGGGGGCCTGCCGGCGCTGGCGTGCCCGGGCCTGTTGATCGACATCGAACGCGGACCGATCCGCCTGGGCCGCGCCCGGCAGCTGGCGACGGCGCTGGAGGCCGAATACCGGCACATCGATGAGCTGCACCTGAGCTGACCCAGCGCCATCGCCAGCAGGCTGGCTCCCACAAGGGATCCCGGTTATCCGCAATATCCATGTACCCCACAGAACCCTGTAGGAGCTTGCCTGCAAGCGATGAGGCCAACACAGTCGACATCTCTGCTAGCTGACCCACCGTCATCGCTGGCAAGCCAGCGATGACGTCGGCACATTCCGCATCGCTTTCGCCTGATCCACCGCGTAAAACCCCCCGCGCTGCTCTATGCTGCACCCCAGCCCATCACAAGGAGTGAACCATGCGCGTACTGGTCGCCAACCCCCAGGACGATTTCCGCGTCAAGGCCTACGCCGGCACCAACGGCGTGCTGCTCGCCATGGACGTCGCCGAACCCCGGCGCAAGGGCCTGCTCGGTTTCGCCATCGAGAAGCAGCAGGGCGACAAGCCGTGGCTGTTCCTGTTCAACAGCCTGACCTTCCCCGGCAAGGCGCACACCCGGCCGGAATTCCACGCCACCCCGAGCGACCTGGCCCCTTTGCAGAAATTTCGCTGGGCCGACTACGCCGTGAACCCCGGCATGACGATCCATTACCGCGTGCACCTGGCCTACGGCACGCCGGACGCCCCAGCGCTCGGCGAATCGCTGGAGCTGACCATCCGCTCCGACGACGGCCACCCGGCCAACCAAAGCGTGATCTTCAACCGTGCCGTCGCGGCCAGCCAAGCCTTCCAGCGCAAGTTCCCGGACCTTGACGCGCAGATCAGCGCCAACCGCAACCTGCCCATCGAGGCCTGGCCCGACGCGGCGCGCCAATGGCTGGAGAACGGCCTGCTCGGGCGTCTGCAAGGCTTCATCCAGCGCGCCACCGACGGCCAGTGGGCGCTGGACATCGCAATCTACGAATACCAACTGCAAGCCATCATCGACACGGTGAACGCGGCATTCGACCGTGGGGTGCAGGTGCGGGTGCTGTACCACGCCCGGCCCGACGACGAAGACACCACGATCAACCAAGCGAGCCTGGCGCACCTGCCAGAGGCCAGCAAGCGCGGGCGGGTCACCCACAACATCTTCCACGACAAGTTCATCGTCTTGAGCCGCCTCGATGCCGGCGGCGTGCGCCAGCCGCAAGCGGTGCTGTGCGGCAGCACCAACTTCACCGCCAACGGCGTCTACCGCCAGGCCAACGTGGTGCATGTGCTGGACGATCCGGCCATCGCCGCCAGCTACCTGCGCACCTTCGAGGAAATCTGGACGACGCCTGCCGATGTCGGCGCCACCCGCGACTGGATCACCGACGTCAATCCGATGGATCCGGCCAAACCGCTGTTCGCCGGGTTTTCGCCGCGCTCCGGCGGCGCCGACCTGCGCGAGTTCGTCGACATCATCAACGCGGCGAAAAAGGACGTGCTGTTCGTCACCGCATTCGACTTGCCCGACCCGATCCTCAACGCCTTGCTCGGCCAGCCTCACGACGACATCCTGCGCTACGGCCTGCAGAACACCGCGAGCCGGATCACCGGCTTCCATGCCGACCGCACCGCCGAGTTCGCCGCCACTGCGCTGCTCAACACGGGCCTTGAAGGCTGGCTGCGGGAAAACATGAAAGGCCAGAAGGGCAACCTGCTGGTGCACACCAAAGCGGTGGTCACCGACTTCACCACGGACGCCCCGACCATCATCAGCGGCAGCCACAACCTCAGCACCTCGGCCAGCAACGGCAACGACGAAAACTTCCTGATCATCCGCGGCGACACCGACCTGGCGGACCGCTACGGCCTGGAATTGCTGCGCTTCTACGAGCATTACCGCTTCCGCTATTTCGCCAAGAAACTGGATCTCAAGCAGGTGCAGCCGCTGGCGGCGGATGACAGCTGGACGGATGACTATTACGTCGACGGGGATTTGCGCCAGTTGTCGCGGTTGCGGTTTTCCGGGCGGTAGCAAGCCGGAACGGGACGTTCAGGCCTGTACATCTGAATGCGTTTTTTATGTTGTGGATGCGATGGAGTGTTACGTGGACAGAGAAAGTGATGAACCCGTAAACCGTGACGACGAGCCGAGCTCATCGGTGTCCCCAAGGAATCAAAGAGCAAAGTTCTACACGACCTCGCTATCGCCTTCCGATCTGAATAATGACCAGCAGCGAGTGCGGGATCCAGACCAGGGGGCTTCTGCGCCACCGGAAAACAATCCGAACGGGCTGTCATCGTCAGACGACAAAAAGAAGACTGACGAGGTGACGAACGTCCCGGGGGGGAAGGGAAACACACGGGGTTCCCGTCCCGGCACCACCTCTATCGCCGTCACCCAAAACGACGATCCATGGGCGTCTGACCTGGATGACCGTCTGGGCGCCAACGATGAGGCGAAAGCCTTTGCGCGCCTGGCCGTAGCGAAAGATGTCATGCCGCCGCTTGCCATTGGGCTGTTCGGCAACTGGGGCAGCGGCAAGTCCTTTTTCATGCGCCTGATCCATCAGCACATCGAACGCCTCAGCCAAGGAAAGGCAAGTGCCCAGGCCCCGGAAGCAGGCTCGAAGGAATTCCATACGGATGTCGTGCAGATTCGGTTCAATGCCTGGCATTACGCGGAGACGAACCTGTGGGCCAGTCTGGTCAGCCATATATTCGTCGAGCTGGACCGTTGGTACACGAAGCACAATCCCGAGGTTCGCGACCCGTTGCTCGAACACCTGTCCACTTCGCGAATGCTGACGCTGGACGCTGCCAAGGAGCTGGTTCGTCGCCGTCGAGACCAGCGTGCGGCCGCAGAGCAACTGCTCAAGGCCCGCCAGGCGCTCGAAGAGGTTCAAGCCAAGACCGCGACTACGCCGTCTGTCTATCTTGCGGCGTTGAGTGAGGTGTTCAACGGCGCGGATGCCGGCCAAGAGATCAAAGACGCAAAAGACGAGTTCGCGAAGGCGGCCAAGATCCTTGGAATCGATGCCTTGACCGAGCGTGCCGAGGCTTTCCAGAGCGTATCCGATGCCCTGCATGAGGAAGCGGGAAAGGCTAGGTTGCTGGCCCGCGGATACAAGTCCCAACTGCTGAGCTGGTGGAACGTCGGTGCCTTTGTCGTGTTGGTCTTGGCGATGCCTTGGATGGCGACAGAGGGTGTGGCAATCCTCAAGGCACGACTCCCTTTCCTGCAAGGTCTGCAGGACGGCTTGATGTTGGCGAGTGTAGCGGTGGCAGCGGTGACTGCCCGACTGCGATGGGTCTGGGGCAAGGCCCGCGGGGCGCTGAAACAGTTGGAGGCGGGCAAGAGGGCGCTGGACAAAGCCATCGATAGCCGATTGGCCGAACAGAAGAAAGCGCTAGAGCACGCCGTTCAGAGGCAAGCCAAGGCGAATGCCAGCGTCGACGAGGCAAAGGCCTTGGTGCAAGTCACCAGCGAACAATTGGCGCTCGCCACTCACGATTTCTCTCAAGGAACCGGTGCCGGGCGCCTGAAGAAGTTCGTCCGGGCCCGCGCGACGGACGGCGACTATGCGCAACATCTTGGATTGATCGCCACGGTGCGCAAGGACTTCGAGGAGTTGGCGTTCAACGTGACGGAAGCGGGCAGCCTCCGGGATTCGGTCGAGGCGGAGCGCGCTGCATTTCTGCTGAAAATGGATGCGTTCCTGGAGGCCAACAAAACGTTCCTGGACGACGGAGACATCCAGAAGCTGCGGGCGGCGGCCACGCATTCCCCTGAGGAAGTCCGATCCTTCAAACGGATCGCCCTGTACATCGACGACCTGGATCGCTGTCCGCCGGACAAAGTCGTCGAGGTGCTGCAGGCGGTGCATCTGCTGCTGACCTTTCCCTTGTTCGTGGTGATGGTCGCGGTGGATGTGCGTTGGGTGCGTCAGGCCTTGCTCGATCACTACCCCAACTTGATGGCTGCGAACGGCCAGCAGCAACAGACGGCCTCTGTGTCTGACTACCTGGAAAAGATCTTTCAGATCCCTTACTGGATGCGCCCGATGGACAGCGTAGCCAGTGAGCAGTTTCTGCAAGCACAGTTGAAGAGGGTAAGGGGCGCTGATCAGACTGACAAAGTGCCAACGGGTCTAAACGAAACGGAAGGAGCCGTCGGCATTCAAACTGTTCCAGCCGAAATGTTGAAGATCTCCTCCGGTGAGACTGAGGCGCTGCAACTGCTGGCAAGGTACATGGGGTCCTCCCCTCGACGCGCGCTGCGTTTCCTGAATGTCTATCGCCTGATCAAGGTCAGCCTCAAGCCCGATGACCTCCGGGCACTCGAGGGGGGTGAATACAAAGCGCTGCTGACCTTGCTGGCGGTGGCGCTGGGCACCCCGTTGTGTTTTTCGAGTTTGCTGCAGCCTCTCAGATCGAAGAGTGACACCTTTGAAATGAACGAGCTGAAAGGACTGGTCAGCCTCGACCCATCCGCTGAGAATCTCGCCGAATTTGAGCGCTTCAGGGAAATAATGGCGATATACGCGGACTTGATCGCCAAGCAGAAGAAGCCGCCTCGCCATCGAGTGAAGAAGTACGTCGCCATCATCCAGCGCTACTCGTTTGACGGCTGACGCACCGCCGGAGCGGTCTGGTGACGGCGAGCGTCGCAACCACGGGCGTCAGTCAGACATCGCCTGCCGGTACTGCCGCGTACGTCGCCCCAGGTACAACCGGTCGAGGATCAGCGCCCACAGCGCCGACACCTCGGGCCTGGTCTTGCGCCCCCGGCTCAGGCGGGCCATCTGGAAGCGCACCACGGCCATGTTGGCCAGCGACGCCAGCGGTTTGCGCTTCCAACGGATCGGCGGCAGTTGCGGCTCGCTCGGACGGCCGGCGCGCCAGTGGTTGACCAGGCCCGGCTCGATGGCCAGCGCCGTGGCGATGCCCGCCATGTCGAGGCCGCTGTCGAGCACCTGTTCGACGATCGGCAGGCGGCGGATGCCGCCGGTGACCATCACCGGCATCCGTGCCACGCCGGCCAGTTCGCTGGCCATCTCCAGGAAGAACGCCTCGCGGGCCAGGGTGCGGCCGTCCCGCGCCTCGCCCTGCATGGCCGGGGCCTCGTAGCTGCCGCCGGACAGCTCCAGCAGATCCACGGGCCGCTCGTTGAGCCATTCGATCACTTGGCGCGCATCGTGGGTGTCGAAGCCGCCGCGCTGGAAGTCCGCCGAATTGAGCTTCACCGCCACGCAGAACTGCGGCGACACCGCCTGACGCACCGCTTCGATCACCGACAGCAGCAGGCGCGCGCGGTTTTCCAGCGAGCCGCCCCAGCGGTCGGTGCGGCGGTTGGTCAGCGGCGACAGGAACTGGCTGAGCAGGTAGCCGTGGGCCGCATGGATCTGGATACCGGTGAAACCGGCCTTTTCCGCAAGGGCGGCGCTGGTGGCGAAGCGCTGGATGACCTCTTCGATATCGCTTTCGCTCATCGGCCGGGGTTCGGCGAACAGCTTGGAGAACGCGCCCATCTCCAGCGCCACCGCCGACGGCGCCAGGGCCGGCTGGCCCAGGTTGGCGAAGGTCTGGCGGCCGGGGTGGTTGAGTTGCATCCACAACTGCGCGCCGCCGGAGCGGCCGATCTCGGCCCAACGGCGGAACTGCGCCAAATGACGCTCATCCTCCAGCACCACGCCGCCGGGGCCGGTCATGGCGCGGCGGTCGATCATGACGTTGCCGGTCAAAAGCAGGCCGGCGCCGCCGTCGGCCCAGGCCTGGTACAGACGGTACAGGGCGGCGGAGGGGGCCTGGTCGGCGTCAGCGAGGTTTTCCTCCATGGACGCCTTGGCGATGCGGTTGCCGACGGTCTGGCCGTTGGGCAGATTCAGGGTGTTGAAGGGCGACATGCTTGACTCCTCATCAGTGATGAAGCGAGGCTAAGCTTAAAGTCAAGTTTAAGGTCAAGCAGGAATGCGAGGTGTCCATGAAAATCGGTGAACTGGCGCAACAGAGCGGGCTGAGCGCCTCAAGGATCCGCTTCTACGAGGCTCAGGGCCTGATCCCCAAGGTCGAGCGGCTGGGCAACGGCTACCGGCGCTACTCGCCGCAGGTGCTGCAGACCCTGCACATCATCCAGAGCGCCCAGCGCGCGGGATTCTCCCTGGATGAACTCAAGCTGCTGCTGCCGGACGCCGTCACCGGCGAGTACGACCAAGACGAACTGGTGACCAGCCTGCGGGGCAAGGTCCAGGAGATCGAGGCCATGCAGCGGCACCTGGCGCAGAGCCGGGCACGGTTGCTGGAGGTGATCGACGGCATCCTGTCGCGGCCCGAAGGCATGAGCTGCGGGGCGAATGCCGAGCGGCTGCTGTCGTCGATCAAGCGTTAGTCTGTGGCGGCCCCATCGCGGGCAAGCCCGCTCCCACAGTGTTTTGCGGCGAACGCGAGTTCCGAGTACAACTGAGATCCTTGTGGGAGCGGGCTTGCCCGCGATGAGGCCATCCCGGCCACCGCTCCGGCGAGGTGCTTTACAGATTTTGAAATGATTTGCCGCTGTGGCGATGGCCGCCTCAGCCTGTACTCTCCAAGTCCTTTTTCCCATTCAGGACTTGCATGAACACCCTCACGGAGCCTCCCAGTCGCCCCTTCCTCTCGCGCCCAGGCGCGGTCTTGACGCACTCGCAGCATCCGGTCTTCCGACTCCCGACTATCGTTGATGGCGCAGCCTTCGGGCTTTCGCGTCGCACTTTGCCGTGCCCGGCAGCCCGAAAACACTGAAGAGAGACCGAGACAGAATATGGAATGGTTAGCGGATCCCACGGCCTGGCTGGGCCTTTTGACATTGATCGTGCTGGAGCTGGTGCTCGGCATCGACAACCTGGTGTTCATCGCGATCCTGGCGGACAAGCTGCCGCCGCATCAGCGCGACCGCGCACGGATCATCGGCCTGTCCCTGGCCTTGATCATGCGCCTGGGCCTGCTGGCGAGCATCTCCTGGCTGGTCACCCTGACCCAGCCGCTGTTCGAGGTGTTCGGCAAGAGCTTCTCCGGCCGTGACCTGATCATGCTGTTCGGCGGTGTGTTCCTGTTGTTCAAGGCCACCATGGAACTGCACGAACGGCTGGAAGGCCACGTCGGCCAGCGTTCGGCCAACACCGCTTACGCGTTGTTCTGGCCGATCGTGGCGCAGATCGTGGTGCTCGATGCGGTGTTCTCGCTGGACGCGGTGATCACGGCCGTGGGCATGGTCGATGAGCTGGCGGTGATGATGATCGCGGTGATCGTCTCCATCGGCCTGATGATCGTGGCCAGCAAGCCGCTGACCCGCTTCGTCAACGCGCACCCGACAGTGATCATGCTGTGCCTGGGCTTCCTGATGATGATCGGTTTCGCCCTGACCGCCGAAGGCTTGGGCTTCCACATCCCTAAAGGCTACCTGTACGCCGCCATCGGTTTCTCGATCCTGATCGAGGTGTTCAACCAGATCGCCCGGGCCCGGCGCAAGCGTTCGATGCAGGGCCTGCGGCCGCTGCGCGAGCGCACGGCCCATGCGGTGATGCGCCTGCTGGGCGGGCGCAAGCTGGCGGTGGAGGAGGTGGGCGAGGAAATCTCCGACCTTCTGGATGACGGCGACGCGCCGAGCGCCGAGCTGTTCGACCGCCGCGAGCGGGTGATGATCAGCGGCGTGCTGCAACTGGCCGAGCGTCCGATCCGTGCCCTGATGACCGTGCGCGCCGACGTCGACCACATCGACCTGGCCGACGATGCCGAGACGATCCGCACGCGGTTGATGCATTCGTCCTACTCGCGTTTGCCGCTGGTGCGCAACGGCGCGGTGGACGAGCCGCTGGGCTTCGTGCACAAGAAGGAGCTGCTCAAGGAATACCTGGCCGGTCACGAACCGAACCTCGAACACCTGGCGCGCCAGACGATCAACCTGCTCGACAGCTACTCGATCCTCAACGCGCTGGAGCAGATGCGCGCCGCCTCGACCCACATCGCGTTCGTGGTCAACGAGTTCGGTGATTTCGTCGGCGTGCTGACCATGACCGACATCCTCGAATCGATCGCCGGCGAGTTGCCGGACGCCAGCGAGATCGAGGGGCCTGACGTGGTCGAGGAGCAGGGCGGTTTCCTGGTCAACGGTGCGTTGAACCTGGCGCGGATCCGTCAGCGCACCGGTTTCGGTGCGCCCGCCACCGAGGACTACCAGACCCTCGCCGGCCTGGTGATGAGCCTGCTCGACCGGTTGCCGATGATCGGCGACCGGCTGGAGCACGACGGCTGGCGGATGACCGTGATGGCGGTCGAGGAGCGGCGGGTGACGCGGGTGCTGCTGGTGCGCGAGGTGGTGTGAGTGTGAGGGCGGCGTTGAGCGAAGACGCCGCGTGCACCTGTTACTTCTGACAGTAGACGGTTGTGAGCGGGGCTTTTAGATTCGTCTGGGCGAAACGAGTGACGGGGCAGTCGATGCGTCACCCGTGGGTACCGACGATCTGCAATGGAGCACTGTGATGAACAATACCGTCGACGGTTCCTTTGTTCCGGCCGCCCCCATGAACGTTTTGCGGGCCTATCACTCGGCGACCGTGCTGCCCGATGGCGATGTGCTGGTGGTGGGCGGAACCAATGGCATGGAGCCCGCTTCATGGCTGACGGACGGTACACGCGGGGCGAGCGGTCAGGTGCCTTGGCATCATCTCGGCCAGGGGCTGTCCGGCACGCTGTCAGACGTCGAACGCTACAGCCCGTCAAACAATGCCTGGACGCGGGTGGCTGCGTTGCCTGGACCCCGTTTGGGGCATCGCGCTGTCTGTCTGAACAGCGGGCAGGTCATGGTCATTGCCGGCAGCGGGGCGGTGGGCTCGATCAACGGCGTCGAGCTGTATTCCCCGGCAACGGATCAATGGGTTGCGGCGGCGACGCTTGAGACTCCGCGCTTTGCCCATACCGCAACGCTCCTGGACAGCGGACATGTCATGGTCTGCGGGGGCAACCATCAGTCCCAAGGGCAGGGGCAGGTGCTCGCCAGCGTCGAAATCTACGATCCGGTCGCCAACCGGTGGCGTGCCGCCGCCGATGTTCCGTTCGCCCGCATGGATCACACAGCGACCTTGTTGGCGTCCGGAAAATTGCTGGTGTTGGGAGGGTATTCGGCGCAACTGAATGCGGCGATCGATGACGCTTCGTTGTTTGATCCGGCCACGGGTGGGTGGAGTACCGTCCAGCCGTTGCCCGAAAGGCGCATGCAGCACACGGCAACGCGGTTGGCCGATGGCCGGATCCTGGTGGTGGGCGGGGCTGATGCCCCGTTCAATCCTGGACGGGCGGATGCGTACCTCTACGACCCGCAAGCGGACAGCTGGAGCCTTGGCGGGACAATGGTTCATGGCCGCAAGGGGCACAGCGTCACACGACTGGCTTCAGGGCATGTACTGGTGATCGGAGATGGCCTAAGCGTGGAGTCCGGCAACATGACCGAAGTTTTTGACCCTGACACCCATGAATGGGCCATCGGCGCCGAACTGGCACACGCTCGGTTCATACACACGGCCAGTCTGTTGCCTGGAGGGCAGTTGTTGGTGGCGGCCGGCCTTCGGCCCGGAACGAGTCATCCGTCGTATCTGTCCAGCACCGAGCGTCTGACTGAGTGAAGGAGTGCGGTCAGAACGACCGCACGATCCGCCCCAGGGTTTCCATCGCCTTCTCCGACGCTTCGGTCCACGGGCTGCCGTAGTTCAGCCGGATGCAGTTGCGAAAGCGCTGGGTCGGCGAAAAGATCGGCCCCGGGGCGATGCTGATGCCCTGGGCCAGGGCCATCTGGAACAGTTTCAGCGAGTCCATCTGCGGCGGCAGTTCCAGCCACAGGAAGTAGCCGCCCGCCGGCTGGCTGACCCGGGTCTGCGCCGGGAAGTACCGGGCGATGGCCGCCAGCATCGCGCTTTGCTGTTCCTCCAGGGCATAGCGCAGCTTGCGCAGGTGACGGTCGTAGCCGCCGTGCTGCAGGTAGTCGGCGATGGCCGCCTGGGCCGGCATCGAGGCGCACAGCGAGGTCATCAGTTTCAGCCGCTCGATCTTCTGCGCGTAGCGCCCGGCGGCGACCCAACCGATGCGGTAGCCGGGGGCGAGGCTCTTGGCGAACGAGCCGCAGTGCATCACCAGGCCTTCGGTGTCGAACGCCTTGGCCGGCTTCGGCGCCTGCTGGCCGTAGTAGAGCTCGGCATAGACGTCGTCCTCGATCAACGGCACCTGATGCCGGCGCAGCAGCTCCACCAATTCCTGTTTTTTGGCCTCGGGCATGGTCGCGCCCATGGGGTTCTGGAAACTGGTCATGCACCAGCAGGCCTTGATCGGATGGCGTTCCAGGGTCTGGGCGAGCACGCCCAGGTCGATGCCGTCGCGCGGGTGCACGGGGATTTCCACGGCCTTGAGCTTCAGGCGCTCCAGCACTTGCAGGCTGGCGTAGAACGCCGGGGCTTCGATGGCCACCAGGTCGCCGGGCTCGGTCACCGCTTGCAGGCACAGGTTCAGGGCTTCGAGGGCGCCGTTGGTGATCAGCAGTTCTTCCATCGGCAGCATCAGCCCGCCGACCATGTAGCGCAGGGCGATCTGCCGGCGCAGCTGCGGGTTGCCCGGCGACATGTCGGTGACCACCATGCGCGGGTCCATCTCCCGCGCCGCGTGGGCCAGCGAACGCGACAGGCGCTGCAACGGAAACAGGGTCGGGCTGGGGAAGGCCGAGCCGAACGGCACGGTGCCCGGATCCTTGATCGACTCCAGCACCGAGAACACCAGTTCGCTGACGTCGACCTCGGTGGATTCGTTGACCTGGCTGCTGATCACCGGCTCCGAGAACGGGCTCGGGGCGTGGGTGTTGACGAAGTAGCCCGAGCGCGGCCGGGCGCGGATCAGGCCGCGACGCTCCAGCAGGTAATAGGCCTGGAACACCGTGGACGGGCTGACGCCGTAGGTCTGGCTGGCATAGCGCACCGACGGCACCCGCTGGCCGGGCCCGAGGACGCCGGAGCGGATCAGTTCAGCGATGTCGTCGGCGAATTTTTCGTAGCGTTTCATCGGTATCCCGCGATGGACTGAATTCGAAAGGCATTGCTTGCGCACGGAGCAGAGGGGGTGTGGTGGGGGCGCAAGCGCCCTCGCCACAGGGCAGCCATCTTACTGGCTCAGCGGTTCATTGGCGCGACAAACCGGCTCTTGGCCACGCTGTAGACCTGCGGGTCGTCGCTGTCGGCGATCCTGAAGCTCAAGGTCTGCGAACTGCTGGCGGCGCGTTCGGTGGTCATGGCCACCGACACCGGCACATCGACGATCTCGCCCGCGGCCAGGCTCAGTTCGGTGCGGCCCTGCAACTGGAAGCCGTCGCCGTCCTCCAGGCTCAAGGTGTAGTCCTGGCGCTGCTGGGTCTTGTTGATGACCTTGAGGGTGTAGATGTTCTCGATCTGGCCCTGGCCGTTCTCGCGGAACAGCCCGCGGTCCTTGGTCACGTCCAGCGACACCATCGGCCGCTCGGCCAGCGCCAGGGCGAGGGCGCCGATCATCACCACCAGCACGGTGGTGTAGCCGATCAGGCGCGGGCGCAGCAGGTGGGTCTTGCCGCCTTGCAGTTCGCGCTCGGAGGTGTAGCGGATCAGGCCGCGTGGGTAGCTCATCTTGTCCATGATCGAATCGCAGGCGTCGATGCACGCCGCGCAGCCGATGCATTCCATCTGCAGGCCGTCGCGGATGTCGATGCCGGTCGGGCACACCTGCACGCACATCTGGCAGTCGATGCAGTCGCCCAGGCCAGCCTCGGCAGGCTTGACGTCGCGCTTGCGCGGGCCACGGTTCTCGCCGCGGGCCGCGTCGTAGGAAATGGCCAGGGTGTCCTTGTCGAACATCACGCTCTGGAACCGTGCGTACGGGCACATGTGCATGCACACCGCTTCGCGCAGCCAGCCGGCGTTGATGTAGGTGGCGGCGGTGAAGAACAGCACCCAGAACAGGCTGACCCCGCCGATCTGCAAGGTGAACAGCTCTTGGGCCAGCGGCCGGATCGGGGTGAAGTAGCCGACGAAGGTCAGGCCGGTCAGCAGGCTGATGCCCAGCCACAGCGTGTGCTTGGCCGCACGCCGCGCCAGTTTGTTCACGCCCCAGGGCGCCGCCTGCAGCTTGATCCGCTGGTTGCGTTCGCCTTCGGTGACCTTTTCGCACCACATGAAGATCCACGTCCACGAACTCTGCGGACAGGTGTAGCCGCACCAGACCCGGCCGGCGAACACGGTGATGGCGAACAGGCCGAAGGCAGCGATGATCAGCAGCGCCGACAGCAGGATGAAGTCCTGCGGCCAGAACGTCGCGCCGAAGATGTGGAACTTGCTCTCCGACAAGTCCCACAGCACGGCCTGGCGGCCGCCCCAGTTCAGCCACACGGTGCCGAAGAACAGCAGGAACAGGAACCCGGCGCCGCTCATGCGCAGGGTGCGGAACAGGCCGGTGAAGCTGCGGGTGAAGATCTGGTTGTCGCTGGACTTGGCCGTCGCCTTCATTGGGCGTGCGGGCACACTTTTTATGTCGGGTGTTGGATCTAGGGTTCGGACGGGGATTTGTTCGCTCATGGTCGTTCGCTCATCAGCCTCCATCAGGCCAATGCACTATGAGCGCCGATCTGTTTGCATAACAGACTCAGGTATTTCCATAAAAAGCGTATCAGATGCGTTCTGCGCCCGGCCCTGCGACAACTTGAAGCAGCCCGCCGGCCAAGGCGCAAACGCCTATCGCAGGCGTCTGCGCTGGGTCTTGACCGGGGTCAGTCAAATCACCGAATCACTGTCGCTGGCCTTCAGGTGCTGGCGGCCGTCCTTGGCGCCGGCGACGGTCAGCGCGTCGGCCTCGGCTTCGGTGATGTAGATGCGCCGGCCTTCGATCTCGACGGCGGACATGGCCTTTTCGCTGTCGGTGATGACGGTGAGGTCGCCGCACAGACGGATCTGCTCACCGTTTTCGGTGGGGAAAAAACAGGTCTGGTTCTCGATGCGCACGGTCATGGGACGATCCTTTGGCAAAGGCTGTTGAAAGGTTAGGGCGCCGCGGCGGCGCAGGGTTCTGCGCAACCGATCAGCGGTCGGCGCTGTCCATCCCTTAAGGGCTCCTGGCGAGGACGGTGCGATGAACGCGTGGTGGCATGAAGTGTGGCAAACCCTGCAAGCGGAGTTCGCCGATGTCGGCGACGCCGCGCAAGTGACGCGCATCACCGTGCGCCTGCTGATGGCGGCGCTGCTGGGTGGGATCCTCGGCTTTGAGCGCGAGCACAAAGGCAAGGCCGCCGGCGTGCGCACCCACATGTTGGTGGCGCTCGGTGCGGCGCTGTTCGTGTTGGTGCCGCAGGTGTCCGGGGCCCAGGCCGACGCCATGAGCCGGGTGGTGCAGGGGGTGATCGCCGGCATCGGCTTCCTCGGCGCCGGCACGATCCTGAAGAACCACGAAGGCGACGAGGGCCACGTCAAGGGCTTGACCACCGCCGCCGGCCTGTGGATGACCGCCGCCATCGGCGTCGCGGCCGGGTTGGGCCGCGAGGCGACGGCGGTGCTCAGCACGTTGCTGGCGCTGGGGGTGTTCAGCGTGATGCCGAAGATCGTCAATCTGTTCGAAAAGGATCACAAACCCTGATCAGGCTGGACGATCACCGGCGGCATGGTCGTCGGCGGTTCCTCCTTGGCCGGCGGGGTGGTGCCGGGCGGATCCTGCTCCGGAACCTGCGACGGTTCGGTCTCGGGCAGCACGGGCTTGTCGATGTTCGGATCGGGTGTTTCGGCCGGGATCGGGATACTCATCGTGAACCTCCATATGGCACATGGCGCAAGAAGTGCTTAAGTGGATTGACCGCTGCAGGGCGGATTCGATCCGGTCTCGGCGCGCGGCAAATCCCGGTGAACTTTTCCCGAGGGCGTTCGCTCGGAACCTAAGTGAGTGCGCGGCGGGTGGATCCGCCGCCGCTTTCCGACAGGCACACGAGCGTCCTTGGGGCGTTAAGGAGAGATGCTCAATGACCGCTGAAAACCCTTCCGCTCCGGGCTGCAACCCGCACATGCCGCTGTCGCAGGCGTTGCTGCTGCCGCGGATCGTCATCGAGAACACTCGCCCGGTCATCGACGGCGGACAGTTCGCCGCCAAGGCCATCGTCGGGCGCGAGGTCGTCGTCACCGCCAAGGTGTTCGCCGACGGCCACGACAAACTGGCGGTGCGCATCCGCTGGCGCGAGGACGGCGAAGAGTCCTGGCACAGCCAAGTCATGGCCGACCAAGGCAACAACGGCTGGGAAGGGCGGTTCCGGCCCGGGCGTCAGGGGCGCCATTGGTTCCTGATCGAAGCGTGGATCGACACGTTCGCCAGTTTCCAGTACGAACTGGAGAAAAAGCACGTGGCGGCCGTACCGGTCAGCCTTGAGCTGCAGGAGGGCCGCGCCATGGTGCAGCAGGCCGCCGAGCGCAGCGAAGGGCCGCTCAGCGAACGGCTGGCGGCGCTGCACCACGAGCTGTCCGGCCTGCCCGAAGCCGAGCAGGTCGCACTGTTCCTGCACCCGCGCAGTGCGCAGCCGATGGCCGAGGCCGACCACCGCGCCTTTTTGAGCATCAGCAATCCTTACCCCCTGGACGTCGAGCGCGAGCAGGCGGAGTTCGCCAGTTGGTACGAACTGTTTCCCCGCTCGGTCACCGACGATCCCGTCCGCCACGGCACCTTCAACGACGTGCACGGGCGCTTGCCGATGATCCGCGACATGGGCTTCGACGTGCTGTATTTCACGCCGATCCACCCGATCGGGCGCAGCCACCGCAAGGGCCGCAACAACGCCCTGACCGCCGGCCCCGACGACCCTGGCAGCCCCTACGCCATCGGCAGCGAGGAGGGCGGGCACGAGGCGATCCATGCCCAGCTCGGCACCCGCGAGGACTTCCGGCGGCTGGTGGCCGCCGCCGCCGAGCACGGCCTGGAGATCGCGTTGGACTTCGCCATCCAATGTTCCCAGGATCACCCGTGGCTCAAGCAGCATCCGGGCTGGTTCAACTGGCGGCCGGACGGCACGATCAAGTACGCCGAGAACCCGCCCAAGAAGTACCAGGACATCGTCAACGTCGATTTCTATGCGCCCGAGGCGATTCCGAGCCTGTGGCTTGAGCTGCGCGACATCGTCGTCGGCTGGGTGAAGGAAGGCGTGAAGATGTTCCGCGTCGACAACCCGCACACCAAGCCGCTGCCGTTCTGGCAATGGCTGATCGCCGATGTGCGCGCGCTGCACCCGGAGGTGATCTTCCTCGCCGAAGCCTTCACCACGCCGGCGATGATGGCGCGGCTGGGCAAGGTCGGCTACAGCCAGAGCTACACCTATTTCACCTGGCGCAACACCAAGGCCGAGCTGGCCGCCTACTTCACCGAACTCAACGAATCGCCGTGGCGCGAGTGCTACCGGCCGAACTTCTTCGTCAATACGCCGGACATCAACCCGGCGTTCCTCCACGAGTCGGGGCGGGCGGGGTTTCTCATCCGCGCGGCGCTGGCGACCATGGGCTCGGGCCTGTGGGGCATGTATTCGGGGTTCGAGCTGTGCGAGTCGGCGCCGGTGCCCGGCAAGGAGGAATACCTGGATTCGGAGAAGTACGAGATCCGCGTCCGGGACTTCAACGCGCCCGGCAACATCATCGCCGAGATCGCCCAGCTCAACCGTATCCGCCGGCAGAACCCGGCGCTGCATTCGCACTTGGGGCTCAAGGTGTACAACGCCTGGAACGACCGGATCCTGTATTTCGGCAAGCGCAGCCCGGACGGCGGCAACTTCATCCTGGTGGCCGTCAGCCTCGATCCGCACAACGTCCAGGAAGCGAATTTCGAACTGCCGTTGTGGGAAATGGGCCTGCCGGACGACGCCACCACCCACGGCGAGGATCTGATGAACGGTCACCGCTGGGACTGGCACGGCAAGCACCAGTTCATGCGCATCGATCCGGCGCACCAGCCGTTCGGCATCTGGCGGATCAGCGCTTAGGTACATTCCTGTGGGGCGGGCCTGCTCGCGATGACGAGGCATCAGGTCATGAACGGGTGACGGGCAAACCGCCATCGCCAGCAGGCCCGCTCCCACAGGGCATCGGCTGTTCTCGGGGCGGGCGGTCTGCCCGGCAATCCTCAGCACTGACAGGAGTTTCACATGGCGAAGAAAACCAGGTCAGCCACCTTCATCAAGGATCCGCTCTGGTACAAGGACGCGGTGATCTATCAGGTTCATGTCAAATCCTACTTCGACTCCAACAACGATGGGATCGGCGATTTTCCCGGCCTGATCGCCAAGCTCGACTACATCGCCGAACTGGGCGTCAACACCATCTGGCTGTTGCCGTTCTATCCCTCGCCACGGCGCGACGACGGCTACGACATCGCCGAATACCGGGGCGTGCACAGCGACTACGGCACCATGGCCGACGCCCGGCGCTTCATCGCCGAGGCACACAAGCGCGGCTTGCGGGTGATCTCGGAGTTGGTCATCAACCACACCTCGGATCAGCACCCCTGGTTTCAGCGTGCGCGCCGGGCCAAGCGCGGGTCGGCGGCCCGGGACTTCTACGTGTGGTCGGATGACGACCAGAAGTACGACGGCACCCGGATCATTTTCCTCGACACCGAGAAATCCAACTGGACCTGGGATCCGGTGGCCGGCCAGTATTTCTGGCACCGCTTCTATTCCCACCAGCCGGACCTGAACTTCGACAACCCGCAAGTGATGAAAGCCGTGCTGGCGGTGATGCGCTATTGGCTGGACATGGGCATCGACGGCCTGCGCCTGGACGCCATCCCGTACCTGATCGAGCGTGACGGCACCAACAACGAAAACCTGCCGGAAACCCATGACGTGCTGAAGGTGATCCGGGCGGAGATCGACGCCAACTACCCTGACCGCATGCTCCTGGCCGAGGCCAACCAGTGGCCGGAGGACACCCAGCTGTACTTCGGCGACACCGACGCCCAAGGCCTCAACGGCGACGAATGCCACATGGCGTTCCATTTCCCGCTGATGCCGCGCATGTACATGGCCCTGGCCCAGGAGGATCGCTTCCCGATCACCGACATCCTGCGCCAGACCCCGGAGATCCCGGCCAACTGCCAATGGGCGATCTTCCTGCGCAACCACGATGAGCTGACCCTGGAAATGGTCACCGACAAGGAGCGCGACTACCTGTGGAACCATTACGCCGCCGACCGCCGGGCGCGGATCAACCTCGGCATCCGTCGCCGGCTGGCGCCGCTGATGGAGCGCGACCGCCGGCGCATCGAGCTGCTCAACAGCCTGCTGCTGTCGATGCCGGGCACGCCGACCCTGTACTACGGCGATGAGATCGGCATGG
The DNA here is from genome assembly GCF_002113645.1 of Pseudomonas sp. B35(2017). NCBI lineage: Bacteria > Pseudomonadati > Pseudomonadota > Gammaproteobacteria > Pseudomonadales > Pseudomonadaceae > Pseudomonas > Pseudomonas sp. B35(2017). The sequence continues at coordinate 61,442 of NZ_NEIZ01000020.1, read as the reverse complement.
GCGACAACATCTACCTCGGCGACCGCGACGGCGTGCGCACGCCGATGCAATGGTCGATCGACCGCAACGGCGGGTTCTCCCGCGCCGACCCGGCCAGCCTGGTGCTGCCGCCGATCATGGATCCGCTGTACGGCTATCAGTCGGTCAACGTCGAGACCCAGGCCGGCGACCCGCACTCGCTGCTCAACTGGACGCGGCGCCTGCTGGCGGTGCGCAAGCAGTCCAAGGCGTTCGGCCGCGGCAGCCTGAAGATGCTGTCCCCGGCCAACCGCCGCGTGCTGGCCTATACCCGCGAATACACCGGTGCCGACGGCAAGCACGAAATCATCCTGTGCGTGGCCAACGTTTCGCGCAGCGCCCAGGCGGTGGAGCTGGACCTGTCGGCGTACGTCGGCATGGTGCCGGTGGAGATGCTCGGCGGTAATGCGTTTCCGCCCATCGGCCAGCTGAGCTTCTTGCTGACCTTGGCGCCCTATGGCTTTTACTGGTTCGGCCTGGCGGCGGAGAACCAGATGCCGAGCTGGCACGTGGAGCCGGCCCAGAGCCTGCCGGACTTCACCACGCTAGTGCTGAAAAAACGCATGGAAGAGCTGCTCGAAGCGCCGGTCCGCGCCACGCTGGAGCAGGGCATCCTGCCGGACTGGCTGCAGAACCGCCGCTGGTTCGCCGGCAAGGACGCCGCCATCGAGCGGGTCGAGCTGGCGTACGGGGTGCGTTTCGGCGACGCCAGGCATCCGGTGTTGCTCAGCGAGATCGAAGTGACCGCCACAGGCCAGGTCAGCCGCTATCAATTGCCGTTCGGCTTCATTTCCGAGGATCAGGTCGGCCCGGCGTTGCCGCAGCAACTGGCGCTCGCCCGCGTGCGCCGGGGGCGTCAGGTCGGGTTGATCACCGACGCCTTCAGCCTGGAAGCGTTCATCCGTGCGGTGCTGCAAGGCCTGCAGGCCGGGACGGCGCTGGCGTGCGAGGCCGGCGAGATCCGTTTCGAGGCCACACCGCACCTGGCGGCCCTGGGCCTGGGGGATGAGCCCGATGTGCGCTACCTGTCCGCCGAGCAGTCCAACAGTTCGGTGGTGATCGGCAACGGCCTGGTGCTCAAGCTGATCCGCAAGGTCGCCCCGGGCGTGCACCCGGAACTGGAGATGAGCGCCTACCTGACGGCGGCGGGGTTCGCCAACATTTCACCGCTGATGGGCTCCGTGGTTCGCCGCGACGCCCAGGGCGAAGACAACCTGCTGATGATCGCCCAAGGCTACTTGAGCAATCAGGGCGATGCCTGGGAATGGACGCAGAACAATCTGGAGCGGGCGCTGCGCGATGAGCTGGCCGCTGCCCGTTCCGAACAGGAGCAGCACTACAACGCGCTGGGCGAGCTGAAGGACTTTGCCGGGATGCTCGGCCAACGCCTGGGCGAGATGCACCAAGTGCTGGCGGCCCCGAGCGACAATCCGGATTTCGCGCCGCAGGTGTTTTCCGCCAAGGAGGCCAAGGCCTGCGGCAAGGACGTGGCGGCCCAGGTCGAGCATGCGCTCACGCTGCTCAAGGCCCACCAGGGCGAGCTCGGCGAGGCGGACCGCGGACTCGTCACGCGCTTGCTGGAACACCGCAAGGCCATTCTCGGCCACGTCCAGGCGCTGGCGGAACAGTCCGTCGGCGGTCTGCGCATCCGCGTCCACGGCGACCTGCATCTGGGCCAGGTGCTGGTGATCAAGGGCGATGCCTACCTGATCGATTTCGAGGGTGAACCGGCGCGGCCGCTGGCCGAGCGGCGGGGCAAGCACAGCCCGTACAAGGATGTCAGCGGCGTGCTGCGTTCCTTCGGTTACGCCGCCGCGATGGCCCTCAACGTGCATGCCGTCGACAACAGCCCCGAGGCCGAGGCGGCGCGCCGGCGGGTGGCCGGGCGCTACCTGGAGCAATCCTGCGAGGCATTTGTCCAGGCGTATCGCCGGGCGGCAGCTAGTCTTGATCATGCCTGGCAAGATCCTGAAGGTGCCGACGCCGCACTGGCGTTGTTCGGCCTGGAGAAAGCGGCCTACGAAGTGGCCTATGAAGCCGAAAACCGCCCCGCCTGGCTGGCCGTGCCGTTGCGCGGCCTGCACGGGCTGCTGAGGGGGCTCAAACCCTTTTCCGGTCTTGATGGAGAGCAGTCATGAGTGTCTCGAACAGGGAACAGGGTCACGTCAAACACACCGCGCTGCCGCGCGCCAAGGACATCGAAGCCCTGGTGCGCGCCGAGCACCACGATCCCTTCGCCATCCTCGGCCCCCACGGCGACGGCGCCGGGGGGCAGTTCATCCGGGCGTACCTGCCGGGCGCGTTGAGCGTCTCGGTGCTGGATCGCGACAGCGGCGAGGAACTCGGCCCGCTGGAGGCGACGGCGACGCCGGGGCTGTACGTCGGCCATTTCGGCCAGGTTCGGCCCTATCTGTTGCGCACCCAGTGGGCCGGCGGCGAACAGGTGGCGGAAGATCCCTACAGCTTCGGCCAGTTGCTGGGCGAGATGGACCTGTACCTGTTCGCCGAAGGCAATCACCGCGACCTGAGCGCCTGCCTCGGCGCGCAACTGAAGACGGTCGACGGCGTCGACGGCGTACGTTTCGCGGTGTGGGCGCCGAATGCCCGCCGGGTGTCGGTGGTCGGCGACTTCAACGTCTGGGACGGGCGCCGCCACCCGATGCGCCTGCGCCATCCATCCGGGGTCTGGGAGCTGTTCGTTCCGCGCCTGGGGGCCGGTGAGCTGTACAAGTACGAAATCCTCGGACCCCACGGCATCCTGCCGCTCAAGGCCGACCCGATGGCGCTGGCCACCAGCCTGCCGCCGGACACCGCATCGAAAGTCGCCACGCCGCTGCGCATCGACTGGCAGGACGAGGACTGGATGAGCGGCCGCGTCGAGCGCCAACGGCCTGCGGCGCCATTGGCGATCTATGAGCTGCACGCCGGTTCCTGGCAGTGCGAGCTGGACGACCTGGGCGAAGTCGCCCGCCAGTACACCTGGCCGGAACTGGCCGAGCGGCTGATCCCCTACGTCAAGGATCTGGGCTTCACCCACATCGAACTGATGCCGATCATGGAGCACCCGTTCGGCGGCTCCTGGGGCTATCAGTTGCTGTCGCAGTTCGCGCCGAGCGCACGCTACGGCACGCCGGACGAGTTCGCCGCGTTCGTCAACGCCTGCCACCTGGCAGGGCTGGGGGTGATCCTCGACTGGGTGCCGGCGCATTTCCCCACCGACACCCATGGCCTGGCCCAGTTCGACGGCACGGCCCTGTACGAGTACGGCAATCCGCTGGAAGGTTTCCACCAGGACTGGGACACGCTGATCTACAACCTCGGCCGCACCGAAGTGCACGGCTACATGCTGGCGTCGGCGCTGCACTGGCTCAAGCATTTCCATGTGGACGGGCTGCGGGTCGATGCCGTGGCGTCGATGCTCTACCGCGACTATTCGCGCAAGGCCGGCGAGTGGGTGCCCAACCGCCACGGCGGGCGGGAGAACCTGGAGGCCATCGACTTCCTGCGCCACCTCAACGATGTGGTGGCGCTGGAGGCGCCGGGCGCGTTGGTGATCGCCGAGGAATCCACCGCCTGGCCCGGCGTCAGCCAGGACACCCAGCAGGGCGGCCTCGGGTTCGCCTACAAATGGAACATGGGCTGGATGCACGATTCGCTGCACTACATCCAGCAGGATCCGGTGTACCGCGCCCATCACCACAACGAACTGAGCTTCGGCCTGGTGTACGCCTGGTCCGAGCGTTTCATCCTGCCGATCTCCCACGATGAGGTGGTGCACGGCAAGCATTCGCTGATCGACAAAATGCCCGGCGACCGCTGGCAGAAGTTCGCCAACCTGCGGGCGTACCTGAGTTTCATGTGGGCCCATCCCGGCAAGAAGCTGCTGTTCATGGGCTGCGAGTTCGGCCAGTGGCGCGAGTGGAACCACGATCAGCAGTTGGACTGGTATCTGTTGCAGTATTCCGAGCACCAGGGCGTGCAGAAACTGGTCGCCGACCTCAACCGGCTGTACCGCGAAGAGCCGGCGCTGCATGAGCAGGACGACGTGCCGCAGGGGTTCCAGTGGCTGATCGGCGACGACGCGATCAACAGCGTCTACGCCTGGCTGCGCTGGAGCCGGGACGGCACGCCGTTGCTGGTGGTGGCCAACTTCACCCCGGTGCCGCGCCAGTCCTACCGGGTCGGCGTGCCGTTCGCAGGGCGCTGGAACGAGTTGCTCAACAGCGATTCCGACACCTATGCCGGCTCCAACTACGGCAACGGCGGCGGCGCGTTCGCCGAAGAGGTGCCGAGCCACGGGCAGGCGCTGTCGCTGGAACTGAACCTGCCGCCGCTGGCGGTGCTGATCCTCAAGCCGGAAGGTTGAGCGAAGGTGTCCGGCCAGGCAGTTCCGAGGCTGCATGTGCCGGCCTCATCGCTAGCAAGCTAGCTCCCACAGGTTTTGCGGATGTCCGCAAGGCCTGCGAACGCCCGAGAACCCTGTGGGAGCTAGCTTGCTAGCGATTGCGACCTGTCAGCCACCGGAGATGTCTGTGGGGCTCACCAACGCATCCGCACCCCCAGGCTGCCGATCAGTCCGTTCAGGTCGTTGTCGTCCACGTCGCTGCTGTAGTCGGCGCTGACATACAGGCTGACCGTCGGCGTCATGCGGGCCACCAGGCCCAACCCCAGTTCCACCGTCGATGACTTGCGGCTGCTGCTGATCTTGTCCACCTGATCCAGCGTCACGGTGTTGCCGGTGTACACCGTGTGCCACAGGTTGGTGCGCACGTAGGGTTCCACCGGCAGGCCGTTGAGGTCGTAACTGCCTTTCAAGCGGGCGCCGACCCGGCCGCTCCACGCCGAAATGTCGCTGGAGGACGCATTGCCCGATCCCGCGTACGGCGTGTCGAGGGTGATGCGCTGGTTGATCAATTGCGCCTGCGGTTCGACCACCCAGTTGTCGGTCAGGCCGATGGGGAATCCGCCCTCGACCGAGAACGTCATCGCGCTGCCTTCGGTGGCCAGGCGTGCCCCTTGCTCGTTGCGGCTGAAGCCGCTGACCCGGCCGCCGCTGGCCGACAGGTCGACGTGCCAGCCTTGGGCACCGGTCAGGCTGTAGTAGGCCCCCAGGCTCTGGCCTTGCAGGTTGAGGGTGTCGCTGGTGGGGTCGGCGAGGGCGCGGCTGGTGACCAGCCCGCCGCCGTTGGCCTGGATCTGGTTGACCCCGCCGATCAGGCCGATCCGTTGGGTGTGGCCGTTGTCGCTTCGCACCGTCAGCACCGCAGGGCCCTTGAAGTCGCCGCTGCCGGGCGTCGCGAAGCCGGGCGAGAGCACATCCAGCTGCGCCTGGCGCGAACTGGCGCCGTACAGCCGGTCCCAGGCGCCGGGGGCCAGGTCTTCGGTGATCAGGTGTTCGCCCTGGCGGTCGGGGCGCGGGTTCAGGCGTTGCGCCTCAGGGGTGACGAGGGTCGCGGGCAAGGTCATGACCGGTACATCCTGGCGATACCACGGCGTGGTCTCATCCTGCGCAGGGCCGGCCTGCGCCTCCATGGACGAGCACAGCAGGATAGAGCTTGAAAAGGTGCAGAAGGTGATTGTGATCTCATGTGAGGTGAGTGAGGTTTTCATGGAGGTCAACCTTGCTATCGCATGCGCTGTCTCGCCTTGGCGTCTCTCCTACCCCGAATGAGGGGCGACCGAATGGAGCGGGGCGAACCGTGGCCGCCCGTTTTCGCGAGTGTCCGAAGGCCCGCCCCGGGTAGTGATTCCGGGGGTAGTAAGGTAGAGATAAGAAGACCTGCGCCAGTGCGTCAAGAAATTGGACGATAAGCGGTAGGCGCAAAACGGGCGCCACAAGCGATTGTTTAATGTGACTTATATAAGTTCTTGTTTGTGCGGCGTATCGCTCCGCGAGCACCCGCAGAGAGGCGTCCGGACAGCCGACAACCGGTCACCATTCGATGCGCAAGCCGAGGTCGGCGCTCATTTCCCGGCTGTCATTGCTGTCAATACTGCGGCTGTAGTCGGTGCTGGCGTAAACGGCCACCGACGGCGCCAGCGACACCGTCACCCCAAGGCCCACCTGCGCGGTGGACGCCGCTTGGCGGGTGTCGATGCGATCGGCGTGGTCGAAGGTCACGCTGTCGGTGCCGGCGAACGTGCGCCACAGGTTGGCGCGCAGATAGGGTTGCACCGGGCGTCCCCAGACGCTGCCGTTGCCCTTGAGCCGTACGCCGAGGCGCCCGGTCCACGAATCGTCCGAATGAAACGAAACCCGCGCGACTCCGTCGTCCTGGCTGTCGAGGGCGATGTTCTGGTGGATCACCTGCACCTGCGGCTCGACGGCCCAGCCATCGTCCAGCGCCATCGGATAGCCCGACTCCACCGAGAGCGTCAGGGCGTGGCCGCGGTTGTCCAGTTTCAGGCCCCGGTCGGAGCGGCTGTCGCCCGAGAAGCGGGTGCCCATGGCCACGGTGTCCACGTACCAGCCCTGCGGGTCGAGCAGCGTCCAGTAGAGGCCGCCGCTGTCGCCCTCAAGCCGGACTTTGCCTGCCTGCTTGCCGGATATGCCTTGGTTGAACCCATCGACATCGCCCCGCAAGCGGCTGTGGCCGATGAAGAACCCCACGCGGTGGGTTCGGCCTTCGGCAGAGACCGAGTCCATCAGGTCATGGCCGACCTGGAACCCGGTGAGCGAGCCGTCCAGGCGTGGCGCGACGGTGCCGGCCCACGTGCGGTCGATCTGGTTGCCGTAGGCCCTGGCCCACCCGGCGCCGAACGTGGCGGGTTGCCCGGTGAGGCGTTGGTCGCCCTGGCGCTCGTGGTAGGTGCCCAGCGCGTTGAGGGTCAGGAGCGCGGCAACCGGGGGCAGCACCGACCAGGTCGGCACCTCCGGGCGGTAGAGCGGAATTGGCGCGGCGCCCGGAACGGCGACCGGCAAGGGCGCAGGCGTGGACACGGCGGGGGTGCCGGGGGAAGCGGCTGACGCAGTGACCGGTGCCGCGACCGGCACAGGCACCACGGGCACCGACAACGGCGGCAGCGCCGGGTCGGAATTGGGCACACTGACGACCTGAGGCGCGACCACGGCCGAGCGCAAGTACCAGTTGTTTTCCGTCCCGGCGGTGACGCCGCCCTTGAACAGGAAGTAGTCGTAGGCGCCGGCGGACACCGGGCCGCGCAGGGAAAACGCCGTGTTGTCACTGGTGGCGGTGCCCAGGGCCTGCACCAGCTCGATGCCGTTTTCCCGGGTCAGTGCGCCTGTACCCTGGAGGTTGGTCACCGCGATGACCGTCGTGCCGGTCAGGCTGCCGTTGTTCACCACCAGTCGGTCGCTGGGCGAGCCGTCACCGGCGACCTGGCTTTGCAGCCGCAGTTGGCCGCCGTTGCCGGCATAGTTGCCCTGGATCGTCAGGGTGTCGTCGGTGCGGGTGTTGTCGCGGGTCAGGTCGATGGCGCCGGCATTGTTGACGGTCACGGCCCGTCCTGCGACGGCGGGCGCCACTTCGCCCTGTGCGGCGCTCAGCACGCTGCTGGCGTCGATGTTCAGCACACCGCTGCCGGTTTGCGGGTTGCCCAGCACCAGCCGGGCGGCCGCCAGATCCAGCTGCGAGCCGTTGCTGAGGTTGACCGTTTCCCAATTGACGGCGCGCTGGGCGAGGGCGGTCCGGGTGTTGTCGTAGGTCAGCGTGTCTTGGCCGAGGCCGCCGTCGATGCGCGGCGTCGGGCCGAGGAGGGTGTCGTCGAGGTTGCGCAAGGTCGCGCTGTCGTCGTTGTCGCCCATCAGCACCGCGGAGCGGATGATCCCGCCGCCGTCCCACAGGAAGCGGTCGTTGCCGAAGCTGGTGCGCACTTCACCGACGATTTCGCCGCCGCTGACGGTCACGCTGTCGTCGCCGCCGCTGACGCTGAGGTTGCCGCCGATGCGGCCGCCGGACACGACGATGGTGTCCCTGCCGAAGCCGGTCACCAGATTGCCCAGGATCTGGCCGCCGGAGAGGTCGAAGACGTTGTCGTCCAGCTTCATGTCGACCCGGCCGATGGTGCCGCCGCTCATGCGGGCGGAGTCGCCGTCCTCGAACGCCCCGGCGATCGTGCCGCCGGTCATCGTGAATTGGTCGTACCCGTCGCCCTGGGCCAGCGAGGCGATGGTGCCGCCGTTCATGATGAACGTGTCCACGCCGCTGTGCTGGTGCACCTCGCCGGTGATCCGCCCGCCGTCGATCTGCAGCACGTTGGCGCCGTCGCCCATGTCGAGGTCGCCCTGAATCGTACCGGACTGCATGAGCACCCGGTCGGCACCGCCGCCGAAGGTGATGTTGCCGGGCACGCTGCCGTTGCCGCCTGTGGGGAATGTCAGGCTGTTGTTGCCGGAAAGGTCGGTGAGCGGGCCGCTGCCGGGGCTGTCGCAGACGTAGCGGTCGTCTCCTTGCGTCGGGCTGAAGGCGCAGGCGGCGAGCGCGCCCTGCGGCAGGAGTGAGGCGAGCCCGATCGAAAGGGCCAGCCGTGCGATGGCGTACGGTGCAGGAAAACCGGGCGATTTCATGCCGTATCCCCGTCCATTGGCGCCGGTGGACAGCGCAATGCCTGCACCCTAACAAGGCTTTCCCAAGGTGCCTACTGTCAGGTCTGACAGGTGCGGCGGGGTATCAGATGCGCACCTCCACGGCCAACGGCAGGTGATCCGACAGGTGCGTCCACGGTTTGTTGCCGAGGATCTGCGGGTCATGGCTGCTGGCGTTGCGCAAGTAGACGCGGTCCAGGCGCAGCAGCGGGAAGCGGGCGGGGTAGGTCTTGGCCGGGCGGCCGTGGTGGCGTTCGAAGGCTTCATGCAGGTAGTTGCGCCGGCCCAGGGCGGCGTTGCCTTGCAGCTGCCAGTCGTTGAAGTCGCCGGCGATGATCACCGGCGCGTCGTCGGGAAGGGACTCCAGCAGTTGGCAGAGCAGCTGCAGCTGCAATTGACGATGGCTTTCCAGCAGGCTCAGGTGCACGCAGATGGCGTGCACCGCCGGGTGCCCCGGCACGTCCAGCACGCAATGCAGCAGGCCGCGCCGTTCGGGGCCGGTGATCGAGACGTCGAGGTTGCGGTATTCGCGGATGGGATACTTGGAGAGCAAGGCGTTGCCGTGGTGACCGTCGGGGTAGACTGCGTTGCGCCCGTAGGCGAAATCGCTCCACATGCTGTCGGCCAGAAACTCGTACTGCGAGGTCGGCGGCCATTCGTTGTAGCGGCTGGAATGGCGCTCATGCTCGCCGACCACCTCTTGCAGGAACACCAGGTCCGCCGACGTGCTGCGCACCGCCTCGCGCAGTTCCGGCAGGATGAAGCGCCGGTTCAGCGCCGTGAACCCCTTGTGCGTATTGACCGTCAGCACCCGCAGCCGGTGGATGGCGGGCGGGTCGGCGGGCTGGACATTGCGGCTGTGACGCTCGGGATCGCTGGACACGTTCGCTCCTCTGAATCATGGCTGCCTGTGCATGCGACTGAGCGCAGGCCAGGCAGTTCATTTTGCCTGCGCACGCCTTCGCGCCGCAGGCGGCTCAGACGAAGACGATTTCGTAGGGCAGGCGCATGCGTTCCAGGATCACCTTGGGCAGCAGCGGCTCCAGGCCCACCGCCGGCTCGCCGTTGAGCTGGCTGGCGTAGGCGTGGGTGGCGTGGCTCTTGCGCGCCACGGTCCAGGTGTCGAGCCGCAGCTTGCGCGCCCGCTGCCAGGGGATCAGCGCATGGTCGCGCTCCGGCCAGTGCCACGCCCAGACCGGCACGTCATGGAACGTGGCACCGGCCCTCTGGGCGGCCTGGGCGCTGGCGCGGCCCACCGCCTCATGGTCGGGGTTGCCGTCTTCGCACCAGGTGCTGAACACCACGTCGCCGGGGCGCAGGTAGCGGCTGATGAAGTCGGTCAGCTGGGATTCGTGCTCGATCAGGGCATTGTCGGCGAAACCGCCGCGCACCCACTTGAGGCTGTGCATCGGCAGGCCGAGGCGGCGCAGGGCCTCGACGCTTTCCTGCGGGCGGAACACGCTCAGGCGTTTCTCCGACCACTGGCGCGAGCCGGGGTGGCTGGCGCTGCCGTCGGTGATCGAGAGCAGTTGCAGGGGATGGCCCAGGCCGCTCAGCAGTTGCAGCAGGCCGCCGCAGGTCACCACTTCATCGCCCGGATGAGGGGCGATCACCACCGCGCGGGCGCCGGCGGGCACCAGGCTTTGGGTGTTGATGACGGGGATGTGTTCGATTTGCGGCGCGCTGTTCCAGATCTGCGCCGGCAGTCTCTGTTCACTCAGGGATAACGGTTTCATGGGTGCTACGTCCTTGTTGTGCGTTGCCCGCAGCCGATTGCGGCGCTTGAAATCCGGGTGCCGTCCGGTCTGTTGAGGCAGTGGGTTGCCGTGCGACGCTCCGAGCCCTGGATTGCCGCGATGCAGAGTATTGCTCAAGAAGCGCGGTTCGTCGCGCTGCAGATCAATCTGATCTGCTTTTTTTTGTCTTGCCTGTGTCGTGTGTCGCAATTGGCCCCGTGAATCCGGGCGTTTGCTCATTCGTCTTGCTCATGCTGCAGCTCGAACAGCAGCAGCGAGCGGCCGGTGACCGAGTAGCGATGACCGAACGCGAACCGTTCCTGTCCGCGCACCTGCGGCTGGTGGGTGTCGACCAGGCAGATCCAGAAACTGCCTTCAGGCACGTCCGGCAGCGTGAAGTCGACGATGTCGTGGTGGGCGTTGACCACCAGCAGCAACGTCGCATCGCCGCCCTTGCGGCGGATCCCGGTTTCCTGGGCGCGGCCGTCGAGCAGCATGCCCAGGCAGCGGTTGTGCGCGTCGTGCCAGTGTTCGGTGGTCATCTCGCTGGCGTCGGGGGCCAGCCAGGTCACGTCCTTGACCCCGATGTCCTCGTTGTAGTTGCCCACCAGGAAACGTCCCCGGCGCAGGATCGGGTAGGTCAGGCGCAGTTTGATCAGGCGCTTGACGAACTTGAGCAGGGCCTTGCCGTCATCGCTCAGGTCCCAGTTGACCCAGCCGATCTCGCTGTCCTGGCAATAGGCGTTGTTGTTGCCGTCCTGGGTGCGGGCGAACTCGTCGCCGGCCACCAGCATCGGCGTGCCCTGGGCCAGCAGCAGGGTGGCGAAGAAGTTGCGCATCTGGCGGTGGCGCAGGGCGTTGATCTCGGGGTCGTCGGTGGGGCCTTCGACGCCATGGTTCCAGGACAGGTTGTGGTTGCTGCCGTCCTGGTTGTTCTCGTCGTTGGCCTCGTTGTGCTTGTCGTTGTAGGACACCAGGTCGTTGAGGGTGAAACCGTCGTGGGCGGTGACGAAGTTCACCGACGCATAGGGCCTGCGCCCGCGCTGGTTGAACATTTCGCCGGAGGCGGTCATGCGGTTGGCGAAGTCGGCGAGCTGGCCTTCGTCGCCTTTCCAGAAGGCGCGCACGGTGTCGCGGAAGCGGTCGTTCCACTCGACCCAGCCCGGCGGAAAGTTGCCGACCTGATAGCCGCCGGGGCCGCAGTCCCAGGGTTCGGCGATCAGCTTCACCTCGCTGAGCAGCGGATCCTGGCGGCAGGCCACCAGGAAGCTGTGGCGTTCGTCGAAGCCGTCGTGGTAGCGGCCCAGGATTGTCGCCAGGTCGAAGCGGAAGCCGTCCACGTGCATCTCGCCGGCCCAGTAGCGCAGCGAGTCGGTGACCATCTGCAGCACGCACGGGTGGCTCAGGTCCAGGGTGTTGCCGGTGCCGGAATCGTTGATGTAGAAGCGCTTGTCGTCGGGCATCAGCCGGTAGTACGAGGCGTTGTCGATGCCGCGCATCGACAGGGTCGGGCCTTGTTCGTTGCCTTCGGCGGTGTGGTTGTAGACCACGTCCAGGATCACCTCCAGCCGGGCTTCGTGCAGGTGCGCGACCATCTCCTTGAATTCGGCGATCTTGCCGCTGGCCAGGTAGCGCGGGTCCGGGGCGAAGAAGGCCAGGCTGTTGTAGCCCCAGTAGTTGGTCATGCCCTTGTGCAGCAGGTGCTGGTCGTTGACGAAGGCATGGATCGGCAGCAGTTCCACCGTCGACACGCCGAGCTTGCGAATGTGGTCGAGCACGTCATCGACCATCAGCCCGGCGAAGGTGCCGCGCACGTTCTCCGGCACCGAGGGGTGGCGCATGCTGAAGCCGCGCACGTGGGTCTCGTAGATGATCGTCTTGTCCCACGGCACGTTGACGCGCTGATCGTGGCCCCAGGTGTGCGCCGGGTCGATGACCTTGCACTTGGGGACGAAGGGCGCGCTGTCGCGTTCGTCGAAACTGAGGTCGGCGTCCGGATGGCCGATGGTGTAGCCGAACAACGCCTCGGACCATTTCAGCTGGCCGATCAGCTGTTTGGCGTAGGGGTCGATCAGCAGCTTGTTGGGGTTGAAGCGGTGACCGTTGGCCGGGTCGTACGGACCGTGGACGCGGTAGCCGTAGATCAGCCCCGGATGGGCGTCGGGCAGGTAGCCGTGGAAAATCTCGTCGGTGTATTCCGGCAGTTCGATGCGTTCGAGCTCGACTTCGCCTGCATCGTCGAACAGGCACAGCTCGACCTTGGTGGCGTGGGCGGAAAACAGGGCGAAGTTGACGCCCAGGCCGTCCCAGGTCGCGCCGAGCGGGAAGGGCCGGCCTTCGCGGATGCGGGTGGGTTCGGTGTGTGTGGCGGGCTCGGTCTGCTTGGGACGGGTCATGCCAATGCTCCTGCAAAACGGGAAGGGGCGGTTCGGTCACCGTCTTCCCTGTGGGAGCGCGCCTGCTCGCGATGGCGTCGTGAATGGCGACATCGGCGGTGGAGGGCCGCCCGCAATCGCGGGCAAGCCCGCTCCCACAGTGATTGGGTCAGTGATCGATACGTCAGGCCACCGGCGGCTTGCGCGGGGCCCGGGGCTTTTTCGCGGTCACCTTTTCGCCCGGCGGAAGGACTTTGGCGACGCCGGCCGGTTTGACCTTGGCGGGGGCCTTGGGTTTGGTCGCGGCGGGTTTGCCGGCGGCCTTCGGCGGTTTCGTCGGCGCCAGCGCCTCGGCCTCCGCCAGCTTGCACGCCATCTCCCAGTGGCGCGCTTCCTGGCCTTCGGGTTTGCCTTCGGATTCCCAGATCTGATAGGCGAACTCGCGGATGCGTTTATCGTCGTTACTCATCGCAATGCTCCTGGACTGAACTCATGCTTTAGAAGAGTTGGATAAACAGATTGACCGGGATCTCCCCCAGTGCGGCGCTGACGTTCAGCTCCCTGTTTTTTGTGACTGCCCCGCTTGAGAAAAGTCCCTTCAGGTTTGTTTCCCCGGGGGCGAACGGCAGCATCACCCGGGTGTCGCCCCAACGCAGCGCGTCCACCTGGGGCACGGCACCGTTTTCCAGCAGGGCGGCGCAGCGGATCGGCACCACGATGATGGCCCGCTGTCCCTCATGCTCGCGGGCGAACGCGAGCACGTTGTGCGCCTGGCTGCCCAGCACCTCAAGGGCCTGATAGGAACCCCGGCGAAACAGCTCGGTGTGTTCGGCGCGCCGTTGCAGCGCCTGGGCGATCAACGCCTGCTTGAGGCGCCCGTCGCGCCACTGCGTCAACAACTGCGCAACCGGCACGTCGGCCTGCAACGCCTGCTCCCGCGCCGGGTAGTCCACCGGCCGGCGGTTGTCCGGATCCACCAGGCTGAAGTCCCAGAACTCGTTGCCCTGATACAGGTCCGGCACCCCCGGCACGGTCATGCGCAGCAAGGTTTGCGCCAGCCCGTTCAGGGCGCCGGCGGCGGCGATGCCGTTGACCGACTTGGCCAGCGCGGTCCGCAGCAGTTCGCCTTCGGGGGCCAGCAGCAGTTGTTCGGCGAAGGTGTGCGCGGCGTGTTCGTAGGGCTCGTTCGGCGAACTCCAGCTGCTTTGCAGCTTGGCTTCGCGCAGGGCCTTGCGTTGCCACTGGACGATGCGCCCGGCGTACTCGGCCATGGACGCGTGATCGTCGAGGTCCAGCTGCAACGGCCAACTGCCGACCAGCGCCTGGTAAAGGATCAGTTCGTCGCCGGACGACGGCACCTGGTCACCGCTGCGCAGGGGGCGGGCCAGGGCGCGCCACAGCTCGACCTGTTCGGCGTACCACGGGCCGCGCTCGCTGATCGCCGCCAGGCGCGCGCGGGTGTCTTCGCCGCGTTTGTGGTCGTGGGTGGCGGTGGTCAGCAGGTTGTCGGGAAAGCTCGCCAGACGCTGTCGGTTCGCCTCGTGGAAGTCGCTGACCGGGGCGCTGAAGCGTTCGGTGTCGTAACCCACGTCGTTGCGCGACAGCAGCACCGCCGAGCGGTACAGCGCGGTGTCTTCCACGGCTTTGGCGGCGGTGGGGGAGGTCAGTTGCTGAAAGCGCACGCAGGCATGGCGCAGGATCTTGCGCGGGCGGCCCCGGGGCCTGCTGCGCCAAGGGTCGCCGCCGAGCCAGCGGGCCAGGCACTCGAGCACCGGCCAATCGCTTTCGCCCAGGCTTTGGCGTGCGCCTTCCAGGGCTTGCCCGAAGAACACCTCGTCGCGGGCCGGACGCCCCAGCGGGCCGATGTAGGTGCGGTACACCGGGAAGTGCACGATCAGCGCCTGCAACGCCCGGCGGATCGAGCCCAGGGTGAGGTCGCGGGTCATCAGGTCGTCCCGCGCCACTTGCAGCAGGGCTTGGGCGACGCTCTCGCAGTCGCTGGCCAGCGAACCGTTGAGGATCTGCTGCCGCGCCAGTTGCGCTTCTTCGGCGAACGCGGCGGGCCGCTCCGTGCGACGCTGCCAGAGTTCGCCGAGCACGTGCTCGCCGGCCGGGTCATGCTGCAGCAGCGATAGCTGGTTCATGAACTCGTAGCCGGTGGTGCCGTCCACCGCCCAGTCGGCGGGCAGCGTTTCGCCGGGGCCGAGGATCTTCTCGACATAGATCGGCAAGCGGCGCCCCGGCGTCAGCCGGTCCAGCCTTCTGCGCAGCTTGCGGCAGTAGCTGCGCGGGTCGGCCAGGCCGTCGATGTGATCGATGCGCAAACCGTCGACCAGGCCTTCGGCGATCAGGCGAAAGATCGTGCCGTGGGTGGCCTCGAACACCGCAGGCCGCTCGACCCGCAGGCCGCCCAGCTCGTTGACATCGAAGAAGCGCCGCCAGTTGATGTCATCGGCGGCGGTGCGCCAGCTGGCCAGCCGGTAGCTCTGGCGCTCCAGCAGGCGGTGCAGGCGGGCGAAGCCTTCTTCGGTCTTCGAGTCGTACAGCGTCAGGTTGCGTTCGATGGCCTGCAGGATCGGCCCGTCGTTCGCCAGTTCCGCCAGTTCTTGCTTGAGCGGGATCGACAGCGAGCGGGCGTCGCTCTGGTAACTGAGCGCCTCGAAACGGTCGGCCAGCGCCTTGAGCCGAGACCGGCGCTCCTCGTCCAGCGATTCGTCGGGCTTGAGCAGTTCGCCGTAGTCGCTGGGGCAGACCGGGAAGCGGTGTTCGTAGTGTTCGACGTGGAAGGCGCCGGCATCGAAGGCCAACGGCAGGGTGGCTTCCTGCAACGCGACGCCGTAGTCGCTGCCCAGGAACGGCAGCAGCAACTGGCCTTCCATCAACGGGTCGGGGGAGTGCCACTGGATGTCGAAGAACTCGCCGTAGGGGCTCAGGCGTCCCCATTCCAGCAGGTCGAGCCACCATGGGTTGTCGCCGCCGCCCACGGCCATGTGGTTGGAGACCACGTCCAGGATCAGGCCCATGCCGTGCTCGCGCAGGGCCGCCACCAACTGGCGCAGCGCCGCTTCGCCGCCGAGCTCCGGGTTGACCCGGGTCGGGTCGACCACGTCGTAGCCGTGCAGGGAGCCGGCCCGTGCGGCGAGCAGCGGCGAGGCGTACACATGGCTGATGCCCAGCCGGGCAAAATACGGCACCAGCGGGATCGCCTGCGCGAGGGTGAACCCCTTGTGGAACTGCAGCCGCACCGTGGCGCGCAGCGGCCGGGCCGGCGGCGCGCTCATCGGTCACGCTCGGCGGCCTGCAGGCGAGCGCAGGCGAGCAGTTCCAGGCGCCGTGCGGCGTCCGCGCCGTCGAGCAACGCTTCGCCGAGGCCCGGCAAGCGCCTCGACCAGTTGGGGTGGGTGTCGAGGGTGCCGGGCAGGTTGGCTTGCTCGTCCAGGCCCAATGCATCTTCCAGCGGCAACAGCACCAGCGGCGCCCGGGTATGGCCGAGGAAACGCACGCTGGCGTCCACCACCTGATCGGCCTCGTGGGATTCCTCGCGAAAGTTCTGCGGATCCTGGCTCAGGGCGGCGCGCAGGCCTTCGCGCTCCCGCTCGCGGTAGCGGCGCCAGTCGATTTCGCCGTTGGCGTCGATCAGCCCCAGGCGCGCGTTCCAGTCGATGTCGCGGCCGTGCCACCAGCCGTTGAGCGTCGGCAGGTCGTGGGTGCTGGTGGTGGCCAGCGCGTTGTCGGGCCAGTCGAGGATCGGCTTGAAACGGGTGTTGTCCTGTTCGAACAGCAGCACGCGCATGCCGAGCATGCCCCGGGCGCTGAGCTTTTCCCGCAGCCCGTCGGGCACGGTGCCCAGGTCCTCGCCCAGCACGATGGCCTGATGGCGGTGGGACTCAAGCGTCAGCAGGCGCAGCAGGTCGTCCACCGGGTAGTACAGGTAGGCGCCGTCCGCCGGGGCCGAGCCGTTGGGGATCACCCACAGGCGTTGCAGGCCCATGACATGGTCGATGCGCAGGCCGCCGGCGTGGGCGAAGTTGGCGCGGAGCATGTCGATGAAGGCGCGGAAGCCGTTGCGCACCAGGCCCTCGGGGGAGAATGCGGAGATGCCCCAGCCTTGGCCGCTGCGGTTGAGGATGTCCGGCGGCGCGCCGACCGTCAGCGAGGCGAGCAATTCGTCCTGGAAGCTCCAGGCCTGGCTGCCCGCGCCGTCGGCGCCCACCGCCAGGTCGGCGATCAGGCCGATGCCCATGCCGGCGCTGCGGGCGGCGGTCTGCGCGCGCTCCAGGCCGCGGTGGATCAGCCACTGGCAAAAGGCGAAGTAGCCGATGCGGTCGGCCTGCGCCTCGGCGAACGCCTTCAGCGCCGCGCCTTGCGGGTCATGCCACTGGGGCGGCCATTGGCGCCAGTCGAGGCTTTCGCCGTTGGCGGCGCGCATGGCCTGGATCGCCTCGAACCGGCAGTGGTTCTCCAGCGCTTCGCCGCCGGCATGGCGGAAACTGGCGAAGTCCGGATGCAGCGGGTGCTGGCCGGCGATGAACCCGTCGTACAGGGCCTGCAGCAGCGTTTGCTTGGCGTCGGCGGCGGCCGGCCAGTCGATCAGCGTGAGGTCTTCCAGGTGCCTGAAGCGGTCGCTCAGGCCGCTGCTGTCGATCGCATCGCGCAGGGCCCGCTCGCCCAGGATCATTCCCGGCGCGGCGTACAGGGCATTGAGGAACAGGCGGCTGGACGGCGAATAGGGGCTGTAGCGCCCGGTGTCGGCACTGAACATCGCGTGCAGCGGGCTGATCGCCAAGGCATCGGCGCCGCGTTCGCCGGCCACCCGGGCCAGTTCCTCCAGGGCCTGGGTGTCGCCGAAGCCTCCGTCGCCGGGGCGGCGCAGGCCGTACAGTTGCACGCTCAGCCCCCAGGCGCGGGGAACCGGTTGGTCCACCGCGTCGGCGACGGTGTAGCAGCGCGGCGGCGCCACGGCCAGGGTGAAGCGCTGGCCGGCGATGTGCACGTTTTGGTAGCCCACCGGAACCAGGCCCGGCAGCCGGGCCTGGTCGTCCAGCCTCAGGGACAGGCGTGCGCCGTCTTCAAGGTGGATTTCGCAAGGTGTGTCGGCCTCGAAGTAGCGGGCCAGGTCCAATGGCGTATCGACATCGACGGTCAACAGGGGCGGCAGGCGGCGTTCCTGCTGGCGTTGCTGCAGCTCCAGCAGGCTGGCGTCGATCTCCTGGGCGGTGCCGGCCGGATGGCCGAGTTCGGTGAGCACCGCGCGCAACACCGCCGGGGCGACCTTCTGCGGGCGGCCGTTGGCGTCGATCCAGTCCACGGCGAGGCCTGCCCGGCTGGCGAGGATTTCCAGTTGCGCATCACTCATGCACGCTCTCCGTCAAAGGGGGCAAAGGGGTGGCGGCCGTGAGGCTGACCAGCGCGCAGTGCGCAGGCAGCAGGCCCGGTTCGGGCCACTCGTCGGCGGTTGCCGGGAACAACCGCCGGGCGTCAGGGCGTGGAGGGTTGACCTGCGGCGAGTCGCTCAGGTTCAGGTCGATTCGCAGTTCGCTGCCGTCGCCCAGCCGCCAGCGTGCGCTGACGGCGCCATGGCCGAGTACTTGAGTGCCCAGGGCCTGGGTGCCGGGTAGGTGCGGGATGATGTGCCGGTGACGCAGCTGCAGCAGCTGCCGGTACAGCGCCAGGGTGGCGTGTTGCCGGGGCGTGGCGGTGCCTGCCGGCCGTGGTTGCGAAGCGAGGAAGGTGCGTTCGGCGTTGGGGTCGGGAATCCGCTCCCGTGCGTGCGGGTCGGCGAACGCGCTGAAGGCGGCGAATTCGTTGCGCCGGCCTTCGCGCACAAGTTTCGCCAGTTCGCCGTGATGGCTGGTGAAGAACAGGAACGGCTGTTCGGCGGCGTATTCGTCGCCCATGAACGTCAACGGAATCATCGGCGACAGCAGGAGCAGCACCGTGGCGGCTTGCAGCGCCTTGGGCGCGGCCAATTGATGCAGGCGCTCGCCGAGGGCGCGGTTGCCGATCTGGTCGTGGTTCTGCAGGAACAGCACGAAGGCCGTCGAAGGCAGGTGTTCGCTGGGCTCGCCCCGTGGCGTGCCGTGGCGGGAGATGTCGCCCTGGAACACGAAGCCCTGGCTCAGGCACCGGGCCAACTGTTCGGTCGGGTGTTCGGCGAAGTCGGCGTAGTAGGCGTCGGTCTCGCCGGTCAGGAGTACGTGAAGGGCGTTGTGGCCGTCGTCGTTCCACTGGGCGTCGTAGGCTTCTTCGAGCAGGCTGGCCTGATTTTGTTCGTTTTCCAGGGTCAGCCAGACGTGGCGGGCCGGATCCACCTGCCGGCGCACGCGATGGGCCAGTTCCTGGAGGAAGTCCGGATCCTCGATGGCGTGCACCGCGTCCAGGCGCAGCCCGTCGAAGCGGTACTCAAGCAGCCACATCAGCGCGTTTTCGATGAAGAAGTCCCGCACTTCGCGGCGGCGGAAGTCGATGGCCGCGCCCCAGGGCGTGTGCTTGTCCTCACGGAAAAAGCCCTTGGCGTAGCGGTGCAGGTAATTGCCGTCGGGGCCGAAATGGTTGTAGACCACGTCGAGGATCACCGCCAGGCCATGTCCGTGGGCACTGTCGATCAGGTGCTTGAGCTGTTCCGGCGTGCCGTAGGACGCCTGCGGGGCATAGGGCAGGACGCCGTCGTAGCCCCAGTTGCGCTCACCGGGAAACTGCGCGACCGGCATCAGCTCGATGGCGGTGAAGCCGAGCCCCGCGAGACGTTGCAGGTGCTGCTCGACCTCGGCGAAACCGCCCATGGCGCCGACGTGCAGTTCGTGGATCACCGCTTCGTTCCAGGGCCGGCCGTGCCAGGTGGTGTGCCGCCAGGCATAGGCATGGGGGTCGACCACCACGCTGGGCCGCGTAAGACCACCGTCCTGCGCCCTGGAGGCCGGATCCGGCACCTCCAGTTCGCCGTCGATGCTGAAGCGGTAGCGGCTGCCGGCCGGACACGGGGTCTTGATCACGAACCAGCCGTCGGCCTGGGGCAGCATCGGCAGCGAGCGGCCGCCGTCCAGTTCGACGCTGACGTAGAACGCATCCGGCGCCCACAGGGCGAACTGCGTGTGCCCGGTCTCCAGCAGGGTTGCGCCGTGGGGCCAGGTTTCAAGGGACCGTGACGGCATCGCTGACAACCTCCCTGGTTATTTGTGGCTCGCTTTGCCCAGCGCCTTGGCCACCAATTGCTCGTAGAGTTCGGCGTAGGGCTCGACGGCCTTGCACCAGTTGAACGGCGCGGCCATCGCCCGGCAGCGCATGGCGTTGAGCAGGCCGGGGTAGGCGAACACCTTGAAGGCGCGGCTCAACGCTTCGCGGTAACTGTCGGCCGTGGATTCGTTGAACAGGAAACCCGTGACGCCGTTCTCGATGGTATCGGCCAGGCCGCCGGTGTTGCGCGCCACCGGCAGCGAGCCGAAACGCTGGGCGTACATCTGGCTCAATCCGCAGGGCTCGTAACGCGAGGGCATCAGCAGGAAATCGCTGCCGGCGAACATCCGCCGGGCGTCGGTCTCGTTGAAGCCGATGCGCACGCCGATCCGCCCCGGAAAGCGCAACGCCAGTTCACGCATGGCCTGTTCCTCTTCCGGTTCGCCGCGGCCGATGATCGCGATCTGGCCGCCGTTGCGTACGATGTACTCCGACACCGCCTCGGTCAGGTCCAGGCCTTTCTGGTAGACCAGCCGCGAGACCACGGCGAACAGCGGGCCGTCGCAATCGTCCAGGCCGAACAGCTCGCGCACATGGGCGGCGTTGGTCGCCTTGCCGTCCCAGTCGCCGATGGCGAACGGCGCGAACAGGTGCGGGTCGGTCGCCGCGTCCCAGCTCTCGTCGATGCCGTTGGGGATGCCGCTGAGCAGGCCTTGCTGGGTCTTGGCGGCGAGGAAACCGTCCAGGCCGCAGCCGAAGTCCGGCGTGGTGATCTCCTGCGCATAAGTGGCGCTGACCGTGGTGATGTGGCTCGAATAAGCCATGCCGGCCTTGAGGAACGACATCTTGCCGTAGAACTCCATGCCTTCCTGTTGCAGGGCATGGGCGGGGATGCCCAGTTCCGGGCAGGAGCCCAGGCTGGTGACGCCCTGGTAGGCCAGGTTGTGGATGGTGAACAGGGTCGGGGTGCGCTGCCCGCGCCAGTGCATGTAGGCGGGGGCCAGGCCGGCGGGCCAGTCATGGGCGTGCACCAGGTCCGGGCACCAGTGGATCTGCGCCAGGTTGGCGGCGATGTCGGCGGCGGCGAGGCCCAGGCGGGCGAAGCGGATATGGTTGTCCGGCCAGTCGCGGCCGTTGTTGGCGCCGTAGGGCGAACCCTCGCGGGCATAGAGTTCGGGGCAGATCAGCACATAGATGACCAAGCCGTCGGGCATGTCCATGCGCCCGATCTTGCACGGCGGCAACGCCGCGTGGCCGCCCAGTTCGCCGACGACGTGGATCGGGTTTTCGCTGTTCATCACTTGCGGGTAGCCGGGGATCAGCACGCGGACATCGTGCAGGTGGGCCATGGCCCGGGGCAGGGCGGCGGAGACGTCGCCCAGGCCGCCGGTCTTGACCAGGTCGGCGATCTCCGAGGTGACGAACAGCACTTTCTTGCGGTTGGGGTTCTGGCCGGTCGCGGGCGTCAGCGGACGGGCCACCGGGGCGTTGATCGACCGGCTGCCGGAAACGGTCATGGCGTTCGCGTCGCCGAGGGACGAATGGGCACGCTCTCCCTGAATATCCAATGCCGCTCTGATCATTTGAATCTCCCGTGTCTTTGAACTGATTCTTGTCTGGAACAAGCGATGTCCATGGCCGGATCCTGTGGCCGGGCGCAAACGCGCCATGCATCGGAGAGCACACGCTACCCAACACGCGCAAGCAGAATGGGTGAAGAGGCCATTGCAAGAGTCGAACCAGCCGCCTTGGCCCTGTCTTTCTGATGACCTGTCGCGATCAGCAAAAGTTTCTATTGTTTTTCTACTTTGTGACCGGTCGGTCTTGTGCCGCGAAAATCAGTCTAGGCCAGATCCTAGAGCGGGCCATGACAAACGCATGAATTGTTTGACAATCCGTTTCCGGGCCTTGGAAACCGTGGGCTGCGGGGCGAGACGCACCGACGAAGTGCAGGTTTTGCGGCGGGCTTGGCCCCAAGTTGGTGACCGGTCAGTCACGATTCCGGGCGCGGGGAAGGGGCAGGTGCACTATTGCGGTGCGGTGGGCGGGGAGACAGTCAGGCATCATCGCGGGCAGGTTCGTGGCTACAGCATTCGACTGTAGACGCGTGCCTGCCCGCGAGGGCGGCGTCAGTTGAGCAAGCGCAGCGGTTCACCGGTGGCCCAGGCCTGAATGTCTTCGATCATCTGCGAAAAGAACAGGCTGTAGTTCTGCCGGCTGACATAACCGACATGAGGTGTGGCCAGCACGTTGTCCAGCGTGCGCAACGGATGCAGCGCCGGCAGCGGCTCCTGGTCGAACACGTCCAGCGCGGCCCCGGCGATCTGGCGCTTCTGCAAGGCCTTGATCAGCGCCGCTTCGTCGACGATCGGGCCCCGCGCCGTGTTGACCAGCAACGCCGTCGGCTTCATCCAGCCCAATGCCTGGGCATCCACCAGGCCGCGGCTGCGCTCGCCGAGCACCAGGTGCACCGACAGCACATCGGCCTGTTCGAACAGTGCCTGCTTGCCGACCAGGGTGACGCCGGCCTGCGCCGCGCGTTCGGCCGTGAGGTTCTCGCTCCAGGCGATCACGCGCATGCCGAACACTTGACCGAACTGCGCCACCCGCTGACCGATGGCGCCAAGGCCCAGGATGCCCAGGGTCTTGCCGTGCAGGTCGCCGCCCAGGCCTTGCTGCCACTGGCCGGCGCGCAGGGCGTTGGCTTCGTTGACCAGGTTGCGGGTGGCGGCCATGACCAGCGCCCAGGTCAGTTCCGGTGCGGCGTGCTTGTAGCTGTCGGTGCCGCAGACCTTGATCCCCAGCCGGGCGGCGGCCGGCATGTCCAGCGCGGCGTTGCGCATGCCGCCGGTGACCAGCAGCTTGAGGTTCGGCAGGCGCCCGAGCAGGTCTTCGTCGAAGCGGGTGCGTTCGCGCATCACGCAGATCACGTCGAAACGGGCCAGGCGGGTGGCCAGGGTGGCGTTGTCCGCCGGGTAGTCGTGAAGGAACGTCACCTCGCCCAGCGGGTCCAGCACCGACCAGTCGACCACGTCGCGGGCCACGTCCTGCCAGTCATCGAGCACTGCAATCTGTACCGCCATCAGCCTTACCTCTTCAACGAACGGGAGGGGGGTTGTCCAGCCAGCCCAGCAGCGCCTGGTGGAACTGCGCGGGCTCTTCCATCTGCGGCGCATGGCCAAGGCCCGGGAACTCCACCAGCGTGGACTGCGGGATCAGCCGGGCGACCTGTTTGCCGAGCTCGTCGTAACGGCCGATCCGGGCTTTCACCGGCGGCGGAGCGATGTCCTTGCCGATGGCCGTGGTGTCCGACGTGCCGATCAGCAGCAGGGTCGGCATCTTCAGGTCCTTGAACTCGTAGTAGACGGGCTGGGTGAAGATCATGTCGTAGATCAGCGCCGAGTTCCAGGCGACCTGAGTCTTGCCCGGGCCGTTGCTCAAGCCCGCGAGCATGTCCACCCAACGGTCGAACTCAGGCTTCCAGCGGCCGCCGTAATAGGTGCTGCGCTCGTAGTCGCGGATGCCTTGGGCGGTGACCTTCAGTTCGCGCTGATACCACTGGTCCACGGTGCGGTAAGGGACGCCGAGGGCTTTCCAGTCTTCCAGGCCGATGGGGTTGACCAGCGCCAGCCGTTCGACCTGGTCGGGGTAAAGCAAGGCGTAGCGGGTGGCCAGCATGCCGCCTGTGGAATGGCCCAGCAGCGTGGCTTTCTGCACGCCCAGCGCCTTGAGCAATTGCTGGGTGTTGGCCGCCAGTTGCTGGAACGTGAACTGGTACTGCGCGGGTTTGCTGGAGGTGCAGAAGCCGATCTGGTCCGGGGCGATCACCCGGTAGCCGGCGTCGCTCAGGGCTTTGATCGAGCCGTCCCAGGTGGCGCCGCAAAAGTTCTTGCCGTGCATCAGCACCACGGTGCGCCCGTTGGCCTTGCCGTGGGCGGCGACATCCATGTAGCCCATCTGCAGGGATTGGCCTTGGGACTGGAAGGCGAAGTGCTTGAGCGCGTAGGGGTATTCGAAACCTTGCAGTTCGGGGCCGTACTGCGGGGCTTCGGCCAGTGCGGTCAATGGCAGGGCAGTCAACGGCAGGGCGGTGCTCAGGAACAGGCCGGGCAACCAGCGGCGGAGCGGGACGGGCATGGGACGGACTCCGGTGGAAATCGGCCGATGCTGGAACGGCCGGATTAGGGCGACGTTAAACACAGGCAATACCCGCACGGGAACGTTCAACCGGCCCAGCCCAGGGTCAGCAGGGCCAGCACCCCGTAGCGGGCGCCCTTGGCGAACGTGACGATGAGCAGGAAACGAGCGAGCGGTTCGCGCATGGCGCCCGCCACCAGCGTCAGCGGATCGCCGATCACCGGCAGCCAACTGAACAGCAGCGACCAGCGACCGAAGCGCCGGTAGTGGGTACGGGCGCGGTCCATGTGCCGTGGGCTGACCGGAAACCAGCGCCGGTCCTGATACCGCTCAAGCCCCCGTCCCAGCCACCAGTTCACCAGCGAGCCGAGGACGTTGCCCACCGTCGCCACCGCCAGCAGGCCCCAGAGCCAGTAGCGGTCGCTGGCCAGCAGGCCCACCAGCGCCGCTTCCGATTGCAGGGGCAGCAAGGTCGCCGCCCCGAACGCGGCCAGGAACAGCCCGACGTACGCCGTGGCCATCAGTGGGCCGGGTAGTCCGCCACCACCACATCAGTGCCGTCCTTTTTCAGGCCGATGACCTGATAGGCGTCGCTCATGCCGTCCATCTCCATGCCCGGCGAGCCCATCGGCATGCCCGGTGCGGCCACGCCGAGCAGGTCGTCGCGCTGGCTCAGGGCCCGCACCTGTTCGGCGGGCACGTGGCCTTCGACGAACTTGCCGTTGAGGATCGCCGTGTGGCAGGACGCCAGGCGCGGCGGTACGCCGTGCTGTTGCTTGAAGGCGCTCATGTCGGACTCGACATGATCCTCGACCTTGAAGCCGTTGGCCTCCAGGTGGCTGACCCACTTCTTGCAGCAGCCGCAGTTGGCGTCGCGGTGGACTTCGATCGGGATGAGGTCGGCGGCCTGGGCCAGGGAAGAGAAGAGCAGGACGCCCAAGGCGGTCAGACGCAGGAGGTTTGGCATGGCAGGTTCTCGACTCGGGTGACGGCCAGAAAAGGAACGCATTCTGACCGGTTTTTCCGGCTCGGCATCAACGGAGTGTTTCCAATTAATACGAAGCGGGCTGACAGCATGATCCTAGATCAAGGCTGTCAGCCCGCTGAGCGCCAGATGACAAATCCGTCAGCCGCGCAAGGTTCACCGCACCTTGAACCGCCCCATGATCGCGCTCACCCGGCCGTTCGCCTCCGCCAGCTGGCGGGTGTTGAGTTCGCTGGCCTGGCCGCTCTGCACCAGTTCGTCGACCATCTGCCGGATCTGCACCATGCTGCGGTTGATCTCTTCGGTCACGGCGCTTTGCTGTTCGGCGGCGGTGGCGATCTGGGCGCTGAGGCTGTTGATGTGGCCGACGGAGCCGGCCATCTCGTCCAGCCCGGCGTTGACCCGGGCGGTGGCGTCGGCGGCCGACTGGCAGCTGGCCTGGGTGTTTTCCATGGCGCTGACCGACGAACTCACGCCCTGGGTCAGGCGGGTCAGCATTTCGTTGATTTCCGAGGTGCTGGCCTGGGTGCGGGCGGCGAGGGCACGGACTTCATCGGCCACCACGGCAAAGCCGCGGCCCTGCTCGCCGGCGCGGGCCGCTTCGATGGCGGCGTTGAGGGCCAGCAGGTTGGTCTGGCCGGCGATGGCGCCGATCACCCCGAGGATCTCGGTGATGCGCTGGGCGTCCTGTTGCATGCTTTCGACCTTGTGGGTGGCACTGGCCACTTCGTCGATCAGCGCCACCACGCTGCCGGAGGCTTCGCCGACGACGACCCGCGAGCGGTCGGCGTTCTCGTTGGCGCGGCGGGTGAACGCGGCGGTCTCGGCGGCGTTCTGCGCGACGCTTTCGGCGGTGGAGCTCATTTCATTGATGGCCGTGACGGTCTGGTCGGTTTCCGAGGCGTGGCGCAACAGGATCTGGCTGGTGTGCGCGGAGGTGCGTTGCAGGTTGTCCAGGCTCGAGGCCATGGCGCCGGTGGCCTGGGTCACTTCGCCGATCATGTTCTGCAGATAGGCGATGAACGCATTGACCGAATGGCCGATGGCCCCCAGTTCGTCCTCGGCGCGGATGGTGATGCGCCGGGTCAGGTCGGCGTCGCCGCTGGACAGGGAATCGATGTTGGCCTTGAGGGCCTTCATGCGCTGAATCAGTTGGCGGATGGCATAGACCTGCCACAGCACCAGCAGGATCACCAACGGAATCTGCAAGAGGCTCAGGGTGCCGAGCACGTCGTCGCGCTGGGCGGTGATGGTGCTTGTCGGCAGGGCGGTGGCCAGGAACCACGGGGTGCCTTCGATCGGGCGCATGAAGAAGGTGCTGGCTTCGCCGTTGTCGTCGAACTCGCTGCGCTGGGTCCGGTCGCGCTGCTGCAGGCCGGCCTTGACCTGGCTGGCGAAGGGTGAATTCAGCTCGCTGATGTTCTTGAGCACGATCGGGCCGCTGATGCGCGAGCTGTTGCTGATGATCTTGCCGTCGGCCTCGACGATCAGCATTTGCGCGTTGAGGTCCTTTTCCTTGCGCGCCACCAGGTCGTTGAAGAAGCCCAGCGTCACGTCGATGGTCGACACGCCCCAGGCCGCGCCGTTCTTCTGGATGGCCATGGCGCAGTTGGTGCGCGGCTCGGCGCTGGCGTCGTCCTTGTAGGCGGCGGCCCAGGCGCACTGGCCGCGCGGGGTCTGCATGCCGCCCTTGTACCAGCTCTGGTCGTAGTAGTTGGGGGCCGCGTCGCTGTTCCAGAAGGTGTTCACAGCCAGTTTGCCCGAGGCGTCGCGGTGCCAGAACGTGCTGAATTTGTTGCGTCCGGCCTCACGCTGGCCCGGCAGCGGCCAAATACCGCCGCCGAACACCTTGAGTTCGCCGTACTGATCCACCAGGCCCGGCAGCACCGTGTCGATGGCCGCGCTGTCGAGCAGGGGGACGGTCTGGGTGATGCTGCGTTGCTGGGCCTGGACCTTGTTCAGTTCGCCCTGGATCTGTTCGGCGACTTCGGCGATCCGGTTGAGCGCCACTTGCTCCTCGGTCTGGCGCAGCTTGGGCGCGACCAACTGACTGATGCCGACCACGGTCAACACAGAGAGCAAGAGGATGAACAGAACCAGAAACAACGTGTAGCGAGCCTGAATGGTGCGGAATGCGGGCATGAAGACCAGTCCTTGAGCGGCGATTCTTATTGTGGGCAGCGAAAAAAACACGCAGGTGTCCTTAGCTATCGTCGGCGTTTCGCGAAGCTTTAGGTACTTTCGTGCCAGAACGGCAGTGGGCGACAAACGGGCGTATCCGAACTGTTACAGAGAAACTAACCGAACCGTACGTTAGAGCAAAATAACTACTTCCGCCGTTCGCTTATGCCGCTCTGGGTCAATGGATTCGGGGTGTCCGTCATTTGTGTCAAGAATGTACAAGAATTGTAAAAAAGGACAGAAAACGGTTGGTGCTATCACTTTGCCGGCCGATACTCGCGTCCAATCAAGTCGTTCACCAAGGACTTTCCATGTTCATCCCGCAAGGAGCCCAATCATGACCGTCGGCTATACCGGCGCCTGGCAAAGCAAGGCAGGCTTGTTGGTCAGAGACACCCGTTCATCGAGCAAGCCCGTCTCCCAAAGCGTCAAGGTCAAGCAGATGCTCGCCCTGGTGGGCAACGACCCCACCGCGCTCAACACGGCGGAGATGGACAGGCAGCGCCTGCACAAGAACATCAAGGGGTTCGATCCGGAAAACGTTTCGCCCAAGCAACTGGGCACCCTGAGCACGTTCCTGCGCAGCCGCGGGCTGATCTCCGACATCACCGCGATGACCTTGCTCAACGCCGGCGACAAGTTCGACCGCTTCGGCGTCCAGAAGGATCCGGATGCCAAGTTCAACGCACTGGAGTATTTTGCCACCCAACTGGACACCATCCAGAACAACAACCTCAAGGGCAACAAGTACGCCAACGGGTTGATTCCGGAATACAAGAAAGCCATTTACGTGCTGCAGAACCTGAAGACGTACGGACAGGGCGGCGAACGCGCCCTTCCGAGCGACAAGGGCGTCAACGCCAAGGCGTGACGAACGACAAAGGCCCGCCCCCTCAAGGCGGGCCTTTTTTGCGTCAAGGCCGGGCGCTCCGCTGCAGGTCGTCCTGCAGACCCTGCATGTAAGGGCAGTGCAATGTCAGCGCGCATTGCCGCACGCCCCGGTGGAACAGCGCCAGCCAGCCGTTGCTCCCGTCATCCGGCGTCACGCCGCAAAACACGAACCCGGCCTGCGACAGGGTCTGCAGATCCGAGGCGAAGTCCTGCCCCAACCTGAGCCTGAGGGAAATCCGCCAGCGTTCCGGGAGGCCGATCAACTGCCGGGCCAACTCCGCGTCGAGCGCCTCAAACACCCCATCGTAGCGGTCGCCGCGCAAGCGCAGGCGTGCCGCGGGTCCGACCCAGGGCTCCGCTCGGTGATCCGTGCCGAAGACATCGCACAGGTGCTGCATGAGGCGCCGAGAACTGTGTGGCCAACGTTGTGCAGGCAGAGGCCGCCGATGGCCGGCGAGGGGCCGGTAACCGATGACGACGGACTCCGGTTCCGGATCGCCGACGGGCGAGGGCGCGTAGTCCGCAAACAGGGCGGTGCCGTGAAAACCCAGCGTCTCGGCCATGCGCTGGGTGTAGGGGTGCCGGGTCACTTGCTTGATCGTCACGCCCCGGTAGCCCATGGCCTCGGCTTGGGTCAACAGCTCCCGGCCCAGCCGTGTCGCGATGCTTCGGCCGCGGGCATCGGGGTGCACCACGCTCAGCGCCAGTTCGGCGGTGCGCCCGCCCTCGTCGCGGATCAGCGCCGCATGCCCCACCACCCGGTCAGCGCTCACCGCCAGCAGGGAGTGCCAGCGGCCATCCGTTTGGTTCTGGGTGATCATGCGGGGCAGATACACCTGGGGTTGAACGTAATGGTGTGCGTAGACCTCGCGGAACAACTGAGTCACGGCGGCCGCATCGTCGCTGCGGTAGCGCCGCAGAGTGACCGGCTCCATCACGGCTGCTCCTGGGGCTGATTTTGGTAGGGGCGCAGATCCACCACCCGCCGGCATTTGCCCGAGCGCGGATGGCGCAGCAACTGCTGCACCGTGCAGCGGCCGATGCGCAGCTCCAGCAAACCGTCGGCGATCAACCGTTCGATCTGCGGGTTCTGTGCGGTCAGCGCATCGTGCAGCGATTGTCCGGCGGTCCCGACATCCGGCTTTGAAGTGTCCGGCACCCAGTTCAGGCTGACGAAGTCCCGGCCTTCGCATTGCTCGATGAGCAGCTGCCAATCGTCACTGGCGGTGATGCGCCGCACGCACTCGCCGATGGCGTGCGGCTCTAGGCTCAGGATGCCGACCCGCACCCGCTGGCTGTCGCTGCTGCGGCCCGTCAGCGCGAATTTGCGCTGCGGCGTTCCGGGCGGCTCCCGCCAGCAGGCGCGGTCGCCGACCGGATAGCGGATCAACGGCATCAGGCGGCGGGTGAGGTTAGTGACCACCAGCCGGCCGGGGCGGTTGCAGGCTTCGATCGCTTCGCCCGTTTCCTCATCGAGGATCTCCAGCAGGCTGTGGCCGTCCGGCGTGCGGTGTTCATCCATCGCGCAATCGGGGTGGCGGGTGCCGATGAGCCCGGCATCGACGCTGGCGTAACCGATGGACGCCACGCGAGCCCGGGGAAAGGCCCGTTCGAGCAATCGCCGCTGGCCGGCGAATACGCTTTCGCCGCCGTAGAGCAAGGCCGTGACGCCCTCAAGCGTCTGGCCCCGGCCGGCGAGCCAGGCGGCGAACGTCAGCAGTTGCGCGGGCACGCCAGCCAATACGTTGATCCGATTGCGCACGACCGCCTCGGCCAGGGGCGCCGGATCCACGCTGCCGGTGAAGGGGTACTCGGTGATGGCGGTTCCGACGTGCGCGAGGGCATCGTGGACGAAAATGAAACTGGCATACAGATCGCCGACAAAGAACAGGTTGGCCACCCGGTCGCCGTGGTTCAGTTGCAGGGCCAGGCTGCGGCCGAAGTCCCGGGTCAGCATGTGCCATTCGTCACGGCTGAACACCGACAGCTTGCCGTCGCCGGTGGTGCCGCCGGTCTTGAACACCAGGGCGCCGTCTGCCTCACCCGTCAGCACCGGCCAGCGGTCAAGGTGTTGAGCGTCTTTCCAGTATTCGCCGGGATCGACGACCGGCAGTTGAGACAGTGAACCGAAGTCCCGGGGGGCGTCTGCATGAAGCAGTCGGTAGTAGCGCGAATGCCGACGGGCGAACGTCACCAGCCCGTTCAGCGTTGAAGTGCTCAGCATAATGTTCTCGACAGTGGATTCAGGGGGAGTGAGCGCTGCGCCAGCCATCAGCGGCGCGAGTCGATCAGCAATGGCGTCTTGCCGCTGTGCCGGTTGCGGGTGAACCGCTCGGCGGGGCACCTTTCGATCTCCAGCGTCAGCAATCCGGTGTCGATCAAGGTCGCCAGGATCGGGTAGCCCAGCAGTCGTTGGCGGGCATCCTCGACCGGCCGTTCGCTGCGGATCCGCAGGCGTTCGAGGCCGTCGGGGGCATGGTCGAGCAGCACCTGAAACGCCGTCTGCAGGTGCTGCGCAAGCTCGGCGAGGGAGATGAAGTCGGTGCCGATGCGAATGAGCTTGCCGTGGCGATCCAGCAGCTCGAAGCGCGGCGAAACCAGACCGCAGGCACAACGGCCTGGCACCCAGCGTCCGCTGTCGCCGATGTCATAGCGTTGCACGTCCTGGCTCTGAGCCCCGATCGAGGTGAACAGCAGGCGCCCGGGCTCCTGACCGTCCACCGGCCGGTCGGCATCGAACGCGACGATCTCCAACTGTTGGGTCTCGCTCATCAGATGAAAGATGCCATCGCCCGTGGCGTGGCAGGCGTGCCCCAAGGGGCCTGCGTCGACGCTGCCGTAAATGGCCGAGCGGATCAGCGAGACCCCGCAGCTGCGCATCAGCGCTCGGCTTGGCTCGCTCAGGTGCTCGCCGCCGGTGAACACCTTTTCCAGGCCGCCGTAGGCCCGCAGGCGTTCCTGTCCGTCGAGAAACAGGCGGTGCAGGGTGCTGGGCATGCCGACCAGCACCGTCACCCGCAGGCGAATGATCAAGTCCACGATTTCGCGGTAATCGTCATCGGCCGGGGCGCCCATGGGCAGGTGGGTGACGTCGAGCAGTTCCAGGGCCTTGGCGAAACTGAAGAATCCGCCGTACAGCCCGCCGCTGAAGAACAGGTTCATCACCCGGTCGCGGGCCGGTTCCAGGCCCGCCGCAAACAAACCGTCGGCGGTGGCGCGCATGTGCCGGCGGAAGTCGCGGTGGCTGAAACCCGCGAGCGCCGGGGCGCCGCTGCTGCCGCCGGAGCGAAAGTACAGCTGCGCCGCCGGGTCGACCGGTCGCTGGGTGAAGGCGTCCTTGGACAGGATCGGCCGCTCGCCGGGCGGCGGCGCGGCGGGCCCCTCATCCAGCGTGGTGCGGCTGCCCGACAGGGCCGCGGTCAGGCTGACCGACACTCGTCGGCTCAGGCGCTGCAAGGCGTAGACGCCATCGTGGGGTTCGCCGGGGTAGCCGTCATGGATGGACGGGGCCGGCGCAAGGCGGGTGACGCCGGCGGTGAGCAGCCGGCGCGACAGGTCGGCCACGTCCTGTTCGGCGCACTGCAGCGCGCAGCTTTGCAGCCTGTTGCGCCACGGCAGCAGGGTTTCAGTCAGCTGCGCACGGGGCACCGGGCAGAGGTGCACGGTGCGAAACAGCGGCGACGGTGTCAGCGGCTGGTCGTGGCTCCAGATCACCCGCCAATGCCGGCCGTCCCAGACGTGGCCGGTCTCTGCGGCGAAATGCCGGCCCAGCCGGGCCATCGCCGTCACGGTGGTGATTTCCGACGCCTCCTCAAGGGTCGGCTCAAGGATCGGCCAGTGCTGCGAGCGGCGTTCGAACGCCTGGGCCAGCGCCGCGCCGATCCGCTGCAGCAGCGCCGGATCGTCGCTGTCCACCAGCAGCCATTGCGGGCTGGAGCAGGCCTGTTGGTCGAGACGGCAGACTTCGTCGACCACCGCCTCCAATGCTGCCGGCGAGGCGCTGTCCGGGGTCAGGTACGCGAAGCTGATGCGGTGGCCCCAGTCGATCCAGCGGCAGCCGGGCGGCAACTGTCGGCTGATCGCCTGCAACGCCGCTTCGCCGCCCCAGGCCGAGACGCCGTCGGCCCATTGGCACAGCTCGCGGGTTTGCGCGGTGGTGGCCGGCAGTACCGCCACATGGCCGGCGAGCAGGCCGTCGGGGGCGCAGTGCACCAGCGCGTGCAGCAGTTGTGCGGTCAGTCCCGTGTCGCTGGCGCTGGGGCGCAACCAGTTGACGTTGCCGGCCAGCAGGCTTTCGACCACGGCGCAGAAGGCCAGCAGCGGCGCATTGCCGGGGGTGATGTGAACCACCAGGCCCAGCGGGCTCCAGCGTTCAAAGCGCGATTGCCGGTAGTCGGTGCGGCGCAAGGAGTCCGGTTGCTCGCCGAGCTCGCGCTCGACTTTTTCGCGCAGCGCCGACGGCTGGCAGAAGTCGATCAGCGCCTGGCGTTGCTCGGCTTCCAGGATCGGCAGGGCAGAGACGTCCCGCAGACGTTCGGCAAGGGCGGCGGCTGCGGCGATCACGGTCGTTGATCGCACTGCGGTTGCCAGGCGTTGCGGCAGTTCGGTGCGCAGGTATTCGAGTGCGTCGCTGAGGGTGCAGTCGTCGCGCAGGTGTCCGTTGATCAGGTACATGTCAGTGGGTCTCCAACAGTTCGGCGGCGGCCATGGCGCAATTTCTGCCTGGGCTGGTGCCGGCGCGTCCGTGCAGTTCGAACCAGTCGCCGGTCAGGCCGCAGCCGCAGTCAGCGCCGGAGTGCAGGGTGGCGAGGTCGCTCATGACCACGGCATGGGCCGGGCTTGAGGTGATGTAGGGGGAAACGAAGCCCAGCAGGCCCGGACGGCCGTAGGGCTGGACGCGCAAGTCCGCCGGATCGCGCACGAACGCCTTGGCGTACACCGGTACATGAAAGCGGTGCCGGGCGCATTCGATGTAGGGCACCGCGTGCTCGACCGCGCCGTAGCCGTCGCGGCAGCGGGCCGGCGTGATGCCCAACTGTTGCTGAATGCGTCGGTAGAACTGCTGTTTGGGGATCTCTTCGCTGGCACGGGCCTTCCAGCCGCCGCCGAAGAACGCCAACGAGTCCGGCGGCAGCTGCAGGTCAGGCAGGCCCTGGGCGCTCATGTGCTGCAACGCTTGCCAGAGAAACGCGGGAAAGCCCAGGATGCGCACCGGCAGGCCTTCCTCGGCGAACGACTGCAGCGCCTGGACGACGCCGAACAGATCGAAGCGATGGCCGTCGGCGGTCGGGCGCAAGGCGTAGGCCACCCGGTGGGCCGGGGCGAACCGGCACAGGAACTGATCGGTGTAGGAGGTGCCCAGGCTGATGCGGCCCTGGGGCTCGTAACTGAGCAGCAGGTAATTGCAGGGCGCGTGCGGCGTGTCCCACCCGTAATGGCTGAAGATCCGGCCGACCATGAACTGCGCGGCCTCCAGGCTGCGCCGGTCATAGCGCATGCGGCTTTTCTGGCCGCGGGTGCCGGACGAGGTGAGTTCCAGGGCGTCTTCGCCGGTCGGGCTGAGCAGCATGCGGCGCTTGAAGAAGTTGGCGAACACCGGCGGCAGCCGCGACCAGTCATCGAGGCTGTCCAGATCCGCGACGGTCAGGCCGTTGGCCTGGAGCCAGGATTCATAGCCGGGCGTGTGCCGGGCATGGAACCGCGAGACTTCGGCCATGGCCCGGTCGAACAGGCCCGGCGGTACGGATTGCGGGCAATAGGGCTGCGTCAACGCGCAGAGCGCATCGCTGTGGGGGAAATGGAACACGGATTGTCCTTATTGTGGTGCCGCAGAAGTTCGGCCGTTTGGCTGGCCGCGAAGGAAACGGTGGAGCAGGGGCAGGCTGAGCAAGCCGCCCAGCGCGGCCCAGAGGGCAAAGGAGGCCAGCCGGGTGCCGCCGCCGACGGCGACGATGAGGGCGCCGCCGGCCCCCATGACGCCAATGGACAGCATACCGGCGGCGGCGGACACCAGGCCTTTGCTGTCATCGCTGGAGAACAGCGCCAGGCGATACAGGGCGGCGTTGCTCATGCCCACGCCGAGGGCGTAGACCGAAAGCCCGCCGATCAGCCAGACCACCGAGGGCGAGGTCGCGGCTGCGCCGGCCAGGATGAGGAGTCCAAGGCAGAAGGGCCAGAGCGAAAGGCGGATCACGGCGGTCAGGTCGCGGCTCGCCAGCAAGCGGTCGAGGATCAGGTTGCCGGCGATGACTGCGCAAAACACCGGTATCTGCCACAGCGCGTACGCTCGGGTGGACAGGCCTGAAACCTCTACCAAAAGCAGCGGCGCCAGCCCGATCCAGGCCATCAGCGGCAAGCTCATCAGGCCCAAGGCGAGGCAAGCGCCCAGGAACCTGCGGTTGCGCAGCAAGGTCAGGTAACGGCGGCCGATCCGGCGCCAGCAGAACGGGGATGAAGCCTGTGGCGTGCGGCCGTGCCGCAGGCTGGCGACCGTTTCCGGCATGCACAGGTAGAGCCCGATCCATGCGACGGCGCCGATGATGCCCAACCCCAGAAACAGGTCGCGCCAACCGATCCATTCCAGCAAAAGACTGCCGAGCAGCGGGCCCAACAGGGGAGACAGCAAGGCGACGTTGCCCAGCAGCGCCATGAGGCGCACGGCGTCGGCCTCCCGGAACGCTTCCTGCAACGCCGGATAGCTGACGGCCACGACAAAGCCCAACCCGATGCCTTGCACAAAGCGCAAGGCATTGAAGGCTTCAATGCTTTGGGTGGCCCATGCCGCCGCGCAGGCCGCACTGAACAGCGCACAGCCGGCCAGCAGGGCGGGGCGTCGGCCGAACCGATCCGACAAGGGGCCGATCAGCCATTGCAGGCAGGCGCCGCCGATCAGGTAGAGATGAAAGGCATACGGAACATGGCGCGTATCGGCTTGCAGCTCGCGGGTGACGGCTGACATCGCGGGCATGACCACGTCGCTGGCCAGGTAGGTCAGGCTTTCGAACAGGGTGATGGCCAGGCAAAAGCCGAACAGCTGTACGGGCCGAAGGGGGATGAGGGTTCTTTGCATGCGCGTCCATGGCGGTCAATCGATGAGGAGCGCAAAGAATAGGGGGCGGGGGCGGGAGGCTGCCACGCCGCAGGTGTGACCCGATGTTTGGCCGATTTGCAACGTGTTGCCAAAGAGGCCTTTCCTGCGCTGGCCGGTTTCTTTTCCGGTGCGTTTCAGGCCGGGGGCCCCACGAAAAATGCCCACATCCTCGTGGGCATTCCTTCAGGTGTTCATCAATTGGTTACAGTTGAATGGAGCGCGACAGGCTCCTGGGCGACGGGCTTATCGATGGTAGTAATAGCCGGGGCCTTGCGGAGCGTAGTAACGGTGACCGCCATGCCAGCCGTCGTGGGGAAAGATGATGCAGCCGCTGAGGGTCAGCAGTGCAAGAACCGGAATCAGCCAGGTGATTCGACGCAGCATTTCGAAAGTCCTCATGGTTAACGCCGCCTGCGAGCCAAAACTCGTCATCGGCTGTAACATGAGACCCCGCCCGCTGCCGCGCATCCCCGCAATACGGTAAGCGCATGGCATGCAAGCCGATACAAACCGGATACATTCCAAGATTCAGGAACCCGCAATGACCCAGTCGCAACGCTTGAAATATTCGATTCTGATCGCCCTGGCCGTTCTGGCGATCATGCTCGGCCTGTCCTGGCTGCAGAACGCCGGCATGATCGGCGAGAAAACGTTCCAGTACATCGCCATCGGTGTGGCGGTGGTCGTGGTGGTGATCAATGGCGTGATGCGCCGCAAGGTCAAGCCCTGACGGCGATCGCAGGCGGCCTCACTCGGCGTTGAGCACGGCGCAGGCCTGAGGGTGCAGGCTGTAGCTCTTGTCGGCGTTGTAGATGACCACGCCTTCGGTGCACAGGCGTTTGAGCACTTCGCGCACGCTGAGGAAGGACAAGGGAATGTCCAGGTCCAGCAACTGGCTGTGCACGCCGCGCACACCCAGGCGGCGGTCGTTCTCGGCGGCGACCAGCAGGGCGTCGATGACTTTCAGGCGAATCAGGCTGGTGCGCAGGCCGAAGCTTTTGAGCAGCAGGCGGATGCGCTCGTTGCCGTGGCGCTCGGGGCGTTGACCGAAATTGCTCGCGAGGGGGCCCATCGAAGCGCCTTGCGACGCCAGGCTACCGTCCGTTGGTAGTGGTGGGTTGTACATGGGATTACTCCTTTCTCAGAGCCTGATCAGGAAAATGTGGCTGCTCTCTCTGTAACAAGACGAATCAGCACGCCAAATCATGAAGGTCAAAATGTAGAAAATTTGTCGCCGATTCGTTGTTTCTCCGTCATCACGGGGCGGAACGGGCGTCGGGCCGATTAAATTTTTTTTACCGGGCTCGTTCTCTGATAAGGCTCATTGCGCGTGGACGCGTGGGTGTTTCCGGAGCGGATCCGGTCTGTCCCGGTGCCCGGGCAAGACGATCGGACCTGCTCTTCGGCATTTGATCAGGAGCGAGCGTGATTATTTCCAGGCAGTTAACCGGACTGGCCCTTGCCGGTATGTTTCTCGGGCTGAGTCTGCCCGCCCATGCGTTGAGCCCCTCGGCCCAGACCGGCGCCGACATCCGCCGCACCGGTTTCGGCGTGCCGCACATCAGCGCGCAGAACGAGCGCGGCCTCGGCTTCGGCATCGGTTATGCCTACGCGCAAGACAACCTGTGCCTGCTGGCCAACGAGATCGTCACCGTCAACGGTGAGCGTTCGCGTTATTTCGGGCCGGAACAACTGACGGTCGAGGAACGGGAGAACCGCGTCAGCGACCTGTTCTTCACCTGGCTCAATACCCCGCAGGCCGTGCAGGCGTTCTGGCAGGCGCAGCCGGCCGAAGTGCGCGACCTGGTGGAAGGGTATGCCGCCGGCTACAACCGATACCTGGCCGAACGGCGCCCGCAGGGGCTGCCGCAGCAATGCCAGGGCGATTGGGTGCGTGACATTTCGGCCCAGGATCTGGTGAAGCTGACGCGCCGTCTGCTGGTCGAGGGCGGGGTCGGGCAGTTCGCCGAGGCCCTGGCCGGCGCCACACCGCCTCAGGCGAGCGCCCGGATCGCCAACGATGCGCGGGCCTACCGGGTGGCCGACCTGCACATGCAACGCTTCGCGCTGGATCGCGGCAGCAACGCGGTGGCCGTGGGCAGCGAGCGCTCGTTCAACGGTCGCGGCATGCTGCTGGCCAACCCGCATTTCCCCTGGGTCGGCGGCATGCGCTTCTATCAGATGCACCTGACCATCCCCGGCAAGCTGGACGTGATGGGCGCGGCCCTGCCGGGCCTGCCGGTGATCAATATCGGCTTCAACCGTCACCTGGCCTGGACCCACACCGTCGACGCGTCCAAGCACTTCACCCTGTACCGTCTGCAGCTCGATCCGAAGGATCCGACCCGCTACTTGCTCGACGGCCAATCGGTGCCGATGGGCAAGCAGACCCTGACCGTGCAGGTCAAACAGGCCGACGGGCAGGTCGTGCCGGTGACGCGTGACGTCTACAGCTCGCAGTTCGGGCCGGTGGTGCAGTGGCCGGGCAAGCTCGACTGGGACAACCAGTACGCCTACAGCCTGCGCGACGCCAACCTCGGCAACGACCGGGTGCTGACCCAGTGGTATTCGATGAACCGCGCCGCGAACCTGAAAGCCTTCCAGGACTCGGTGCACAAGATCCAGGGCATCCCGTGGGTCAACACCCTGGCGTCGGATGACAAGGGCCAGACCCTCTACATGAACCTGTCGGTGGTGCCCAACGTCAGTGCCGACAAACTGGCCCGATGCAGCGATCCGCGTGCGGGCCTGCAAATGATCGTGCTCGACGGCTCGCGCCGCGACTGCGCCTGGGACATCGACCCCAAAGCGGCGCAGCAAGGCATCTACGCCTCCGGCCAATTGCCGCAGCTGCTGCGCAAGGACTTCGTCCAGCATTCCAACGATTCGGCCTGGCTGGCCAACCCGGCCCAGCCGCTGACCGGGTTCTCGCCGCTGATCAGCCAGGAAGGCCAGCCGTTGGGCCTGCGTTCGCGCTTCGCGCTGGACCGCCTGGCCTCGTTGGGCAAGAAAGGCAAGCTGTCGGTGCAGGACCTGCAGGCCATGGTGATGGACGACCAGGTGTACCTGGCGACCCAGGTCATGCCGGATCTGCTGAAGTTCTGTGAGGCGAGCGCCGACGGGCAAGCGCTGAAAACGGTGTGCGCGGACCTTAAGGCCTGGAATGGCCGGGCCGACCTGGATGCGGGCCTTGGGCTGGTGCACTTCCAGAACATCATGCAGGCCTTGCAGGAAGCGCCGGACGTCTGGCGTGTCGCGTTCGATCCCCAGCAGCCGCAGACGACCCCGCGCGGTCTGGCGGTCGAGCGGCCGGCGGTGGCCAAGGCAGTGGGTGAAGCGATGCAGGCGTCCGCCGAATCGGTCGCCAAGATAGGCCTGCCGGCGCAAGCCCGTTGGGGTGACGTGCAAGTGGCCAGCAGCGGCGCGCATCACACGCCGATCCATGGCGGCCCGGGCACGCTGGGCATCTACAACGCGATCCAGAGCGTGCCGCGCGAAGATGGCCGGTTGGAGGTGGTGAGCGGCACCAGCTACCTGCAGGTGGTCACGTTCGACGACAACGGGCCCCATGCCCAAGGGCTGCTGGCGTTCTCGCTGTCGAGCGACCCTGCGTCGCAGCATTCGAAGGACCAGACCGAAGCGTTCTCGAAAAAGCGCTGGAGCGTGCTGCCGTTCACCGAACAGCAGATCAAGGCC
The DNA here is from genome assembly GCF_002113645.1 of Pseudomonas sp. B35(2017). Taxonomy (NCBI): domain Bacteria; kingdom Pseudomonadati; phylum Pseudomonadota; class Gammaproteobacteria; order Pseudomonadales; family Pseudomonadaceae; genus Pseudomonas; species Pseudomonas sp. B35(2017). Next base: position 22,615 of record NZ_NEIZ01000020.1, on the reverse strand, counting down.
GATCCGCAGTATCGGTTGCAGACGGTGCGAGATACCAACGAGAAGGCCGGGAAGGTGGCGGCGCAGTAAGCGCCGCTAAACGGATGCAGCATGAAGGCCGTACCCTTTGCGGGGTACGGCCTTCAGCTTTTCGGGGGTTGCTGCGGCATCGAGTTGATGACCGGATTGCCGTCCTGGTTGCGGGTCAGGTAGACCGGCAGCACCTTGGGCAGCGAGGTCACAAGGCTGTCGAGCTCTTTGACGTTGTAGATCCCGCCGACCCGGATCGTGCCGGTGGCGTTGTCGGCGAGCATCAGCGGCTTGGCCAGGTAGCGGTTGATCTGCGGCAGGGCTTCGGTCAGCGACAGGTTGTCCAGCACCAGCTTGCCGCTGCGCCAGGCCAGCGAACTGTCGTTGGCGTAGGTCTGGCTGATCTGCGGCATGAAGTCGCCATGATGGTAGCGGGCCTGCATCGACGGCCCCAGGCGCAGGCCGTCGCCCGGCAGCTGTGCATTGCTGGTGACCAGCACCGAACCTTCGATCAGGTTCACCTTCACCTGATCCTCGTACATCCAGACGTTGAAGCGGGTGCCGGTGACGCGGATCCGCCCCTCGCCGGCACGGACGGTGAACGGGTGGTTCGGGTCATGGCTGACCTCGAAGAACGCTTCACCCTTTTTCAGGGTGACATGGCGTCCGTCCTTGTAGTTGGCGTAGGTCAGTTCGGTGTTCAGGTTCAGTTCGACCTGGCTGCCGTCCTTCAAGGTGACCTGGCGGACATTGCCGGAGGCTTCGACATGCTGGTAGCTGTTGGGCAGCCAGCCCAGGTTCCAGCCGGCCCAGGCCGCCAGCGGCACGGCCAGCGCGCTGAAGCAGGCGGCGGTGGCGTACTGGCGCCAGGTCCTGACGGGTTTGCCGAGGGGCGCGACCACGGAGGGTTCCGGGCGCGGCAAGTGCTCGGCGATGTCCCAGATCTCCAGCATCGCCTCGTACTCGAACGCGTGCACGGGATCGGCATCGCGCCACTGCTCGAATGCGCGACGCTCATCGGCCGTGCAGTCGACCGCGTGCAGGCGCATGCACCAGTGCGCGGCGGCATCGGTGATCGCGTCGTATTCGGCTTCCGAAAGGGTGTTCTGGGTCATCGAGTCGTCCTGATTTGCTGCATTCTAACCTTGACGGGAAGGGGACGAGAACAGCCGTCATGGCTAATTCCCATCAATGAGGCCCGTTTTTCCCGTACGACATCCTGAAAACAGGCTGTATTGAGAACAGTATTCATACGCAGCGTGAAAAAATGATCAAAAGACGGGTCCAGTCGCCGGCGCTCGGCGCGTCTGGCGCGCTCATCACAGAAAACGCGCAGGTTCGGGGGGGCTGCGCGTTTGCACGTACGTTCGTCAGACCGGGCCGGCCGGACGCTGGGGGACGGGATCCAGTTGGCGGCCCATCTCGCAGATGAGGAAGGCGATCGAGTCGGCATTGCGCAAGATCGTGTCGATGCGCGGCACGGGGTTGGTCGGGTGAAGGAACGCGGTGCGTGCCTCATCCAGCGTGCGGCTCGATGTGGCGGCGAGCACGGCCTTGGCCACATGCTTGGTGGCCGTTTCCTGATCCATGTCGATCCAGGCGCTGTCTTCATCCTCCCAGCGGGTGAACAACTGCTCCCTGGGGGTGGCGCGGGACAGGGCTTTACGCTGAAACGCCACCTGATCCTTGTGCATTTTCTTCCCTGCGTGGGTAATGGTGGCGATCAGGTCCGAGAACGGTCGTCGCGCTTCGAGCGACGCGATATCCACGGCGCCGCTGACCTGATGGGCCAGCTCATGGAGCAGCGTTGCGGCTTGCGCGTGGCAGTCGACGTCGAACGGCTGAGTCAGGCCCGACTTGTAACAGTCCAGTTCCTGGTTGAAGAAGTGCTCGGTGAAGTGAATTCGATTGCGGTGATCGACATCGACCACGAATGCAATCACGTTTTCCTCCGCGTGTCGGCTGGATCCGATGACGAAACGTTCAGTGTCGAGCAGGTCGTCGGTCGGCTCCACCAGCGCCCGGCAGACCGGCTTAACGGCATTGGCGATCTTTTCCATCAGATCGGTGCCAATGGTGTTGAGGTCGAAGAATTCCTTGAGAAACCGATCGAGCCGGGGGGCGGACGCCAGTGTTTTGAACTGGGCCAGGTTGTGCAGGCTGTTGAAGGCGTAGTGGCGGGCCAGATACACCGCCTGCATCAACGCGCGGGCCTTTTCCGGATGGCAGGCGCGAATCTGCTCCATGCCCTGGGCTTCGACGTTCATCTTGAGCCCGACTTCGCGCTTGCTCGCGTACCGGTCAAGCAGTCTCGACATGGCCTTGCCGTAATGGACGGTATGCTGGTTCGGATCGATCGCCCACTGTCCGGATTTCGTCCTTTCCAGTGCCGGGCCCTCCTGGGTGTCATCGATGAGACGCCATCCCATTCCTGCCCGGGCGGCGCGGTACACCTTGCCGGCCACCGCCGCGTAGCGCTTCACGCTCGTCGGATCCGCAAAGGTGCCGCTGACCCTGTCGTGCTTGAGGTTCTGCAAGGACACCATGGGCGCCTCGAATGCCTTCAGGCAGGTACGGGCCGGCGCCGTCGACCTGATCTTGTCCCACTGCGGATCGGGCAGGGCCGGCGCAGGTTCCGCAGCGGCGGCCTCTTGGAGGCCGAACAGCGATTTCAGGCGCAAGCGTCTCAAAACGACCAGTTGCGCGGCCGCGTTGATGATGTCGCCCAGCGCTTGTTTCCAATGGTGGTGCTCCAGCGCCTCGACGGAGTGTCGCAGATCCTTGAGGCTTTGCCACAGGAACGGTATGGCGCCGATCTTGCCGGGCAGCAGCATGGCGAGGAGGTTGACGGTTTTCCCGAACATTCGTTTGACGGTTTCCCAGTCCGGCAGTGCGCCGGTCAGCGACCGCCCGGCGATCAAGCGCTCCAGCAGCAGGATGTTGTCGGTGAACAGCCGATCCAGCAGGTTACCGCCGATGGGGCTGAAAGCCAGGGACATCTCGCTGGTCTGTCCGGCACTGTCCTTGAACAGTGAAGCGAACACTGATCGCTGGGCCTCGGGCAGGCGTCGTACCAGCATATCCTGCAGTGTGCCGGGCACGTTGAACGCGGCGATGACAGCCGCTTCGTCGGCGAACTCGCGAAACACCTGTTCGGCATGGTAAGGCGCATACAGCACCTGCGGCCCGGCGATTGCGCGGGGCGGACCGATCAGGTAAAGGCCCAGCGCCTGTACCGGCTCGGCGCCGGCGGTCTTGACCAGCTCCAGCGGGCGCACCAGGGCATGTGCGCCCTGGACGAGGCTCCGGGCGACCGCATCCGGCATGTCCAGCACTTGATGCACGAGGTCGAAGGCGACGGCAGAAAGGTATTGCTGCAATTTCAGCGCATGGGCGTGCTGAAGCAATTGCCAGGACACTTGCCGGGCGAAGTGTTGCTTGCGCACGCCTGACGCATCGGTCGACAACGCTTCGCTCACCTGCCTGGCAAACGTGGCGGGGATCTCGAGCGAGAGCAACAGTTGCCGGATGGCTTGGCGGTTCAGGCCGGCCGGCACAGATTCGAGTGAGCGCAGGGCAACCGTGAAGTCGCCTTGCGTTTCGTCGACATGTCGCAGGGCATATTCCGTCAGGCTGCACGCCGGCCCGGCCAATGCCAGCACCGGGGCGATTTCGATCTCGTCCGGATTGAGCCCAGCGCCGGGGAAGCGGCGCGCCAGCAACCGGTTGAGGGTTTCGCGCACCTGGTCGGTCAAGGACGGCAGTCCGTGCAGATAGTCTTCGTTGTCCAGGATCCTCAGTTGTTCGAGCAGTTCGATCTGCAGTCGCTGATCCTCGACGGCAGCCATGCCCAACCAGGCCGGCAAGGTCTGTTGCAGGGCGATGGCACGGGCCAGCGCAGCCGCCCGTTGCAGGTTCGTGTGGGGCTGGGAGCCGGCCAGCGTCTGCAGGGCGCGCTGCAGTGAGGCGGCTTTCGGTTTGAGCTCGCGCCAATAGGTGCATTCTTCCATGAACCGGTCGAGGGACGATTCGGCCCGGTCTTGCCGCACGTCGCCGTCGATCAACCGTAGCGGGCCGAGTATGAAGTCACGGTGGAAGCGGTCGGCGGACGGCGCGAGGTTTTCCAGCAGGGTCAGACGTGCGCTGCTGTCCTGCAGACGTTGACTCAGCGTCGCCTTGGCCTGGTCGAGTGTGTCGAACACTTCCAGGCCCAGGGCCGGCGTCCACAGCAGGGCATGGCCCGAGTGTTGTGCGTCGAGTCCGCCGCGTTCGGTCAGCAGGATGCAGTTGGCCAGCGGCACGGTGTGCATCGCATCGGCGTATTGCAGGGTCAGGCGGTAGGCGTCCGGCCTGAAACCGCCAACCGCGCGACGGGTGCGCCGGTTCGGGTGCTCAGCGTTGAACACCGCTTTGACGATCTCCTCATCCTGGTGCGTCAAGTTGCCCGTGAGGGTCGCGAGATAGGCCTCCCCGCTGAGGCCGACGAACAGGGCGTGGGCGAGCCGCGGCACCATGTCGAGCAGATAGCTCTGCTGATCTTGCGCGGGATAAAGTGGCTGACGGGAAAACTCCCGGGCGATGGGTATCTGCACGCTGGCGAACTTCTTGGCCTCGGCCTTCGCCCGATCCGCCAACACTTGCGACGGTTGCAGGCTGCCCGTCAAGACCGGCCGGGTGCTCCAGCGGCCTCGGGGATCGAGGCCCATGAGTCTCTCGTCGACCATTGAGCGGATATCCAGGGCCTTGTCGTAAAGGGCCTCCAGATTCACTGTGCCGTCGCTGTGGCGGTACACCTGCAGGATGTATTCGAGGTTCTGCCGTTGCTTGGTGATGATGGCCTCGAACAGCACCTTGAAAATGTCCCCGGCGATGACGTCTCCGGAAACCGTCGGGTACTTGAAGCCCAGGAAGCGCTGGCGCTCCTCCAGGCTCAATAACCCGTAGAGCTCATCCTCGTGCCCGGCGGCCTTGAACTTGGCCAGCAGCGTATCCTTCAGATCCGCATGGTCCTTCAGCACCTGCAGGCCCTGGGAAGGCGTATACAGGAACGCCTCGGTCCGGCTGGTCATCAACGATCCGGCCAGTTCCACCGGTCTGGCCGGGTTCTCCCACAACCGTACGGTCTCCAGCGCGACGCTGCGGGAGGGGCCGATGGCCGTGTCGGGCCGGATCCAGCGCAGCAGATCCGTGAATTGCACGTCGTCGATGATGCGGGCCTCCCGCTTGAGCACAAGGTCGTTGAAGGCCTGCTGCGCCAAGGCGCGGGCGAAGTATTCACGGCGCGAGTGACCGTCTGCCGAAGGCTCGTCCCAATATCGCTCCATGCGATCGAACAGCAGCGGCAGCAGCATGCCGGCGATTTGCGTCAGCGATTGCTCCCAGGCTTTCGCCGACGTGGCGTCAGAGGCTTGAGACGGGTGGGTGAAGCGCACCTGGGCGTCAGGCTCCAGCGGATGACAATAGACCAGGAGCGCGGCTTCGCTCAGGGGCATCGGCGCCGGCCAGCGGGCGCCCGGGAAGCTTACGCGGGTCAGGCGCTGGTCGATGCCCGGAAACACTGTCCGCAACCGCTCGGCGAACATGTCCTGTATCGCATCCGCCAGCGTGGGGAGCCGCAGCAGTTCATCCAGCATGGCCTTGGCGTTGTCTGCCGGGCCTTGCTCGATCACCGTGCGCTGGTCATCGAAGATGTCGCCGTTGATCAGGGCGTAGGAGACTTGCACTGGCTGCCCGGAGACCAGGCGCTTGCGTTGCGCGAGTGACATCAGCGCGAGCAGCGGATCGTCCTCCTTGGCCGTTTGGATGTAGTCGTTCAGGTGGAGGGTGAGGGCATTCAGATCGAAGAACTTGCGCACGCCGCCCAAGGGTGTGTAAAGCACGGCGGCAGCGTCGTCAGGCGTGCCGTCCAAGGCAAAGCTTCCGGCCAGCGGCACCGCCGGGGCGTCTTTGGCCTTGAGCATGATGCGGTAAGCGAACATCGGCGAGCTTTCCCGGCTGCGGCGCTCATGGCTGGCCAACTCCACATGGCACAGCCATTTCAGGTCATTTTCGGACAGCCCGAGCGGCGTGCCGAGCTCTTTCCAAAGGGAAGGGGTTTCCAGGATCTGGGAAAACAGCAGCGGTGCGGGGGAAGCGGTCATCGTTGACACTCGATCGGGGCGCGGGCGCCGTGAATGGAGCGTCAAGGTTAGGTGCCGTGTCGCGTTGCAGGTGGTACACCGTTATATACGCCGCCGAGACAGCGGTCGTTCCACGCAAGGGTTGACAGCCTGTCGTCGGGGCATGGTTAATCGGCGGGCGAGTTGTCCGAACGCTGTCGTTCCCTCCAATAATTACTCTGGAGCTTCAGATGTCTGCGCCACACGATCCTGCTGTCTCGTCCACCCTGTCCCTCGATGAACTGACTCATTTGCTCGAAACCATCTTCGTGCGTCACGGCACCTCGGCCGAAGTGGCCCGGACCCTGGCCGCCAACTGCGCCGGCGCCGAACGGGACGGCGCCCACAGCCATGGCGTGTTCCGCATGCCCGGTTACGTCTCGACGCTCAGCAGCGGCTGGGTCGACGGCCGGGCCGTGCCCCAGGTCGAGGACGTGGCGTCCGGCTTCGTGCGGGTCGATGCCGGCAACGGCTTCGCCCAGCCGGCGCTGGCCGCCGCCCGGCCGTTGCTGGTGGAAAAGGCCCGCTCGGCCGGCATCGCGGTGCTGGCCATCCGCAACTCCCATCATTTCGCGGCGCTGTGGCCGGATGTCGAGCCGTTCGCCGAAGAAGGTCTGGTGGCCTTGAGCGTGGTCAACAGTATGACCTGCGTGGTGCCCCATGGCGCCGACCGGCCGCTGTTCGGCACCAACCCGATCGCGTTCGCCGCGCCCCGGGCCGACGGCGCGCCCATCGTGTTCGACCTGGCCACCAGCGCCATCGCCCATGGCGACGTGCAGATCGCCGCGCGCCAGGGCGAGAAGCTGCCGGCGGGCATGGGCGTGGACAGCCTCGGGCAGCCGACCCAGGATCCGAAGGCGATCCTGGGCGGCGGCGCGCTGCTGCCGTTCGGCGGGCACAAGGGCTCGGCGCTGTCGATGATGGTCGAGTTGCTGGCGGCGGCGCTGACCGGCGGAAACTTTTCCTTCGAGTTCGACTGGTCGAACCATCCGGGCGCGAAAACCCCGTGGACCGGTCAACTGCTGATCGTCATCGACCCCAGCAAGGCGGCGGGGCAGAGCTTCGCTGAGCGCAGCCAGGAACTGGTGCGGCAGATGCACGGGGTGGGGCTCAAGCGTTTGCCGGGCGATCGCCGGCACCTTCAGCGGGCGCGGTCGCTGAGCGAGGGGATTGTGCTGGACGGCGCGACAATGGCGCAGTTGCGCGAATTGGCAGGCCTTTGAACGGACGGTGGCCAGGGAGCACGCTCCCTGGCCACTTATTCAGCGACGGCCGAGCAGCAGGCCCACCACCAGGCCGAACCCGGCGGAGATCGCCACGGTCTGCCACGGATGCCCGCCGATGTAGTTCTGGGTGGCTTCGACCGCCGGTTGCGTGCGGGCACGCACGTTCGTGACCGAGTCCCGCGCCTGCTGCAACTTCTGGGCGATCTGCCCGCGCAGGGTCTCCGCTTCTTCGCCGACCAGCGCGGCGCTGCTCTTGAGCAGTTTTTCCGATTCTTCGATCAGGGCCTGAAGGTCGCTGAAGGCTTGATCCTTGATCTGGTCTTCGGCGGTGTGCGCGGCGGTTCTACGGGCCATTGGGTGACTCCTTGCAGGTGAATGGACAGTGATCAATGGAGTGTGGCGCAAACTGAAAAGTTGCAGCGATTTCATCTGCGGCAGAAAAACCGCCGCCGGAGAATTCCGTCCAGCGTGTAAGATGTCGCCATTTCATGCAGCAGGTAATTTCCGATGAGTTTCAATCTGGCCGACAAATCCCTCGCAGAGCGCGCCGCGCTGGAAGACGAGAAATCCCGACTGTTCGAACTCTGGAAGACCAACCTGGGCAAGGCCAAGGGCGAAGCCGCGCGTCTGTTCGGCGAGCGGGCCAAGCGCAAAGGCAAATGGGCCGAGTGGGTGCGGTCGGAGCTGGACGGCATGTCGCCGCCGGAGTACTCCAACATGGTGCGCAGCGAAGTCAACCGGCTGATGGCGGCGAACAAGTAACCCGCCGTCACGCGTTGGCGAAACAGGCGATGATCGCCTCGCGCACCTTCAGCACCACCGGATCGGTCTGGGGGCTGGTGCGCCAGCCCAGCTCCACCGGGTAACGCGGCAGCGCCAGGGGGCAGGGCAGCAGCGCCAGGCCGCTCAGCGACGCGATGGCCTCGGCGGCATGAGCCGGGATCGTCGCCACGGCGCCGCTGCCCTTGAGCAGGTGCGGCAACGCGGCGAAATGAGTGGTCGAGGCGCCTACCCGGCGGCTCAGCCCCAGCGCCGCCAACCCTTCGTCGGTGATGCCGATGAAGCCGCCCGAGGACACCAGCAGGTGCTCGCGGGCGACAAACTCCTCCAGACCGATCTGCCCCTGGCCGGGCGCCAGGCTCGCCGGATCCGCCAGACAGGCATACCCCCCTTCACCCAGCACCTGACGGCTGAGCAGCCGCTCGGCAAACCCGCCGGCGGTGATCGCCAGGTCGAGGCTGCGCTCCATCAGGGCGCGGGCGACGATCTGGCTGTGGGTCTGGCGGAAGATCACCCGCAGTTTCGGCGCAGCGTCGGCGATCGCGTCGATCAGCCGCCGGCCGTAGGCGATCTCGAAATCGTCCGACAGCCCGATGATCACCGAGCGGCCGTCGTATTGATCGGCGGCCGGGTCGACCATCGCCAGGCTTTGCCGGCATTTGTTCAACGCATCGCTGACCACCGGCTTCAGCTGATTGGCCTTGAGCGTCGGCGCCAGGCCCCGGCCGGTGCGAACGAACAATTGATCCCCGTACACCTCGCGCAAACGCCGCAGCGCCGCGCTGACCGCCGACTGGGTCACGCCCAGGCGCAGGGCGGCGCGGCTGGCGCTGGACTCTTCGTGGAGGGCTTCGAAGGTTTTCAGCAGGTTGAGGTCGAGGGTCGCGATATTCATGTGGCTCATATCATTCAGCAGCGGGCAGGGCTTTATTCATGATCCCGTGCGGCCGGAGAATCGGCAACACCTGATCCTCACGGAGTGAACGCAATGCCCAAATCCATCGTTGCCGCGCTGCAAATCGGCGCCTTGCCCGGCGGCAAAGGCGAAACCCTGGAACAGATCCTGAGCTGGGAGGCGGCCATCGTGGAGTCCGGCGCCGCGCTGGTGGTGATGCCCGAAGCGCTGCTCGGTGGCTACCCGAAAGGCGAAGGTTTCGGCACGCAACTGGGCTATCGGCTGCCGGAAGGGCGCGAGGCCTATGCCCGCTACTTCGACAATGCCATCGATGTGCCTGGCGCTGAGACCGAGGCGCTGGCGGGCCTGTCGGCGCGCACCGGGGCGAACCTGGTGATCGGCGTGATCGAGCGTGCCGGCAGCACCCTGTACTGCACCGCGCTGCATTTCGACCCTCAGGCGGGCCTTGCGGCCAAGCACCGCAAACTGATGCCCACCGGCACCGAACGCCTGATCTGGGGCAAGGGCGACGGCTCGACGCTGCCGGTGCTCGACAGCCAGGTCGGCAAACTGGGCGCGGTGATCTGCTGGGAAAACATGATGCCGCTGCTGCGCACGGCCATGTACGCCAAAGGCATTGAAGTGTGGTGTGCGCCGACGGTGGACGAGCGCGACATGTGGCAAGTGAGCATGCGCCACATCGCCCATGAGGGGCGCTGCTTTGTGGTCAGCGCGTGCCAGGTGCAGGCTTCGCCGAACGAGTTGGGCGTCGAGGTCGCCAACTGGCCGGCGGACCGTCCGCTGATCGCCGGCGGCAGCGTGATCGTCGGGCCGATGGGCGATGTGCTGGCCGGCCCGCTGAAAGGCGGGGCAGGGCTGCTGACCGCCGAGATCGATACCGACGAGCTGGTGCGCGCCCGTTACGACTACGACGTGGTGGGTCACTATGCGCGGCCGGACGTGTTCGAGTTGAGCGTGGATGAGCGGGCCAAGCCCGGAGTGCGCTTTATCGCCTGATCCGCAAGCCCTGCGGTGCCTGCACTGACGCCATCGCCAGCAGGCTGGCTCCCACACTGTTATGCGGTGACCACAGATTCTGCGCTCACCTTGAATCCCTGTGGGAGCCAGCCTGCTGGCGATGGCGTCAGCCGGATCGGCGCAGAATCCGACTAGCTGGCTCCCACAATGATTGGCGGTGACCACAGATTTTGCGTTCACCCTGAACCCCTGTGGGAGCCAGCTTGCTGGCGATGGCGTCAGCCGGATCGGCGCAGAACCCGGCCAGCGTCACCAGGTGGCAGCGCTGGCCCTGGGCAGGCTGAGCTTGCCGCGGTCGGTGAAGCGCATCGTGCCGAACGCGCCGCCCGCCAGTTTGCCCCGCAGCACGTAAGGCAGGTTGTCGAGGTTCTGGGTCTGGCTCAGGCCCAGGGTCTGGCGCAGCACCGAGAACGCCGAAACGCTCACCGGCACGCTGACCACCGCCTCGGAGAAGCGCGGGATCGAGCCGGACTGGTCGCTCACCCCCGAGGCCAGCGGACGGCCGTTGACCTCAAGATCCAGCGCGATGCCGTTGTAGTCGATGGCGGTCTCGTTGGGGTTCTGCACCCGCAGCTTGAGGGCGAAGCGCATTTCCAGATCCTGGCTGGGCAGCGGTTCGAGGCCGACCACGTTGATGTTCACCGGGTCGCGGGAAGGGAACAGCGCACAGGCGCTGAGGGACAGCACAAGCAGGGACAGCAGCAGGGCGGGGAGACGGCGCATGGGGCGTTCTCTCGATGAAGAAAAAGGGCCGGACCGCCAACGGTCCGGCCCTTTGATTGTGCGGCGGGCCGCCTCAGCGGTTCAACGGTGCGACCGCAGGCGGCTGTGCAGGTTCAGCCTTGGCCGGCATTTCCGGGTTTTCCATGACCTGCAGGATAGACGCCTCCGGGTCGAAGTCGTCCTCTTCCAGTTCGATGAATTCTTCCGGCAGGAAAATGTTCAGCACGATGGCGCACAGGGCGCCGACGGTGATCGGCGACTCGAAGATGTTGCGCAGGGCCTGCGGCAGTTCGCGCAGCACTTCCGGCACGGCGGCGATGCCCAGGCCCATGCCCACCGAGATGGCCACGATCAGCATGTTGCGCCGGTGCAGCCCGGCCTCGGCGAGGATCTTGATCCCGGCCACGGCCACGGTGCCGAACATCACCAGCTCGGCGCCGCCCAACACGGGCTTGGGCATCAGTTGCAGCACTGCGCCGATCATCGGGAACAGGCCCAGCAGCACCAGCAGACCGGCGATGAAGAACGCCACGTAGCGGCTGGCCACGCCGGTGAGCTGGATCACCCCGTTGTTCTGGGCGAAGGTCACCATCGGCATGCTGTTGAACACCGCCGCCATGGCCGAGTTGAGGCCGTCGGCAAGCAGCCCCGACTTGATCCTGCGGATGTACAGCGGACCCTTGACCGGCTGGCGCGAGATCATCGAGTTGGCCGTCAGGTCGCCGGCGGCCTCCAGCGGCGACACCAGGAAAATCACCGCCACCGGCACGAACGCCACCCAGTCGAAGTTGAAGCCGTACTTGAACGGCACGGGAATGCTGACCGCCGGCACCTGCGGCAGGTTGGCGAAATCCACCTGGCCCGTCAGCCACGCCACCACGTAGCCGAGGGTCAGGCCGATGACGATGGCGCCCAGGCGCAGGAACGGCACATCGACCCGGTTCAGCACCACGATGGTGCCCAGCACCAGCGCGGCCAGGAACACATGGCTGGCCGCCCCCAGGTCCGGTGCGCCGAAGCCGCCGGCGATGTCGGTCATCGCCACCTTGATCAGCGACAGGCCCATCAGGGTGATGATGGTGCCGGTGACCACCGGGGTGATCAGCATGCGCAGCTTGCCGATGAACTGGCTCAGCACCACTTCGATGAACGCCGCGAAGAAGCAAACGCCGAAGATCGTCGACAGGATCTCGTCGGTGCCGCCGCCCCGGGCCTTGACCATGAAACCTGCGCTGAGGATCACGCTGATGAAGGAAAAACTGGTGCCTTGCAGGCACAGCAGCCCCGAGCCCACCGGGCCGAAGCGCCGGGCCTGGACGAAGGTGCCGAGGCCGGAGACGAACAGCGCCATGCTGATCAGGTAAGGGATTTCGCTGTGCAGGCCCAGGGCGCTGCCCATGATCAGGGTCGGGGTGATGATGCCGACGAAGCTGGCCAGCACGTGCTGCAGGGCGGCGAACACCGTGGCGGTGAAGTCCGGACGGTCGTTGAGGCCGTAGATCAGGTCGTTGTTGCGCGGGGCTTTTTCGGAGACGGTCATGGTGGTGTGCGCGCCGCAAGGCGCAGCCGGGTCAGAAAATGGGTGCGCAGGATGCCGGAAGCGAGCGGTGAGGGCAACGCAATAAAATTGCCTGAAAGGTCAGGTTTTACGCGGCCCTCAGGCAAACGCCGCCAACAGATCCTCCTCGAACGCCTTCTGCGCGTCCCCCGGCACCTGGGCCCGGTGCCGGGCCAGGTGAAACGCCACCTCAAAGCTTAATCCGCCTTCGCGCACCGGTCGCAGCAGGCCTTTGTCCACCCATTGGCGGGCGTAATGGCTCGGCAGGTAGCCGACGTGCTTGCCCGACAGGATAAACGCCAGCGTGCCTTCGACCTGTTCCGAGCGCGCCGAGCAGACCTGGCCCTGGAACGGCTCGTCGCTGCGCAGGAACCGGTACGGATGGTCGACCCGGTCGCAGGCCTGCAGCGCCGCGTCGTCCGGTGCGTCGTCGGTGAACAGCGGATGGCCGGGGGCGCAGTACAGGTGTTGGGTCTCATGGAACAGTTCGCGGTAGTCGAACGCAGTCTGCACCTGGGAAAAGTAACCGATGGCCAGGTCCAGCCGCTGCTGCAGCAGCAGGCGCTCCATTTCCCCCGGCATGGCGCTGATCAGCTCGATGCGCACCGCCTCGTCCCGCGCGCGAAAGCGCCGGATCGCATCAGCCACCCGTTGCAGCACCGAGTGGTCCACCGCTTCGGACAGCCCCAGGCGCACCTCGCCGATCAGGCGCCCGGCCACGCCGTTGGACTCATGACGGAACGCTTCGATGGACTGGAACAGCGCACGGGTCGCGGCCAGCAACCGTTCGCCCTTGGGCGTCAGGCTGAAGCCGGCCTTGCCGCGGTTGCACACCCGGTAGCCCAGGCGCGTCTCAAGCTTGGCCATCTGCTGGCTGATGCTGGACTGGCTCAAGCCCAGTTCCCCTTGGGCGGCACTGAAACCGTTGCATTCGACCACGCCGACGAACAGGCGCAGCAGTTGCAGATCCACGTCGTGGAGTTGACCGAGCATCACATTGTCTCCGGCTAATGTCAGGTTAACGAACTTGAGATTTTTGTAATGTATCCGCCGGCGCATCCTGCCACCACTCCCCTCGGTCAGGTGTTCGTCATGGCTTCTGTGTTCAAACTGGGCTTGCCCGCGCTGTTGATCTCTGCTGTGTTCACGGCCCACGCCGAGGACAAGACCCTCAACCTCTACAGCTGGGCCGATTACGTGGCGCCGCAGACCTTGCAGCGCTTCGAGCAGGAAACCGGCATTCATGTGCGCTACGACACCTTCGACACCACTGAAGTGCTGGAGACCAAGCTTCTGACCGGCGGCAGCGGCTACGACGTGGTCGTGCCGTCCTCCACCGTGCTGGCCCGCGGGCTGGCGGCGGGCGCCCTGAAGGAAATCCCCCGTGAAGGGCTCAAGGGCTACGCCAACCTCGATCCGGATCTGCTGGAGAAACTGGCGGCGGTGGATCCCGGCAACCGCTACGGCGTGCCCTACACCTGGGGCACCCTGGGTCTGGGGATGAACGTGGAGGCGGTCAAGAAACGCCTGCCGGATGCGCCGCTCAACAGCCTGGATCTGCTGTTCAAACCGGAATACGCCGGCAAGCTCAAGGACTGCGGCATCGCGATCCTGGATTCGCCGCAGGAGGTCATCGGCCTGGCCCTGCATTACCTGGGCAAGGATCCCTACAGCAGCGACAAGGCAGACCTGGCCGCCGCCGAAGCCCTGTTGCAGCGGTTGCAGCCGTCGGTGCTGTACGTCGCCACCGGCCGGCAGATCAACGACCTGGCCAACGGCAGCGTGTGCCTGGCGCTGACCTACAACGGAGACGCAGGCATGGCCGCCGACCAGGCGCGCAAGGCCGGCAAGCCGTTCGAGATCGCCTACCGCATCCCCCGTGAGGGCACGCTGGTGTGGCAAGACAACCTCGCCATCCCCAAGGACGCGCCGCACCCGGAGGCCGCCCGGGCCTTCATCGAATTCATGCTGCGGCCCGAGTCCGTGGCGGCGCTGACCAACACCCTGTTCTTCGCCACCGCCAACCAGGCCGCCACGCCGCTGGTGGACGAGGCGGTGCGCAACGACCCGGACATCTACCCGCAGCCCGGTGTGCGTGAGCGGCTGTATGCCGACCGCAGCATGAGCCTCAAGGACATGCGCCAGCGCACCCGCCTGTGGACCGCTTTTCGCAGCCATCAATAAAAAAGGAGATTCACCGTGGACGTGCCGATGCAAAACGATCAAGCCATCACCCGCGACAGCCTTTTCGGCACCGCCGCCGAAAGCACCTACGCCGGCATCACCAGTTTCATGCGCCGGCGCTACAGCCGTGACCTGCGCGGAGTGGACGTGGCCGTCAGCGGCGTGCCGTTCGACACCGCCACCAGCAACCGCCCGGGCGCCCGGTTCGGGCCTCGGGGGATCCGCGCGGCGTCCGCCGGCATCGCCTGGGAACGCCACTGGCCGTGGACGTTCGACCCGTTCGATCATCTGGCGGTGATCGACTACGGCGATTGCGACTTCGATTACGGCGCGCCGCATTCCATCCCGGAAAGCATCGAGGCCCATGCCGAGCGAATCCTTCAGAGCGGCAGCGCCATGCTCACCTTCGGCGGCGACCACTTCATCAGCTACCCGCTGCTCAAGGCCCATGCGCGCAAGCACGGCACGCTGTCGCTGATCCACTTCGACGCCCACAGCGACACCTGGCCGGACGAAGGCGGCAAGCGGGTCGACCACGGCACCATGTTCTGGCATGCGGCGCGGGAAGGGCTGGTGGATCCGGCGCGTTCGGTGCAGATCGGCCTGCGCACCACCAACGACGACCCTCAGGGCTTTCAGGTGCTGGATGCGCGGCAGGTGCACCGGCGCGGCTGCGAGGCCATCGTCGAGGCCATCCGTGCGCGGGTCGGCGAAAACCCGGTGTACCTGACCTTCGACATCGACTGCCTCGACCCGGCCTTCGCCCCGGGCACCGGCACCCCGGTGTGCGGCGGCCTGAGCACGGTGCAGGCGCTGGAGATCCTCGGCGGCCTGCGCGGGATCAACCTGGTGGGGATGGACGTGGTGGAAGTGGCGCCGGCCTATGACCACGCCGAAGTCACGTCCCTGGCGGCGGCGACCCTGGCCATGGAGATGCTGTGCCTCTACGCGGCCCGTCATAAGGTCGATGCCTGAGGCAGGTTTGTCCCTGAGGTGCCTGGGCTGAAGCCATCGCCAGCAGGCTGGCTCCCACATTATTGGCTACACCGCATAACCCATGCGGGAGCCACCTGCTGACCTGTGGGAGCCAGCCTGCTGGCGATGGCGTCGGTCCGGCCGACACATTCATCGCCTGATGCACCGCCATCGCGGGCAAGCCCGCTCCCACAGGTTTTTGGGTGGGGCATGACTGCAGAGACCTGCTGACAGAATCTGACAGTGCCCGGTGCTAAGCTTCGGCCATTTTCCGGACGGAGCCTGCACCGTGTCGCGTACCACCCGTTTACTGACCCTGCTGCAAGTGCTGCGCGGCAAGAAGCGCCCGGTGACGGCGGCGACGCTGGCGGCGGAGCTGGAGATCTCCGAGCGTACGCTGTACCGCGACATCGCCGAGCTCACCGCTCTGGGCGCGCCGATCCACGGCGAGGCCGGCGTCGGCTACGTGCTGCGCAGCGGCCTGTTCCTGCCGCCGCTGATGCTCAATGCCGATGAGACCGAAGCCATCGTCCTCGGCCTGCGCTACGTCGATCAGCGCGGCGACGAGGTGCTGGGCAAGGCCGCCGCCGATGCCCTGGCCAAGATCGCGGCGGTGCTCGACCCCAAGGCCCGGGACGCCTTGCTCAACCCCACCGTGATGCCGGGGCCGGCGGGGTACGGCTTCCCGCAGAACGTCGTGCCGCTGAGCGTGCTGCGCCAAGCCATCCGCGAGCAGAGCAAACTGCGGATCGACTACGCCGACGCGCAGCAGACGCCCAGCCAGCGCTCGATCTGGCCGCTGGCGCTGGGCTTTCTCAATGAAGTGCGGATCCTGGTGGCCTGGTGCGAACTGCGCGGCGCCTACCGCACCTTCCGCACCGACCGGATCGCCGCCGCCACGGCCGCTGACGGGCGCTATCCGGGCCGGCGCAGCGACCTGCTGCGCACCTGGCAGCAGCAGATGCAACAGGACGAAACCCGGCGCTTCACTCCTGACAAGAATTGACGCAGGGCTGTTCTAGGATGGCGGCAGAACCACTCAACAAGGAGTTGCAACCATGTCCCATCCGACTCTGGCCCCGGCCATCGCCGGGTACATCAACGCAGCGAACGCCCGTGACACCACGCAGATCGCGAGCTTCTTCGCCGAGAACGCCAACGTGTTCGACGAGGGCCACCATCAGGTCGGTCCTACGGCCATCGCCCACTGGATCGAGGACAGCGGCCGGCGCTACCAGCCCCGCGTCGAGGTGCTGGACGTGCAGCACCGCACCGGCAAGGTGCTGGTGCACGGGCTGGTGTCCGGCGACTTTCCAGGCAGCCCGCAGCCGCTGCGCTACATGTTCCGGCTCGACGAACAGGGCAAGATCGCCCGACTGGACATTTCCCTGTAGCGCTCATGGCATACTGCCGCGCATGACATTCGACTCTCCGCTCAGCGCCTGGCAGTACGCCATCGAACACGACGGTTTCATCCAGGATGAAGCCCAGGAACATGCCGTCTTCGCACTGCACAAGTGCCACGAGGCCTTGCACGCCGGTGTCCGTTCGGTCACCGGCGTTTACTTGTGGGGCCCGGTCGGGCGCGGCAAGACCTGGCTCATGGACCGTTTCCACCAGAGCCTGCGGGTGCCGGCCCGGCGTCAGCACTTCCACCACTTCATGGGCTGGGTGCACCAGCGCTCGTTCCAGTTGACCGGCATCGCCGACCCGCTGCGGGCGCTGGCCCGGGAATTGGCGGCCGAGGTGCGGGTGCTGTGCTTCGACGAACTGTTCGTCAACGACATCGGCGACGCCATCATTCTGGGGCGGCTGTTTCAGGTGATGTTCGATGAGGGCGTGGTGGTGGTCTGCACCTCCAACCTGCCGCCGGACCAACTGTATGCCGACGGCTTCAACCGCGACCGCTTCCTGCCCGCCATCGCCGCGATCCAGGCGCACATGCAAGTGGTCGCGGTGAACGGCGCCGAGGACCATCGCCTGCACCCCGGCGCGCACGCGCAACGCTACTGGGTCGCCGCGCCGGGGCAGAGCAGCGCCCTGGGCGACGTGTTCAAGGCACTGACGGCCGGGCAGGCTTGCCATGCCGGCCCGGTGGCCGTCGGTCACCGGAGCCTGCCGGTGGTGCAGGCCGGCGGGTCGGTGGTGTGGTGCCGTTACGCCGACCTTTGCGAGCAGCCGTTCGCCGCCATGGACTTCATCGCGCTGTGCGACAGCTACCGGGCTATCCTGTTGAGCGAGGTGCCCAACCTCAGCGCGAAGAAGCGCGAAGGCCGGATCGCCCGCGGCACCGAGGATGGCGCCGAACGGGTGGCCGCCGGCGACCGCGAGTTGCCGCAGCTGTCGGTGCACGACGACGGCGTGCGCCGCTTCATCGCCCTGGTGGACGAGTGCTACGACCGCAAGGTGCCGCTGTACATCGAGGCGCAGGTGCCGATGGAGGCGCTGTACACCGAGGGCTATCTGGAATTCCCGTTCCGCCGCACCCTCAGCCGCCTTAAGGAGATGCAGCTGCAACGCTTTGCCGAGACCTGAAGCGAGGAGGGCGCGCGATGACGCAGCCACTGTCCCACCACTTGCTGACCATGGCTTACCAGAACGCCTGGGCCAACCATCGGCTGACCAAGGCCTGGAGCCGCCTCGACGCCGCGGAGCTGGCGGCGCCACGGGTGAGCTTCTTCCCGAGCATCCGCCTCACGCTCAATCACATCCTCACCTGCGACGGGTTCTACGTCGATGCGCTGGAGCGCGAATTGCGCGGCGATGAGCCGCATCCCGATTGCTATGCGTTCTTCGCCGTCGACGAACCGTTTACCGAAGGGCATTCCCTGCGCCTTGAGCAGGCCCAGGTGGACCGGCGCCTGATCGCCTATTGCGAGCAACTGCGCGACGCCGATCTGGGTCGGGTGGTGACCATCGCCCGGGACACGCCGCAGCACGACACCCGCCTGCGCCTGCTCTCGCACCTGTTCGAGCACCAGATCCACCATCGCGGACAGGTGCATGCCATGCTCAGCGGCACCTCTGTGGAACCGCCGCAGCTTGACGAGTTTTTCTGCGCCGGCGAGTCGGCCCTGCGGGCCGAGGACTTCGCCGAGCTGGGCTGGACCGAGGAACTGATCTGGGGGCGCTGACCGCGACTGACTGCGCAATGAAGGCGTTGAATCAGGCACCAGGGATGTCGGATGTGGCGGCCCTATCGCTGGCAAGCCAGCTCCCACAAGGATCGTAGACATTCGCAGGATCAGCGGCCAGCGCAAAACCTGTGGGAGCTGGCTTGCCAGCGATGGCGTCGGGCCAACCGACACATTCATTCCCTGACACGCCGCCTGCACAGTCCTCTGGGAGCAAGCCAATGTTTGTCTTGTCGCCCGTGCCGCCGCCACGTTATGGTCTGCGGGCCTTTCAACGCGCAAGACGCGCGCCGGGGCCCCGTGCGATCGAGGATGGAAATGGATTCCGCAGAAATTCTTGTGCTTCAAGCCAGCTATACCAATCCGGTGCATGCCGAGGCCATCGGTGTCGTGCTCAATCACTATGCCGAAGACCCGATGGGCGGCGGCCAGTCGCTCGCGCCCGACCTGCTGCGGCGTCTGCCTGAGGAGCTGGCCAAACGGCCCCACGCCTTCAGCGTGCTGGCGTTCGTCGGCGGCGAGCCGGCCGGATTGGTGAATTGCTTCGAGGGGTTTTCCACGTTCGCCTGCAAACCGTTGGTCAACGTGCATGACGTGGCGGTGATGACGAAATTTCGCGGCAGGGGCCTGAGCCACAAAATGCTGCGCAAGGTCGAGGATATCGCCCGTCAGCGCGGCTGCTGCAAGATCACCCTTGAGGTGCTCGAAGGCAACGACGTGGCGAAGGCGTCCTATGCCAAGCTCGGGTTCGTGACCGGCACGCGGGATCCGGCGCAGGGGCCGATGCTGTTCTGGTCCAAATACCTGCAGGCATGAAAAAGGGCGCCCGGGAGGCGCCCAACTGTCCACTGCGGATCCGTCGCAGGGTCATCGGTAGATCATCGGGCCATCAGGGGCGATAGGACTCGGTCACTTGCGCGGTCTGGTCGTCCGGAACCTTCAGCTCATCGGCTTTGCTGTCGGCCTGTTGCCCGGCGGCGTCGTGATGCACCGGGAAGTTCTGGTAATAGTGCCGCATGCGCTCGGCGCCGCCTTCGGCGAACGCGCTGGCGGAACCCAAGGCGAGCAGTGCGGCGAGGATTGCGGTGGTGATGTTCATGGTGCCTCCCACTGTGAATGTCGGAGCCTTTCGTCCATGAATCGAGGTCTCGGCGCGCAGTGTCCGCCGGAGGCATTAACTAAGGGTTAACGGCTGCCTGTGACGAGGGAACCCGCCACAGGGGATGCCCAACTACCTTGGGGTCAAAGCTTCCAGTCCAGGCTCAGCGTCACCGTGCGCGGGTCGCCCCAGAACACGCCGTTGTAGAAGCCGACGTTGTCGTAGTACTTCTTGTCGAACAGGTTGTCGACGTTCAGCGACGCCGACAGGTGCCGGTCGAACTCGTAGCGCGACATCAGCTTGACCACGGTGTAGGCGTCCTGGCTGATCCGCGTGCGGCGCGTGACGATCTCGCCGTCGGCGTCGCGCCCCACGGGGCGATTGGCCTTGCCGTAGATGTCGCTCTGCCAGTTCACCGCGCCGCCCACCGTCAGCGCGTTCCAGCTGCCCGGCAGGCGATAGGCTGTGGACAGGCGGAACAGGTTCAGCGGCTGGTTGGTGTTGGTGCGCCGTTTCTCGCCGTCGGCGGAGTGGGTGTAGGTGTAGCCGGCGGTCAGGTTCCAGCCGTCCAGCACCTCGCCGGACACCTCCGCCTCGAACCCGCTGACCTTGTTGCCCTTGCCGCCGCTCTTGTAGAACTCTTCGCCGGTCTTCGGATCCGGCGGCACCGAATCGTCCACCTCGGCGACGTTGTCCTGCTTGCTCCAGAACAGCGCCGTGGCCAGGTTCAGGCGCTCGTCCAGCAGGCTGCCCTTGAGCCCCAGCTCGTAGTTGCTGCCCACCACCGGCTCCAGGTATTTGCGGTTGGCGTCGCGGTTGGTCTGCGGCTTGAAGATGTCGGTGTAGCTGACGTACACGGTGTATTCGGGCGTGATGTCGTAGAGCAGGCCGGCGTAGGGCGTCCACTGGTCGTTGTGCTTCTGGCGGGTGGTGTCCACGGCCGTCACGTGCAGGTCGTCGCCGAAGGTGTTGCTGGTGCTGGACGACTCCCAACTGCCGTAGCGGCTGCCGAGCACCGCATGCAGACGATCGGTGAGGCTCAGGCGGGTGGCCAGGTAGCCGGCCTTCTGCCGGGTATCGTCCTTGGATTCGGTGAGCCCGGTGACGGTGTCGGGGAACTTGGCGATGTCCATGTACTTCCAGTCGCGGATGGTGCCGTAGTTGTCCGCCCGGGGGCCGGCGATCGCGTAGGGCGAATCGGAGCGCCGTTCGGCCTCGCCGTACCCCAGCATCAGTTCGTGTTCGCGGCCCAGCAGCGTGTAGGGGCCGGAGACGTTGAAGTCATAGGCGGTCATCTTCTGCGTGCCGAGCATGTGCGAGGTGTAGGCCGTCATGCCGCTGCGGTCCGCCTCGGGGAACCCGGCGCCGCCGTAGTAGACCTTGCCGTCGGTGTCGCTCTGACGGTGGGTGTAGGCGGCCTTGAGGTGCCAGCCGTCGGCCAGCGCCTGGTCGAGGGTGGCGAACGCGGTCTTGTCCCTGATCGGCCAGGAGCTCCAGGACGTCGCCATGTTGGTGGAGCGGCCCAGGCCGGCCTTGCCGCCGTCGGCGTTCCAGTACGGCACGGTGCCCCAGGAGGTGCCTTGCACGTGTTTGTCCTGGTAGTCGTAGCCGACCGCCAGCACGGTGGAATCGGTCAGGTCGGCTTCGAGGATGCCGTAGCCGACCTCCCGCTGCAGCGCGTATTTGTCGCGGAACGACTGGCTGTCGCGGTAGGCCAGCACGCTGCGTCCGCGCAGGCGCCCGTCGAACGCCAGCGGCCCGCCCACGTCCACGTAGCTGTAGTAATCGTCGTAGCTGCCGCCGCTGACCCCGGCCTGGGCCTGCCATTGCGCGGTGGGGCGCTTGCGCACCATGTTGATGGTCGCCGACGGGTCGCCCGCGCCGGTGGTCAGGCCGGTGGCGCCGCGCACCACCTCGATGCGGTCGTAGATGATCGTGTCCGAGTCCGACTTCATGAACGTGAACGTGTTGAGCATGCCATCGACCTGGAAATTGTTGATCGAATAGCCGCGCGAGGAATAACTGATCCGGTCGGAATCGTTGTGCTGCACCACGATGCCGGTGGTCTGGCTCATGGCCTCGGACAGGGTGCCGAGCTTGAAGTCGTCCATCTGCTGGCGGGTGACCACCGACATCGATTGCGGGGTGTCCTTGATCGACAGGTTGAGCCGCGTCGCCGTGCTCATGGCGCCTGTGGTGTAGGCGCCGGTATGTTCGGTGGTGCTGCCCAGGCCCTGGGCCGTGACGCTGGTGGCCGCCAGCTCCAGGGCCGGCGCGTCGGTTTCCGGGCGCTGTTCGGCCTCGGTCTCGGCCAGAAGCTCCGGGCTCAGGGCGGCACTGCACAGGCCCAGGGTGAGGGTCATGGAACGGGTAATGGGCGCGAACATCGCAGCCGACTCCTTGTCATCGAGGGAAAATTTCCGTTTGCTCAGAGACGAAGGGGAAGGGCGCGATTTAGGGTTAAACGAGAAATATTGTTATTTGTAGGGCCCGGACATGAGGCCGGTGTTCACCACCAGACCGTGTGGGAGCCAGCCTGCTGGCGATAGCGGCAGGTCAGCCGAATGTGATGTTGGCTGACCCACCGCTATCGCCAGCAGGCTGGCTCCCACAGGGGTTTGCGTTTGGTCAGAGGGCGGCGTCGGCCTTCAGCTCCAGGCTGTCCAGCACCCGGTTCACCGCCAGTTCGCCGAGCATGATCAGTTGCGCGATGCCTTGCGCCGTGTGCCGGTGCTGGCCGTCCAGCAGCCCCGCAAAGTTGTTGGCCATGACCTTGGCCGAGGTCAGGGTCTCGCAGGCGTCGGCCAGCAGTTCTTCGTTGTCGGCGGCGGGGGCG